>JBBIIN010000026.1:0-23271 GCA_037446515.1 Gallionellaceae bacterium
TATGCGCATCCAGAACCTAAAATAGGAAAGCTGGCAAAGATAGAGAATCAAGCGATGAGCGGTCGATTTGCACAAAAGGACGATCCCTTGGGAATTGCGAAATGCTTCCGGACAAAAGTGGCTGGAACAACTATCCTTTAAGCGGTGGGTCGCCAGTTCGAATCCGGCAGGTGCACCAACAAAAAAGGCCTGCGTGTTCGCAGGCCTTTTTCATCTCTGTGGCGTGCGCTTTACGCAGTGCCGAACTTGGTTTCCACCATCACGCCGATCTCTTTCAGGAAAGGTGTGGGCAGTGTGCCTCCCGCACAAACGATCACGCCGTCGTTGGGGATTTCCAGCTCCTCATCGCCCTGCTTCATCACGATGGTTTCTTTGTTGATCGTTTTGACGCCAGATTTCAGCAGAATCTTGAGCTTGCCGGCATCAGACATGGCTTTCAGCTTGTCGCGGTTCTTGGGCTTCGCGCCGCCAAAGGCTTTGCCGAACTCTTCGCCGCGCGCAGACAAGGTGACCGTTGTGCCCGGCTCCTCGGCGATGGACATGGCAGCTTCCAGCGCGCTGTCGCCGCCCCCCACCACCACGACATGCATGTTGCGGTATTGCTCGGGGTCTATCAGGCGATAGACCACCTTCGGCTGTTCCTCTCCGGGTACGCCCAGCTTACGCGGGGTGCCGCGCCGTCCGATGGCCAGCAGCACTGCGCGGGCCTTGTAAGCGGCTTTGGATGATTTGACGATGAAGCCCTGATCGGAGGGGGTGATGCTCTCCATGCGTTCGTTGAAGTTCAGCTTCATGCCGGTCTTCTTGATGATGCCGTCCCAGAACTCGAGCAGTTTTTCCTTGCGCACTTCCTTGAAGTGCATCTCGCCGATGAGCGGCAGCTTGACCGGGGCGGTCATGGCGACCTTGTTACGCGGGTACTGGAAGATCGCGCCGCCCAGCGAGCTTTCCTGCTCCAGCGTGACGTAACGCAGTTTCTTTTCCATGGCGCCCAGCGTGGCGCCCAGACCGGCAGGGCCGGTGCCGACGATCACCACATCATAGTCATAGGCGCTGTCTTTCAGCTTGGCGATATGTTCGATGGCTTGACTACCCTGCATGGCCGATTTGCGGATCAGTCCCATGCCGCCTAATTCGCCTGCGATGAAGATGCCCTTTACGTTGGTCTCGAAGTGAGGGTCAACTTGCGGGATATCCATGCCGCGCTTTTCCGTGCCGAACACCAGGGTGATTGCGCCATGCGGGCAGGCGGCGGCGCAGGCGCCATGGCCGATGCAATAAGTTGGATTGATGAGCACGGCCTTGCCTTTGATCATGCCGATGGCGCTTTCCGGGCAGGCGGTGATGCAACTGCCCGCGCCCAGGCAAAGCTTGGGGTCGATATAGGGGTGCAGGGAAGCGGGTTCGGTCAGGCCTGATTCGATGGCTTCTTTCAATACGGCAGTGGCGGCACTTTCTTTTTGCTTGCGGCCACGCAGGTAAATGAACAGGATGATGGCCAGCGGAATGAGATAAATGGCTAAGTCCATAGTGATGGCGCTAACGAATGATCTGCAGGGCGTGCATGATAACGTTTTCAGCGATCAAGATGCTATTGCCACACAGAACCTAAGGATGAGAGCGTGTTGTCTGGAACCTTTCGGGCAGTTGCTTGTCGCATGCTGCGCATTCCTTACGGTTCGTTGTATTTCCGCGAATATTCAATTGAGGTGAAAAACCGCCGCACGATACAATTCGCGCCGGAAATTGTTTGACCAAACAGGACGGAGTAATGAAAGCCAAGAACCAATCAGAACATCTGCGCTGGATCATCTTCATCAGCATCGTGGGGCTCATCACGGTGGGCGGTTTCTTTGTGGTGTATCCGCAAAAGCTATACCGGCCGGGGGATGAACTGTTCGACTTCGGTTATAACTTGGGGCTGACTGGCGGGCTGATGATGCTGTTGCTGCTGCTCTATCCGCTGCGTAAGCGCTGGAAGTTTCTGGAGAACTTCGGCTTTCTGCCGATCTGGTTCAAATGGCACATGGTGCTGGGTATCCTTGGTCCGTTGTTCATCATCTTCCATTCCACCTATCACGTTTACATCCCGTTCATTCATCCGCAGGGGTCGGTCAATGCGGCGGTGGCCATGTACTGCATGTTGCTGGTTTCCGGTAGCGGCACCTTCGGACGTTTTTTCTACACCAAGATCCATCATGGCCTGTATGGGCGGCAGGCTACGGTGAACGAGATACGTGTAGAGATCGAGCAGACCGGCGATGTCAAATCCATCTTCAGCTTTGCGCCCCATGTCGAGAATGCACTGGAAACATTCCGCGTGGATGCGGAGAAGGTTGGCAAGGAGGCCGGATACGGTTTCGGGAATTTCTTCAAAGTCGGCGTGCAGGCGTCCTCCCTGTCCCGTTCCTTGTCCAGGGAGTTGCATCAGGTGATGCATGCCCAGGCGCGCGAGCAAAACTTCAACGCCCAGCAAATTGCGGGCATGGAAAAGATGTACCAGGACTATCGCGAGAAGCTGGTCGTCTATCTGCGTGCCGTGCGCGACACGGCACAGTTCCACACCTATGAGCGGTTGTTCTCGTGGTGGCATATCTTCCACATTCCGCTGGTGTACATGATGGTGTTCAGCGCCATTTATCACGTGTATGCAGTGCACGCTTATTGATCGATGAACCGGGTCGTGACCATGTTTTTGCGTTTCTTTGCCTTGATTTGCCTGATGTCTGTACTGCCCATGCAGGCGCAGGCGAACAAGTTATTGATGCCGGGCGAGGTCATCAAGGGGCATGCGAAAGAAGAGGAAAGCTGCGAGAAGTGCCATAAGAAGTTCGACAAGGCAGCGCAATCGCAGATGTGCATGGATTGCCACAAGGAGGTCGGGAAGGACGTTCGCGAGAAATCCGGCTATCACGGTCGTATGGAGCAGGGCAAGGAGTGCAAGGAGTGTCATACCGAGCACAAGGGGCGTGATGCCAAGATAGCCGAATTCGACCACCGCACGTTCGATCACAAGCTGGCGGATTTCGTGCTCAAGGGCGCGCACTTGAACGAAAAGGTGAAGTGCGAGAGTTGCCACAAGCCAGGCGTGAAATTCCGCGAGGCGCCCAGCGTGTGTTTTTCCTGTCACAAGAAGGACGACAAGCACAAGGGTGGGCTGGGCCAGGACTGCGCCAAGTGCCATGTGGACAAGGATTGGAAGACCACGGACTTCGATCACGCCAAGACGCATTTCCCGTTGCTGGGCAAACATGTGGACGTCAAGTGCGACAAGTGCCACATCAACGGCAAGTACAAGGACACGTCCAAGCAATGCGTGGCTTGCCACAAGGCGGATGATGACAAGGCGCACAAAGGCAAGCTGGGGCCGAAGTGCGAGTCATGCCATACCGAAAAGGACTGGAAGCTGGTGAAGTTCGACCATGACAAGACCAAGTTTCCCCTGCTGGGCAAGCATGCCGACGTCAAGTGCGAGAAGTGCCACATCGACAAGAAGTTCAAGGATACGCCCAAGCAGTGCGTGGCCTGCCACAAGAAAGACGACGACAAGGCGCACAAGGGCAACTTCGGTGCGAAATGCGAGACCTGTCACGTCGAGCGCGAGTGGAATGAGATCATCTTCGATCACGCCAAGCAGACCAAGTATCCGCTGCTGGGCAAGCACGCGCAGGCCAAGTGCGTGGCCTGCCACAAGGGCGACTTGTACAAGGATAAATTGCAGCAGGATTGCTACGCGTGCCATCTGAAAGACGACAAGCACAAAGGCCAAGAGGGTAAGAAATGCGAAACTTGCCACGTCGAGGAAGCCTGGGCCAAGACCAAGTTCAACCATCAGCGCATGTCGGTATTCCCCCTGCTCGGGCGGCATGCGCTGGTGAACTGCAAGAAGTGCCATGCCGCGCCGACCTTCAAGGACGCGCCCAAGGAGTGCGCGGACTGCCACGACAAGGACGACGCGCACAAACGCAGGCTGGGTACGGATTGCCAGGTTTGCCATACCACGCGCTCATGGCAGGCGTGGGATTTCGATCACAACAAGACCACTTTCAGGCTGGATGGCGCACACAGGAAAGTTGCCGGCAAGTGTTATTCCTGCCACCAGAAACCGATGGGCAAGAAAGTGCTGCTGTCCACGGCTTGCGGCACTTGCCATGACCGCGATGACGTGCATAACGGTAGCTTCGGGGAACGCTGTGATCGCTGTCATGACGGTGATAACTGGAAACAGGTGAAGATGGGCGCGGCGGCGTCACGCAAACCGTGATGCTGTCATGCAGGACAGCGTTGCAAATGATCGGGCATCAACTTTAAGGAGGCGGGCTATGGAACGACGGAGACAAACATGGGGTCATTGGTTGGCGGGGGCGCTGCTCGCCATAGCGTTGCCGGCCATTGCGGAAACGCAACTGGGCGGGCGTGATTTCAATCACATGACCACGGGCTTTCCGCTTTCCGGAGTGCATGCGGCGGTGGCGTGCGAAACCTGCCACGCGGGCGGCGTGTTCAAGGGCACGCCACGCAACTGCGACGGTTGTCATGCGCCGGGCGGACGCGTCGTCGCTACTCCGAAGTCCACCAACCACATCGTGACCGACGCGCCGTGCGAGATCTGTCATTTCAATACCTCTACCTTCCTGGGCGCGCGCTACAACCACGGCACCGCCCGCACCGGGCAATGCGCCACCTGCCATAACGGGCGCATCGCTGCAGGCAAGCCGGCCAAGCATGTGGTGACCAATTACTCGTGCGATTCCTGCCACCGCTCTTCCTCATGGGTGCCAGCCAGCTGGAACCATAACGGTGTGACCCAGGATTGCTCGGCCTGCCACAGAGCCGCAGGGCCGGGCCGCAATTTCTCTGCGGCCACGCACTTGAGCCTGCCGGTGATGGCTGGTATGGGATTGAGCAATTGCAGCACCTGTCACAAGAGTTACTACTCCTTCTTTGGCGCGTTCTATGACCATGCCGGCGCGCCGACGCTGTGCCAGAACTGCCACAAGAATCCCGCGTATGGACCGGGGGTGAAGCAAATGTCGCTGACGCCCATCCATACCGTGTTCCTGCCAGCCAATCCGGCGGTCACTTGCCAGTCGTGCCACAAGAGCTATGCGGTAGGCAGCTTCCCCAGCGCCAGCTATGACCATGCCGGAGCATCGCCTGCCTGCGAGACTTGCCATAACAATGCAGCTTATGCGGCGGCAGGCGTGAAGCAGATAGTCAACACGGCCAAGCATACGATCTTTACCACTGTTGGCATCACGGCTTGCCGCTCCTGCCACACCAGCTATGGCGCGGGAACTTTCACCACCGCCCACCGCTACGATCATGCGGGGCAGACGCTGTGCCAGAACTGCCACACGGCAGCCTACAGCCCGACGATACGCGCGATGGCAACCAACCATGTGCCGATCAGCACGGCCGCGACCTGCACGGCCTGTCATTACAGCGCCACATCTTGGGCGGCGGAGAGCATGAACCATGCGCTGGCTGCACCTGGTTCGCAATGCATTACTTGCCACCTGAAAACCGCGACCTATCTGGGGCGAATGCAGAAAAAAGGTTATGGCCACGAAGGTTTCGTGTTGGGGCAGGATTGTTCGACTTGCCATGGCGTGAATTACAGCACTTGGCACAAATAATCGGGAGGGCGGCGATCCGCCTTCCCTGGTTACAAAGGGAGGAATATGTTTAACAAGATGAACAGATTGCGCAGTGTGCTATTGGCCGGTTGCGCAGCGTTTTGGGGGGGCGGGGCTGCGGTGGCACAGCCGCTGGATGATGTCCGTCTGGAATACCGCGGGCAGGAAGTGGTCGCCACCATCCGCATGACCGGTCCCATCCGTTACCTGCGGCATTTTCCGGAAAGCCACGGCAAGACGCTGGACATTTACTATGACCGCGTCCCCGGCGCCACCGACAACGAAGTCTGGGTGGACAACGAGGTGCGCACCTCGCCACCTTCCGCTTTGATCCCCGGCTTCTCGGTCACCACGCGCGACCAGCAAAGCAAGCCCGAGCTGGTGGTGGAGTTCGCCCGCGAAGCGGAATACAGCGTCGCGCCGGGTGCGGACATGCGCAGTCTGGTCATCACCATCCGCCCGGACAGGAAGATTTCCAGCAGCGGGCCGTTGCCCTTGTTGCCGGTGGTCAAGCCCGAGGCGGCTCCGGTTGCGGCGGGAGCGCTGAGTGCCGATGAGGCGGAAATGGCGGCGACCAACAAACAGGCGCGCGCATTGATGGTGCAGGGGCGCGATGCTTTGTCCGCCAGCAACAACGAGGCGGCGGTGGATGCGTTCAACAAACTGCTTTTGCTGCCGCCCAACGACTATACGCAGGATGGCCAGGAATGGGTCGGCGTGGCGCGCGAGCGTGCAGGGCAAACCGACAAGGCCAGGATCGAGTATGAGTTGTATTTGCGGCTGTATCCGGAAGGCGATGGCGCGGGCCGTGTGCTGCAAAGATTGAGTGGTCTGGCGGCCCAGGGTAAGGCTGCGGCCGCCGTCATCCCCGGCGAGGAGCAAAGGAAAGAGGCGCGCTGGATGACCTTCGGCGGCGTTTCTTCGCGTTATTACTATGGGCACAGCAAGATAGATTCGACCTTCACCTTCAACAATGCGCAAACGGCCTCTTCGCTGTCGCTCACCGATCAGTCCATGCTCATCAGCAACGTGGATGTTTCGGAGCGCTACATCAGTGATGAATATGACGGACGTCTGGTGTTCCGCGATGTGAACACCAGGAACCTGTTGTCCAGCCAGCCCAGCCAGAACCTGGTAAACGCGGCTTATGGCGAGATCAAGAGCCGCACGCAGGACTATATGCTGCGCGTGGGGCGGCAATCCGCGATGGGCGGCGGGGTGCAGGGGCGTTTCGATGGCATTGCAGGTTCTTACGGGGATGCCCAGGCTTTGCGCGTCAACGGGGTGGCAGGCGTACTGTCCGAAAATCTGCAAGGGGCGACCAAGCCGGTGTTCTTCGGGGCAGGCTATGACATGGGGCCTTATTCACTGTATGCGATCAACCAGAGCGCCGATGGCCTGATAGACCGCCGTGCCTTGGGCGCGGAGTGGCGTTACTTCGAAGGCAAGAAAACGGCGTATGCCCTGCTCGATTACGACACTTATTTCCATGCCCTCAATGCCGCGCAGGTGATGGGCACACTGGGCGTGTCCGACATCACGTTGAATTTCATGGCTGACCATCGCAAGGCACCTTCGCTGAGCATCCGCAATGCCTTGAGCGGATCCACGGCATCGTCGGTCAATGCCTTGCTGCAAGCCATGTCGGCCAGCAGCCTGCGCGACCTTGCACTGTCCCGCACGGCCACCGTGAACATGGCTCAGGCGGGCGCGACCATGCCCCTGCAAGAGAAATGGCAGGTCGGCGGCGATGTGCGCGTGAGCAACACCAGCGGCCTGCCCGCGAGCGGCACGACAGCCTTGACGGGCATCCTGCCGACGACGCCGGGGCGTGGCAGTGAGCTGGGCGTTACGGCGCAGATTATCGGCAGCGGCTTGCGCAAGGAGGGGGATATCTGGCTGGCGAGCACCACCTTCACCAGCGGCAGCCAGGTGAAAGGCAACGTCATCTATCTGTATAACCACACCGAGCTCCAGAGCCGCTGGATGATGGACACGTCGCTGCAATTCTACAACCAGACCGATCAGTTCGGCGGCACGACCAAGCGCGTGTCGCCCATGCTGCGCGGCTCATACCGCATACGTCCGCAATTCAACATCGATATTGATGGCGGATTTGAGAACATCAATTACAGCGGTGCGCAGCAGACCAGCAAGACCACGCGATATTTCTATTCTGCGGGGCTGCGCTGGGACTTCTGAGGCGCAGTGTCGGATGAAGGCGGGGCCGCACTGTGTTGTGGCCCTTTTTCATGGCCGCAATATCCCCTGCGCGTTGATGCGCAGTCTGGTAAATTCGGCCATCCGGTTTTAAGCGCTCATCATGAAAATCCACGAATACCAAGGTAAGGAAATCCTGCGCGAGTTTGGTGTGCCCACGCCGCGCGGGGTGGCATGTTTCAGTGTCGCAGAGACGGTCTTCGCTGCGCAGCAACTGGGCGGCAAGGTTTGGGTCGTCAAGGCGCAGATCCACGCAGGTGGTCGTGGCAAGGGCGGCGGCGTCAAGGTGGCGAAATCGCTGGACGAGGTGCGCGCGCACGCGCAGGCCATCCTTGGCATGCAACTCATCACGCACCAGACCGGGCCGCAGGGGCAGAAGGTGCGCCGCCTGCTGATCGAGGAGGGCGCGCAGATCGTCAAGGAGTTCTATGTTGGCATGGTGGTGGATCGCGCAGCGCAGCGCGTGGCGCTGCTTGCTTCCAGCGAAGGCGGCATGGAGATCGAAGAAGTCGCGCACCATTCTCCCGAAAAGATACATACCGTGCGCATCGACCCGGTCGCCGGGCTGGATGCGCAGGAAGCAGCGCGGGTCTCCCGCGCCATCGGCATCCCCGACGTGGCGAACGCAGAGGCGGTGAAAGTGCTGCAAGGCTTGTATCGCGCCTTTGTGGAGAAGGATGCGATGCTGGCCGAGATCAATCCACTCATCCTCACGGCTGATAATCGCGTCGTGGCGCTCGATGCCAAATTCAATTTCGATTCCAATTCTCTGTATCGTCACCCTGAGATCGTCGCGATGCGAGACCTCGACGAGGAGGATCCCGCCGAGATCGAAGCGTCCAAGTTCGATCTATCCTATATCTCGCTCGACGGCAACATCGGCTGCCTGGTCAACGGCGCGGGGCTGGCGATGGCGACCATGGACATCATCAAACTCTATGGCGGCAGCCCGGCCAACTTCCTCGACGTGGGCGGCGGGGCGACCACCGAAAAGGTCACTGAGGCGTTCAAGCTGATGCTGAAGAACCCGCACCTGAAAGCCATCCTGGTCAACATCTTCGGCGGCATCATGAAATGCGACGTTATTGCCGAGGGCGTGGTCGCGGCCGCGCGCCAGGTCAGCCTGAACGTGCCGCTGGTGGTGCGGCTCGAAGGCACCAACGTCGATCTCGGCAAAAAGATTCTGGCTGAATCCGGCCTGCCCATCATTTCCGGCAGCGACATGGCGGATGCGGCGCAGAAGGTCGTCGCGGCGGCGGTGAAAGGTTAATCATGTCCATACTTATCAATAAAAACACCAAAGTCATCACCCAGGGCATGACCGGCAAGGTCGGCCAATTCCACACCCAGCAGTGCCGCGCCTATGCGAACGGCGCGAACTGCTTCGTCGCCGGCGTGAACCCCAAGAAGGCGGGGGAATCGTTCGAAGGCATCCCGGTCTATGCGACAGTGAAGGGTGCGAAGGCGGCGACGGGTGCGACCGCGTCGGTGATCTACGTGCCGCCCGCGGGTGCGGCGGCGGCCATCGACGAGGCGGTGGAGGCCGATCTCGATCTGGTGATCTGCATCACCGAGGGCATCCCGGTGCATGACATGATCCGCACATGTTACAAAATGCAGGGCAGGAAGACCGTGTTGATCGGGCCGAACTGCCCCGGCCTGATTACGCCGGACGAGATCAAGATCGGCATCATGCCGGGGCATATCCACAAGAAGGGACGTATTGGTGTGGTGTCGCGTTCCGGCACGCTGACCTACGAGGCGGTGGGGCAGCTCACCGCATTGGGTTATGGCCAGTCCTCTTGTGTCGGCATCGGCGGCGACCCGATCAACGGATTGAAACATATCGACGTGATGCGCTTGTTCAACGACGACCCCGAGACCGACGCAGTGATCATGGTGGGAGAGATCGGTGGCAATGACGAAGAGACTTGCGCACGCTGGATCAAGGACAACATGAAGAAGCCGGTGGTGGGCTTCATTGCGGGCATCACCGCGCCACCGGGCAAGCGCATGGGACATGCCGGTGCGATCATTTCGGGCGGACAAGGCGGCGCGGCGGAGAAGCTGGCGGTGATGGAGGAATGCGGCATCCACATCACGCGCAACCCGGCAGAGATGGGGCGCACCATGCAGAAAGTGCTGAAAGGGTAATCATGCTGGAGATGTTGATGGGCGCCCAGTTCTGGGTGGACGTGTTCAAGATCATCGTGATCGATGTGTTGTTGTCGGGCGACAACGCGGTGGTGATCGCACTGGCTTGCCGCAATCTGCCCGCAGCGCAGCGCAAGCAAGGCATCCTGTACGGCGTGGTGGGGGCGATAGGGCTGCGCATAGTGCTAACCTTCTTCGCGGTCGGCCTGCTGT
Source organism: Gallionellaceae bacterium (assembly GCA_037446515.1). Lineage (GTDB taxonomy): Bacteria > Pseudomonadota > Gammaproteobacteria > Burkholderiales > Gallionellaceae > Sideroxyarcus. The sequence goes on from JBBIIN010000026.1 coordinate 10,227, forward strand.
CGCTGCCTTACCTCAAGCTGGTCGGTGCGCTGTTGCTGCTGTGGGTAGGCGTCAAGCTGATCTTGCCGGAAGAAGAAGCGCACGGCGAGGGCAACATCAAGGCCGCGGCCAGCCTGTGGGGCGCGGTGAAGACCATCATCATCGCGGATTTCGTGATGAGTCTGGATAATGTTCTGGCGGTGGCGGGAGCGGCGCGCGGCAACGTGTTGCTACTGGTCTTTGGCTTGCTGGTGAGCATCCCGCTGATCGCCTGGAGCAGCCAACTGGTGTTGAAGCTAATTGACCGTTTCCCGTTCATCATCTATGCGGGGGGTGCGCTGCTTGGCTACGTGGCAGGTGAGATGCTGGTGAGCGAGGCGGCATTCCGGCCGTTGGTGGAAGTACATCATGCCCTGCACTGGCTGGTGCCGGTGGCCGGTGCGGTGTTTGTGCTGGCGATGGGATGGGGGCTGGCGTTGCGCAAGGCCGGTCAGGCCAAGGCGCGAGATCTGGTGGATGAGCCTATCGTTGCGGCAGGCATGTCGCAAAACTCTGCCTCCGGCAGCGATGGGCAGCGCGATTAACAAAGGGGGCGATATGAACATCCTGATTCCGGTAGATGGTTCGGATAATGCGGTGCATGCGGTCGAATATGCCATCCGGCTGAATGCGGCCCTGCGTGAACCGGCAAAGATTTTCCTTTTGAATGTGCAATGGAATGTCGCGGCCGGGAACGTTAAGCTATTCATCAATCAGGACATGATAGACGAGTATTACCGCGAGCAAGGCATGGCTGCTTTACAGCAGGCGCGGGACAAGCTGGATGCGGCAGGACTCTCTTACCAGTATCACATCAGTGTGGGGCGTCCGGCAGAAACCATCGTGCAGTATGCAGATGAGCACGGGATGGACCAAATCGTGATGGGAGCGCAAGGGCATGAGAACTTGGCGAGATTCCTGCTGGGGTCGGTGTCGGGCAAGGTCGCGGGCCTGACCAAGCTGCCGGTTGTCATTACCCATTGATGGAAAGCAAACTGCCGTTAAATCAACCCAGTATGGTTTGGAATTGAAAATTGTTTTAGTATCTGCCCGAAAGTTCAGAGAAACGCGTGCAAGCGGGCAGGGGGCATATGAAAAAAATGGCATTTTTCAAGGCGGACTGGTTCACCGGCGTGCTGGTGGCGGTGCTGCTGCTTCTGGGTGCCCGCACCGATCTGATACAAAGCCTTGAACGCAAGGCATATGATTGGGGGGTACAGGCTTCATCACGCGTTCCCAGCGACAAGATCGCGGTTGTTGCCATTGATGACCAGAGTATCGCTAATCTGGGGCGCTGGCCGTGGCCGCGGGAGATTCATGCCAAGTTGCTGGACATACTGGCCGGGGGCCACCCCAAGGTAGTCGGGCATACCGCATTGTTTTTCGAGCCGCAGGTGGATGCCGGCTTGCCCTATATCCTCAACATCGTTTCCGTCCTCGAAAACACCAATCTGAAGAACAGCAACCCTGCTGCGTGGCAAGAGCTGCAAATGCTGGTGCAGGACGCCATGCAGCATCTGGATAACGACCAGAAGCTGGCGGACAGCATGGGCAAGATCAACAACGTGCTGCTGGGCATATATTTCGATCTGGGGATGCCACAGGGCAGGCCGGACGCCCCGTTGCCCGAATATGTCGCGAAGAATGCGCTGACCAATGTGCAGGGCGAAGGCAATACGGGTATGCCGCTTCCCGCGCTGGATGTCTTGGCGCCCATTCCCTTGCTGGGACAGCCTGCGCTGTCGCTTGGACACCTGAACGCGACACCGGATGTGGATGGCGGCATACGCACCGAGCCATTGATGATTGATTACTACGGTCAGTATTACCCATCGCTGTCGCTGATGATCGCTGCGCGCAGCCTGAACCTTGAGCCTAAGGATATTCAGGTAATGCTTGGTCAAGGAGTTAAAGTAGGCAATCTGAATATCTCCACTGATCCGGCGCTGCGCATGTACACCTATTTCTATGCTGACCGCGATGGCAAGCCGGCCTTTCAGGTGGATTCGTTCTATGACGTGCTGACGGGCAAGATTCCGGTTGAAAAATACCGTGACAAGATTGTGTTGGTGGGCGCTACGGCAGCAGGTGTGGGGGCGATGCAAGTTACGCCGGTTTCTGCGGCGATGCCGCCCGTGCTGACGCTGGCGCACTCGGTTTCCAGCATCCTGAAGCAGGATTTCTTTGTTACTCCGGCCTGGGGGATGTGGGCGGAGTGGGCGGTGTTCCTGCTGGTCGCCTTGTATCTGATCCTGGTGCTGCCACACTTGAGCGCGGGGCTGGGGGCAATCATCACCGGGGCGGTGTTTGCCGCGTTGCTGGCGACCCATTTCCTGTTGATGATGACGCAGGCCATGTGGCTGCAACTAATGTTGCCCGCCGTGTTGCTGCTAGTCGGACATTTGTTGTTGACCACCAAACGCTTCCTGATGACGGAGCGGGGCAAGGAAAAATCCGATGCCGAATCGGCGGAAAGCAACCGCATGCTGGGTCTGGCCTTCCAGGGCCAGGGGCAACTCGATATGGCCTTCGACAAGTTCCGCAAGGTGCCGTTGGACGATGGCCTGATGGACGTGCTGTATAACCTGGGGCTGGATTTTGAACGCAAGCGCCAGTTCAATAAGGCCGAATCGGTATTCAAGTACATGGCCGATTACAACCCGAAATTCCGCGATCTTGAGGCGCGTCTGGCGCAAAGCAGGGCGATGGCGGAGACCGTCATCCTGGGCGGGGGGGGCGGAGGGCGCACCAATGCGAGTACTATGGTGCTGGACAAGGCGGGCGTGGCCAAGCCCATGCTGGGTCGCTACGAGATAGAAAAGGAACTCGGCAAGGGCGCGATGGGCGTGGTCTATCTGGGCAAGGATCCCAAGATAGGCCGTATCGTGGCGATCAAGACCATGGCTTTGTCGCAGGAGTTCGAGGCGGACGAGCTGGCGGATGTGAAGGCGCGCTTCTTCCGCGAGGCCGAGACAGCCGGACGCCTGAACCATCCCAATATCGTCACCATGTACGATGCTGGCGAGGAGCATGATCTGGCCTATATTGCCATGGAATTCCTCAAGGGCAAGGATCTGGTGGCCTATACCAAAGCGGATAATCTGTTGCCCCTGCCCAAAGTGCTGAGCATCGTGGCGCGCGTGGCGGATGCGCTTGGCTATGCGCATAGCCTGAATGTGGTGCACCGCGACATCAAGCCGGCCAACATCATGTATGACCCGGAAAGCGACGCCGTGAAGGTCACCGACTTCGGCATTGCGCGCATCACCGATTCATCCAAAACCAAAACGGGCATGGTATTGGGCACACCTTCCTACATGTCGCCCGAGCAGCTGTCCGGGGCAAAGATCGAAGGACATTCCGACCTGTTCTCGCTGGGGGTGAGTCTGTATCAGTTGGTCTGTGGTAAGCTACCCTTCGAGGGAGACTCAATGGCGCAACTGATGTTCAAGATTGCCAGCGAGCCGCATACCGATGTTCTGACGATCAAACCCGGGGTGCCGCCGTGCGTGGTGGCGATCATCAACAAGTCGCTAGCCAAGAAAATCGAAGAGCGATTTGCCAATGGCGCAGAGATGGCCGAGGCTGTGCGCCAATGCATGGCCGGGTTGCAATGAATTGCCAAAAAGGGGCATGAAGTGAACGTAAAGGACGCGCTTGAGATTGTCAGTCAGACCCATTCCGGGATGGTGCGCTCGCATAACGAGGATAGCGTGGCTTGCGATGCGGAGCACGGACTGGTTGTGCTGGCCGATGGCATGGGCGGTTATAACGCAGGCGAGGTAGCCAGCGGCATCGCGGTGTCGGTGATGTCCAGCGAGATCAGGCATATGCTCGAACATGGCAGTCCGGCAGACAAGGATCAGGCATCCGGCGATGAGATCGGCGTGGCGGCCTTGCGCGATAACGTGAAGAAGGCCAACCTTTCAATTTTCAATGCGGCGCAAAGCCAGCCGCAGTACGCCGGCATGGGCACCACCATCGTGTCCGGTCTGTTTTACGACAACCGCGTGGCCGTGGCGCATGTGGGCGATTCGCGCATGTACCGCTTGCGCGGCGACACGTTTGAGCCCATCACACGCGACCATTCGCTGCTGCAGGAGCAGATTGACAGCGGGGTCATCAGCAAGGAGCTGGCCAAGCTGTCTAAAAACAAGAATTTGGTCACGCGGGCGGTGGGTATCGAGGCCGACGTGGTGCCGGAGGTGCATGTCTACGACACGCAGGTGGGCGACATCTATCTGTTCTGCTCGGACGGGCTGAACGACATGGTGGAGGACGAGGACATCGGGGCGACCTTGCAGATGCTGCAAAACAACCTGGCGCTTGCCGCCAAGCAATTGATCGAGCAGGCTAACGACAATGGTGGCCGCGACAATGTTTCGGTGATACTGATCAAGGTCAGGGATAGTTATGCCCTGTCGCGCGGCTGGTGGGGCAAGCTCAAGTCCTGGTTCAAGAATTGAAGTTGATACAAGTTCATATGATGGGGAAACCGATATGCCGGCAAAATTGATACTTAGCATGGACGGGGCTGTGATCAAGGAGTACCCCTTGACCAAAGAGCGCATGACCATAGGGCGCAAGCCGCACAACGATATCATCATCGACAATCTGGCGGTGAGCAGCGAGCATGCGGCAGTCATCACCATCCTCAACGACTCGTTCTTCGAGGATCTGGGCAGCACCAATGGCTCGGTGGTCAATGGCGTCCCGACACAAAAACATTTCTTGCAAAGCAATGATGTGATCGAGATCGGCAAATACAAGCTGAAGTATCTGAACGATCAGCCGACGCAGACGACCGCTGCGGATTTTGAAAAGACCATGGTGTTGCGCGCGCCGCCCAAGCCCGCCGCCAAGGCTGACGACCAACTCAGCCATACGCAGACGAATGCCGCGCCGCTTGCGCCCAAACCCGATACCGCCCAATTCAACACCACGGCGCCCAAGCCCGAAGTCAAGCCAGCGGCATCCGCAGCGCCGTCGGCGCAGCAGCCTGCCGCAGTGATCCAGATTTTGAATGGCCCGAATCTGGGCAGGGAACTGGAGTTGAGCAAGAACCTCACGACCTTGGGCAAGCCTGGGGTGCAGGTGGCCGTGCTGGCGCGCAGACCCCACGGTTATTTCATCACCCATGTGGAGGGCGGCAGCTTCCCTTTGGTGAACGGGTCATCCGTGGGCGAACAGCCGCACCAGCTGAACGACCATGACATCATCGAACTGGCGGGTGTCAAGATGGAGTTTTTCTTCAAAACCTGAGCGGGGCTGAAATTGATCATCCCGCGGGTGCACCCCTCTGCTGAAAAGGGCTGGACATGAAAAAGCATGCCCTGCTCATCGGCTTGGGCTTGGTGATTATGCTGGTGTTCCTGGGTGATGCCGCCAAGTTCTATCACCTCGGTTTTGTTCAGTTCTCCGACGCGAAGCTGTATGACTACAGGATGCGGCTGACCTTGCCGGGCACCCCGGATGAGCGCATCGTCATCCTCGATATAGACGAGAAGAGCCTGAAGCAGGAGGGACGCTGGCCGTGGGGGCGCGACAAACTGGCCATGCTGATGGATGAGCTGTTCGATCATTATGGCATCGCGGTCGCGGGGTTCGACGTAGTGTTCGCCGAAAAGGACAACAGTTCAGGTCTGGGGGTGTTGCAGGAACTGGGACGCAAACAATTCAAGGATGTCGCCCAGTTCCAGTCCGTGCTGGCCCAAGTCAGGCCGGTTCTCGAATATGACGCCCTCTTTGCCAGCAAGCTCAAACAGCGCAACGTTGTGCTGGGCTATTACTTCAGCAATAGCGAAACCGGTTCTCCCGCCAATACCTCAGGGGCGTTGCCCGCGCCGGTGTTGCCGCCGGAAACTTTCAGGGGTTTGCCCATCCACTTTTTCAAGTGGGACAGCTACGGCGCGAATCTGCCTGAACTTCAGGCCAGTGCGGCAACAGCCGGGCATTTCAATCCGGTGATCGATTTCGACGGTGTGGTGCGGCGTATCCCGATGATCGTCGAATATGACGGGAACTATTACGGTTCCCTTTCCCTAGCGGTGGTGCGGACGGTGCTGGGCAATCCCAAGCTGGCTCCGGGCTTTGCCAGCAGCAAGAGCAAGGATTATGGCGGCCTGGAATGGCTGTCGCTGGAATCGGCACAAGGAGATTTGATCATTCCGGTGGATGCGGAAGTCAGCGCACTGGTGCCCTATCGCGGTGGGCGCGGCACGTTCCGCTATCTGTCGGCAACCGATGCGCTGCACGAAAAACTGCCGGTCGAGATGTTGAAGAACAAGATCGTACTGGTGGGCACTTCCGCGCCCGGACTGATGGATATGAGAACCACGCCGGTCGGAGAAGTCTATCCCGGGGTGGAGGTGCATGCGAACATGATCAGCGGCATGCTCAACCAGAACATCAAGCAGAACCCGCCTTATGTGCTGGGTGCCAATGTCGTATTGCTGCTGCTCATCGGGATCAGCCTGAGCGTCCTGTTGCCCATGTTGAGTGCGGTCCAGGGGACGGTCGTGGCGCTGGCCATGTTGTCGGCGGATGTCCTGTTGAACGGGGCGCTCTGGCATTTCGGCAACATCGCACTGCCTTTGGCAGGGGGCTTGCTCATGGTGCTTGCGCTATTCGGCCTGAACATGACGTTCGGCTATTTCGTCGAATCGCGCACCAAGCGTCAGATCACCGGCCTGTTCGGGCAATATGTGCCCGGCGAGCTGGTGGATGAAATGGCGAAGCATCCGGCAAGCGTTTCCATGGAAGGCGAGAGCCGCGAGATGACCATCCTGTTCTCGGATGTGCGCGGCTTCACCACCATTTCTGAGGGGCTGGATCCCAAGGAACTTTCGCTGCTGATGAATGAATTCCTGACGCCGCTTTCGCGCGTCATCCACAAGCAGCGCGGCACGATAGACAAATACATGGGCGATTGCATCATGGCCTTCTGGGGCGCTCCGCTGCCGGACGATCAGCATGCCCACCATGCGATCCTGGCCGGGCTGGAAATGCAGCGCACCCTGGCGCAACTCCAGCCCGTTTTCAAGCAGCGCGGCTGGCCGGAGATCCATATTGGCGTGGGCATCAACACCGGACGGGTCAGCGTCGGCAACATGGGGTCGGAAGTACGCGTGGCCTACACCGTGATGGGGGATGCGGTGAACCTGGCTTCGAGGCTGGAGGGGGTCACCAAGGAATATGGCGCGCAGGTGCTGGTGGGAGAGATCACCAAGCAGGCCGCGCCGGAGTTTGCCTATCGCGAGGTGGATCTGGTGCGGGTGAAAGGCAAGGTGCAGCCGGTGGCCATCTTCGAACCGCTGGGTCTGTCAAGCGAGATCGAGGGCGGTTTGCAGGAAGAGATCAAGCTGTTCCACCAAGTGCTGCGCGCTTACCGCAAGCAGGAATGGGACAAGGCCGAGTTGCTGCTGTTGAGCCTGCACAACATGTCTCCCGCCAACAAGCTTTACCAGGTATATGCGGAGCGCGTGGGCTATTATCGCAGCAACCCGCCGGGCGAAGCATGGGATGGCGTGTTCGTATTCAAGACGAAATGACGGGCGTGGTCCTGCGGGATCACGGTTAACGAATTCTGGGAAACGGATAGATATGCAGGATGTACTGGACATCAGGGTGTTGGCAGCGCTGGAGCCGATCTCCTCGTTCAGTCCTGCGCGCTTGCGCGAGCTATTGGATTATTGCCATGTGGAGACCGTGCCTGCCGGGCAGAACCCCTTCCAGAACCAGCCGCTGCACGGGCAGTCGGTATATCTGGTACGCGGCGAGATGGAACTGCTCTATGCGGACGGCAATCACGTCATCATGCGCGCCGACTCGGAATGGGCCAGGCACCCGATAGGCAAGCGCCAGCCCGAGATCAGCTCGGCGAAGGCGCTGACGCGTGCGCAACTGCTGCGCGTGGATGACGACCTGCTGGACCGCATGGTGACGTGGGATCAGTTTGCCAGTCACGACGATATCAAGCCGCAGGTGGATCGCGGGGATTCCGAGGCCGCCGTGCGCAGGCTGCTCAATTCCGGCATGTTCAGCGCCGAGAATCTGAATCACGGGCCGTTCGCACATCTGCCACCGGCGAACATCGGCAAGCTGCTCAGCCGCGTGGAGGCCATTGCGGTATGGGACAGGGACGTCATCATCCGCGAAGGCGACGAAGGCGATTACTACTACCTGATCGAAAGCGGGCGGGCGCAGGTTACGCGTCTGGTCGGAGGCGCCAGTGTGGTTTTGGCGGAACTCAAGGCGGGCGACGTGTTTGGTGAAGAGGCGCTCATCTCGGAATCAAAACGCAACGCCACGGTCACGATGCGCAGCAATGGGGTGCTGTTGCGCCTGAAGAAACAGGATTTCCTGGAACTGATGAGAGAGCCGCTGTTGCATCGCATCAGTTATCAGGAAGCCAGGCAGAAGGTCGCGCAGGGAGCGGTGTGGCTGGATGTGCGCCATCCGCCGGAATACCGTTACGACAAACTCCCCGGCGCCATCAATGTGCCGCTCAACGACATCCGCAACGCGATCGGGGTGCTGAACAAGGCGACTCCCTATATCGCCTATTGCCAGAGCGGTCGCCGCAGCGCCGCTGCTGCATTCATCCTGGCGCAGGCGGGATACGACGTCCATGTGTTGGAAAACGGTTTGTGGTCGGTGCCCAAGGCACAACAACAGTAAGCAGCAGGAGAAACGATGAACAGTCCGGTGCAGGCCAGTGCCAGCGAGATGAGCGTCCGGTTGGAGTTCACCAAGAACCTCAATCATGTGACCAACAAGATACACGCCACCAGCAACATCGACGAGATCATGCTCGATGTCAGCAAGGACATCTGTGCGCTGTTCAACGCCGACCGGCTGACCATCTATGTGGTCGGGGAAGACAAGGCTTCGCTGGTCTCCAAGGTCAAAACCGGGCTGAACTCCTTCAAGGATCTGAAACTGCCGATCGCCGAGCAGAGCATCGCCGGTTACGCGGCATTCAATAAGAAACTGCTCAACCTGAAGGATGTGTACGACGAGCGCGAGTTGGCCTCGCACAGCACCACCTTGCGTTTCCTGCAGGATGTGGACAAGCGCACCGGCTACCGCACCAAGCAAATGCTGGTGGCGCCCATCGTCGAGGAAAATGGCGACCTGGTCGGGGTGATGCAGGTCATCAACAACAAGGCCGGCATGCCCTTCCCGGCGATGGTGGAAGAGGGAGTGCAGGAACTGGCGCAAACACTGGCGGTGGCGCTGCGCCAACGCCAGCAGCAAAGCGGGGCCATCAAGACCAAATATGATTTCCTGGTGTCGGATGCCGTCATGTCTGCCGCCGAGTTCGAACTGGCCACACGCACTGCGCGCCGCAAGGGCGTGGAGGTCGAAGACGTGCTACTGGATGAATTCCAGGTCAAGCCGGAAGCGCTGGGCAAGGCGTTGTCCGGGTTCTTTGGCGTGCCTTACGAGCCGTACAAACCCGACCGCATCAAGCCTGCCGAACTGTTGCGCAACCTGCGCCGTGAATATGTCGAAAGCAGCCACTGGGTGCCGGTGGATGACACACCGGAAGGCGTGGTGATTCTGACCACCGACCCCGAGCGTATCCAGGCCTCGCGCGTGGTCAACAACATCTTCCCGAAGAACCGCCTCATCTACAAAGTCTGCTCGAACCGTGAATTCAAGGCTACGCTCGATCAGTTCTATGGCGGCGGTGGCGGCGGCATGGGCGATGCTACGGGCAGCTTTACCGACATGGAAGGCTCGGTGGACGATCTGCTCACCTCGCTGGGCGGCGAGGAAGAGAGCGAAAGCAGTGACGCCTCGCAGGATGACGTCAGCGCGGCGGCGGACAACGAACTGGTCAAGCTGGTCAACAAGATCATCGTGGATGCCTACAAGATGGGTGCCTCGGATATCCATATCGAGCCGCAGCCCGGCAAGGCCAAGACGCTGATCCGTGTGCGCAAGGACGGTTCGCTGATGAACTACATCGAAGTGCCGGCGCAGTACCGCAACGCGCTGGTGACCCGCCTCAAGATCATGTGCGACCTCGACATCTCCGAGAAGCGCAAGCCGCAGGACGGCAAGATCAAATTCAAGAAATTTGGTCCGCTGGACATCGAGCTGCGCGTGGCCACCATCCCGTCGCAAGGCGGTGTGGAAGACGTGGTGATGCGTATCCTGGCATCCGGCGAGCCCATCCCGCTGGACAACATGGGCTTCTCCAGGCGCAATCTGGAACTGATCAAGGCGACGGTGAGCAAACCCTACGGCCTGTTCTTCGTGTGCGGTCCGACCGGTTCCGGCAAGACCACCACGCTGCACTCCATCCTGAAATACATCAACACCCCCGACACCAAGATATGGACGGCGGAAGACCCGGTGGAAATCACCCAGAAGGGTCTGCGCCAGGTGCAGATCAACAAGAAGGCCGGGCTGGACTTTGCCACCATCATGCGCGCTTTCCTGCGCGCCGACCCGGACGTGATCATGGTGGGTGAAATGCGCGACAAGGAAACGGTGTCCACCGGCATCGAAGCCTCGCTCACCGGCCACTTGGTGTTCGCCACACTGCACACCAACAGTGCACCGGAATCCATCATTCGTCTGCTGGACATGGGCATGGATCCGTTCAATTTTGCCGACGCGCTGCTGGGCATCCTGGCGCAGCGTCTGGCCAAGCGCCTGTGCAAGGATTGCAAGAAGCCGCATGTCGCCTCGCAGGCCGACATCAAGGATCTGCTCACCGAATATGCCGGCGAACTGCTGAACACCGCGACTTGGAAGCAGGATGCCAATGCCGCCTACAAGGCGCTGTATGCCGACTGGGTCAAGGAATTCGGCGACGACAAGGGGCAGATCACCCTGTACGAAAAGGTCGGTTGCGAGAAATGCTCCGGCACCGGCTATCGCGGCCGTGTCGGCCTGCATGAATTGCTCATCGGCACCGATCCGGTCAAGAAGGCCATCCAGGAGCATGCGCGCGTGGCTGAACTGTTCGCCATCGCACTGGAGGAAGGCATGCGCACGCTGAAGCAGGATGGCATCGAGAAAGTGTTGCAGGGCGTCACCGACATCCACCAGGTGCGCTCCGTCTGCATCAAGTAAGCGGCGCCGCTGCGCTGCGGGACAGGCACAACATGGCACAGGAAGCGACAGAACGCCTCATGCTGGAAAGTTTGCTCGACCGCCTGAGCGAACTGAATGCGATCGGCGCCTCGCTATCCAGCGAGCGCAATATCGACAAGCTGCTGGAGACCATCCTCGGCTCGGCGATGAAGATCACCCATGCCGATGCCGGCACCCTGTATCTGCTCGACAGCGAGAAACAGGAGCTCACCTTCGAGATCCTGCACAACCGCTCACTCGGCATCCACATGGGGGGCACCTCGGGCGAAGCCATCCCCTTCTATCCCATCCACATGATCGGCAAGGACGGTCGGCCCAACCATGCCATGGTGGTCAGCCATGCGGCGTTGAGCGGCGAGACGGTCAACATCCCGGACGCCTACACCGCCGAAGGTTTCGACTTCACCGGCACACGCAACTTCGACGCCAAGACCGGCTACCGCTCGCGCTCATTTCTCGCCGTGCCGATGCGCAACCACGAGCATGAAGTCATCGGCGTGTTGCAGCTCATCAATGCCATGGGCAGGGAGGGCGTGCGGCAATTCTCCAGCGACGACCAGAAGCTGCTGGAATCCCTCGCTTCCCAGGCGGCCATCGCCATCAGCAACCGCCGCCTGATCAGGCAACTGGAAGAGCTGTTCGAATCGTTCATCAGCCTGATCAACACCGCCATTGACGACAAGTCGCCCTATACCGGCGGGCATTGTGCGCGGGTGCCCGTGCTCACCATGATGCTGGCGGAGGCTGTCGATCGCACCCGGCAGGGGCCATTGCAGGATTTCCGTCTGACCGACAAGGACCGCTACGAACTCAAGATCGCCGGGTTGCTGCATGACTGCGGCAAGATCACCACGCCCGTACATGTGGTGGACAAAGGCACCAAGCTGGAAACCATCTTCGACCGCATCCGCCTGATCGACACCCGGCTGGAGGTGCTCAAGCGCGACGCGCTCATCGACAAACTCGAAGGTCGCCTGGATGAAGGCCGATATGAGGCGCGCATCCGGCAACTGGAGGATGACCGGCAGTTCCTGCACGCCTGCAACGTCGGCTCGGAAAAGATGTCCGACGCGGACATCGCGCGGGTGCGCGGCATCGCCGCATACCAGTGGCGCAACGAGGCTGGCGATCAGGTGGATTTCCTCGATGCCGGCGAGGCGGAGAACCTCACCATCCGTTCCGGCACGCTCACCGCCGCCGAGCGCGAGATCATCAACCACCACATCGTGGTGACCATCAAGATGCTGGAAGCGCTGCCGTGGCCCAAGCATCTCAAGCGCGTGCCGGAATATGCCGGCGGCCACCACGAGCGCATGGATGGCAAGGGCTATCCCAAAGGCCTGACCCGGGAGCAGATGTCGGTGCAGGCCAGGTTGATGGGTATTGCTGACATCTTTGAAGCACTCACCGCCCAGGACCGGCCCTACAAAGAGGGCAAGACCCTGACCGAATCGCTCACCATCCTGGGCAAGTTCAAGGAGAACGGCCATATCGATCCCGACCTGTTCGACGTGTTCATCCGCGAAAAGGTCTATCTGGAATATGCGCGGCAGTTCCTCAAGCCGGAACAGATCGACGCGGTCGATGAAAGCCGCATCCCGGGCTATACCCCTTGAGGGGTGACGAAAATTGCCACTCGCGCGCCGTATTTTGTCTCAACGCCCGGGTGCGGCGTGTCTCTGGGGTGGTTTCTCCGCCGCTTCCGGCTTGTTTGCGGGGATGCAGGGCCGTGCGCCGGTGGCATGGAATCTGCTAATATCCGGCCACACAGTCGATGTGTAACCCGCAAGGGTCTATTTCACAACTCAAGTAAGGAGTTCGCTATGAAGCAAATCCAAAAAGGCTTTACCCTGATCGAACTGATGATCGTGGTCGCGATCATCGGCATTCTGGCCGCAGTGGCCATCCCCGCTTA
>JBBIIN010000027.1:0-21650 GCA_037446515.1 Gallionellaceae bacterium
CCCAAGTCGTGGCGCGAAATCTTCTGCGCGTCGAGCTGGCGCTCCACCACGATCTGCGTGGCGATACCCGCGTGGTCGGTGCCCGGTTGCCACAGCGTATTGTCCCCGCGCATGCGGTGGTAGCGCGTCAGCGCATCCATCAGCGTCTGGTTGAAGCCGTGCCCCATGTGCAGCGTGCCGGTAACGTTGGGCGGCGGCAACTGGATGCAGAAATTGTCCGGCTTGGCGGCGTCGAGGCCGGCCTTGAAGTAGCCCGCGTTTTCCCAGGTGGGGTACCAGCGCGCTTCGATGTCCTTGGGGTCAAAACTTTTGGCGAGTTCCATTGCGGTGTATGCGAGGTGCGTTGCGTCAGAAAGGCCGCGATTATAGCAAGCGCGGCCAAGGTCTGCGGTGGGTCAGGCAGGGTCGTGCGGAGGCCGGGACGCGTCGCTGATCAGTTGCGGCAATTCGGCACGCAGTTCGGCCAGAGCCTTGGCGATGGCCTGCTGCTGCGCTTCTTCCAGATAGGTTTGCAGTTTCTGCCGGTAGTGCTGTTCGATGTGCGCCGCAAGTTCTGGGGGCAGGCTGGAGGGGAGCGTGGCGGCAGTTTCTTCCACTACTTCGGTCAACACGGGAAACGTGCCCGAGGTCTCGCCGACCACTTCGGTGAGAATGGGCAGATCACCGGGCAAGGGGGGCTTGATATCCATCACGCACGCAGCCTGGCGAGATCGGTGTGGCGCAGTTCGTAGCCGCGATCCTTATAGAATTTGTAGCGGATGCGCCCCGTGCGCGTTTCCGCTTCATCCTGCCCGACGATCTCGAAGACGCGCTCGAAGCGGCTGAAGAAGGACGGACATTCGGCATGCAGGCTGATGAGCAACTGGTAATGCGGGAAGCGCTCATCGCGGGCGATGACCACGGGCATGCTGGCTGCAGCCGCTTCATGGCTGTGGCAATGCGGCATGAAGGCGATCGGCGGATAGTGCCACAGCAGCCGGTCCAGCTTGTCCGCCATTTCATCGTCCGGCACATGCAGCAGCACGCGCATGCCGTCGCGCATGGCCTGGTGGCTGAGCTGGCAGGCGGTGCGCAGCTTGTCTTGCGCGCCGGAGAAGAAGTCTATACGGGTCACTTGGCCGCCGCACGGTTGATGAGATATTGCGTCAGCAGCGGCACCGGACGTCCGGTGGAGCCTTTCTCCTTGCCGGACTTCCAGGCGGTGCCCGCGATGTCCAGGTGCGCCCAGCGGTAGTCCTTGGTGAAGCGCGCCAGGAAGCAGGCGGCGGTGATGGTGCCGCCCGCCCGCCCGCCGATGTTCTGCATGTCGGCGAAGTTGGAATCCAGCAGCGGCTGGTAGTCATCCCAAAGCGGCAGTTGCCAGACGCGGTCATGCGTTTGCGTGCCGGCGGCGATGAGCTCCTGCGCGAGCTTCTCATCGTTGGCGAACATGCCGCTGGCGACGTGGCCCAGCGCGATGACACAGGCGCCGGTGAGCGTGGCGATGTCGATCACAGTGTCCGGTTTGAATTTCGCCGAGTAGGTGAGCGCGTCGCACAGGATGAGGCGGCCTTCGGCATCGGTATTGAGTATCTCGATGGTCTGGCCGGACATGCTGGTGACGATGTCGCCGGGCTTGGTGGCGCGGCCGGAGGGCAGGTTCTCGCAAGTGGGGATGACGCCGACCACGTTGAGCTTGAGACCTATTTCGGCGATGGCCTGTAGGGTGCCGAGCACACTACCTGCCCCGCTCATGTCGTACTTCATCTCGTCCATCTCCGCGCCAGGCTTGAGCGAGATGCCACCGGAATCGAAGGTGATGCCTTTGCCCACCAGCACGACGGGTTTCTGCGTTTTTGCGCCGCCGTTGTATTGCAGCGTGATGAGTTTTGCGGGTTGTTCGCTGCCGCGCGTGACGGAAAGCAGTGAACCCATGCCGAGCTTTTGCATATCCTTTTCTTCCAGCACCGCCACCTTGATGCCGTGGTGCGCCTTGCCCAGTGCCAGCGCCTTGGCGGCGAGGTAGGACGGGGTGCAGATGTTGCCGGGCAGGTTGCCCAGCTCCTTGGCTAGCGCCATGCCGTGCGTGATGGCGGCAGCCTGTTCCAGCGCGGTCTTCAGTGCGGCGGCAGGCTTGTCCAGTGTGGCGAAGGTGATGTGCTGCAAGGTGGCGGGCTTGGCCGGCTGGCTCTTCAGGCCGTCGGCGCGGAAGGCCTGCTCGGCGGCGCTGAACACCGCTTGCTTGATGACCCAGGCGGCGTCTTTGCCGATGTCTTCATCGTTAAGGTAGAGGACGGCATCCTTGGCCGGTGTGGCGTGCAGCGCCTTGAAGGTGGCGGCCAGTGTCTCAAGGGTGGCCTTGCCGTCGAGTACTTGCGCCTTGCCCAGACCGACCAGCAACACGCGCTCGGCGGCGATGCTGGTGAGGTTGTGCAGTAGCAGTGTGGTACCTGCCTTGCCGCGCATGTCGCCGCGCTTTACGGCGGCGCCGATCTGTTGTCTGGATGCTTTGTCCAGCACCTGCGCGGCCTGCGACAGCGCGCCGTCCTCGAACACGCCAACGACCACGCAGCCGCATTTCACCGCGTCCGGCTTGCCTTGTTTTATGCTAAATTCCATGCGCCTTCTCCTTATTCCATGAATTCAATTCCAATGCCGGATTATCCGCAATCGAACTGCCAAAAGTCAAAGCAGCCCGGCAGACGCAAGGCGCATGGCATTTTCTATTGGTCGCTGGTGCGCGAATTTGCGGGCAACGGTTTGTTGTTGTTCGCCGTGCTGCTGGGCATCGTGGTGTTCACCCAGTTGATCCGCCTGCTCGGCGATTCGGTCAGCGGTGTGCTCGCCGCCGACGGCATCCTAGTGGTGCTGGGATTTGTTTCACTCAATTACCTGCCGGTGCTGCTTTCGGTCAGTCTGTTCCTGTCCATTCTGATGACGCTGACGCGCTGTTACCGCGACAGCGAGATGGTGGTGTGGTTCGCGTCCGGCATCGGGCTGACGCGCTGGATACGTCCGGTGCTGGGATACGCCTTGCCGGTGGTGGCGCTGATCGCGCTGTTGAGCCTGGTGATCTCGCCGTGGGCCCTGTCCAAGGCCGACGAGTTCAAGCGCCGGTTGGACAGCCGCGATGAAGTCTCTGCCGCCACGCCGGGCGCGTTCCGCGAGTCCAGGCGGGCTGACCGCGTGTATTTCCTGGAAGATGTGGATACGGAAAAGAAACGGGTCGGCAACATTTTCGTGCAAGCGGCGCAGAACGGCAAGGAAGGCACCATGGTGGCGAAGGAGGGCTATCAGGAAATAGCGGCCAACGGCGACCGTTTTCTGGTGTTGCTGAATGGCACGCGTTACGAAGGGGTGCCGGGACAGGCCAATTTCAAGATCGCCGAGTTCGAGCGTTATGCCATGCGCATAGAGCCGGTGGAACTGCGACAGGAACTGCCCAACCGCAAGGCCTATTCCACTTCTTATCTGTTACAGAATCCGGATTCATGGAACCTGGCGGAACTGGAGTGGCGCATCGGCCTGCCGTTGAGCGCGCTGATCCTGGCTTTGCTGGCCATCCCGCTCAGCTTCGTCAATCCGCGCGCGGGGCGTTCGCTCAACCTCATCAGCGCGGTGGTGATCTACATGATCTACAACAACATGATCAGCGTCACCAACTCCTGGGTGGGCTTGCAGAAGATCAGCGTAGTGGCCGGGCTGTGGGGCCTGCACCTGTTGATGTTTGCCTTGTTGCTGGTGCTGTTCTATCACCGTATCTCGGTGTTCTCCTGGTGGCGCTGGAAGCGATGAAGATATTGTCACGCTACCTGGCGCGGGAAATCTATTTCAGCGTAGCTTTGGTGCTGGCTGCTTTGCTGATGCTGTTCGCCTTGCTGGACCTTATCAATCAGTTGAACGAGATGGGGCGGGGCGATTACCGCCTGGGCTATGTGTTGCTGTTTGTCGTGCTGACGCTGCCCGGCCATATCTATGAGCTGTTCCCGGTGGCCGTGCTGATCGGTGCCATCTTTGCGCTGGTGCAAATGGCGGCCAATTCGGAACTGACGGTGTACCGCGCTTCGGGCGTATCCCTGCGCCAGATGATCGTGGCACTGCTGCGCATCGGCATGCCGTTGCTGTTGCTGTGCTTCTTGTTCGGTGAATTCATCGCGCCGGCCAGCGAGCATCTGGCGCAGCAAACCAAACTCAAGGCGCAGAACGTGCAGTTGCGCATGCGCGAATTCCGTTCTGGGGTATGGTTGAAGGACGATGGCAGCTTCGTCAACGTGCGGAGCGTGCTGCCGGATACCTCTTTGCTCGACATCAGTATCTACCAGTTCGATGACAACTATCGCTTGCGCAGCATCACGGCTGCCGAGCGCGCCTCCTATCATGACGGGGGTTATTGGAGACTGGAGGGGATCAGGCAGACGCTGTTCACCCCGCAGGGCGCAACGGTCAACAACCAGGAGACGCTGGACTGGCCTTCTTCAGTAACCCCGGACATCCTGAGCGTGTTGATGGTGATGCCCGAGCAGATGTCGGCCTGGAGCTTGTACCAGTACACCAGGCATCTGGCGGAGAACCACCAGAAGACCCGCCGTTACGAGATCGCCATGTGGAGCAAGCTGGTCTATCCGTTCGCCGTGCTGGTGATGTTGATGCTGGCGCTGCCGTTCTCTTCCTATCACCGGCGCGAGGGCGGTATCAGCGGCAAGATATTCGTCGGCATCGTACTGGGACTGAGCTTTCACTTTGCCGGGCGGTTATTCGCCAATCTGGGCACGCTCAACGAGTGGCCTGCCGTGTTGAGTGCGACGGCGATGAGCTGGATATTCCTCGGCTTGGCGCTGACCTTGCTGTGGCGCGCCGAGCGCAGATGATCAGTGCGCCGGGGCGGGTGGGACGGCGCTGGCAGCCTGCTGCTCGCGCACCATCTGTTTGACGGCTTCCCGTTTTTCCGGAGGCACTTTGCTGAAAGCCCGGTATTTCTCCCGTGCGCGGTGCCGCTGTTCCGGAGTCAATTTGCCCCATGCCTGCATGCGCGCCTGCAAGCGTTGTTGCTGTTGCGGATTGAGCTTGGGGTAATGTCGGGCCAAGGCGAGAAAGTGTGTTTGTTGTTTTCCCGGCAGGGTGTCCCAAGTGCCGGACAGTGGCGCCAGGGCCTGTTGCTGTGCAGGGGACAGCGTATTCCAGGGTTGAGCCACGGCCAGCCGGGACGGGAGGGTGACCGCCAGGAAAAGCGCCAGCGCAAAATGGTATGGTTTGACCATGCCGCTACAACTCAATCGTCAACGTACATGTCGATGGGAAGTTCGTCGGTCAGTATCGCGATGTCAATGTCACTGTGGTCGGGCTCGCGGTTGTACTGCCAATAGACGGCTCCGCCCAGCAGAATCAGCGTCAACAGGGTAGCCATGCCCAGATTCAGGGCCTTGTGTGCCCTGTGATGGACGAGACCGTGATGGCTCAGCCAAGCCAGCACGGGCGCACGCTGGGCAGGAATCTGGTGCTGCAGGGCATTTTGCCGCGCCTTGCGCAATTGTTCCAGGACGCTGCCGTCAAGCTGTATAGTGGCGCGGTTCAGCAAAGAGCCAACGTCACGCAGGGGAAGCTTGATATGTGTCATGACAGGTCTATTCCTTTCTCCTTAAGCATCTCGGCCAGTGCATGGGTGGCGCGCGAGCAATGTGTCTTTACACTGCCTTCGGAACAGCCCATGGCGAGGGCGGTTTCTGCGGTGTCCAATTGTTCCCAGTAACGCAACAGGAAAGCTTCCCGTTGACGAGCCGGCAGGCGGCTGAGCGCCGCCTCAATGATGGCTAGTATCTGCGCTTGTTGCAGCGATTCATGGGGCTGGTTTTTGCCTTTATCCCCGTCTTCCAGAACATCGAGAGGGTCGAACTCTTCTTCGGCGTGTTGTGGTGTGAAAGATGAAAAAAGCGTCACCCAAGTCGAGCGCACCTTCTGGCGACGGTAGTGATCCAGCAGGGTATTCTGCAAGATGCGGTGGAATAACATGGGAAATTCTTCTGCTGGCTTGTCGCCGTAGCGTTCCGCCAGCTTGAGCATGGCATCTTGCACGATGTCCAACGCTACATGCTCGTCGCGAACGGCGAACAATGCATGCTTGTAGGCGCGGCGCTCGACGCTGGCAAGGAAGGCGGAAAGCTGTTCTGGGCTGGACAAGTTTTATAGTCGGTGATTCGTGGCAGGCGGAATCATAGCAAATTCCCGTCGCAACAAGGGTTTTCGGCCATTCCGGGCTGGATTGGGGTTGACCAAAGCGCCGCCAGCCTTTATCTTTCGCGGTCTTTCAATCAAATTGAATCATAGGTAGTTGGCTCATGGAACTGACCGGTGCGGAAATAACCATCAGGTGCTTGCAGGAAGAGGGCGTGGAGCACGTCTTCGGCTATCCTGGCGGGGCAGTGTTGTTCATCTACGATGAGCTGTTCAAGCAGGACAAAGTCAAACATGTGCTGGTGCGTCACGAACAGGCCGCAGTGCATGCCGCTGATGGTTATTCGCGTTCCACGGACAAGGTGGGGGTGGCGTTGGTCACGTCCGGCCCGGGCGTGACCAACGCGGTGACCGGTATCGCCACGGCGTATATGGATTCCATTCCGATGGTGGTCATCAGTGGCCAAGTGCCGACCAGCTATATCGGCGAGGACGCGTTCCAGGAGGTGGATGCGGTGGGTGTGACCCGCCCCTGTGTGAAGCACAACTTTCTGGTGAAGGATGCCAAGGATCTGGCGGTCACCCTGAAAAAAGCGTTCTATCTGGCCAAGAGCGGGCGGCCCGGTCCGGTGCTGGTGGATATTCCCAAGGATGTCTCCAACCAGAAGGTTGCCTTTTCCTATCCGGAAACAATCAGCATCCGCTCCTACAACCCGGTCACCCACGGCGACGCCGGGCAAATCAAGAAGGCGGTGCAGTTGCTGCTGGAAGCCAAGCGGCCCATGGTCTATGGCGGCGGCGGCGTGATTCTGTCCGATGCGGCGAAGCCCTTGACGGAACTGGTGCGACTGCTGGGATTCCCATGCACCAACACTCTGATGGGGCTGGGGGGCTATCCGGCCAATGACAAGCAGTTCCTTGGCATGCTGGGCATGCATGGCACCCTGGAAGCCAACATGGCGATGCAGGAATGCGACGTGCTGCTGGCGGTGGGCGCGCGCTTCGACGACCGCGTGATTGGTAATGTGGCGCATTTCAATTCCGTTCCGCGCAAAATCATCCATATTGACATCGATCCGGCCTCCATCTCCAAGCGCGTCAAGGTGGACGTGCCCATCGTGGGCGATGTGCGGCAGGTGCTGACCGACCTGCTGACCGTGCTTCATTCGAGCAAGCAGAAGCCGGATGCCGCCGTGCTGGCCACCTGGTGGCAGCAGATCGAAGCGTGGCGCAGCCGAAAATCGCTGACGTACCGCAATTCCGATGAGGTCATCAAGCCGCAATATGTGATCGAGAAGCTGTATGCGATCACACGCGGCGAGGCTTTCGTCACCTCCGATGTCGGGCAGCACCAAATGTGGGCTGCGCAATACTACAAATTCGACCAGCCGCGCCGCTGGATCAACTCCGGCGGCCTGGGCACCATGGGTTTCGGCCTGCCCGCCGCGATGGGAGTGCAGCTCGCCCACCCCGATGCCACCGTGGCCTGCGTGACCGGCGAGGGCAGTATCCAGATGAATATCCAGGAGCTGTCCACGTGCAAACAGTACAACGTACCGGTGAAGGTCATTGCCCTGAACAACCGCTATCTGGGCATGGTGCGCCAGTGGCAGGAATTTTTCCACGGCAACCGTTATTCGCATTCCTATATGGATGCGCTGCCCGATTTCGTGAAACTGGCGGAAGCCTATGGCCATGTCGGCATGCACGTCGAGAAGCCATCCGATGTGGAAGGCGCTTTGCGCGAGGCTTTCAAGCTCAAGGACAGGTTGGTGTTCATGGATTTTCAGACTGATCCTACCGAGAACGTTTATCCCATGGTGCCGGGCGGTCGCGGCCTGTCTGAGGTGATTTTGGCGGAGGATCTGTGATGAGGCACATCATCTCCCTGCTGATGGAAAATGAGGCCGGTGCATTGTCGCGCGTGGCCGGGCTGTTTTCGGCGCGCGGCTATAACATCGAGTCGCTCACCGTGGCGCCAACCGAAGATCCCACCCTGTCGCGCATGACCATCGTTACCAGGGGCTCAGACGAGGTGATCGAGCAGATCAACAAGCAGCTCAACAAGTTGGTGGACGTGGTCGCCGTAATGGATCTGAGCGACGGCGGGCACCTGGAGCGCGAACTGATGCTGGTCAAGGTGCGCGCCATGGGGCAGAACCGTGAAGAGTTGAAGCGCATGACCGACATCTTCCGCGGTCGTATCATCGATGTATCGGCGCAGACCTACACTCTCGAACTGACCGGCACGGGATCCAAGCTGGACAGCTTCCTGCAAGCTATCGACCACGACCTGATCCTGGAGACCGTGCGCACCGGCGCATCCGGCATCGGCCGCGGCGACCGCATCCTGAAACTTTGATTTATTTACGAGGACGACATGAAAGTTTATTACGACAAAGATGCAGACCTGTCCCTGATCAAGGGCAAGAAAGTGACTATCGTGGGCTACGGTTCGCAGGGCCATGCGCATGCACAGAACCTGAAGGATTCCGGTGTCAACGTGACCGTCGCCTTGCGCCGTGGCGGAGAATCCTGGAAGAAGGCCGAGAATGCCGGCCACAAAGTCGCCGAGATCGCCGACGCGGTGAAAGGCGCTGACTTGGTGATGATCCTGCTGCCCGACGAGAACATCCCGGAGGTGTACAACAAGGAGGTTCACGGCAACATGAAGGTGGGTGCCGCGCTGGCTTTCGCCCACGGTTTTAACATCCACTACAACCAGGTCGTGCCGCGCAATGACGTGGACGTCATCATGATCGCCCCCAAAGGCCCCGGCCACACCGTGCGTTCCGAATACCTCAAGGGCGGCGGCGTGCCCTCGCTGATTGCGGTGTACCAGGACAAATCCGGCAAGGCTCGGGACATCGCGCTGTCTTATGCGGCTGCCAACGGCGGCACCAAGGGCGGCGTGATCGAGACCAACTTCCGCGAAGAAACCGAGACCGACCTGTTCGGCGAGCAGGCCGTGCTGTGCGGCGGCGCGGTGGAACTGGTGAAGGCCGGTTTCGAGACACTGACCGAGGCGGGTTACGCGCCGGAAATGGCCTACTTCGAGTGTCTGCACGAACTGAAGCTGATCGTGGACCTGATGTACGAAGGCGGCATCGCCAACATGAACTACTCGATCTCGAACAATGCCGAATATGGTGAATATGTTACGGGACCGCGAGTGATCGCCGGTGAAGCGCGCACTGCGATGAAAGAGTGTCTGAAGAACATCCAGAACGGTTCTTACGCCAAGCAATTCATCCTCGAAGGGCGCACCAACTATCCCGAGATGACCGCGCGCCGCCGCCTCAACGCAGCGCATCCCATCGAGCAGGTAGGCGGCCAGTTGCGCGCCATGATGCCGTGGATCGCCAAAAACAAGCTGGTCGATCAGTCCAAGAACTAACTGCGAGAAGGGAGATAGGGG
Organism: Gallionellaceae bacterium; assembly: GCA_037446515.1. GTDB lineage: Bacteria > Pseudomonadota > Gammaproteobacteria > Burkholderiales > Gallionellaceae > Sideroxyarcus. Next base: position 9,566 of record JBBIIN010000027.1, read on the forward strand.
AAGGATAACGGGTGCCTGTTAATCCCGTCCTTTCCCCTTCCCATATGAATTTCTATCCTCATCCCATCATCGCCCGCGAGGGTTGGCCGTTCCTGGCGATCGCAGTCGCGCTGGCTGCTGCCGCAAGCGTGTGGTGCGCCGCCTGGTCCCTCCCCTTGTGGATCATCGCGCTGTTCGTGTTGCAATTCTTCCGCGATCCGGCGCGCGTGATCCCGCAGCAGGCCAATGCCGTGCTGTCGCCTGCCGATGGGCGCGTCATCAAGGTCGAGCGCACCACCGATCCCTACGGCGAGCGCGAGGCCATCCTAGTGAGCGTGTTCATGAATGTGTTCAACGTGCATTCCAACCGCAGCCCGATCGACGGCACGATACAGAAAGTGCAGTATTTCCCGGGCAAGTTCGTGAATGCCGATCTGGACAAAGCCTCGCTGGAGAACGAGCGCAACGCCATCGTGGCCAGGATGGCTGACGGGCAGACCGTGACCTTCGTGCAAGTGGCCGGGCTGATCGCGCGCCGTATCCTGTGCTACGTCAAGGCGGGCGACCAGATTGCGCGCGGTCAGCGCTATGGCTTCATCCGCTTCGGCTCGCGCGTGGATGTCTATCTGCCGCTGACGGCTACCGTCAAGGTCAGCATCGGTGATAAAGTGAGCGCTACCAAGACCATTCTTGCCACCCTCTGACATGGACGAATTGAACCCTCGCAAGAAGATTGACCTGCGCCGGCACAGCATCTACCTGCTGCCCAACCTGTTCACCACGGCTGCGCTGTTTGCCGGGTTCTATTCCATCGTGCAGGCGATGAACGGCAAGTTCGAATTCGCCGCCGTGGCCATCTTCATCGCCATGGTGCTGGACGGTCTGGATGGCCGCGTGGCGCGCCTGACCCATACGCAGAGCGAGTTCGGCGCCGAGTACGACAGCCTGTCCGATATGGTGTCGTTCGGTGTCGCACCGTCCATCCTGGCCTATGAATGGGCCTTCCGTGACCTCGGCAAATGGGGCTGGTTCGCCGCCTTCATCTATTGCACGGGTGCCGCGCTGCGTCTGGCGCGTTTCAACACCAACATCGACGTGGTGGACAAGCGGTACTTCCAGGGTTTGCCCAGTCCGGCGGCGGCAGCCCTGGTGGCCGGTTTTGTGTGGGTGATGCTGGACAACAGCTATTCCGGTTACGAACTGCGCTGGTATGCCGCCGCATTGACCGTGTTCGCCGGGTTGTCCATGGTCAGCAGCCTGAAGTATTACAGCTTCAAATCGCTGAACATGCGCAAGAGCGTGCCGTTCATTGTGGTCTTCCTGTTCGCGTTGTTCTTCATCTTCGTGGCGCAGAATCCGCCGCTCAACCTGTTTCTGCTGTTCTTCGGCTACTGCCTCTCCGGTTACGTGATGTGGCTGTTCGGGCTGCGCAAACCGAAAGCGCCGCCGCTATCCTAATTACGCTGCCACAGCGTTTCCGTTTGCCCCGCCGCCAGATTCAGCACGCGGCATAACACGAACAATAAATCGGACAGGCGATTGAGATACTGCAAACCCTGTGCCGGAGCTTCATCATTCTGCATCAGACGGTAGTAATCGCGTTCGCATCGCCGCGCCACGCTGCGCGTCACATGGCACTGCGCGGCAGCGCGGCAACCGCCCGGCAGGATGAATTCCTTTAACGGCGGCAGGCAGGCGTTGTAATGGGCAATGGCGGCATCCAGCCGCGCCAGTTTGGCAGCGTCGAACGGTGCGCCGGGTGAGGCGAGCATGCCACCGCAGTCGAATAGATCGTGCTGGATGCGCAGCAACTCGCTGCGCACCTCTTCCTGCATGGATTCCGCCAGTAATAAGCCCAAGTGGCTGTTCAGTTCATCCACACTGCCAATGGCGGCGATGCGTGCGTCATCCTTGGGCAGGCGCGTGCCGTCGGCCAGGCCGGTCGTGCCGTCGTCGCCCGTGCGCGTGGTGACCTTGCTGATCCTCATTGTTTTTCCAAACAGGAGAGATAAACCGCGGCATCCGGCGCGGCCTGGTTGCGTTGCGCCTGCCAGAGCATCTCGCCCAGGCAATCCATCATCGCGTGCTGCGCCTCATGTTCCGATTCGTACTTCTGCGTCAGGCGCGCGAACTGCTCGCGGATGCCGTGCGGCTGGCCGATGCTGATCTGCTCCTCTAGGGTCAGGTGCATCATCAGGTGCAGGAACGGGTTCACCACGTTGCCATCCGGCGCATAATCCTTATCCTGATTGTGCTCTGGATTGTTGAACAGCGCGTGGTATTCCGGATGCTTGACTATCAACTGCGCGGTCAGGTCTTCCAGCGGAGACAGCAACTCCTTGGCCTGGCGCTTGCGCCAGGATTCGAACAGGAAGTTGCGCGCTTCATCACGGGTGGGGTTGAACATCACGGCGTCTTATCCTTGTATTCGCACAGGCTTTCGATGATGCACTCCCCGCACTTCGGCTTGCGTGCAGTGCAAACATAGCGTCCGTGCAGGATCAGCCAGTGGTGGGCATCCTGCCTGAATTCCGCAGGCACCACTTTCATCAGCTTGTCTTCCACTTCCTGCACAGTCTTGCCGGGAGCGAGGCCGATGCGGTTGCTGATGCGGAAGATGTGGGTGTCCACCGCGATGGTGGGCTGGCCGAAGGCGGTGTTGAGGATCACGTTGGCGGTCTTGCGTCCCACGCCGGGCAATGCTTCCAGCGCCTCGCGCGTGCGCGGCACTTCGCCGCCATGTCGCTCGATCAGCATGCGGCACATCTGGATGAGGTGCTTGCTCTTGGTCTGGTACAGGCCGATGCGCTGCACATATTCGCGCAGCCCTTCTTCGCCCAGCGCAAGGAGGGATTGCGGCGTGTTGGCGATGGGGAACAGTTCACGCGTGGCGAGGTTAACGCTCTTGTCGGTGGCTTGCGCCGAGAGGATGACGGCTACCAGCAGTTCGAACGGCGTCGAGTGTTCCAGCTCGGTGGTCGGGTGGGGATTGGCCGCTTGCAGGCGCAGGAAGATTTCGCGGCGCTTGGCTGCGTTCATCCGTGTGCGGCGGGCGTGCAGCCCCCCTCGATCGGGATCGCCAGCGCGCCGCTGCGGCGCTTGCGTGCGGCGCGCAGGTTCAGCCAGTTCTTGCCGGCGATGAGCAGCCCCAGCCCGATGAAGGCGCCGGGCGGCAGGACGGCGAGCAGGAAGCCTTTGTAGTCGGGGATGACGTGCAGCACCCAGTCTTTGGCCACATCTCCCAACGCAAGATCGATACCGGAGAACAGCGTACCTTTGCCGAGCAGTTCGCGCATGGCGCCCAGCACGGCGAGCACGGCGGTGAGGCCGAGGCCCATGGAGAACCCATCCCACGCGGAAGTGCCCGCCGGGTTTTTGGAGGCGAACGCTTCCACGCGCGCCAGCACAATGCAATTGGTGACGATCAGCGGGATGAAGATGCCCAGCACCACGTACAGGCCATACATATAGGCGTTCATCAGGTATTGCACCACGGTGACCAGCACCGCGATGATGAGGATGAACACCGGGATGCGGATCTCGTTCGGCACGTAGCTGCGAATCGGCGCGATGGCTGCGCCGGACAGCGCCATGACGACTGCCGTGGCCAGCCCCAGGCTGACACCGTTCACCACCGAGCTGCTGACGGCCAAAATGGGACACATGCCGAGCAGTTGCACCACGCCGGTATTCTGCTTCCACATGCCATTATGAAAAATATCCTTGTATTCCTGGAGGCTCATTTGTGTTTCTCCTTCTTCGGTGCGGGCGTGTTCACGACAAACAGCGTGTCGCGGTTCTCCCCGAAATAGACCAGCGCCTTGTGCACTGCCTTGATCACCGCGCGCGGCGTGATGGTGGCGCCCGCCATGTAATCGAACTGCCCGCCGTCCTTTTTCACTTTCCAGTCCGGGTCTTTATACACCTCGCGTGATTTGCCGTCGAACCCCTTGATCCAGGGGTTTTTCAGCAGCTCGATGTAGTCGCCCAGCCCGGGCGTTTCCTTGTGTGCCACCACGCGCACGCCGGCTAGTTCGCCGTTGGCGCGCACCGCCAGGATCAGCGCAATCTTGCCGCTGTAGCCATCCGGCGCGACGGCCTCCAGCACCACGGCGGAAGGCTCGCCATGCAGGCGCGCGCGGTAGGCGATGGTGGCGTCTTCCGTGCCCAGCAGGGCGTTGGCCGGGATGGACAGCGTGTCCTGCATGATGTCGTTGTCGAATAGGGGGGCAGGTACGATCTGGGTGATGAGCTTGAGCTTTTCCTTTTCTTCACTCTTCATGATCGCGTCATGCGTCATGAAAAATGTCGAGGCCAGCACTGCCGTGCCGATGATGGCGAAGAACACCAGGTTGACTGCCGATTGCAGGCTGGCACGGGCGATGCGCTTCATTTGCCACCCCCTTTCTGCCCGAACACCGGCGGCTGTGTCCAGGCATCGATCAGCGGCACGCAGATGTTCATCAGCAGGGTGGCGAAGGCCATGCCGTCGGGGAAGCCGCCAAAGGCGCGGATCAGGTAGGTCAGCACGCCCGCGCCGGTGGCGAAGATCAGCTTCCCCTTGGGCGTGGTCGGCGAGGTGACCGGGTCGGTGAGGATGAAGAACGCCCCTATCATGGCCGCGCCGGAGAACCAGTGGAACAGCGGGGCGACGTAATGTGTCGGGTCTATCAGGTGGAAGATTCCCGCAGTGATGAACAGCGCACCCAGATAGGCCGCTGGCAAGTGCCAGGAGATGATGCGCTTGATCAGCAGGTACAGGCCGCCGAGGGCGAAGCCGATGGCGACCATCTCGCTACCTTTGCCGGCGAGACGGCCGTAGATCGGCATGTCGCGGATATCGTTCACCGACAGGCCGAGATGCAACTGCGTCTTCAGCGTATCCAGCGGCGTGGCCATGGTCACTGCGTCCAGCGTCAGACCGGCAGGCAGCACACCGCCGAAGATGTAATCCAGTTGTTGCACAAAGCTCAGTTCCAGATGCCCCACCGGATGCGGCGTGAGCCAGTGCGTCATGTGTACAGGGAAGGAGATGATGAGCGCGGCGTAGCCAACCATCGCCGGGTTGAACGGGTTGCTGCCCAAGCCGCCGTAAAGGTGTTTGGAGACGGCGATGGCGAATGCGGTGCCGACCACCACCAGCCACCACGGTGCCAGCGGCGGGATGGACAGCGCCAGCAGCCAGGCAGTGAGCAGCGCGCTGTTGTCGGACAGGAAAGGGCGCAGCGGGCGCTCGCGCAGCTTGAGCATGGCCGCCTCGGTAGCCAGCGCGGTGATGCTCGCCAGCGCGATCGATACCAAGATGGCCGGGCCGAAATACCACACATAGAGCGCGATGCCGGGGATCAGCGCCAGCAGGACTTGCAGCATGATCTGGCTGACGCTGGAGGGCTTGGTGAGGAAAGGAGAACTGAACATGATGTCGCTGGATTATTGTTTATGCGGTTCGTCTTCGGCGCCCGCGCCCGCCGCCAATTCGCGTATCTTGGCGCGGCGTGCTTCGATCTCGGTGATCTCGGCCTGCTGCCCTGGGGTGAGCTGTGTGGTGTTCTGCGGCTGCGCCGCTGCGGCTTGCGCCGTGGCACGCGCGATGGCGGCGTCTATGCGTATCTGTTGCGTATCGTCTGTTGCGGCCTGCGGGTTGACCGGTGCGGCGCTGGCGACCGCCTTGGCGGCGGCCTCGCGTTCCTTCTGTGCCAGCTTCTCGGCTTTCTCCTGTTTGTCGCGCTCCAGGCGCAACTGGTGGAACTCGTGCCGCTCGCGTGCCAGGTCGGCGGCCTGTTTGTCCTGTGCGCGCTCGTGGATCTCGCTCTTGGCGTAGCGGTAGTACTGCACCAGCGGGATGTGGCTGGGGCAAACATAGGCGCAGGCGCCGCACTCGATGCAGTCGGCCAGATTGAACTCCTGCGCCTTGTTGAAATTGCTGGATTTGGCGAACCAGTACAAATCCTGCGGTTGCAGGTCTTGCGGGCACACTTCGGCGCAGCGCGTGCAGCGTATGCAGGGCAGCGCGGGGAGCGGGGGCGGGAACAGCGCCGGAGAAGAAGCAATGATGCAGTTGGCTGCCTTGGTGATGCCTGCCGCGAATGAGGGCAGCTCCACGCCCATCATGGGGCCGCCCATGATGTAGCGGTCGGTGTCGGGCTTGGCGCCAGCCTGTGCGACCAGCTCGTCGAGCGGTGTGCCGATCAGTACCTCGAAATTCTGCGGATGTTCCACGTTGCCGGTAACGGTGACGATGCGCGAGATCAGCGGCTCGCCGTGCGCCAGCGCGCGCCACACACTCCAGGCAGTGGCGACGTTGAAACACTGCACGCCCATGGCGGTGGAGCGCACGCCGTGCGGCACTTCGATGCCGGTGAGCAGACGGATCAACTGTTTCGCGCCGCCGCTGGGATAGAGCGTGGGCACCACCATCACTTCCATGCGACCGCGCCCTCCGTCCTGCACCGCCTGGCGCATCGCGGCGATGGCCTGTGGCTTGTTGTCCTCGATGCCGATCAGCACTTCTTCCGCCTGCAGCAGCTCGCGCAGCAGCTCGGCGCCGCGCAGGATGTCCGCCGCGCGCTCGCGCATCAGCATGTCATCGCAGGTGATGTAAGGTTCGCATTCCGCACCGTTGAGAATCAGCGTGCGCACCCGGTAGCGGTGCGCGTCGGCTTTCAGGTCGCTGGGGAACACCGCGCCGCCCATTCCCACCACACCGGCTTTGCGCAGCAGGTGGCGCAACTCGGCGTGCGGCAGATTCTCGACATCCATCCCGTGGTGCTCTTTCCACTCGTCCTTGCCGTCCGGGATGAGCGTGATGCACAGGTCGGGCAGGCAGGAAGGGTGGGTGACCGGCTGCATGTCGATGGCGGCGATGGTGCCGGAGGTGGAGGCATGCACCGCGCTGGACATACGCCCTTCCGGCTTGCCGATCTTTTGCCCCTTGAGCACATGCTCGCCCACCTGCACCATGGGCCGCGCGCGCGTTCCCATGTGCTGGCTCAGGGGGATCACCAGCTTGCCGGGCATGGCCGCCTGCACGATGGGCGTGCGCGTGGACTCATCCTTGTGGGTGGGCGGATGCACGCCGCCGTGGAATGCGTGGATCGGCCTCATGCGGCAACCTGTATCGCGATCACGGGATGCGGCCACTTCCAGTTGCCGACATCCTCCGGGATGGCGTGCATGCTGATGCAATCCACCGGGCAGGGGGCGACGCACAATTCGCAACCGGTGCATTCTGTGGCGATGATGGTGTGCATTTGCTTGGCCGCACCAACGATGGCATCCACCGGACAGGCCTGGATGCACAGCGTGCAGCCGATGCAGGTCTGCTCGTCAATGAAGGCCACTGCTTTGCCCTTGGGCGCGGCGTCCTCGCCGAACGGTTTGAAATCGACGCCGAGCAGATCGGCCAGCTTGCGTATCCCTTCCTCGCCGCCGGGCGGGCACTTGTTGATGTCGGCTTCACCCTTGGCGATGGCCTCGGCGTAAGGCTTGCAGCCGGGGAAGCCACACTGGCCGCACTGCGTCTGCGGCAACACCGCGTCAATCTTTTCCGCCAGCGGATTGCCCTCCACCTTGAAGCGGATGGCGGCGTAACCCAGCACTGCACCCAGCAGCACGGACAGGCCGATCATTACGAGCAAGGCAGCGATCATTTCACCAGGCCCGAGAACCCCATGAAGGACAGGCTCATCAGCCCGGCGGTGACCATGGCGATGGCCGAACCCTTGAAGATGCCCGGTACATCGGCGCCTTCCATGCGTTCACGGATGCCGGCGAACAGCACCATTACCAAGGTGAAGCCCACTGCGCCGCCGAAACCGAACAGCAGCGACTCCACGAAATCATGTTTGGCTTGCACATTGAGCAGCGGGATGCCGAGCACCGCGCAGTTGGTGGTGATCAGCGGCAGGTAGATGCCCAGCACCTGGTACAGATCTGGGCTGGTCTTTTTCACGGCCATCTCGGTGAACTGCACGATGCCCGCGATGACCACGATGAACGACAGGGTGGTGAGGTAGGCCAGCTCGGGGCCGAGCAGGTAATGTTGAATCAGGTAGCTTGCGCCGGAACCCAGCGTCAGCACGAAGGTGGTGGCCGCTCCCATGCCCACGGCGGCTTCCAGTTTCTTGGACACCCCCATGAACGGGCACAGCCCGAGTATCTTCACCATCACGATATTGTTCACGAACACCGTGCTGACGATGATGAGCAAGTATTCTGTCATTGCTGCCACTTCCTCCTGAGGCGGCGGATTATCCGCTGATTCCCCTGCCGCTTCAACCGCAGCGGGGTTATATCGTTATAACGAACCGGGAATGCCGGAAAAATCGGGCTGGCGCGTCGGGAGAGTCATTCAGAAACGGAGTCGGAAGGCCGCCGGGCTCGTTGCAGCGCCGCCGCGCATTCTTCCACCAGCCCCCAGCCGCGATACACCATGCCGCTGTAGAGCTGCACCAGCGCCGCGCCGGCCTGCATCTTCTCCACCGCATCCGTGCCGCAGAGTATGCCGCCCACGCCGATGATGGGCAGCGCACCCTGCAACTCGGCGGCCAGCGCGCGGATCACGGCGCTGGATTTGTCGCGCACCGGCGCGCCGCTCAGGCCGCCCGTTTCGTTGCCGTGCGGCAGGTTTTCCACGCCCTCCCGCGACAGCGTGGTGTTGGTGGCGATCACGCCGTCGATGCGGTGTTGCATCAGCAACGCGGCGATTTGCTTGATTTGCGCGTCATCCAGGTCAGGCGCGATCTTCACTGCCAGCGGCACATAAAGCCCATGCTGCTGCGCGAGCCGGTCCTGCTCCGCCTTCAGTTGTGCGAGCAGCGCATCCAGCTCGTCGCCACCCTGCAACTGGCGCAGGTTCTTGGTGTTGGGCGAGGAGACGTTCACCGTGACATAACTGGCGTGGGCATACACCTTGCGCAGGCCGATGAGGTAATCGTCCGCCGCTCTTTCGATAGGCGTCACGGCGTTCTTGCCGATGTTGATGCCGAGCACGCCCTTGAACTTGGCGCGCTGTACGTTCTCGATCAGCTTATCCACGCCGTCGTTGTTGAAACCCATGCGGTTGATGATACCCTGCACCTCGGGGATGCGGAACATGCGCGGTTTCGGGTTGCCCGGCTGCGGCAGCGGCGTGACGGTGCCGATCTCGATGAAACCGAAGCCGAGCGCCGCCAAGCCGGCTATGGCCTCGCCGTTCTTGTCGAGTCCGGCGGCCAGCCCCACCGCATTGGGGAAGGTGATGCCCATCACCGTGCGCGGGTCTTGCACCGGGCGCCTGGCCAGCAGCGGTAGCGCCCCCAGGCAGTTGGCCGTCTTCAGCGCATCGAGCGTGGCATGGTGGGCGGTCTCCGGGTCGAGTGCGAACAGGGCGGGGCGCAGCAGGGAATAAGGATTCATTTCTTCACGACGATGGGAATGGACAGGGTGCGTTTCTTGAACATGGCCTGGCGCGTGGTGCCGCGCCAGAATTCGGCGATGGCATCGCCGAGTTGCAGGCAGAGCAGGCCGAACAGCGCATAGCCGAGCTGCGCGAACAGGGCGTTGGGCAGTTGCAGGATGAGCAGGCCGCCGGCCAGACGGAACGCGGACATGGCAAGGTTGCCCACCAGCAGCCCGGCCAGGGCGGCACACAGGACGCGCCCCCAGTCGCCTTGCGGCAGGCCGGAGAAGACGGTGCCCTCCTGCCACAGCAGTTGCAGCGCGACCAGCAACAGCAAGGGCGCGCTCCACAGCAGCCAGAACAGTGGCTCCGGCCACACCGCGCCGCCGGTCAGGCCCAGCAACGCCAGCGGCAGCAAGGCGAAAGCCGCCTTGTCCGGCGCGATGCGCGGTGCGGCGGGCCATCCGGCGAGGCGCTTGAGCAATCCGGCATGGGAGCCGAGCAGGGCGCGCACGCTGAGTATCGCCGGAGCGAGCAGCGCGAACACCGCAGTCTGCACGATAAGGCTGGCGATGTCGGTGGCTTGCGAGGTCTCCCAACTGGCGGCGTAGCGGTCGAGATAGACCATCATCCAGCCGAGCACGCCGCTGGCCGCTGCCACGGCCAGGTAATAATTGCGCTGTATCTGCAAGGGATTGCCGCCACCGCGCCGCATGGCCACGAAATTGCTGGCCAGCACGATGCCGAGCAGCGTGAGCAGGGTCGCCACGCCCGGAGCCAGATCGTGCGCGGGCAGGGCGATGGGCGCATCGCCCCATGCACCGCCACTCAACAACAGGCCGGCATAGGGCAACAGCAGCAATGCCGCGGCAAACAGGGACAGGCGCGTCTTCATGCTTTTCCTTTGGTGTGTAAGGGTTGCCAAGTGCCATCCTGCAAGCCTTGCAGGGGCTGGAAGCGCGCCTTGTACGCCATCTTGCGCGACGCTTCTATCCAATAGCCCAGATACAGATAGGGCAACTCCAGCTTGCGCGCCAGCTCGATCTGCCACAGCACGTTGAACGTGCCGAAGCTCGCCCCCGCCACTTCCGCGTCATAGAACGTATAGACCGCCGACAGGCCGTCCTCCAGGATGTCAACGATGCTCACCATGCGCAGCACACCATCCTCGCGGAATTCCACCAGCAGGGAATCCACATGGCTCTGCAACAGGAAATTGCGGTACTGCTCCGGATCATCGTCGTTCATCCCGCCCTCGGCGTGGCGCGTCTTCTGGTAACGGCTATACAGCTCGAAATATTCCGGCTTGTCCAGCAGGGGCAACAACTCAGCCCTCAGTCCGACATGACGCTGCCAACTGCGGCGTTGCGAGCGCGACGGCATGAAATTGCCTACCGTGATGCGTACCGGCACACATTGCCGGCAATGGTCGCAGCGCGGGCGATAGGTGAACGTGCCGCTGCGGCGGAAGCCGTGGCGCACCAGCTCCGAATAGACCGCCGTGTTGATGAAGAAGGACGGCGTAGCCACCTGCGAGCGCGCTTCCCGGTCCGGCAGATAACTGCACGGATAAGGTGCCGTCAGGTACAGCTGGATGGACGAAAGCGGGATGTCGTTGAGCAGGCTCATGCGCGCGATAGGGTTCCGGTACAGGCGCGCAGTTTATCAAGTCTTGCCGCGCAGAGGTGGGGCGGGATATAGGCCAAACGGCATATTGGCCCTGCAGGAGGGGCGGGTTAGCTTGCGGGCATTTCCTGCCGGGAGAAGTGTGATGCGATCCACGAAGGTCGGTGCAGCCGTTAAATCAAATGGTCTCTGGTGCGTTTTATTTACGGAAGAGGCTTGGATGCCAGACCCCCAGTCAGGTATTCTCCAAACTAGGCATTGCACTTCAAATTTGAATCCGCGAAAGGAAATGCTATGAATGACAACGTCAATCAGGCTTTGAGCAAAGTGCCAGAGGTCACACTGATTTTCTGGGTCATCAAAATTTTTGCGACCACTTTGGGCGAAACGGGTGGTGATGCGCTTTCCATGTCCATGAATCTGGGCTATCTGCTGAGCACAGGAATTTTTGCCGCAATTTTTTTGCTTGCAGTATTGGCGCAGGTCAGGGCAACAGGTTTTCATCCTTTTCTGTACTGGACTACTATCATTGCAACCACCACGGTGGGCACAACCTTGGCAGATTATGCTGACCGTTCATTGGGCATAGGATATGCGGGCGGTTCGTCGCTGCTGTTTATTTTGCTGATGAGTTCACTATTCGTTTGGTATCGCAGCTTGGGCTCAGTGTCAGTTGATAGCGTCAGTACGCCCAAAGCCGAGATGTTCTATTGGCTGACCATCATGTTTTCACAGACACTGGGGACGGCCTTGGGTGACTGGACAGCGGACAGCGTGGGGCTGGGTTATGAAGGTGGTGCAATAGTCTTTGCCGCGCTGTTGTTGCTGGTGGTGGTGGCGTACTTCTGGAGCAAAATATCGCACACCATTTTGTTTTGGGCGGCCTTTATCCTGACACGTCCACTGGGGGCGGTTGTCGGCGACTACTTGGACAAACCTGTTGCTGCCGGTGGGCTGGCATTGAGCCGCTATACTGCATCGGCGGTGCTTTTGATTTTTATCGTGTTGTGCATTCTGTTTTTTGAGCAAAAAGCCAAAACAAAAATATGGATAAACGAGCCGAAAAACCGTGCGCGCAAGGAGCTCTGAATTTACTTTTTA
>JBBIIN010000028.1:0-21197 GCA_037446515.1 Gallionellaceae bacterium
TCCGGGTAGCCGAGCTGGATGCGCATCAGGAAGCGGTCGAGCTGCGATTCGGGCAGCGGGAAGGTGCCGATCTGGTGGGTGGGGTTCTGCGTGGCGATGACGAAGAAAGGTTCCGGCAAGGGGCGCGTCATGCCCTCGCTGGTGACCTGGTGTTCTTCCATCGCCTCCAGCAGTGCGCTCTGCGTCTTGGGCATGGCGCGGTTCACCTCGTCGGCCAGGATCATCTGCGCGAAGATGGGGCCGGGGTGGAACTCGAACTTCTCATGTTCGCGGTGGTACACGGAAACGCCCAGGATGTCGGCGGGCAACATGTCGCTAGTGAACTGGATGCGCGCGAACCGCAAGCCCAGCGAGCGCGCCAGCGCATGCGCCAGCGTGGTCTTTCCCACGCCCGGCAGGTCTTCGATCAGCAGGTGGCCGCGCGCCAGCAGGCAGGCCAGCGCCAGTCTGATCTGGTGCGGTTTGCCGAGGATGACTTGCTCGGTCTGGGCGATGACGTTCTTCAGCGCGGTGCTCATGGCGGCCTCACAGGAGGATGGCGGCGGCGACCTTGCGGTCTTCGGCGGCGAGGATGTTATAGGTGCGGCAGGCGGCCGGCGTGTCCATGAATTCCACCGCAATGCGGGCGCGGATCAGGGCGCGGTACAGGTCGGGGTGGGCGAACTGCTGCTGTACGCCGGTGCCGAACAGTACGACTTCCGGTTGCAGGGCGATGAAGTATTCGAAATGCGCTGCATCCAGCGTGCCGAAATCGCGCGCGCTCCAGTCGGTGCGGATGGCGTCGGCGGTGACTACGAGCGGCTGCTCGTAACGCGCGCCGTTGACCGAGACGTAGCCCGCGCCGTGGGCAGTGAAATGATTGTGCGGTGTGCCGGTCGAAAGGTGCAGTGCCACGGGGGACTCCAGTTTGCTGATGTATGCGCGCTCGGATAGAATCGCGCCCTTGCCGAAACATTAAGTGCAGCCGGATTCTACCGGATTCGGCGCGCCTTAGAGAGAACGCTGTGAGCCATAAAAAAACGCCCGATACGCCGGCACTTCACCCGGTGCTGAAGTCCGCCAAGCTGGCCAATGTCTGTTATGACATCCGCGGCCCGGTGATGGCGCGCGCCAAGCAGATGGAGGAGGAGGGGCAGCGCATCATCAAGCTCAACATCGGCAACCTCGCACCGTTCGGCTTCGACGCGCCGGAAGAGGTGCAGCAGGATGTGATTCTCAACCTGCCCAATTCGTCCGGCTATTCCGATTCCAAGGGCCTGTTCGCCGCGCGCAAGGCGATCATGCATTACAGCCAGTTGAAGAAGATTTCCGGCGTGACCATCGAGGATATTTTCATCGGCAACGGTGCCTCCGAACTGATCGTGATGTGCATGCAGGGGCTGCTGAATCCCGGCGACGAGGTGCTGGTGCCGTCCCCCGATTATCCGCTGTGGACGGCGGCGGTGGCGCTGGGCGGCGGCACACCGCGCCATTACCTGTGCGATGAGGTCAACGAGTGGAACCCGGACATCAAGGACATGCGCAGCAAGGTCACGCCGCATACCAAGGCCATCGTGGTCATCAACCCGAACAACCCGACCGGCGCGCTGTATTCCGACGAGACGTTGAAAGAGATCATCCAGATCGCGCGCGAGCACAACCTGATCGTGTTCGCCGACGAGATCTACGACAAGGTGCTGTACGACGGCGCGACACACACCTCCATGGCTTCGCTGGCGGACGACGTGCTGTTCGTCACGCTGAACGGCCTGTCCAAGAATTACCGTGCCTGCGGTTACCGTTCCGGCTGGATGATCATCTCCGGCGACAAGAAGAACGCGCAGGATTACCTGGACGGCCTGAACATCCTGGCCTCGATGCGCCTGTGTTCCAACGTGCCCGGTCAATTCGCCATCCAGACCGCGCTGGGCGGCTACCAGAGCATTAACGACCTGGTCGCGCCCGGGGGGAGGCTGTACAGGCAGCGCGAGCTGGCCTACAACCTGCTCACCGCGATTCCCGGTGTTACCTGCGTGAAGCCTAAGGCGGCGCTGTACATGTTCCCCAGGCTGGATCCAAAGATGTATCCGATCAAGGACGACCAGAAGTTCATCCTCGAATTGCTGGAAGCCGAGAAGGTGCTGGTGGTGCAGGGCAGCGGATTCAACTGGAAGCATCCGGACCACTTGCGCATCGTGTTCCTGCCCAATGCCGACGACCTCACCGAGGCCATCGCCCGCATCGCGCGCTTCCTCGAACACTATCGCAAGCAGCACGGCACGGACAATGTATCGACTTCTTCTCCCATTGGGAGAGGGTAGGGGTGAGGGGGCAACTCCAATGAGCCCGCCCTCACCCGTAAGGGTGAGGGAATAGGTCGGCGTTTTTCAATTTCTTCAGGTAGAGAAACATGAGCATTAAACCAATCAATGTAGGGCTGCTCGGCATCGGCACGGTCGGCGGCGGCACTTTCACCGTACTGCATCGCAACGCTGACGAGATCGCACGCCGTGCGGGTCGCCCTATCCGTATCGTGGTGGTGGCGGACAGGAACGTGGAGCTCGCCAGGAAAGTTACCGGCGGCGCCTGTCGCGTGACCGATGATGCATTCTCCGTGGTCGCCGACCCCGAAGTCGATATCGTCATCGAACTCATCGGCGGTTACGGTGTGGCGAAAGAGTTGGTGCTGCAGGCCATCGCCAATGGCAAGCATGTGGTCACTGCCAACAAGGCTCTGCTGGCGACACATGGCAACGAGATCTTCAAGGCCGCGCAGGACAAGGGCGTGATGGTCGCGTTCGAGGCGGCCGTGGCGGGCGGCATCCCCATCATCAAAGCAGTGCGTGAAGGTCTGACCGCCAACCGCATCGAGTGGATCGCCGGCATCATCAACGGCACCACCAACTTCATCCTGTCCGAGATGCGCGACAAAGGGCTGAGTTTCGACACCGTGCTGAAAGAGGCGCAACGTCTGGGCTACGCCGAGGCCGATCCCACTTTCGATATCGAAGGCGTGGACGCCGCGCACAAGATCACCATACTTTCTGCATTGGCGTTCGGCATCCCCATGCAGTTTGACAAAGCCTATATCGAAGGCATCTCCAAATTGGATGCCATCGACATCAAATATGCCGAACAACTCGGCTACCGCATCAAATTGCTGGGTATCACCAAGCGCACCGCCGAAGGCGTGGAGCTGCGCGTGCATCCCACGCTGATCCCCGCCAAGCGCCTGATCGCCAACGTGGAAGGTGCGATGAACGCGGTGCTGGTGCAGGGCGATGCGGTGGGCGCGACGCTGTATTACGGCAAGGGCGCGGGCGCCGAACCCACCGCCAGTGCGGTGATCGCCGACCTGGTGGACGTGACGCGCATGCACACCGCCGACCCACAGAACCGCGTGCCGCACCTGGCCTTCCAGCCCAACGCGATGGCCGATCTCAAGATATTGCCGATGGACGAAGTGCAGACCAGCTACTACTTGCGCCTGCGCGTGCAGGACAAGCCCGGCGTGCTGGCCGACATCACGCGTATCCTGGCGGATGAGCAGATTTCCATCGATGCTGTGATTCAGAAGGAGCCCGGCGAAGGCGAAGAGCAGACCGACCTCATCATGCTCACGCACCGGACGCGCGAGAAGCGCATCAATGCTGCGATTGCCAAGATCGAGAAGCTGGGCGTGGTGGCCGGGAAGGTGACCAAGCTGCGCTTGGAAGAGCTGGGGAAATAAGCGATGCGATATATTTCGACGCGCGGAAATTCTCCCGCCAAAACCTTCACCGAAATCCTGCTTGGTGGCTTGGCTCCCGACGGCGGTCTGTACCTGCCGGAGCAATATCCGCAGGTGACGCGCGCCGAGCTGGATGCCTGGCGCAATCTTTCCTATGCCGATTTGGCGTTCTCGGTGCTGTCGAAGTTTGCCACCGATATTCCGGCGGCCGACCTCAAGGCCATCGTCAGCAATACTTACACCGCCGAGGTGTACGGCAATGGTCGTGCCGACAGCAATGCTGCCGACATCACGCCGTTGCGTGCCTTGTCGCGCAATGTGTTCCTGCTTGAGCTTTCCAACGGCCCGACGCTGGCATTCAAGGACATGGCGATGCAGTTGCTGGGCAATCTGTTCGAGTACGCGCTGGCCAAGCAGGGCGCGGAGTTGAACATCCTCGGTGCGACCTCGGGCGACACCGGTTCCGCCGCCGAATACGCGATGCGCGGCAAGCGCGGCATCCGCGTGTTCATGCTGTCGCCGGAAGGCAAGATGTCGAGCTTCCAGCGTGCGCAGATGTATTCCTTGCAAGATCCAAACATCTTCAACATCGCCATCCATGGTTTCTTCGACGACGCGCAGGACATGGTGAAAGCCGTGTCCAACGACCACGCGTTCAAGGCCAAGTACAAGATCGGCACGGTGAACTCGATCAACTGGGCGCGCGTATCGGCACAAGTGGTGTACTACTTCAAGGGTTACTTCGCCGCGACGAAATCCAATGACGAGCAAGTCGCATTCTCTGTGCCGTCCGGCAACTTCGGCAACATCTGCGCTGGCCACATCGCGCGCATGATGGGCTTGCCCATCGGCCAGTTGATTTTGGCGACCAACGAGAATGATGTGCTGGACGAGTTCTTCCGCACCGGTGTCTATCGCCCGCGCGACACCCAGCACACCTACGAGACCAGCAGCCCCTCGATGGACATCAGCAAGGCCAGCAACTTCGAGCGCTTCGTGTTCGATCTGGTCGGGCGCGATGCGGCCAAGGTGCGCGAGTTCTGGGGAAAGGTGGATCAGGGTGGTGCGTTCGACATCAAGGACAGCGACTACTGGCACGCGCTGCCCAAGTTCCACTTCTCTTCCGGCAAGAGCAGTCATGCCGACCGCCTCAAGACCATCCGCGAGGTGTGGGACGAATATGGCGTGATGGTGGATACGCACACGGCAGACGGTCTGAAGGTGGGGCTGGAGCAACGCCGCCCGAGTTTGCCTTTGATCTGCCTGGAGACGGCATTACCGGCCAAGTTCGCCGAGACCATTCAGGAAGCGCTGGGTCGTGAACCCGAGCGCCCAGAGGCATTGGTGGGTATCGAAGGCCTGCCGCAGCGCTGCGAGGTGATGGATACCGATGTGGCGAAGCTGAAGGCGTTCATCACGGCGAACGTACCGTAAGTACACCGTCATTCCGGCCTGCGCCAGAATGACGGAAGATCATGAACAACCTCATCCTGCTCATCCTCTGCTTCATCGCCGGTATGTTGTTGCGCCGCTTCAGGCGCATGCCGGACAACGCGCCTGCCACGCTGAACAGCTTCATCATCCATGTCTCGCTGCCCGCGTTGACGCTGCTTTACATCCACAGCCTCAAGCTTTCCGGCGACGTGCTGCTGACCGGGCTGATGGCATGGCTGGTGTTCGGATTGTCGGCGGGGTTCTTCTGGCTGCTGGGGCAGCGCTTGAAGCTGCCGCGCGCGACGGTGGGCGCGCTGATGCTGACGGGCGGCTTGGGCAACACCTCGTTCTTCGGTCTGCCCATGGTGGAGGTGTTCTATGGCAAGGAGGGGCTGACCACCGCCATCATCGCCGACCAGCTCGGCTCGTTCTTCGCGCTCTCCGTGCTGGGCATCACCGTGGCGGGCGTGTATTCGTCGGGGCGCCCCACGGCGGCGATGATCGTCAAGCGCATCGCGCTGTTCCCGCCGTTCATCTCGCTGCTGGTCGCGCTGCTGCTCATCCCCGTGGAATACGGCGACTGGTTTGCGGCGCTGCTGAAGCGTCTGGGCGATACGCTGGCGCCGCTGGCGTTGCTGTCCGTGGGTATGCAGTTGCGGCTGGGGCATGTCGCGGAACACAAGCGCAATCTTGCGCTCGGCCTCGTGTTCAAGCTCATCCTTGCGCCACTCGCGGTCTGGCTGTTGTATGTGCAGGCGTTCGGCGCGCACGGCACGGCCATCCAGGTCACCATCTTCGAGGCGGCGATGCCGCCGATGATCACCGCCGCCATCGTGGCCAGCGAGCATGATCTCGATCCGCCCTTGGCCAACCTGATGGTGGCCGTGGGGCTGCTGGTTTCCTTCTTTACCCTGACTGGTTGGTGGCTGGTATTGAGGACGGTATGAACATCTGGGACGAGCGCTATGCCGGCGCCGGCGAGGATTATTTTTATGGCACCGAGCCCAATGCTTTCCTGGCGTCGCAGCGCGGCCTGCTCAAGCCCGGCATGAGCTGTCTGGCCGTGGCGGATGGTGAAGGGCGCAACGGCGTATGGCTGGCGCAGCAGGGGCTGCATGTCCTGTCGGTGGATGCATCCCCCGTCGCGCAGGCGAAGGCGCAACGGCTGGCGCGGCAATGCGGCGTGCAGATGGATTTCGAGCTGGCCGATCTGCTGCAACGGGATTGGGGCAAGGATCAGTATGACGTGGTGGCGGGCATCTTCATCCAGTTCGTCGCCTCGCCGCAACGCGAGCAGATGTTCGAGCAGATCAAGCGCTGCCTCAAGCCCGGCGGGCTGCTGCTGTTGCAGGGCTACACGCCGCGCCAGTTGACCTACAAGACCGGCGGGCCGTCACAGGCCGAGAACCTTTATAGCGAAGCCATGCTGCGGGATGCGTTCTCGGATATGCAGATATTGCATCTGCGCGAGCATGACAGCGTCATTCATGAGGGGACTGGTCACAGCGGCATGTCGGCGCTCATGGATATGGTGGCGCGCAAGCGTTAGGGAACCTCTGATTAAGTCCGCCAGTCATGTGGGACTTAATCAGAGGTTCCTTAGCCCATCCGGCCTGCCAGCATGAACAGCGGCCATTCCACTTGCATCACTTCGTAATCCGGCCACTGCCCGGCGATCTCGTCTGCCAGCGCGTCCACTGGATCGTAACCCTGCGCGGCCTTGAAACGCGCCACCGCCGACCAGCTGCGTAGGTAACCCAGCAACTGGTCGCGTGACCATGCCTGCTGCAGCACAAAGCGCGGCGGGGTGATGCGCTCGAAGGGGAAGGGCTGGTCGCGGTAGCCGTTCTCCACATGCACGCGTTCCGCTGGCCAGTAAGCGCCTATCCTCTCCTCGTAGAAGAAGTCGATGAGCCCCTGTAATCCGGCATGCGGCAGCGCGGCTTGAGCACGCGGCGCACTTCCGCGTAGAACTGCGTCAGGTCGAACCAGTGCAGGGCCTGTGCCACAGTGATGAGATCGGCCGTGCTATCCGCGAGACCGCTGGCCTCGGCGCGTGCGGCGCGATACACCACATTGGGCAGAGGCGGCGCGGTGGCGAGCTGTGCGGCGCTGAGGTCGGTGGCCAGCATATGTTTGAAGCGCTGCGCCAGCGGCACGCTGGCCTGACCGCTGCCCGCGCCGCAGTCCCATGCCAGATCGTGCCGCGGTGTGCTGCTGGCGAGCCAGTCGAACAGCGCAGCGGGATAGCTGGGTCGGAACGCCGCGTATTGCGTTGCGACGGGGCTGAAGTGGTCGGCTGGCATGGCCTCAGTGCGCGGCCTTGCCGTCCCGTTCCTGCTTGTATTCATCGTAGCCCGGCACCGGCTTCATGGCGCGTTCCTGCGGCGTGCGCTGCGCATCATTGTTGGCTTTGATGCCTTCATACAGGTTGCGGTACGGATCGCTGCACGCGGCGAGCGCGATGCCGGCGAGCAGGATCAGGGCGGATGATTTCATGGGCGCGTCATCAAGCGTTGGAGCTGGCCCATTGTACGATACCGTCCGCGTTCATCGCCCCCGCCTGCCGCGCCACCTCGCGCCCACCCTTGAACAGCGCCAGCGTGGGGATGCTGCGGATGTTGAATTGCGCGGCGAGCTGCTGCGCCTCTTCGGTATTGAGCTTGGCCAGCCGCATCTGCGGTTCCAGGCGCTGCGCCGCCTGTTCGAAGGCGGGCGCCATCATGCGGCAGGGGCCGCACCAGGGCGCCCAGAAATCCACCAGCACCGGTACATCGCTGCGTGCGATGTGCTGCATGAAATTGCTCTCGCTCAACGCCACCGGGTGCGCGGTGAACAGCGGCTGCTTGCATTTGCCGCAGGTGGGATGGGCATCCAGCTTGTCGGCGGGAACGCGGTTCACCGCATCGCAATGCGGGCAGACGATGTGTTTGGGCTCGCTCATGGCAACTCCTGAAAATTAGGGATTGCTAATATGATGGGTGTGCGGCGAGATTTCAAGAGGGATTTCAAAATCGTCGCAGACGTGCAGCAGGTTTTAAGGAAGGACGATGCGCATGGACAAGTCGATGGCCTTGACGTCCTTGGTCAGCGCGCCGATGGAGATGCGATCCACGCCGGTCTCGGCCACACGGCGCACGTTCTCCAGCGTGATGCCGCCGGAGGCCTCCAGCTTGGCGCGCTTGGCGGCGTGATCCACCGCTAGGCGCATATCGGCCAAGGAGAAATTATCCAGCAGGATCAGCCGCGCACCGGCCAACAAGGCCTCGTCCAACTGCGCCAATGTCTCTACTTCGATCTGGATAGGGATATGCGGCGGTGTGTCGCGGAACGCCAGTTCCATCACCTTGCCGATGCCGCCTGCCGCTGCGATGTGGTTCTCCTTGATGAGCACACCGTCGAACAGCCCGACACGCTGGTTGTGCCCGCCGCCCACTTTGACTGCATGCTTCTGCGCCATGCGCAGGCCGGGCAATGTCTTGCGCGTGTCCATGATCTTCGTATGCGTACCGGCTATGGCCTCGACGTAACGCCGCGTCAATGAGGCCGTGGAGGACAATGTCTGCAGAAAGTTCAGCGCCGGACGTTCGGCGGAGAGCAACGCGCGCGCGTTGCCGCGCACTTCGCACAGCGGCTGGTTCGGCTCCACGAAGTCGCCTTCATTGACCTGCCATGCGATCTTGCAGTCCGAATCCAGCATCAGGAAACACTCCTCGAACCACAGCGTGCCGCACAGCACGGCAGCTTCGCGCGTGATGACGCGGGCCTGCGCTGGGGCGTGTTCCGGGATCAATTGGGCGGTCAGGTCGCCGCCGCCCATGTCTTCATCGAGGGCGGCGCGCACGTTGGCGCGAATATGTTTGGCCAGGTTGGGCTGCGTCATGGAACTTCCTTGGTTTTTGGCGCAGTATAAAGGATGAGCGGAGGGCTTGAAATCGGGGAAGCATCCCCCATCTGCGCAGCAACGGATTCCATCAGGAGCACACCATGCGTTTCGACAAATTCACCACCAAACTACAGCAGGCGCTTGCCGATGCCCAGAGTCTGGCCGTGGGCGCCGACAACCAGTTTATCGAGCCACAGCACCTGCTGCTGGCCATGCTCAACGATGCCGACAGCGGCGCCGGTTCGCTGCTGGCGCGCGCAGGCGGCAACGTCAATGCGCTCAAGGCCGCGCTGACCGATGCCGTGAACCGCCTGCCCAAGGTGGAAGGCCACGGCGGTGAGGTGCAGGTGGGGCGTGACCTGTCCAATCTGTTCAACCTCACCGACAAGGAAGCGCAGAAGCGCGGCGATCAGTTCATCGCCTCGGAGATGTTTCTGCTGGCGCTGACCAACGACAAGGGGGAGTGTGGTCGCCTGTACAAGCAGCACGGCGTCACGCGTCCCGCGCTGGAAACGGCCATCAACGCGGTTCGCGGTGGCGAGAGCGTGGGCTCGCAGGAAGCCGAAGGCCAGCGCGAGTCGCTGAAGAAATACTGCCTGGATCTGACCGAGCGCGCACGCATGGGCAAGCTCGATCCGGTGATCGGCCGCGACGATGAGATTCGCCGCGCGATACAAGTCTTGCAGCGTCGCACCAAGAACAATCCCGTGCTGATCGGCGAACCCGGCGTGGGCAAGACCGCCATCGTGGAAGGCTTGGCGCAGCGCATCATCAATGATGAAGTGCCCGAGACCTTGAAGGGCAAGCGCGTGCTGTCGCTGGACATGGCTGCGCTGCTGGCGGGGGCAAAGTATCGCGGCGAGTTCGAAGAGCGCCTGAAGGCGGTGCTCAAGGAGCTGTCGCAGGACGAAGGCCGCAACATCGTGTTCATCGACGAGCTGCACACCATGGTGGGCGCGGGCAAGGCCGAGGGCGCGATGGATGCGGGCAACATGCTGAAACCGGCATTGGCGCGCGGCGAGCTGCATTGCATCGGCGCGACCACGCTGGATGAGTATCGCAAATATATCGAGAAGGATGCCGCGCTGGAGCGCCGCTTCCAGAAAGTGCTGGTGGACGAGCCAAGCGTGGAGGCCACCATCGCCATCCTGCGCGGTTTGCAGGAGAAATACGAACTGCACCACGGCGTCGAGATCACCGACCCGGCCATCGTCGCTGCAGCGGAGTTGAGCCATCGCTACATTACCGACCGCTTCCTGCCGGACAAGGCCATCGATCTGATCGACGAGGCCGCCGCGCGCATCAAGATGGAGATCGACTCCAAGCCGGAAGTGATGGACAAGCTCGACCGCCGTTTGATCCAGCTCAAGATCGAGCGCGAGGCAGTGAAGAAGGAGAAGGATGAAGCCTCGAAGAAACGCCTCGGCCTGATCGAGGACGAGATCAAGAAGCTGGAGCGCGAATACGCCGACCTCGAAGAAGTGTGGAAGGCCGAGAAGGGTGCAGCGCAGGGTGCAGCCAACATCAAGGAAGAGATTGATCGTGCGAAGGCCGAGATCGCCAAGCTGCAACGCGAAGGCAAGCTGGAAAAAGTGGCCGAGCTGCAATACGGCAAACTGCCGCAACTCGAACAGAAGCTGAAGGAAGCCGCGCAGCGCGAGGCCGAAGGCGATGGCAGCAAGAACAAGTTGCTGCGCACCCAGGTGGGCTCGGAAGAGATCGCCGAAGTGGTCTCGCGTGCCACGGGCATTCCCGTGAGCAAGATGATGCAGGGCGAGCGCGACAAGCTGCTGCACATGGAAGACAAGATGCACGAGCGCGTGGTGGGGCAGGACGAGGCGGTGCGTCTGGTGTCCGATGCGATCCGCCGTTCGCGCTCCGGCTTGAGCGACCCGAACCGTCCCTATGGCTCGTTCCTGTTCCTCGGCCCCACGGGTGTCGGCAAAACCGAGCTGTGCAAGACGCTGGCGAATTTCCTGTTCGATTCGGAAGAGCACCTGATCCGCATCGACATGAGCGAGTTCATGGAGAAACATTCCGTCGCGCGCCTGATCGGTGCACCGCCGGGCTATGTGGGTTATGAAGAAGGTGGCTACCTCACCGAAGCGGTGCGCCGCAAACCGTACAGCGTGATTCTGCTCGACGAAGTGGAGAAGGCGCACCCCGACGTGTTCAATGTGTTGCTGCAAGTGCTGGACGATGGTCGCATGACCGACGGTCAGGGCCGCACCGTGGACTTCAAGAACACCGTCGTGGTGATGACCTCCAACCTCGGCAGCCAGATGATCCAGCAGATGGCGGGCGACGACTATCAGGTGGTGAAGCTCGCGGTGATGGGCGAAGTGAAGACCTATTTCCGCCCCGAGTTCATCAACCGCATCGACGAGGTGGTGGTGTTCCATGCGCTGGACGAAAAGAACATCCAGTCCATCGCCCGCATCCAGATGCAGGGGCTGGAAAAACGCCTGGCCGCGATGGAGATGAAGCTGCAAGTGACCGACGCCGCGCTGGCCGAGGTCGCCAATGCCGGCTTCGATCCGGTATATGGCGCGCGTCCGCTGAAGCGCGCCATCCAGGCGCAGATCGAGAACCCGCTGGCGCGGGCCATCCTTGAAGGCAAATTTGCCGCCAAGGACACCATCAAGGTGAACTGCAAATCAGGTGTTATGAGATTTGATAAAATGTGACACCCGCAAGGGGTATCCGTGGCATCGCGAACTCTTCGCCACTACATACGTCGTTCGATTCCAACGTGGTGTGTAAGTGCGTCCGCCTGTTTGAGGGAAAGGGCATTGCATGACGACATCTGATTACCGGGCAATATTCGAAGCGAATCCGGATGCGGTTTTCATCCTGGATTCGTCCGGGATGATTCTCAATGCGAACCTGTCTGCCGTACAACGTTACGGCTACAGTCTCGAAGAATTGAGGCAGATGAATGCTGCTGATTTGGCCGCCCCTGATCTGAGGAATAAGGTGTTGCCCCAGATCCGGAAATCTCTGGAATTTGCTGAGAAGTTCGAATGGAGGCATCAGCTTAAAGACGGCAGTGAACTGCCGGTCGAAATTTTCTCCTCCCCAATCATTTACCATGGTGAATCTAGCATTCTTTCGAGTGTGCGCGATGTCAGCCAGCGCAAGCAGTCGGAGATTGCGCTGCGGAAGTCGAAAGAATTGCTCCAGTCCATCGTGGAAAATGCGCCGGCCCGCATATTCTGGAAAGATCGCGATTCGCGCTTTCTGGGCTGCAACACCCAGTTTGCGAGAGATGCCGGGCTCACCAGTCCGAACGAACTAATCGGTAAAACCGATTTTGAAATGGGCTGGAAGGATCAGGCCGAGCTGTACCGCGCCGACGATAAAGCAACGATGGAATCGGGCCACCCCAAACTGGCTTACGAAGAACCACAGACCACACCGGATGGCAACACGATCTGGCTGCACACCTCCAAGGTGCCGCTGCGTGATGAAAAGAATCAGGTCATCGGCGTTCTAGGTATCTACGAAGACATCTCCGAGCTTAGGCAAGGCCATCGTCAGCGCCATCATCAACATGGCCAGCAGCCTGGGCATCCAGACTATCGCGGAGGGCGTGGAAACCGCCGGGCAGTTGGCGTTCCTGCGTTTGCAAGGGTGTGATGAAGTGCAGGGTTATTATTTCAGCAAGCCGCTGTCTGCGGAACAGTTCGAGGCGTTTGTAAAAACAAACTAGAAAGAATTGCGCAGTCCAGTTTCCAGCCGCGCTTCGCACAGCAGTTCGTAGAGGCCGCCCTTGTAATGCTGAAATTTCATTGTGCCTCCCGCAAGGTGATCTGCGCTGCGACAGGGCCATCCCGAGTTGCATCGAAGGGCGCGGGGCGGGCGGACAGTTTTTCACGCTTGCGCGTCTCCGCCCTCGCACGCAACTGGCCGCAAGCGCCTTCCACCTCTTGCCCCGCCGAATCGCGGATGCGGGTATAGATGCCGCGCTGGTTGAGGCGTTGCGCGATGGCGGCGATGCGTTGCGCTGGGGGGCGGCGATAAGGCAGGCCGTCCACCGCATTGAAGGGGATAAAGTTCATCACCGCATACTTGCCCTTGAGCAAGTGTTCGATGCGCTCCAGCTCTGCGTCGTTATCGTTCACGCCTTCGATCAGTGTCCATTGGTACTGGGTGGGGTAGTGCGTGGCGCGGGCATAGGCTTCGGCGCGTTCCACCAGTTCCTTCACCGCGATGCGCGGCGCATTCGGCAGCAGCTTCGCGCGCAATTCATCATCCGTGCTGTGCAGCGAAAGCGCGAGGGCGGGCTTCACTTTCTCCTGCGGCAGGCGCTCGAACACGCGCAGGTCGCCCACGGTGGAGAACACCAGTTCCTTGTGCCCGATGTTGCCCAGCGTGCCGAGCAGATCTATGGCTTCCAGCACGTTGTCCAGATTGTGCGCCGGTTCGCCCATACCCATGAACACCACCTTGCTCACCGCGCGGCGAGTGCGCGCCAGCACCACCTGCGCCATCATCTCCAGGCTGGACAAATGGCGCTGCAAACCATCGCGGCCGCTCATGCAGAACACGCAGCCCACCGCGCAACCCACTTGCGTCGAGATGCACAGTCCGCCGCGCGGCAGCAGCACGCTCTCCACCATCTGGTCGTCGTGCAGTTGCACCAGCAGGCGCGCCACGCCCTCACCGGCGGGATGTTCGCTCTTCAACCGCGCCAGTCCCGCCAGCTCCGCTTCGATGGCGGGCAGGGCAGCGCGCAGCGCGGCGGGAAAGAAGGTCGCCGCCGGGCTGCCTTTGCGGTCATACGAACCCACTTGCGCCCAGCCGCGCAGCAGGCGGTAGCTGTGGCAGGGCTTGCAGCCGAGGGATTGCAGATGTAACCGGAGACGGGAGAGAGACATCGGAGAGCAGTGGCGGTTCGGGATGATTGGAATGCGGTGCGGATTCTAACCCAGGCCGGGATGGGCCATTCGCTATCTCCCCGGTTTCTGCGCGGAAGCGCCGATGCGATAGAATCCGGCACCGCATACGAAATACCCTGTCCTCTTCGAAGCTCGCCATGAAAATGAACTTCACGCTCGCGATCGTCCTTCTCCTTTTCAGCGCAACTGCATGGGCCGAAGAGGAGCTGCCCGGGCGCATGGTGGGCGATGTGGGCGGCGTCGTCTATGCGAGCAGCAATCCGGTGCGGGGTGATGGTGCCACCTTGCTCCCGGTGCCTTATCTCTATTGCGACTATGGCCGGCTCTTTGCGCGCTTCGACACCTTTGGCATCAAGACGCTGCCGCTGGGCTATGGCCATCTCGAGGTCGTCGGGCGCATCAACCTGGATGGCTATAAAACCAAAACGCCCCTGCTGCGCGGTCTGGACGAACGGCAGAATTCCGTGCCGCTCGGTATCGGCACTTTTCAGGTGACGCCGATAGGCGGTTTCTTCCTGAATGCTTTTTACGATGCCAACCGATCCGGCGGCAGGCTGTACGAGGTGATCTATGCCGCCGAGCTCGAAGTGGGCGAGAGCGTGCTGTACCCCATGCTGGGCATCGAACATTTCTCGGCGCGATATACGCGATATTTCTATGGCGTCTCGTCAGCCGAGGCCGCGAGAAGCGCCTATCCGGTTTATGTCCCGAATGCGACCACCACGCCGATGCTGGGCTTTGCCTGGGAAGTGCCGGTGGCCGAGGATTGGGTGGCGACGCTCTACGCGCTGCGCAGGTGGCTCGGGTCGGCCATCAGCCGCAGTCCTTTGGTGAACACCGGGCTACAGGACGAGGCTTTCCTCTCCGTGAGTTATCGCTATAAATGACAACCGGGTGAACAGTAGCCTGAACCGGAGCGTGACGAAAAATATGTGGCTGCAAAAAGAGATATGCCTGAGCCCCAAGCCGCGCGGCTTCCATCTCATCACCGACGAGGTGCTGCGCGCGCTGCCGGAGCTGCGCAATTTCACGGTAGGCATGATGAATGTGTTCATCCAGCACACGTCGGCGGCGCTGACGCTGAACGAGAATGCCGATCCGGCGGTGCGGGAGGATTTCGAAAGCTGGTTCAGCCGCGCGGTGCGCGAGGAGGAGCCGTATTATCTCCACAACGATGAAGGTGCGGACGACCTGCCCGCACATCAAGTCCAGCCTGTTAGGGGCGAGCCTGAACATCCCGTTGAGCAATGGCCGCCTCGCGCTGGGTACCTGGCAAGGCATTTGGCTGTGCGAATACCGCAACCACGGCGGCAGCCGCCGCGTCGTGGTGACCGTACAAGGGGAGTGAAATGAACGAAAAGACACTGTGCCTGGTGCTCCACGGTCGCGTGCAGGGCGTGTGGTTCCGTGATTCGATGCGGCGCGAGGCTGAAGCACTGGGTGTGCGCGGCTGGCTGCGCAACCGCAGCGACGGCACGGTGGAGGCGGTGGCGCAGGGCAGCGGCAGCCATGTGGGTTTCAAGATGCGGGAGACGGCATGAGCACGCCGCCGGATGCCCTGCTGTTCATCACGCCGGACTGTCCGCATTGCGCGACGGTGCAGCTTGGGCTGGAAGGATTGCTGCAACAGCGGCTGATCGGAAGTATGACGGTGGTGGATGCCAGCGCGCAGCCGGCACTGGCGGCGCAGCATGGTGTGCGTTCCGCGCCCTGGCTGGAGTTGGGGCCGTTCACGCTGACCGGCGTGCACAGCTCGGTCGAGATGAGACGGTGGGCGGAGTGGGCACAGGGCGAGATGGGCACGGTACATTACATCGGACATTTATTGCGGCAGGGTGAGTTCAAACATGCGCGCGCCTTCGTGGCGGCGGATGCCGCACGGCTGGCCATCGTGCTCGGCATGCTGGGCGATACGGCGCTGGGAATTGATGTGCGTCTGGGGGTGAGCGCGTTGCTGGAACGCTATGCGGGGCATGAGCGGCTACGCGCTTTGTTGCCGCAACTGGCCGAGATGACGCGACACACGGATCATCGCGTGCGTGCGGATGCTTGCCATTTGCTCGGACTCACTGGTGCGGTAGCAGCGCGCGCACCGCTCAAGGCGCGGCTGGAAGATGGGAGCGAAGAAGTGCGCGAGATCGCGGAAGAGGCGCTGCAAGCGCTGGCTGCCGCAAAGTGACCGCTTCAGCGCGGCGCGTCTCCGTCAGTCTTCTCAGGTTCGGTAGCGATGACCAAGCGGCCATATTGCGCCTTGAGGATAGTGCCGCTGCTGGAGTTGGGCATGCGATCGTCCGCCTTGTCGGCCAGCCATTCTTCGCTGCGGTAGCGCACCCGCGCCGAGCTCTCATCCAGCCATTCCAGCACCTCCACGCTGTCTCCCTCGTTCACCGGCTGCGGGGCGGCGTCGGACGCGGATGGTGCGGGGCGGCGGAACTTACTCAGCAGCAGCACATGCACCGTGCTGCCCAGCGCGAGCGCCAGCAGTTGTGCGCTGGTGGAGGCGCCCATCAACGTGGCCAGCGACGGATAGACGAAGGCCAAGCCGATCACCAGCAGGTAGAAGTTGCCGATGGCGAATTCGGCGAGCAGGCACAACACCCCAAATACCAGCCATGAAATGAAATCCATCTAAATTTCTCCGCGATCCTGGTCGTGCCCGTGCTTTTTGTACAACAGGCTCATGATAGAGATCATCAGCGTGCCAAACACGAGGATGATGGTGGTGATGGAGAAATCCAGTCTTTCCATCAGCGCATACAGGCCAAGCATGAGGAAGATGCTGATGTTCTCGTTGAAATTCTGCACCGCGATGGAGTGTCCCGCACCCATTAACAGGTGGCCGCGGTGTTGCAGCAGGGCGTTCATTGGCACCACGAAGAATCCTGCCATGACGCCGATGCCGACGAGCAGCAGGATGGCCACCAGCGGATGTGATACCGGGATCATCGCCAGCACGGCGACGCCCATGCCGATGCCCACCGGGATGACGTTCACCGCATGTTCCAGTTTCACCCACCGTGCGGCGAGCATGGAGCCGATGGCAATACCCACGGCGACCCAAGCGGTCAGTTTGGCAGCCTCGCCGATGCTGTAATGCAGCGCGACGGCTGCCCAGGCCAGCACCAGCAAGCGCAGCGTCGCTCCCGCGCCCCAGAACAGCGTGGTTACGCCCAGCGAGACCTGCCCCAGCGGGTCTTTCCACAATAGCCTGAAGCAGTGCCAGAAATCCTTTAGCAGGAAAACAGGATTGCGGTTGAGCGGCTGGTGCTCGATCGGGACGCGCGGGATGTAGAGGTTGAACAGAGCTGCGGCCAGATAGATGAAGAGGATGATGAAGATGGCCAGCTCGGCGGGCGAGACGATGGGGGGCACATGCAGCATGCCGAGTATGGATTGCGCGATGCTTGGGGTGATGAGCAAGCCGCCCAATACCGCGCCGAGGATGATTGCCGCCACGGTCAATCCCTCCATCCAGCTATTCGCCCACACCAATCTTTCCGGCGGCAGGTATTCGGTGAGGATGCCGTACTTGGCAGGAGAATAGGCCGCCGCGCCGAAACCGGCCAGGCCGTAGGCCAGCAGCGGGTTCACGCCGACCAGCATGGCCAGGCAGCCGGCCATCTTGATGGCGTTACTGAGGAACATCACATGGCCCTTCGGCATGGAATCGGCGAATGCGCCGACGAAGGGCGCCAGCAGGATGAACGAAACGATGAACGATTGCTGGAGTACCGGGGTGTGCCAGCTGGGCGCGTGAACCTGCTTGAGCAACGCGATGGCGGCGAACAGCAGGGCGTTGTCTGCGAGCGCACTGAAGAACTGCGCCGCAAGGATGGTGTAGAAACCGCGTTTCACATTTTCGGATCATTGTAAGGGCGGCGTTTTATAACATGAAAGCATGATGCCTGCTATCATTCGCGCCACTTTATTCGCCCTGCCTCATCGCCATGTCCCGCCCCATCCAGGCACGCATAGACCTCTCCGCGTTGAAGAACAATCTGGCCGTGGTGCGCCGTCATGCGCGGTCCGCGCGGGTGATAGCCGTCATCAAGGCCAATGCTTATGGCCACGGTCTGTTGCGTTGTGCCGAGGCGTTGCGCGAGGCGGAAGGTTACGCGCTGCTGGATGTGCGTGATGCCGTGCAACTGCGCGAAGCGGGCTTCCGCCAGACCATCCTGTTGCTGGAAGGTTTTTTCTCGCGCGAGGAATTGCCGCTGTATGCCGAATATGAATTGAGCGCAGTCATCCATGGCCCGCAGCAACTGGCCATGCTGGAAGCCTATCCGCGTCGCAACGCGCTCTCCGTCTGGCTCAAGGTGAACACCGGCATGAACCGTCTGGGTTTCCTGCCCGAAGCAGTGCCCGCCGTGATGGAAAAGCTGAAATCACATCCCGCCGTGCGCGATGTGACCCTGATGAGCCATTTCGCGCAGGCCGACGAAGCGGGTGGCATCGCCGAGCAACTGCAACGTTTCAATGCGCTGGCCGCGCCGTATCGTCTGCCGCGTTCGCTGGCCAACTCCGCCGCCATCCTGCGTTATCCCGCAGCGCATGGCGACTGGGTGCGCCCCGGCATCATGCTGTATGGCAGCTCGCCATTCACCGACCAGAACGCGAAGCAGCTCGGCCTGCAGCCGGTGATGAGCTTGAGCAGCGAGATTATTTCTGTGCGGGAGATCAAAGCGGGTGATGCGGTGGGCTATGGTGCGACCTTCCGCGCGGACACGGACATGCGCATCGGCATCGTCGCCTGCGGTTATGCCGACGGCTACCCGCGCCACGCGCCAACCGGAACCCCGGTGCTGGTGGAAGGCCAGCGCACCCGCACCCTGGGACGCATCTCCATGGACATGCTGGCCGTGGATCTGAGCGACGTGCATGCCGCGCAAGTGGGCAGCCGCGTGGTGCTGTGGGGTGAGGGGATGCCGGTGGATGAGGTGGCGCGTGCCGCCAACACCATCAGCTACGAATTGCTGTGCGCGCTGGCGCCGAGGGTGGCGGTCAGCTACTAGCCTGCAATCCTTTCGCCGCTTGCAGCAGCGCCGCGTGCGAAAGATCGTGCAAGGCCAGCCGTTGCGCCTGTGCCAGGCGCGGGTAGTTCTGGCCCAATGCGCGCAGGTAGCTGGGGTCGTAGTGCAGTTCCAGAAGTTCGCGCACCAGTGCGTCGAACGCGCCGCTGCCGATCAACTCCCGCCAATGCTCCAGCCGCTGATGCCCGTGGAAAGGCAGCAGCACCTGTAATTTGGCGATGAGCAGTTCGGGGTGTTCGATGAAGTGGCGGTAATCTTCCACCAACAACGCGACGCGCGCATCCGGCGAAGCATCCAGCAACACGCAATCGCTGCCATGCATCACTTTCAGCAGTGCGGCGGGCAGCACGATGCGGCCTATCTTGCTGCTCTCCGCTTCCACGAATATAGGCTTACCCGGATCGAAACCGTGCAGCGTTTGCACCAACAAGGTCTCGAACCATTTCTGGGAAGGCTGCGGTTGCTCTGGCAGGTTGCCCAGCACCGAGCCGCGATGCTGTGCCAGTCCTTCCAGGTCGAGCACTTGCGCACCGCTGGCGGCGAGTGCGCCGAGCAGACGGCTCTTGCCAGAACCCGTGGCACCGCAGAGTACGCGGTAGCGGAATATCGCGGGCAGCGTGTCCAATTTTTCCAGCACATCGCGGCGGTAGGTTTTGTAACCGCCTTCAAGTTTGTGTGCCGCCCATCCGACTTGCGCAAGGATGATGCTCATCGCGCCGCTGCGCTGGCCGCCGCGCCAGCAATAAATGAGCGGCTTCCAGGATTTCGGCTGGTCGCGGAAGCGTGTTTCCAGATGATGGGCGATGTTCTTTGCCACCAAGGCCGCGCCCACCTTGCGCGCCTCGAACGGCGACGCCTGCTTGTACAAGGTGCCGACAGTGATGCGCTCTTCGTTCGACAACACCGGGCAGTTGATGGCGCCTGGAATATGGTCATCGGCGAATTCTGCGGGCGTGCGCACGTCGATGATTTCGTCAAATTCGGCGAGCTGTGATAGGTTCGCGGTTCTGAACAACATGAGTGCTGGAGTAAAGATGTCCGAAATGAAATTGACCCGATTGTCGCACGGTGGCGGATGCGGCTGCAAAATCGCGCCGAGCCTGTTGCAGGAAATCCTGGGCGCGTCGAATGACCGGCTGCCGTATGCCAACCTGCTGGTGGGCACGGAGACCAGCGACGATGCCGCGGTGTACCGTCTGAACGACCACCAGGCCATCATCGCCACCACCGATTTTTTCATGCCCATCGTGGATGACCCGTTCGATTTCGGGCGCATCGCCGCGACCAATGCCATCTCCGATGTGTATGCCATGGGCGGCACGCCCATCATGGCGCTGGCCATCGTCGGCATGCCCATCGACAAACTGACTCCCGACACCATCCATGCCATTTTGCAGGGCGGCGAAGCGGTGTGTGCCGCTGCAGGCATCCCATTGGCAGGGGGGCACTCCATTGATGCGCCTGAACCCATCTACGGGCTGGTCGCGCTGGGAGTGGTGCATCCCGATCACGTCAAGAAGAACAGCGGCGCGCAGGCTGGCGATGTGCTCATCCTCGGCAAGGGGTTGGGTATAGGCGTGTTGGCCGCGGCGTTGAAAAAAGAGCAACTCTCCGACGCGGGCTACGCGCAGCTCATCGCTACCACTACCCAGCTCAATGAGGTCGGTGCAACGCTGGCCGCGTTGCCGGGCGTGCATGCACTGACCGATGTGACCGGCTTTGGCCTGCTCGGCCACCTGCTGGAGATATGCCGGGGTTCGCATCTTGGCGCCGCAGTGGAATTCGCGCATGTGCCGGTGTTGTCCGAGGCTTTGCCTTTGGCGCAGCAGGGCATCGGCCCCGGCGCGATCACGCGCAACCTGGCGAGTTACGGGGGGGAAGTAGATTTCGCGCCGCATCTGCCAGAGTGGCAGCGCCGCCTGTTGGCCGATGCGCAAACCAGCGGCGGCTTATTGGCATCGGTCAGCGCCGATGCGGCAAAGGAGGTGCTGGCACGCTTTTATGCGGCAGGGTTCGCACAGGCAGCAGTGATCGGCAGGATGGAACAGGGCGCGCCGCGCATCAGAGTGTCCTGACACCGGGTTGTAATGTGGTTGTCAGCAGGCCATGGCATGGCCTTATCCCTCCCCATGGGTAAAAGGGAGGGATAAGGCACGGTTACTGCTTGGAGGGAGTGGAGCTATCCTGCGGTTGGGTTTTCGGAGCTTCCGCCGACTGCCCGTGGTCATGTGGCATCA
>JBBIIN010000029.1:0-20901 GCA_037446515.1 Gallionellaceae bacterium
TGGAGAATTCCCGCCAGCTGCTTGCTGCAGCGGCAGCCACCCAGGATAGTACGGTGCAGACGGTATTCCTTGCGGCAGTGCAATCCTTCTATCAGGTACAGGCGGCACAAGCGGCACTGGCTTCCGCCAAGGAAGCGGAGCGCTCGAATCAGGAAAGCCTGAAGGCGGCCACCTTGCGCGCTACGGTCGGTTCGGCTGCTCCGGCAGACAGGTTGCAGGCGCAGACCGCATATTCGCAAGCCACATTGAATCGCATCCAGGCGGAAGGCAACCTGCGCAGTGCGCAGGGGAGCCTGTCGAATGTGATCGGGCGCGACGCCAATCGCCCGGTGAGTTTGATCGCCACTGGCACGATCGAGCTGCCAGTGGATT
The DNA here is from genome assembly GCA_037446515.1 of Gallionellaceae bacterium. Taxonomy (GTDB): domain Bacteria; phylum Pseudomonadota; class Gammaproteobacteria; order Burkholderiales; family Gallionellaceae; genus Sideroxyarcus. The sequence continues at coordinate 373 of JBBIIN010000029.1, forward strand.
TTGACCGCGACGTGGATGCCTTGATCGTCACGGCACGCGAGCGCCGCCCCGATCTGGTGGCGGCCGAAGCCCAGGTCACCGCGGCGCAAGCCAATGTGGATGCGACGCGGGCCGCCGACAGGCCTTCCATCGTGTTTGGCGCGACAGGGACGAACTCGCGCAGCGATCTGCTCGCCGCCGGCAACGCCTACGATCTTTCGCTGAAACTGAACGTGCCGATCTATTCGGGCAATGCTGCGACCAATCGGGTGTATGCGGCGGAAGCGCAAGTGGAGACCAGGCGCGCGCAGCGTGACCGGCTGCAAAAACAGGTTGCGCTGGATGTCTGGAACGCCTACCAGAATCTGCAAACCGCTACGCAAAGCCTGCGCAGCACTGCCGATCTGGTGAACAGCGCCGAACAGGCCGAACATGCAGCAAGCGCCCGTTATAAAGCCGGTGCAGGCAGCCTGCTCGACGTGCTGGTCGCGCAAAGTGCACTGGCCAGCGCACGCCAGCAAAGGGTGCAGGCCACATACAATTGGAACATCTACCGTGCGACACTGGCGCAGGCGATGGGCAGCCTGGATGCCAGGTTGTTATCCGCGCAGGCCGCAGCAACTGAACCAATCCCAGAGAAGACGCAACCATGAAAATATCCTCCAAGTCGGCGCTAGGTCTGATCGTTCTGGTGGTCCTGGGCGCAGCTGGTTACGCCGCATACCGGCAATACTTCGCGGCGGCTTCGGAACTGCAATATCGCACGCAGGCGGTGGAAAAGGGCGACATCAAACAGGTCGTTTCTGCCAACGGCACCATCAATCCCGTGACGCTGGTGAATGTCGGTACCCAGGTCTCGGGCACCGTGAAAAAACTCTATGTGGATTTCAACAGCAAGGTGGAAAAGGGCCAGATACTCCTGGAACTGGATGATGCCTTGCTGGCCGCGCAGCAAAAGCAAAGCCAGGCGAATGCCCTGAGTGCGGCGGCCTCGCTGGAGCTGGCCACGGCGAACGAGACCCGGGTGCGCAGCCTGTTCGAGCAGGAATACGCATCGCGGCTGGAGCTGGATACCGCGGTCCAGGCCAGGAAAGCAGCTGCGGCGCAGTTGCAATTGGCGCATGCTGCGGTGGAAAAGGACCGCGCCAATCTGGCTTATACGGTGATCCGTTCGCCGGTGTCGGGTGTGGTGGTGGATCGTTCGGTGGATGTCGGGCAGACCGTGGCGGCCAGCTTGCAGACACCCACCTTGTTCAAGATCGCGCAGGACTTGTCCAAGATGCAGATCGATGCGAACTTTGCCGAAGCGGACATTGGCAACATCCGGGTCGCACAGCCAGTCAAGTTCACGGTAGATGCATTCGCGGGCCGCAATTTCAAGGGCGAGGTCAAACTGATCCGGCTCAGCCCCACTGTGCAGCAGAACGTGGTCACCTACGACGTCGTGGTCGGCGTGGACAATCCTGAGCAGATCCTGATGCCGGGCATGACAGCCTATGTGAGCATCGCCGTGGAGGAGCGCAAGGATGTGTTGCTGGTTCCCAATGCCGCATTGCGGTTCAAACCGGCGAATGCCGAAGCGATCAAGCGTAATGCCGGTGACGCCGCTGCGAAGGGCGGCAAACCCAAGCGCGATGCGTTCTCCGGCACGGTACACGTCCTGCAGGGTGGGGCCCTGGTCCCCGTCAGCGTAACGCTCGGCATCACGGATAACCGCAATACCGAGATCGTCGGCGGTGACCTCAAACCGGGCGATCAGGTCGTGGTCGGAGACACCCCCACCAATTTGCCAACATCCGGCATCAATCCACTGATGAGAAGAATGTTCTGATGAGCTCGGAAGTCATCCGCATCGAGGGGTTGCACAAGTCCTACCAGACGTCTGCGGGCGAGTTTGAGGTATTGAAAGACGTCACGCTGCAAATCTCGTCCGGCGAGTTCGTTGCCATCATGGGACCGTCCGGTTCCGGGAAATCGACTTTCATGAACATCCTTGGCTGTCTGGATGTGCCGAGTGCCGGCAGCTATGTGCTGGACGAGCGCCCGGTCGCACGCTTGAGCAAAGACGATCTGGCATCGCTGCGCAACCGTACGATCGGTTTTGTTTTCCAGGGATTCAATTTGCTGCCGCGCATGTCGCTGCTGGAGAACGTCGCATTGCCGCTGATCTATTGCGGTGTGGGACGGCATGAACGCAGGCAGCGCGCACGCGACATGCTGGCCAAAGTCGGTTTGGGAAAATATTGCGATTCCATGCCCAACAAGATCTCCGGCGGACAGCAGCAACGGGTGGCGATCGCGCGTGCCTTGATCAATCACCCACGCCTGTTGCTGGCGGACGAGCCGACGGGCAACCTCGACAGCCATACCAGCGAAGAGGTGATGGCCCTGTTCGAGGCGCTGAACAGGGAAGGCATCACCATTGTGCTGGTGACACATGAACCGGACATCGCGCAACATGCCAAGCGCCAGGTGCGATTCTTCGACGGACGCATCATCAGCGACCAGGCGACGCAGCATAAGGAACCGTCATGATCTTCGAGATGCTGGGCGAGGCCTGGCGCGCGATGGGGGCGAACCGGTTGCGCACCCTGCTGACCATGCTGGGCATGGTGATCGGCGTGGGGGCGGTGGTGCTCATGATGTCGATAGGACAGGGCGCGCAATACGCCATCAAGCAGACCATCAGTGCGATGGGCAGCAATCTGTTCATCCTGCTTTCCGGCAGCACCACCAGTGGCGGCGTGCGTTCCGGGGGCGGCGGCAATCTGACGCTGACCGTCGCCGATGCGGAGGCCATCGCGGAATTGCCGGGCGTGCAGGCTGTCGCGCCAGTCCATCCTGGCAATGCGCAGATCGTCTATGGCCCGAACAACTGGAACACTTCGGTGCTGGGTACGACACCGGATTATCTGGATGTGAGATCGTGGCCGGTGGTGGCCGGTGCGGGGTTCACCAATTCCGATATCCGTTCGGCCACCCGTGTGGCGCTGATCGGCAAGACGGCGGTACAGAACCTGTTCGGTGATGAAGACCCGGTCGGCAAGACCATCCGCATCCGGCAAAGCCCTTTTGTGGTACTCGGCGTCTTGGGATTGAAGGGGCAAGGGCTGGATGGGCGCGACCAGGACGACACCATTATCATCCCGCTGACTACGGCGCAGCGCCAAGTGTTTGGCAGCCAGTTCCTGGGCTCGGTACGCATGGTGATGGTGCAGAGCACGACGCAGGAGATGATGCCGACGGTGGAAAAATCCATGACCCAGTTACTGCGCCAGCGTCACCGTATTCGCGAAGGCATGGATAACGATTTTTTCCTGCGCAACCTCACGGCAGTCGCTGATTCGGCTGCCGAAAGCACACGGGTCATGTCACTTTTGCTCGGGGCCATCGCCTCAATCTCGTTGTTGGTGGGTGGCATCGGCATCATGAACATCATGCTGGTATCGGTCACCGAACGCACGCGCGAGATCGGCATCCGTCTTGCTATCGGTGCGCGCGAACGCGATATCCTGCTGCAATTCCTGCTGGAGGCCATCATCATCTCGGTGGTGGGTTGCTGCATCGGCGTATTGGTCGGCATAGGTGGCGCCTTGCTGGTGAATATGCTGAGCGATACAGCCGTGATTATCTCGTGGATGTCGGTATTGATCGCTTTCGCCGTGGCTGCCGCTACGGGAGTGTTCTTCGGCTTCTACCCTGCAAAAAAGGCGGCGCAACTGGATCCGATCGAATCGCTGCGTTATCAATAAGGTAGCCTCACTCTTGTCCGTTTTCGACTGGGCGAAGTTCCGCCGCACCAAGGGCGCGGTCAAGCTGCATCTGATGCTGGTTCATGACGGCTAGCTTCGCGGTCGGCTGAAATAAAGCCGATATGCTACGAGCCAGTCTCAAATCGAGACCAAGCAAATTCTCCAAATTACTTCGTTCGTTCAACTCGTTATGGCGCATCATTGGGCTAACGTTGGGACACTAGTGACGCAACAAAAAAAACGGCGCAAGCCGGTTTTTTTTATGGAAAGGAATTCGTCATGATGGGAGGGCGCTGGTAGGATGACGGCCTTTGATATTTCTATGCTTGCCTGGCCATGTATTCTCCATTTCCCAATCCGCCGGAAAGCTCGCCATTACACGAGCGTGTCGCAGTGGTTGGCCTGGTGGTCCTGCTCCATTTGGCGATGTTGCTTGCGTATTGGGCGCAACCGGAAATGCCCGCAGTACTCGTGAACGAGATGTCGGTGTCTTTTACCAATATGCAGATGCAGCAAGAAGATGTGGTACCTCAGCCTAGACCCAGGCCGAAAGAGATCGAACCGGTACCGTCCGAGGAGCCTGCCCCTGCCGTAAAGGAAGTGGCGCCGTTGGCAGCGCAAGATGCATCGCCGCCATCGCCGGTGGTGCTGGATGCCGAACCGGACTATCCGGACTATAAGGCGAGCTACCTGAACAATGCGCGCCCGCCATATCCCCTGGTTGCCCGCCGCATGGGGTTTCAAGGCAAGGTGATCCTGAATGTAGAGGTGCTGGCCGAAGGCAAGGCGGGGCAGGTATTGCTGCAGCAGAGCTGCGGCCACGAGATTCTGGATAACGCCGCATTGCAGACGGTGAAGACCTGGAAATTCTCCCCAGCACGCCGCTTCGGTCAGCCGGTCACCCAGTGGTTCCTGGTTCCTATCAAATTCTCCTTAGAAGGCAACGATTCATGAGCAATCTGTTTCCCATCTATTCCCCCATCGTCTATGGCACGCTGGTATTGCTGATCTTGCTGTCGATCACCACTTGGTCGATTGCGCTATTCAAGTTCTGGAAGCAGTGGCAGTCAAAGAAACACGATCACGATTTTGTCGAAAAATTCTGGTCGGTACGCGAGTGGGGCGAAGCGGAAAAGGTGGCGCAGGGCAGCCAGGGCGACATCGCGCGCTTGGCCCAGGCGGGCTTCGCCGAACTCAAGTCGCTGAGCGAGGCGCAGCAGGACCTGAAGCATATGGGGGCGCCGCAAGAACTGCTGGAGCGCCAGTTGCGCCAACAGTTGCAGAACATCCAGCGCCGCCACGAGCGCGGCCAGGCGGAATTGGCCACCATTGGTTCGACTGCCCCTTTCGTCGGGTTGTTCGGTACGGTGTGGGGCATCATGCATGCGCTGCAAAACATCGGTAAGAGCGGCTCGGCCTCATTGGATGTGGTGGCGGGGTCTATCGGCGAGGCCTTGATCGCGACGGCTATCGGTATCGCTGTTGCCTTGCCTGCCGTGTTGGCCTACAACTTCTTCTTGCGTCGACTGAAGGTGCATGTGACCGATCTGGAGAACTTCGCGCACGACTTCATGCGCTTGGCGCAGAAGCACGACTACAAGCTGTGAGGGGAGCCGTCATTCCGGCGCAGGCCGGAATCCAGCTTAAAGAAACAATCCCTCGCGCAGCGAGGACGAAACAAACTGCATTTTGAATTAGCCAACTGGATTCCGGCCTGCGCCGGAATAACGAAAAAGGAGTATGAGCTTTATGTCTTTCGGCAATACTTCGCAGGACAGCGGCAACATGATGAGCGAGATCAACGTTACGCCCCTGGTGGATGTGATGCTGGTGCTGCTGGTGGTGTTCATCATCACCGCCCCCTTGCTGGCACCGCAGTCGCTCAAGATCAACCTGCCCAAGACCGATGCGGTGGTGCATGAAGACAAGCTGCAAAAGGTCAGACTCGCCATCGACGCCAAGGGCGGGGTGTCGCTGGAATCCTCGCACCTCAGTGATGCCGCGCTGGCGGAGATGCTCAAGCGCCATGCCGCCGATCCGCAGTTCCAGTTGCAGATACAGGCGGACGAGGCGGTGAACTATGGCCGCGTGGCGCAGGTGATGGCCATTGCGCAGAAGGCTGGCGTGGGCAAGTTGTCCTTCTTGACTCTGGCGGGCAATTAAGCGCAGGATGCGGCTGTGCTTTCGGGATGCCGGGGGGATTTTCCTGTCGTGTGCAGCAGACGATCAAAGGAGGTGCTTATGAAGCATGTTGTTGTCGCAGTATTGCTGGTGTTCGGCGTTTCCGTGTGTGGTGGCGCGTTCGCTTGCGAAGGCAGCAACCCGCACAAAGCCAAGTCCGGCACGAGCGCTCCCGCGCAGCCGGCGCCCGCTCCGGCGAAGTAACCCGGACGGGCAGGCACCAGGCGGGGCCTGGGCAATCCGGGTCCCGTTTTTTACCCCTTTCAAGGGTGCCAACCCCTGAAGTAAGTGTGTTGATCGGTGGAGGAATGATGAGAACGGGTCTTCTGGCTGTGCTGCTATTCATGGCAAGCTTGCCCGCCCTTGCGCGCGAAGTGGCGGACGTGCGCATAGACGAGACGGCGCAGGTGGGCGGACAGGCTTTGCTGCTGAATGGTGCCGGAGTGCGCACGCGAATCATTTTCGACATCTATGTCGCAGCCTTGTATCTGCCGCAGCAAAGCCGCCAGGCGGACGAGGTGCTGGCGGATGCGCGCGCCAGGCGCATGGCTTTGCATGTGCTGTACAGCATGAGTTCGGGGAAATTGATGGATGCTTTCAAAGCGGCCATCGAAGCCAACCATAGCACCGCCGAGCTGGCCGCGCTGGATGCCTCCCTGCAAAAGTTCTATGCCATCTTCAGAGAGATTCCCAGCGTCAACAAGGGTGATGTGATCCGGCTCGATTATGTGCCGGACATAGGGACGAGGGTCAGCGTCAATGGCATGGAGCGCGGTATGGTGGCGGGGGCGGCGATGAACCGCGCCCTGATGCGGATCTGGCTGGGCGGTCACCCGGTTCAGGAAGACCTGAAGAAAGCCCTGCTCGGTGGCTGAGCCGGGCCTATCCACAGCAGCGCGTTTTGATGAAGCGGCCCTGTCGCGCACCCTGCGCGAGCAAGGCGAAGCATGGCATGCCCTAGTCAGTGAGCGTTGCCCGCATCTGTTCGCCCATGTCACGGTGCCGGTCAGCGCCAGCCAGATGCAGCAGATGCGCGCGGTCATCGCCGGCGTGGAGGAGGTGGTGGGGCACGGCGAGCGTCATGCGCCACTCGGCGTGTGCTATGGCTACGACTTCCACCTCAACCCGCATGGCGTCCATCTGATCGAGGTCAACACCAATGCAGGCGGCGCCTTCCTCAATGCGCTGCTGATTGCCAGCCAGCGTGGTACACAAGGCGAAGGTTCCTCCACTGCGATGGACCTGGAACAAACCTTGCTCGCGATGTTCCGTAACGAATGGCGTTTGGCTCGCGGAGATGAACTGCTTGGTGTCATCGCCATCGTGGACGAGCAACCAACATCGCAATACCTTTATCCCGAGTTCCTGCTGGCGCAGCGGCTGTTCGAGCGCAACGGCCTTGTCGCCGTGATCGTCGATCCGGCGGAACTGCATGCGCGTGAGGATGGTCTGTATTGCCGGGGGCAGCGCATAGGCCTGATCTACAACCGGCTCACCGATTTTAGCCTGGAAAAATATCCGCACCTGCGCAGCGCATGGGAGATGCAGCAGGTGGTGATGACGCCCGATCCGCAGCATCATGCCTGCTATGCCGACAAGCGCAAGCTGGCCACCTTCTCCGATGCGGCGGCGTTGCACCGCATGCATGTGTCGCAGGCCAGTGTGGATGCGCTGCTGCAAGGTGTGCCGCACACCCGCATCGTGCTGGCGGACGAGGCGGATTTCTGGTGGAAGCAGCGCAAGGGATGGTTCTTCAAGCCGGTGAGCGGCTATGGCAGCAAGGGCGCGTATCGCGGCGACAAGCTGACCCGACGCGTGTTCGACGAGATCATGCAGTCGCACTATGTGGCACAGCGCCTGGCTCCGCCGGGCGAGCTGGCCGTGGAGGTGGACGGCGTGGCGCAAACGTTCAAGTATGACGTACGCTGCTACGTCTATGCGGGCGCAGTGCAGTTTGCCGCAGCCAGGCTATATCAGGGCCAGACTACCAATTTCCGCACGCCGGGTGGCGGTTTTGCGCGGGTGCAGGTGACAGGGTAGTCAGCTACCGCGCATCGCAATGGGGATGCGCCGCCTGCCGAACTGCCCGGCAAACTTTCCGTAGTGTCCTGCCAGTGTCGCGCCGCAGTGTGGGCAAGCGCCCTGCTCGGTGACCTCGTAAGCCTTGATGAGATGCCAGTCGCGCACGATTAGCGGCTGCTTGCATGAAGCGCAATAGGTCGTGCCGCCGGAAAGGTCGTGCACGTTGCCGGTATAGACATGCTGCAATCCGGCGGAATGCGCTATCTGGCGCGCTTCGGTGAGCTTGGCGGCGGGCGTGGCCGGAATGTCCGTCATCTTGTAATCGGGGTGGAAGGCGGTGAAGTGCAGCGGCACTTGGATGCCAAGCTCCCTGGCGATCCACTCGCACATCTGCCCCAGTTCATGGGCTGAATCGTTGTAGCCTGGGATCAGCAGCGTGGTCAGTTCCGTCCACACCGGCGTCTCGCGGCACAGGTATTTCAGCGTTTCCAGCACGGGCTGCAAATGTGCGCCGGTCTGCTTGAAATAGAACTCGTCGGTGAACGCCTTCAGGTCCACGTTGGCGGCGTCCATCTTGGCGTAGAACTCGCGGCGCGGCTGGTCGTGCATGTAACCGGCGGTCACCGCCACCGTTTTGATGTCCAGTTCATGGCAGGCATCGGCCACGTCCATCGCGTATTCGGCGAAGATCACCGGATCGTTGTAGGTGAAGGCCACGCTCTGGCAGCCGAGTTCGATCGCAGTGCGCGCGATGGCTTCGGGTGTGGCCTGATCGGCCAGCCGGTCGAAGCTGCGCGCCTTGGAGATGTCCCAGTTCTGGCAGAACTTGCAGGCGAGGTTGCAGCCCGCCGTGCCGAACGACAGGATGCTGCTGCCGGGATAGAAATGGTTGAGCGGTTTCTTTTCGATCGGATCGACGCAAAAACCGGAACTGCGCCCGTAGGTGGTCAGCACCATTGCATCGTTAATGCGGCCGCGCACAAAGCAGGCGCCGCGCTGGCCTTCGTTCAACTTGCAGTCGCGCGGACACAGATCGCACTGGATGCGCCCGTCATCCAGCTTGTGCCAGTAGCGGGCGGGGTAGCGCTCTTCGGTGCGGATGGGCTCGTCCATGTCATTCGCTCTCGCAGAATTTTTGCACGGTGTAACGCGACAAGCGGATGTCATCCGCCCAGAAATCGGCGGGCAGGCCGGCCTTTTCCTTCAGGTGAGCGATGAAGGACTGCGGCTGGGTCAGCTGTGCCCATACCTGCGGCAGGTAGGTGGCGCGGTGCCGTCCCCATTCCAGGATGACGCCGTCCTGCTCCGGATGCAGTTGCGACAGGGCATCCGCTTCGCTGCTGAAGTGGATGGGCTGCGGCTGGCTGAGCAGCGAGACTTCGACCAGCACGCGGGCGAACTCCTCCTTGCTGAGCGGATCGAAACGCGGGTCGCGGAAGGCGGCGGCCACGGCGTTATGGCGCACGTCATCGATCAGCGGGCGATGTGCTTCCAGGCTGCCGATGCAGCCGCGCAGATGGCCATCCAGCATCAGCGTGATGAAGACTGCGCCGGGCTCTTCCAGCCAGTCCGCGCGCGGAAGTTCATGTGCGACGAAGCCCAATTCCTGCGCGATGGCAGCGCGGGCGAGATGCACCAGTGTGGTTCCCCTGTCAGTCATGAACATGATCTTTCTCCCCGCTGAAAGCGAACGCGGCATAACCGACCACGCCGTCACGCGATCCGGCGGTGTCGCCGGAGTTGCGCAGATCGAGCAGATGCGGCTGCAGATGATGCTTGCGCGCGGCTAGCAGCAGGCCGTTGACCGGCGTCGCGCCGCAGGCTTGTTCGTGCGACAGTCCGGCATGCAGCGCGAGAATTTCCTGGGCAGTTTTGCCATCCACGAATTGCGCGGCAGCATAGGGCAGGTAATGCGACAGGTCGGAACTGATGACGATCAGGGTCTCCTTGCCGCCCCAAACCTGTTCCAGCACTTCGGCGACCTCCTCGGGGGCGGCCATGCCAACGGTCAGCGGCAGCAGCGTGAAATCGTCCAACACGGATTGCAGGAAAGGCAGTTGCACTTCCAGAGAATGCTCCTGAGCATGGGCTGCGCCGCTCACCGTGACTTGCGGCAGTTGCGTGATGGCGCGCATGGCCACAGTGTCGAGCGGGATGCGCCCCAGCGGCGTGTCGAATGCCGTGACATCGGGCAGCGCCAGACCGCGCACGGCGACGCGATGCGCTGGGCCGAGCAGTACCACGCGGCGGATATGCGCAGCGACATCTGCCAGCGTCGCATAGGCGCTGGCCGCTATGGGGCCGGAATAAATATATCCGGCATGCGGCACGACCAGCGCCTTGGGCATGCAGGGTTCTGCCGAGGCATGCCTGAGAAAATCACGTACTTCCCCCTCCAGCTGACGCGGGTCAGCCGGATAGAACATGCCTGCCACTGCCGGTGCGCGTACGGTCTGCATGATCGACTCCTTTTGTTTCTTCCGATATGGCGACTGCGCTGCGGGAATCAAGCGGCTTGTGTGACATTTTTCACTGAATGCGCCGCGGGCTTGGCGTAGTATGAACCCAGCCGTTCACCCTGAATGGCTGGCCCGCAAAAGGGAACGGAGTCCAACAATTTGTGGAGGTGGATCATGCAGAGCAAGATCGTATTGAGTGTGGCGGTTGCCGCAGGGTTGCTGGTGGCTGGTGTGGCGATGGCGGCTGAACCGGCAAAGGTGGAGAAGGGAGAGCAGCGCACGCAGCAGGCGACAGGCAGGGAGATGATGTCTGCGCAGGAGCGCAACGAGCATCGCGCCAAGATGCGCAACGCCAGGGATAGGGATGAGCGCGAGAAGATGCGCGCCGAGCACCATGAGAAGATGAAGGTGCGCGCCGCCAAAGAGGGCAAGACTCTTCCCGGGAATCCGCCTGCCGCAGGCATGGGAGGAGGGATGGGCGGTATGGGGGGCGGACGCCGCTGAGTGTCGTTTGTGGGGCAGGCTCTTCAGCGCCTGCCCAGCAGGTGCTTCACGTGCTCGCGCTCGTCCATCAGTTCTTTATGGCTGTCCAGCATGTGCTTGTGTCCCCGCTCGCTGATGGGTAGGTTCTGCACGATGCTGTAATGGCCATTGCGGCAGGTGACCGGGAAGCCGTAGATGACGCCTTCCGGGATGCCATAGCTGCCGTCCGACGGCACGCTCATGGTCACCCAGTCGTTATGGTGCGAATGCAGCAACCAGTCGTGCATGTGGCTGACGGCGGCATTGGCGGCGCTGGCCGCGCTGGATAGTCCGCGCGCTTCGATTACTGCCGCGCCGCGTTTTTGCACGGTGGGGATGAACTCCGCTTCCACCCACTCTTCCCAGCCGTTCTGGCGCAGCACGTCCAGCACCTTGCGACCGCGTATCTCGGCGTGCGACAGGTCGGGGTATTGCGTGCCCGAGTGGTTGCCCCATACCACCATCTTCTTGATGTCCTGGATCGGCTGGAACAGCTTGAGGGCGACCTGGGTGATGGCGCGGTTGTGATCCAGCCGCATCATCGCGCTGAAGTTGCGCGGGTCCAGGCCAGGCGCGTTCTTCATGGCGATCAATGCATTGGTGTTGGCCGGATTGCCAACTACCAGCACCTTGACGTGGCGCGCGGCGACCTCATCGAGGATGCGCCCCTGCTCGGAGAAGATTGCGCCGTTGGCCTCGATTAGATCCTTGCGTTCCATGCCCTTGCTGCGCGGGCGCGCGCCGACCATGAGCACCACTTCCGCGTCGCGGAAAGCCACGCGCGGATCATCGGAGCAGATGATCTGCTGCAGGGCGGGGAAGGCGCAGTCTTCCAGTTCCATCGCAACACCGCGCAGCGCCTGCTGGGCTTGCGGCAGGTCGAGCAGTTGCAGGATCACCGGTTGTTCGCGCCCCAGCATATCGCCGTTGGCGATGCGGAACACCAGGTTGTAGCCGATCTGTCCGGCAGCGCCTGTGACGGCTACGCGGATGGGTGCTTTCATGGAATTCTCCCTGAGTGATATTGAGTGATATATGGTTGCATCATAGCCCTTTTGCTTTTCACCTGCCATGCGGAGGTGTAGGATTGCACCATCATCGGCAGTAGCGCCAATCAGAGAAAATCAATGAACAAAAGACGGCCCAAGTTCCTTGCCCTGCACCAGATCAGGCTGCCCCTCGCCGGTTACGTCTCAATCCTGCACCGACTCAGCGGTGCGCTGTTGTTCCTGGCGTTGCCCTTGCTGCTTTACCTGTTCGACCAGAGCCTGCGTTCCATCGAGACCTATACCGATCTGGCAGAACATCTGTCGCATCCCTTCATCAAGCTGATGTTGCTCGGCGCGGCTTGGGCCTTTTTGCATCATTTCTGCGCGGGGCTGCGTTATCTGGTCATAGATATGCATTTGTTGTCGGTGGTGGCCGCTACCCGTACCAGCGGCAAGGTGGTGTTGGCAGTCAGCCTGGTGCTGACCGTGTTATTGGGGGTGAAATTATGGTGAACCGTGTCGTTACTGGAGCGCATTACGGTCTGCGCGATTGGCTGGTGCAGCGCGTCACGGCGGGCGTGATGGCCTTGTATGTGCTGGCGCTGGCGGTCTGGCTGCTGGCGCAGCGCGGCTTCGGCTACGACATCTGGACCGAGCTGTTTTCCGGCAGCCTGATGCGTAGCTTCACCCTGCTGTTTCTGCTCAGCCTGTTCTACCACGCCTGGATAGGCATGCGCGATATTGTGATGGATTACGTCAAACCAGCCGGCATCCGCCTGCTGATCCATGTGCTGGTGATGCTGGCGCTGATGCTGTATGCCATATGGTCGGTACAGATACTCTGGGGTGTCTAATGGCAATCAATAAACGCACATTCGATGTGGTGGTGGTCGGCGCGGGCGGCGCCGGTATGCGTGCGGCGCTGACCCTGTCGCAGGCTGGGCTGAAGGTCGCAGTGCTGTCCAAGGTATTCCCGACCCGTTCGCATACCGTCGCGGCGCAGGGCGGCATCGCCGCTTCCCTGGGCAACGTCAACGAAGACAACTGGCACTGGCACATGTACGACACGGTGAAGGGCTCGGACTACCTCGGCGACCAGGATGCCATCGAATTCATGTGCCGCGCCGCGCCTGAGGTGGTGTACGAACTGGAACATTTCGGCATGCCGTTCGACCGGCTCGATTCCGGCAAGATCTACCAGCGCCCCTTTGGTGGCCACATGCAGGAATACGGCAAGAACCCGGTGCCGCGCGCCTGTGCCGCCGCAGACCGCACTGGCCACGCGCTGCTGCACACGCTGTATCAGCAGAACGTTAAGGCCAATACCAACTTCTTCATCGAGTGGATGGCGCTGGATTTGATTCGCGACCAGGACGGCGATGTGCTGGGCGTGGTGGCGATGGAGATCGAGACCAGCGAGGTCATGATCCTGCAGGCGCGCGCCACACTGTTCGCCACCGGCGGCGCGGGGCGCATCTTCGCCGCCAGCACCAATGCTTATATCAACACCGGCGACGGCTTGGGCATGGCGGCGCGCGCCGGCATCCCGCTGGAAGACATGGAGTTCTTCCAGTTCCACCCGACTGGCGTGCATGGCGCAGGGGTGCTCATCACCGAGGGGGTGCGCGGCGAAGGTGGTTATTTGGTGAACAAGGACGGCGAGCGCTTCATGCCGCGCTATGCGCCCCACGCCAAGGATTTGGCCAGCCGCGACGTGGTGTCGCGCGCTATGGCGACCGAAATCAAGGAGGGGCGTGGTTGCGGGCCGCATGGCGACCATGTGTTGCTCAAGCTGGACCATTTGGGCGACGCGGTGATCCGCCAGCGCTTGCCCGGCATCCGCGACATTGCGCTCAAGTTCGCTCATGTGGATCCGGCACATGCTCCCATCCCGGTGGTGCCGACGGCGCACTACATGATGGGCGGCATCCCCACCAACTTCCACGGCCAGGTGGTCATCCCCCACGGCACCGCACCGGAAGACTTGGTGCAGGGCTTCTATGCGGTGGGCGAATGCGCCTGCGTCTCGGTGCATGGTGCCAACCGGCTGGGCTGCAACTCTCTGCTCGATCTGGTCGTGTTCGGTCGCGCTGCGGCACGGCAGATCATCGAGGACTTGAAAGCCAATCCTAATCCCAAGCCGTTGCCTGCCGATGCGGCTGATTGGCCATTGGCCCGCCTGGCGAGGCTGAATAACCAGAAGCATGGCGAGAGCGTGGCTGAAGTGGGTGATGCCATGCGCAAGACCATGCAGCAACATTGTGGCGTGTTCCGCTTTCCCGATCTGCTGGTAGAAGGCGTCTCGAAGATACGCGAGGTGGCGGAGCGCGCTCGGCACACGGCGATCAGTGATCAGAGCAAAGTGTTCAACACCGCACGCGTGGAAGCGCTGGAGCTGGACAACCTGATCGAGGTGGCGCAGGCCACCATGACCGCCGCCGAGGCGCGCAAGGAGAGCCGCGGCGCCCATGCGCGCCATGACTTCCCCGAGCGCGACGATAAGAGCTGGCTCAAGCATTCGCTGTACTACAGCGAAGGACAGCGTCTCGATTACAAGCCGGTGCGCCTGAAACCGCTCACCGTTGAATCATTCCCGCTCAAGGCCAGGGTCTATTAGGAGGGGCGATGCGTTTCAGAATCTATCGTTACAACCCGGAGACGGACCGGCAGCCCTACCTGCAGGACTACGAGCTGGACATGCCTGTGGGTGATGCCATGCTGCTGGATGCGCTGATGCTGCTGAAGCAGCAGGATGACAGCATCGGCTTCCGCAAGTCCTGCCGCGAAGGCGTGTGCGGCTCGGACGGGATGAACATCAATGGCCGCAATGGCTTGGCCTGCATCACGCCGCTGTCGTTGCTGAAGCAGCCCATCGAGCTCCGCCCGCTGCCGGGGTTGCCGGTGATTCGCGACCTGATCGTGGATATGACGCAATTCTTCAAGCAGTACCACTCAATCAAGCCGTATCTGGTTAACAACGATCCGCCGCCCGAGACCGAGCGCCTGCAATCGCCCGCCCAGCGTGCCGAACTGGATGGCCTGTATGAATGTATCCTGTGCGCCTGCTGCACCACGGCCTGTCCGTCGTTCTGGTGGAACCCGGACAAGTTCGTCGGTCCCTCCGGCCTGTTGCAGGCCTACCGCTTCATCGCCGACACGCGCGACCAGGACACGGCCGCGCGTCTGGACAACCTGGAAGATCCCTACCGCTTGTTTCGCTGCCACACCATCATGAACTGCGTGGATGTCTGCCCCAAGGAGCTCAATCCCACCGAAGCCATCGGCAAGATCAAGGATATGATGGTGAAGCGCGCGGTATGAAGCAACTGGAGCGCATGCACTGGCGCTGCCGACGCGGCCTGTTGGAGCTGGACATCGTGCTGGGGCGCTTCGTGGCGCAGCATTATGCGCTACTGGATGCGCAGCAGCGGCAGGCATTTGATGATCTGCTGGATGCGCCCGATACGGTGCTCTGGGATATGATTACGGGCAAGGAGAGCCCGGCGCAAGCGGCGCAGCGGCAGATTGTGGAATGGCTCAGGTCGGCCTAAAAGACAAGGAAAAAGAACATGGAAAAACAGCGCACCGCAACCCTTACGCTCGATGATGGCCGCAGCCTCGAACTGCCCATCCTGTCCGGTACGCTCGGCCCCGATGTGGTGGACATGCGCGGGCTCAACAAGCTGGGGGTGTTCACCTACGACCCGGCGTTCATGGCCACGGCGAGCTGCACCTCGGGCATCACTTTTATCGACGGCGATGCAGGACTGCTGTATTACCGCGGTTACCCCATCGAGCAACTGGCGGAAAAATCCAACTTCCTTGAGGTGTGCTATCTGCTGCTGAACGGCGAATTGCCCGATGCCGCGCAAAAGGCCGAATTTTCCAGTCTCATCGCGCACCACACCATGGTGCACGACCAGCTGGCACGCTTCTTCAACGGTTTCCGCCGCGACGCGCATCCGATGGCGGTGATGGTGGGGGTGGTCGGTGCGCTGTCGGCGTTCTATCACGATTCGCTGGACATCAATAACGCCGAACACCGCCGCATTTCTGCCTACCGCCTGCTGGCTAAGGTGCCGACCATCGCGGCCATGGCCTATAAATACAGCATAGGCGAGCCGTTCATGTACCCGAAGAACAAGTTCGGCTTTGTGGAGAACTTCATGTACATGATGTTCGCCACCCCCGCCGAGGACTATGTGTCCAATCCGGTATTGGTGCGTGCGCTGGAGCGCATCCTCATTCTGCATGCCGACCACGAGCAGAACGCTTCCACCTCTACCGTACGCTTGGCTGGATCGAGCGGCGCCAATCCGTTTGCCTGCATTGCCTCCGGAATCGCGGCGCTGTGGGGGCCGGCGCACGGCGGAGCCAACGAGGCGGCGCTGAAGATGCTGGAAGAGATTGGCGATGTATCGCGCGTGAAGGACTACGTGCAGGGGGTGAAGGACAAGAAATACCGCCTGATGGGCTTCGGCCACCGCGTGTACAAGAATATGGATCCGCGCGCCAGCGTGATGCGCCAGACCTGCTATGAAGTGCTCAAGGAGTTGAAACTGGAGAACAATAAGCTGTTCGAGCTGGCCATGGAGCTGGAAAAGACCGCGTTGTCCGATCCTTATTTCATCGAGCGCAAGCTGTATCCGAACGTGGATTTCTATTCCGGCATCGTGCTGCGCGCCTTGGGCATCCCCGCCAACATGTTCACGGTGATCTTCGCCGTCGCCCGCACCATAGGCTGGGTGTCGCAGTGGAACGAGATGATCGCGGATGCGGAGCACAAAATAGGCCGTCCGCGCCAGTTGTACCGTGGCGCGGTGAAACGGGATTTCGTTCCGCTCGCACAACGTTGACCGGCAGGGGGCAGCGATGAATGCGCCTGGAACCAGCTATCTGCAATCCATGCAGGACACTTCGCTGCTGTTCGGCGGCAACAATGTGTTCATTGAAGGTCTGTACGAGGATTTCCTGCGCAGTCCGTCCAGCGTGTCCGCCGAATGGCGCGCGTATTTCGAGAATATGGTGGCGGGCAACCCGCCGGACGTGGCGCATGGCCCGATCCGGCGCAGTTTCGCCGTCATGCGGCAAGCCGCCCCGGCCACGCCTTCCGCCGCGCAGGCCGACGAGATGCGCAAGCAGGCTGCCGTGCTGCAACTCATCAATGCTTACCGATTCCTCGGTGTCCGTGTCGCCAATCTGGACCCGCTGGCACGCCATGCCAAGCCGGAGATCGCGGAACTGAACCTCGCCTATTACAACCTGGGCGAGACCGACATGGAGACCACCTTCAATACCGGCTCGCTGGTCGGTGGTGCGCGCATGACGCTGCGCGAGGTGCTGCACCGGCTGCGCCGCATCTACTGTGGCAGCGTCGGCGCAGAGTATATGTACATCAGCAACGTGGCGCAGAAGCGCTGGATACAGAGCCGCCTGGAAGGGCAGGGTGGGCTGCCAAGCTATGATGCGGCGGTGCGCAAGCGCATCCTGGAGCGCCTGACCGCCGCCGAAGGGTTGGAGCGTTACCTGCACACCAAGTATGTCGGACAGAAACGATTCTCGCTGGAAGGCGGCGACACGTTGATTCCGCTGCTCGACCATCTGTTGCAGCGCGCGGGCGGATTGGGTGTCAAGGAGACGGTCATCGGCATGGCGCACCGCGGTCGGCTGAACGTGCTGGTGAACACGCTAGGCAAGCTGCCCAAGATGTTGTTCGCCGAATTCGAAGGCGTGCATGCGGAACACCTGACCTCCGGAGATGTGAAATACCATCAGGGTTTCTCCTCCGACATCCAGACGCCGGGCGGCCCCATGCATGTCACGCTGGCGTTCAACCCGTCGCACCTGGAGATCGTCAATCCGGTGGTGGAAGGTTCAGTGCGCGCGCGCCAGCACCGCCGCCAGGATCATGCGGGCAAGCAGGTGCTGCCAGTGCTGCTGCACGGCGATGCGGCCTTCTCCGGGCAGGGGGTGAACCAGGAGACCTTTAATCTGTCGCAGACTCGCGGCTACCGTACTGGTGGCACGGTGCATATCGTCATCAACAACCAGATCGGTTTTACCACGTCGGATGCACGCGACACGCGTTCCTCGCTGTATTGCACCGACGTGGCAAAAATGGTCGATGCGCCGATTTTCCATGTGAACGCGGACGATCCAGAAGCGGTGTTGTTTATTACCGAGCTGGCATTCGACTACCGCATGCAGTTCGGCAAGGATGTGGTGGTTGACATGGTGTGTTTCCGCAAACTGGGACACAACGAGCAAGACGAGCCGCTGGTTACCCAGCCCTTCATGTACCGCTACATCAACCGGCATCCCGGCACACGGGCTTTGTATGCGCAGAAACTGGCGGAGCAGGGCGTGCTGGCGCAGGACGAGGCGGACGCGATGGTCGCCGCCTACCGCCGTGCGATGGACGAGGGGCACAACCCGCTCCAGCCGGTGCTGACCGACTTCCGCCAAGAATATGCGGTGAACTGGGCGGCCTACAATAAAGACACGCAGTGGAACACGCTGCTGGTGACCGGCGTGCCACGCGAGCGTTTGCAGCAACTGGCGCAACGGCTTACCGACGTTCCGCAGAACCTCAAATTGCACTCGCGTGTCGAGAAGGTGATTGCCGACCGCATGGCGATGGGTAGGGGCGAGTTGCCGCTGGACTGGGGCATGGCGGAAAACCTGGCCTATGCCACGCTGCTCACCGAAGGCTATCCGGTTAGGCTGTCGGGCGAAGACAGCGAGCGCGGCACCTTTTTTCACCGCCATGCCGTACTGCATGACCAGAACCGCACCCAGTGGGACAAGGGTACTTACACCCCGTTGCAGAACCTCGCGCCGGAGCAGGCCAATTTTGTCGTCATCAACTCCATCCTGTCGGAAGAGGCGGTGCTGGCCTTCGAATATGGCTACGCCAGCGCCGAGCCGGACACGCTCACCATCTGGGAGGCGCAGTTCGGCGATTTTGCCAACGGCGCGCAGGTGGTGATAGACCAGTTCATCGCTTCCGGCGAAGCCAAGTGGGGCAGGCTGTGTGGCCTCACCATGCTGTTGCCGCACGGTTATGAAGGACAAGGGCCGGAACATTCGTCGGGGCGCATCGAGCGCTATTTGCAACTGTGCGCCGATTACAACATCCAGGTATGTATTCCCTCCAACCCGGCGCAGATTTTTCACCTGTTGCGCCGCCAGATGCTGCGCCCGTTGCGCAAGCCGCTGATCGTGTTCACGCCCAAGAGCCTGCTGCGCAGCAAGGATGCATCGTCGCCGCTGGAAGACCTGACGCACGGTACTTTCCGGCCGGTGATCGCGGAGACGGATGCACTGGATGCCGGCAAGGTGCGGCGCATCATCGCCTGTAGCGGCAAGGTGTATTACGACCTGGTGAAGGCGCGGCGCGAGCGCAATATCACCGACATGGCCATCATCCGGCTGGAACAACTCTATCCTTTTCCACACAATGAGTTTGCCGCTCAGGTCGCCGCCTACCAGAATGCCGCGGAAGTGGTGTGGTGTCAGGAAGAGCCGGGCAACCAGGGCGCTTGGCACCGTATCCAGCACTACCTGCTGCGCCACATGCGCAAGGGCATGAAGTTAGGTTATGCCTTGCGCCCGTCCTCTGCATCGCCCGCAGCTGGCTATCTGGCCGTACATAACCAGCAGCAGAAGGAAGTGATCGAGGCTGCCTTCCGTCCCGATCTGGACATCACGAACCACCCAGGAGCCCAACGCCATGAGCATCATTGAAGTCAAAGTCCCGCAGCTTTCCGAATCCGTCTCCGAAGCGACCTTGCTGACCTGGCGCAAGAAGGTAGACGAAGCGGTGAGCGAGGGCGAGAACCTGATCGACATCGAGACTGACAAGGTGGTGCTGGAGCTGCCCGCCGCCAAGAGTGGTGTGCTCAGCAAGATCATCAAGGGCGATGGTGCCAAGGTGGGCAGCAATGAAGTCATCGCGCAAATCGACACCGCCGCCGTGGCGCAAGCCCCAGCTGCCGTGGCTGCACCTGCTGCGGCGCCAGCGGCCAAAGCGTCGGGAGCGGCGGCATCCCCTTCTGCGCGCAAACTGGCGCATGAACTGGATGTGGATGCCTCCCATCTGCAAGGCAGTGGCAAGCATGGCCTGGTCACCAAGGAAGATGTGCTGGGTGCAGCCCAAAAACCGGCGGCACAACAGGCGGTGCCGGACATCGCAGCCATCCCTGCGGGGAACCGCATCGAACAGCGCGTGCCGATGACGCGCATCCGCCAGCGCATCGCCGAACGCCTGCTGCAATCGCAGGCCAACGCCGCCATCCTCACCACCTTCAACGAAGTGAACATGCAGCCGGTGATGGAGCTGCGCAGCAAGTTCAAGGACGCGTTCGAGAAGAAGCACGGCGTCAAGCTCGGCTTCTCGTCCTTCTTCGTCAAGGCGGCGGTGCATGCACTGAAGAAATTCCCCATCGTCAACGCCTCGGTGGATGGCAGCGACATCATCTATCACGGCTATTTCGACATCGGCGTGGCCATCGGCAGCGAGCGCGGCCTGGTGGTGCCCATCATCCGCGATGCCGACCGCCTTTCCTTCGCCGAGATCGAACTGCGCATCGCCGACTTCGCCGCGCGCGCCAAGGACGGCAAACT
>JBBIIN010000030.1:0-20557 GCA_037446515.1 Gallionellaceae bacterium
GCGTCTTCACCACGGCACAGAACCTTTTTCGACTCTGGCACTCTCATCGCGCGAGTGCTAATATTTGCAATGAGGAGGTTCCACCATGACGACTGCTTTGAGTTTTCCCCATCCGTCCGCCGTTGGCAGCTTGGATGGCTATATTGCGTCGGTCAAACAGTTCCCCGTGCTGACACAGGAGGAGGAGTTGACGCTGGCCACGCGCTTCCGCCGCGACAACGATTTGGAGGCCGCACGGCAGCTTGTGCTGTCGCATCTGCGCGTAGTGGTGAGCGTGGCGCGCAGTTACGCGGGCTATGGCTTGCCGCAGGCGGATTTGATCCAGGAAGGCAATATCGGCCTGATGAAGGCGGTGAAGCGCTATGACCCGGAACGCGGGGTGCGTTTGGTGTCGTTCGCCCTGCACTGGATACGCGCCGAGATCCATGAATATGTGGTTCGCAACTGGCGCATGGTGAAGATCGCCACCACGAAGGCGCAGCGTAAGCTGTTCTTCAATCTGCGCAGCATGAAGCAGGGGTTGGAGACGTTGAAACCGCAGCAGGTGAAGGAGATCGCCCGGGAGTTGGCGGTGAGCGAGCAGGATGTGGTGGAGATGGAGGCACGCTTCGCCGGGCATGAGGTTGCACTCGATCCGCTGGCCAGCGAAGAGGAGGGAATCTACGCGCCTATCCAGTATCTGGCGGACAGCGAGGAGCATGAGCCTTCCGCCATCTTGGAAATGGCGCAGCGCGAGCGCTTGCAGCATGGCGGCTTGACACAGGCGCTGGCGAGCCTGGATGAGCGCAGTCGACGCATCGTGGAGGCGCGCTGGCTGCGCGAGGAAAATGCCGCTACACTGCACGAGCTGGCTGCCGAGTTCAATGTATCAGCAGAGCGCATCCGCCAGATCGAGCAGAAGGCATTGAGCAAGATGCAGGGCGTGCTGGGATTGGCCGCCGCTCATTGAAAAAACTCCGCTAACGAAACAAAAAAACCGCAGAGCGATCTCTGCGGCTTTTTGTTGTGCGGCGAATCATTTCACCACAGTCAGCTTGGGCTTGCCTTGCGGCGGCGGCGTGGGTTCGTCTGGGGTATCGCCCCTTCCTGCTTCCGGCATGGGGGCGGATTCCTGCCCCTGAAACACCAGTCCCTGCCCGGTCTCCTTGGCGAAGATGCCGATGACGGCGGCGACCGGCACGATGAGCTGGTGCGCCACGCCGCCAAAGCGGCCACCGCAGGTGATGTCCTCATTGCCCATGTGCAGGTTCTTTACCGCATCCACGCCGATGTTGAGGACGATCTGGCCGTCCTTCACATAGGCCATCGGCACTTGCGTGTAGTCGTCCACCTGTACCGCCAGATACGGGGTGTATCCGGCATCGGCGCACCATTCGTAGATGGCGCGGATGAGGTAGGGCTTGGTGGACGGCTCGCTCATGCGGCGCAATGTTACTTGCGCATGGCTTTTTCGGCTGGGGTCATCGCATCGATGTAGCCGGAACGCGAGAACAGCCGCTCAGCATATTTCATCAGCGGCGCGGCCTCTTTGTCCAAGCGGATGCCATAGTGGTCAAGACGCCACAGCAGCGGAGCGATGGCCACGTCGAGCATGGAGAATTCGTCGCCCAGCATGAACTTCTGTTTGGAGAACACCGGAGCGATCTGCGTCAGATTGGCCTGCACTGCCGCGCGCGCTTTCTCGGCAACCTTGGCGTTGTTGCTTTCCAGACCTGAAATATGGCAGAAAAGCTCTTGTTCGAAGCGGTGCAGGAACAGGCGTGCGCGTGCGCGCATCACCGGGTCGGGCGGCATGAGTTGCGGATGGGGGAAACGCTCATCGATGTATTCGTTAATGATATTGGCCTCATACAGGATGAGGTCGCGCTCGACCAGCACCGGCACCTTGTTATACGGATTCATCACCGCCAGGTCTTCCGGCATGTTGAAGACATCCACATCCTTTACCTCGAAATCCATTCCCTTTTCATAGAGAACGAACCTGCAACGGTGGCTGTAGGGATCGGTAGTCCCCGAATACAAGATCATCATAGCCATCAAACCTTGATGAGATGGTTGCGGCGCATGGAGCGCGACACCAACTGGTAACCGATGAACCCGACCACGCCGCTCACCACAATGCCCCACAGCACAGGGATGGTGCCGGTGCCGTTGATACCGGCGATCCACACGAAGCGTTCGAATATGGTGCCGGTGATGATGATGGCGGCGATGCCGACGACGGCTTGCGGCGAATGGCGCGGGCCGGGGAAGCACAGCAGCACGAACGGGATGACGAACTTCATGAACACCATGCACCACCAGATTACACTGTAGTCACCATTCTGCATGGCCATGACGCGATCCACCTCATCGCCGAGGTTGCCATACCAGATGGTCAGGTACTGCGCAAAAAAGGTGTACATCCACAGCAAAGTGAAGGACAGCATCATCTGCGCCAGATAGTTGTAGATATAGTCCTTGACCGGATGCAAAAGCTTGTCACGGGTGTTCAGCACATAGACCCAGATGGCCATGAAGGCGAGGAACATGCCGAAGTTGCTGACCAGGTTTTGCATGCCATAGATGGCGCTGTGCCAGGAAGGCTTGAGCGTCATCTCGAAGTCCCACGCCACCATGGTCGCGTACAGCACGGTGAAGAAGGGAATCCATGTGGCGATGGTGTGGAAACGGGCGGCGTCTTCGGCGCTGCGCTCGCTCACTTCCTGGCGCTTGATGAACAAGTGCCAGAGGTAAGCCACGGTCAACATGCCAATTATCTCACGTGCAGCCAGCAGCGGCAGGGTGTACCAGCCCGGCATGTGCACATCTTCGCCATGCGAGGTGTGGCCGATCCACGGAAAGGTGTGCTCAGCTCCTGCCAGCAGGACCAGCAACAGCACGAAGGCCAACCCAAACAAGCTGTACAACGAGGAGGCCAGCTGACGCACCTCGAAGCGCCACTTGGCGCCGACCAGATAAAGCACCGAGCACAAGGCAACGCCGCTTAGCGCCAGATAGAGGACAACCATGAAGTTGACCGACAGCACCGACCAATTGCTATAGGAAATCATTTGTTCCTCCCCCTTTATTTCTTCGCCGCAACGGCAGGCTGCGCCTGCACCACCTTGCGCACATAGTTCACCACATGCCAACGCTCCGTTGGCGACAGGTCATTGCCATAGGTCGGCATCACCGCACCGCCGAACGTCATATATCCCCAAATAAATCCATCACTGCGCTGACGCGTCTGATCTGCAGACAGATCATACGGACGCAGAGCCAGCTTCGCGCCGACCAAGCCGTCGCCTTTTCCTTCCTTGCCATGACAGGGTGTGCAATATATCTCGAACAAGCGTCCGCCTTGCGCCACCGATTTCTGGTCAGCGACCACCGGGTTTTTCAGCTTATCCGCAGCAGCAGCGTCCTTCACGATGGTCATCGTTCCTGGCACGGGCACCGAACGCTTGGGGAACGGACGCATGCCGGGATTGGCCGGATCAACACTCTCCTGCGGCTTGATGCTGACCTGGTTGGCCATGTCCTGCGACCACGGCCAGGCTTGCGCCAGCGCGGGCGCCAACAGCAGGGTAATTGCCAAGAATAATTTTTTCATTTTCCTGCCTCTTCCTGTATCTCGATCGCCTGATGTTTGGCGAAAATGCCTTTCAACGTTGGCGCTGCCGCAGCGTCGGCCTTCACCAGAATGCCGACCTGGTCTTCAGACACCTTGGCGCTATACAGCGGCGAGCGCTTGGCCGGCAGGCCGGCGCACACCAGGAAGCCCAGCACGGTGATGAACACCCCGCCCAGAATGAACATCTCATAGGTCAGCACGAAATTGGGGGGCAACGGCACGATGGGTTTGCCACCCTTGAGTTGGGAATAGAAGTTCGCCTGCGCGCCGGAGATCAGGAAAAAGCCGAGCAGACCGCCCATGAGCGCGCCGCCCAGGGTGAACCACTGCACGTTGGCAGGGCGGTTGCCCAGCACCTCCTCCACCTCATGGTGCTCGATAGGGGACTTCAGGGTCAAATCATCGAAATTGAATCCCTTGATGTCCGCCGCGCGCAATTCGGCGATGGCCGTTTCGGCTTCCTCGAAGTTGTTATACAGCGCAAGTATGTGATGCTGGCTCATCAGTGTGCTCCTTTCGCGGCGGCCTGGCTCTCAGAGGCCAGACGGCGGTGATAGACCATTTCCTTGACCTCATACATGGACACGGAGGGGAACACCTTGCAGAACACCATGAACAGCAAGGCGAACCAGCCGAAGCTGCCGAACACCATGCCCCACTGGATCAGGCTTGGCCACTGGTTGTGATCCCATGTCCATGGGTAGTAACCGTGCGAGAAAGTGGGCGCCACGATCATCCAGCGTTCCAGCCACATGCCGAGGTTGAGCAACAGGGATACGGCGAACAACACCGGGATGTTGGTCTGGAAGCGCTTGAACGCCAGTGTCAGCGGCACCACTGAACCGCAGAAGATCATCATCCACCAGAATGGCGCATAGGGCCCGGTTGCCTTCTGGATCAGCACGTCCTTGGCTGCCTGGTCGTGGCTGTACCAGACTGCGGCGAATTCGACCGCATTCAGGTAGGTCCACACCATGGCGATGGCGAAAGTCAGGCGCACCGTCTTCTTCAGGATGGGCAGCGTCATGTATTCCTCGAACTTGAACACGTAACGCAGGATGATGAACAGCGTAACAATCGCCGCGCAACCTGAATACAGCGCGCCCGCCACGAAGTACGGCGGGAACGAGGTCACATGCCAGCCCGGCTGCTGCGACATGGCGAAATCGGATGCCACGATGGAGTGTACCGACACCGCCAGCGGGATCAGGAAGCAGGCCACGGTCAGGTAGGTGATGCGGAAGTTGCGCCACTGGCGGTCCGTGCCTTCCCAGCCCAGGGCCAGGAGGGTGTACAACTTCTTGCGCCAGCCGGGATGCAGGTGGTCACGGCAGATGGCCAAATCCGGGATCATGCCGATGAACAGGAAGATCACCGACGAACTCAGGTAAGTAAAGATGGCCATCGCGTCCCACAGCAGTGGCGACTGGAAGTTGGGCCACAGAGCGCGCTCATTGGGATAGGGCAGCGAATAATAGAATTGCCACAGACGCCCCAAGTGCACCATCACGAACAAACCCGCCGTCATCAGCGAGAACGTGGTCATCGCCTCGGCGAAACGGTAGATCGGTTTGCGCCAGTCGGCATGCATCAGGTGCAGGATCGCCGATAGCAACGTTCCGGAGTGGCTCATGCCGATCCAGAAGATGAAGGTGGCGATGTACAAACCCCACACATGCGGGTTGTCCAGGTTCGCCACGCCCATGCCGACGTTGTACTGATAAACCTCGCAGCCAATGCCAACACTGAACGCCAGCATGGCGACCAGCAGGATCACCCAATACAGCCTGCGCGGCGATTCCAGGCTGCGCAGCACATCCTCGTTAATCTTCGCCCAGGAGATGTCTTCGCGGATATCTTTTCCCATTTTCTTGTTTCCTTCCCCTTATGCCTTAGATGGCGCTTTCGCGCACCCGCTCCAGATACATCACCGACGGATACGCACGCAAGTCTTCCAGGATGCGGTAGCCGCGCAGGTCCGTGAAATACTCATCCTTGGCCTGTGCATCTTCCGCCAACTCGACTTGCTGTTGCTTCCATTGCTTGTGTACCCGGGATTCCGCATCGACCAGATTGCCGAAAGAGATGGCATTAGTCGGGCAGGCCTGCTGGCAAGCGGTCTGCACTTCGCCATCCTTGACCAGGCGGCCTTCGTTGCGCGCCATATTCTTGGCTGCCGTCAAGCGCTGCACACAGAATGTGCACTTTTCCATCACGCCTTTGGTCCGCACAGTGACATCCGGGTTGAGCTGCTGTTTCATCTCGTCCGGCCAGGCATTTTCCTGATCCGGGTAATCCCACCAGTTGAAATAACGCACCTTGAAGGGGCAGTTGGCGGAGCAATAACGCGAACCGACACAACGGTTATAGACCTGCGAATTGAGGCCGTCGGCGGTATGGTTGGTAGCGCCCACCGGGCATACCGTTTCGCATGGAGCCGCTTCACATTGCTGGCACATCATGGGCAGGAACTGCGCCCCCTGGTCGGGAAACTCGCGCTCATCCTCATCCCAGTAGCGCTCGATGCGCATCCAGTGCATCGCCTGCCCGTGCGCATATTTTTCCTTGCCCACGACAGCGATATTGTTCTCCGCATAACACGCCACACTGCACGCATTGCAGCCGGTGCAGGCATCCAGGTCGATCGCCATCGCCCACTTGTATTCTTCATGCGGAACATCGCCCACCGGGTGGGTGTGGCGAACCTTGGACCAGTTTTCCAACAGATTAGAGACTGACACGGCTTAAACCTCCTTCGACAGATCGACTTTATCGGATGCCAGGCGCGCAGCGATCTTCTTACCCGCCTGCTTGCCACCCGCCACCCCTTCTTCCTTGATGACGATGATGCGCTGGCCAGTCTTGCCAATCTTGACGCGCGTCTCGTTCATTGCCAGCTCGCCGGTCTCCTGATCGGACACCGCATCCAGCATGGCGAAGGCATTCGCGCCCACGCCCTTGGCATAACGCCCCATCGCCTCATGCCCATACCCCAGCGGCACCGACACGGCATCGGGATGGATTCCCGGGAACAGATAAGCCTGCGCCTTGATGGAGCCGCTCTTGGAAGCGACCTCGACGATGTCGCCTTCCACGATACCCAGCTTGGCGGCAGTCTTTGGATGGATCTCAACCCAGGAATCCCACACGATGGTGGTCAGCGGATCCGGGGATTCCTGCAACCATGGCTGGTTGGCGTTGCGCCCATCGCGCATGTTGGCCGTCACCGATGGAATCAGGCGCAGAGGGTAGGCCGCGTCTTCGACCACGGCGGGGAAGTGCAACCCTGCCGCCGAAGCCTTGGACGACAGGTTGCCACCCGAACCGGGCAGCTTGACCAGACCTTCGCTCAGCGTCTCCGCCCAGAATGTATCTTCATCCTTGCCGCCGCCGCCCAGCGCACCCTTGATGGACACGACAGCATTGCGCAGGTAAGCGTAGAAATCATCGAATTTGCCATACTCGTTTGCGCGGCGCTGCTTGAGCAGGGCCAGCAGGATGTCGCCTGTGCCGCGCGTACCGGCATGCAGCTTTTCCATCAGTGGCTGCTGCACGTTCAACTGCGCGCCCTCCGGCAGGTATTCCGGGACGGCGGTCGCCCAGTCTTCCAGCGCAGAGTCCAGTGGCAGCACCAAGTCAGCTTGCAGCGCTGTCTCGTCCATGTAATGGGCGAACACCACCTTGAACGTCGCCTTGTTCAAGTTTTCCTTGAATTTCAGGGACAACGGCGCGGTATAGACCGGATTCGCGCCATGCACGAACAACATCTGCACCTTGCCCGACGCCAGCTTGCCATTCAGTGCCTGCAATGCCGCGCGATTGCCGCCCTGCGCGGCGATCTGCGGGAACGGCACATTGGCCGGCGCCTCGATGGTCTTGCCCACGTTACCCAGCACGCGGTTGAGCAAGGCGATGGCTGCCGCATTCTGCGAACCATGCTGATAACCTTCGGCAGCATCGCCCGCCAGCACCAGGCTGGGCGTATGCGTCTTCAGCAGGGCGGCCAGTTTGCCGATCTGCTCCACGGACACGCCAGTCTCCTGGCTGACGCGCTCGGGCGCATAGTCCTTCACCGCAGCAGCCACGTCAGCCGGAACAGACAGTCCGTTCTTGGCCAAGGCATGGATGATGCCCAGCGCCAGCACACCATCGGTGCCAGGACGAAGAGGAATCCAGCGGTCAGCATTGGCGCCGGTCAGCGTCATTTTCGGCTCGATCTGCACCAGCACACCGCGTCCCTCGGGACGGTTGCCCTTGCGGAACTGCGCATATTGCTGGGAGAAATGCACGGGAGACACCCACGCGCCCAGGAAGTCGGCGCCGAACGATACCACCGCCTTGGCCTTATCCAGGCGCAGGCGCGGCGCTTCCACACCATACGCTTTCTTGTTCGCGGCGCGCACCACGGAGGGCGACACCGCTTCGTACACATAGTGATTCTTGCTGCCCAGCGCATCCATGTAGTTCTTGAACAACACCTTGACATGGCCGCTCATGCCGCCGGTCAGGAAGGCGACATCATCGCCCTTGAGTGTTTTCACTTTCTCGTCGATCAGACCCAGCGCCTTGTCCCATGCCACAGGCTGCCCCTTGAACATGGGCTCACGCAAACGATCCGGATTGTAATGGGCCTGCACGCCCGCCTGTCCCAGACCACACATCTTGCCGCGGTTGATCGACGAAGCCGCATTGCCTTCCAGCTTGAGTGCGCGGCCTTCACGCACACGACCGGTAATACTGCAACCGGCATCGCACTGCGCACAGGTGGAATTGAAATAGACCCCGATGCCGGGCAACGCATACTCGGTCGGCTCAACATAGGAAACCACGGTCTCCGTGCCATCCTGCACCGAAGTGAAACCACAACCACTCAAGGTCACGGCAGCGCCGCCCCAGCCCAGCACCTTCAAAAAATCGCGTCGGTTGAAATTGTTCTCGATCATCACTGAATCCCCTTCAAATCTTGTGTAGTGAGCGCCATTATTTGTGGCACTGCCAGCAATCGTTCGGACCATGCGAAGTCTTGCCGGACACCGCATCCACCGGATGATCCTTCTGGTGGCAAGTTGCACACCAGCCCATGGAGAGCGGCTTGCTGCGGCGCGCCACGGTCATCGCCCTCACATCGCCATGACAATAACCGCATGCCTCCTGCACCGGCTTGCCTTGCGCGAAGATGAAACGCTGAATGTGACGCTCGTGATTGAATCGCACAAAATCCGGCAGGTCATGGACTTTCTTCCATGGGATCGCCTTTTTGGCCTCCCAGTATTCGAACAGCTTCTGGATGCGGGGCGTCTCACGCACGGAATTGATGGTCTGGTGGCAACCTATGCATTTCTGCAAGGGCGGGATGGCGGCAACCGCACTGCGGCGCGCACCGGTATGGCAGTACATGCAGTTGATCTCCATACCCCCCTTGGCGGGCACGGAAGGATCCCCCGCATCAGCCGGATCGCGTAGACCGGCATGGCGGTTATGCGGAAATTCGATCGGCTGTTCTACTTTCGGGCCAAGATTATCGGCAGTGGTTAGTGGCGGAAGCGCATCGGCGGCATGGCTGCTGGCATAAAAAAACAAACCGGCGAGCAAAATGATCGAACGGAAAAAACTTTGCATCGTATGTGGCTCCCCCAACAATAAACAGATGCCGACCTGGATACTGCCGGCTGCTCCCAAGGCGATTACAGGTAAAATTAGCGGCGCTGTCGCCAGTTATCAGGCTGTTTTGTTCTACCGGGCAGACAGGCTACCAAGCAGCAACAACGCGGGCTGCATGATGTCTAGATTAAAAAATAAAGTCAACACCGTTTCTGTAAAAACCAGCGTTTTATTAGGCATTAAGCATTAGCATTTAAGCAAAAGCTGAAATATCCATCCCCGTTCAGAAAGCGCCGTGTTGGGTGCAACCCTCGTGTACACTTCGTCGCCCTCACCGTCACGGAAGCGCACATGAATCAGGAAGAGCAGGCCGTACTGGATTTTTTCGCGCAGGAAGAGAATCTGCCGCTGGCCTTGAGTGTTGGCGATCTTGTCGACCGCCAACGTCGGCGCATGAACACCGCTTTCTGGCGCGCCCTGGCGCAACGCCTCGCCATTCCCGGATGGCATACCAATCTGACGGAAGACCGCGACATACCGGAAAACCTGGTTGGCCTGCACCTGCGGCCACAATCGCCCCAACCCTTGTTCCTGTGCCCCATGCTGGAACAGCAGAACATGGGCGGCGTTCCGCGCATCTATTACGGACTCATGTGGAGTGAACTGCCGCCGTCGGACAAAACGGCGCTCGCCGCGGTCGTCACCTTGCACGACGCGCTGCAAAAGGATGGCTATAAAAGCAACGAGCGCTTTCTGGCATGGCGTTGGTCGCCCTTGTACCCCATACGCAAGGATTTTCTGCTGAAGTTCAGCCGCCAATCTGAAGTTTTGCTGGATGAAACCATGCAGCTGTTGACTGGATTGATCGGCAAACATAGCTCCGCGCTTGCCACTGCCAATGCAGCCCTAAGGGAAGCGCCATCCAGTGCCATTATTTCGCTGGCGCGGTTGCGCTAGACAGCCACATCCTGATCGAAAAAGTAGTGCTCCAGCCCGAAGCGCGCCGCCAGCCGCTCTCCCAGCGCCTGCACGCCATACCGTTCAGTGGCGTGATGTCCCGCCGCGATGAAAGCCACGCCGCTCTCCTGGGCGGCATGCACATTCTGCTCGGAGATCTCGCCGGTCAGGAAGGCGTCCACTCCCAAGTCGATAGCCTGCTCGAAGTAACCCTGCGCCGCGCCGCTGCACCAGGCAATGCGCGTGATATTGGCATCCAGCTTACCGATCACCTGCGGTTCGCGCCGCAAGACATCGGCAATGTGCCGGGCAAGAACGGCGAGCGTCTGTGTCTGCTCCAGCGCTCCGAAACAGGCAATGTCCTGATCGCCGAAGCGCCCCTGTTCGATGAATCCGAGACGTCGCGCCAGACATGCGTTATTGCCCAGTTCCGCATGGGCATCCAGCGGCAAATGATAGGCCAGCAGACTGAGGTCATGCCGCAACAAATGGGCGATGCGGCGTTTCTTGATGCCGGTGATGGCGGCATCCTCGCTGCGCCAGAAATAGCCGTGGTGAACGATGAGCACATCCGCCCCCCAGTCCGTGGCCGCTTCGAGCACAGCCTGCGACGCAGTCACACCGGTGGCGATGCGCCGCACCTCGGCGCGGCCTTCCACCTGGATGCCATTCGGGCAGTAATCGCGAAAACGGGCGACGGCCAGTTCACTTTCGATATAATCGCGCAACTCGATCAATCGCATCGTCATCATCCACATCAAGGTTAGCGACCCGGATCATATCATGCGCAAATTCTGGCTCTTGTTCGCCCAGGCCACCACCATCGGATTGGCAGTGCTGTTCGTCATCCACACCCTGCGGCCTACCCTGCTGCCTACGGTCGCGCGCAGCGGCGTAGTCACGCTGTACGAAGAAGGCAAACCGGCGGGCAGCGGCGAACTGCCTTCCGTAGGTTTCAGCCGCGCTGCGCAGAAGGTAATGCCGGCTGTGGTGAACATCTACACCAGCAGCGAAGTGAAACCGCAGGCGCATCCGTTCATGGACGACCCGCGCTTCCGCTTCTTCTTCGGCGATGAGTTCCAGGACAACGCCCCGCAACAGACCTCCAGTCTGGGCTCCGGCGTGCTGGTCAGCCACGACGGCTATATCCTCACCAACCACCACGTGGTGGAATCTGCCGACCAGATCGAAGTGGCACTGGCGGACGGGCGCACCGCCAAAGGCCATATCGTCGGCACCGATCCCGAGACCGACCTGGCCGTCATCAAGATCGACCTCGGCGGCAACCTGCCCGCCATCACCTTTGCCGGAGCGGAGGCGGCGCATGTCGGCGACATCGTACTAGCCATTGGCAATCCCTTCGGCGTGGGCCAGACAGTAACCATGGGCATCGTCAGCGCGCTCAAGCGCAACCACTTGGGGCTGAACACCTTCGAGAATTTCATCCAGACCGATGCCGCCATCAATCCAGGCAACTCGGGTGGCGCGCTGGTGGATGCCGACGGCAACCTGCTCGGCATCAACAGCGCCATCTATTCGCCCAACGGCGGCTCGCTTGGCATTGGCTTCGCCATCCCTGTGAGCACGGCGAAGAAAATCATGGAGCAGATTATCCAGAATGGTTCGGTAACGCGCGGCTGGATAGGCGTGGCGGTGCAGGACATCACCCCGGAACTGGCCGAATCCTTCAAACTGAAGGACACCAAGGGCGTGCTGATCTCGGAAATCGTGCGCGGCAGTCCGGCAGATCGCGCTGGCATCAAGGCAGGCGACATCCTGCTTAGCATCGCCAACAAGGATCTGAGCGATTCGAACGCCATGCTGGAAACCATCTCGGCGCTTGCGCCGGGCAAGACTGTGCCGCTCAAGCTGTTGCGCAATCAGGCCGAAGTGGTGGTGCAGGTGCGGGTAGGCAAACGGCCCAAGCCCAAGGCACAGGAATAAGCGCTCAGCTCCGTATTGGCATCATCCAGGCCGCCACTACGATGCCCGCCTCGTAAAGCAGCCACAGCGGCATCGCCAGCATGAACTGCGACACCACGTCCGGCGGCGTGAAGATCGCACCGATCACGAACGCGCCGACAATCACGTAGGGCCGCGCCGAGCGCAATTTCGCCACCGTGACCATGCCGGTCTTCACCAGCAGCACCACTGCGATGGGCACCTGGAAGGCCAGCCCGAACGCCATGAACATGCTCATCACGAAACTCAGGTACTTGTCGATATCGGTCATCACCGCCACGCCCTGCGGCGCTGAAGCGGTGATGAAGCCGAACACCACCGGGAACACGACGAAATAGGCAAAGGCCATGCCGCAAAAGAACAACATCATGCTGGCCGTCAGCAAGGGCGCGACCCAGCGCTTCTCATGGACATACAGTCCGGGTGCCACGAAGCGCCACGCCTGATACAGCACATAAGGCAAGGCGATCAGAAAAGCTGCCAACAACGTCACCTTGAGTGGCACGAAGAACGGCGTGGTGACATCGGTGGCGATCATCTGCCCACCCTTGGGCAACTTGGCCAATAACGGCTGAGCCAGCAGCGCATAAATATCCGCCGCCCACGGGAACAGGCCGATGAACACCAGCAGGATAGCCACGAAGGAATTAAGCAGCCGCGTGCGCAACTCGATCAGATGGGAGATGAAGCTTGCGCTGGTACTCACCGTGTGGAAATCCTCAATCTATGGGGAACTGTTGCTGTTCGGACGCAGCTTGTCCTTTCACCGCACCGCCGGAGGGCACATTGCGCAAAGGTGCAGCTTTCTCCGGCGCGGGTTCTCCGGGCACTTCCAGTGACCGTACATGATCGTCCACCGCACGGGCCGCCTCGCTGGCCGCCTGCTGCACCGCAACGGCTTCCTGCTGCATCTTCAGCTTGATCTGGCGCAACTCCTCCACCTGCATGTCGCGCTCGATATCGGCGCGCACCCCGTTCACATAGCGCTGCGCCCTGCCCCACAGCAATCCCAGCGTGCGCGCCACCTTGGGCAGGCGCTCGGGGCCGAGCACAACCAGCGCCACCGCCATAATGACCACGATCTCGGAAAAACCTATGTCGAACATGACGTCGGCTAGACTTTGGTCTGACTCTTCTCTTTGGCTTCGCCCTCGATGGTCTTGCTGTCATGCACGACTTGTTTGGGCGATTCATCATCCCCTTTCATGCCCTCCTTGAAGCCCCTCACCGCACCGCCCAAGTCTTCGCCGATGTTGCGCAGCTTCTTGGTGCCGAAGATCAGCACCACCACCAGCAACACGATCAACCAATGCCAAATACTCATCGAACCCATTTCACCCTCCTCGCTCAACTACGTTTAACCATGGGCGGAATGTTGCCGCCGCCGATGACATGAATATGCAAATGAAACACCTCCTGCCCGCCGCCTTTGCCGGAGTTGATGACGGTGCGAAACCCGTTGTCCAACCCCTGCTCCTTTGCCAGTTTTGACGCCAGCAACAGCAGCTTGCCCAGCAACGCCGCATCGGCTGGTCCAACCTCCAGCAACGACACCAGATGCCGCTTGGGTACCAGCATGAAATGCACCGGCGCGACCGGGTTTATGTCGTGGAAGGCCAACACTTCGTCGTCCTCGTACACCTTGCGGCTCGGTATCTCGCCGCGCGCGATCTTGCAGAAGGGGCAGTTGTCGCTCATTTGCGGTTCGCCTTTTCGGTAATGCCGGACACACCCTCGCGGCGTGCCAATTCGTTCAGCACATCCTCCGCGCTCAAGCCTTTGTGCACCAGCAGCACCAGCGTGTGGAACCACAGGTCGGCGACCTCATACACCAGATGCCGGTTGTCTGCGTCTTTGGCCGACAGCAGCACCTCCCCCGCCTCCTCGATGACCTTCTTCAGGATGGCATCGTCGCCCTTGCTGTACAGCTTGGCCACATAGGACGACTCCGGCGCCGCACCTTTGCGCGCTTCCAGCGTCTCGGTCAAACGTTGCAGGATATCGTTGCTCATTTCTTGTAAATCTCTTCCGGATTCTTTAGCACCTGATCCACCACCGCCCACTCGCAGTTTTCCAGCCTGCTGTAGAAGCAACTCTCGCGTCCGGTATGGCAGGCGATGCCGCCACGCTGCTCCACTTGCAACAGCACCACGTCGGCATCGCAGTCCAGACGTATCTCCTTCACCTGCTGCGTGTGGCCGGACTCTTCGCCTTTGTGCCAAAGCTTCTTGCGCGAACGCGACCAGTATATCGCCTCGCCCTTTTGCGCGGTCAACTTCAGCGCCTCGCGGTCCATCCACGCCACCATCAGCACGCGCCCGGTGGCGGCATCCTGCGCAATGGCGGGCACCAAACCGTCAACCGACCAGTTCACCTTGTTCAACCATGCATCGGTCATAACCGCACCTCGATACCCTGTTGCGCCATGAACTGCTTCGCCTGCTGCACCGTGTATTCGCCAAAGTGGAAGATGCTGGCCGCCAGCACCGCATCCGCGCCGCCCAGCTTCACGCCGTCGGCCAGGTGTTGCAGGTTGCCAACGCCGCCGCTTGCGATCACCGGAATTTCCAGCGCATCGGTCACTGCCTTGGTCAACGCCAGATCGAAGCCTTTCTTTTGCCCGTCCTGATCCATGCTGGTGAGCAGGATCTCGCCTGCGCCCAGCGACTGCATCTTCTTCGACCATTCCACAGCATCCAGCCCGGTAGCCTTGCGCCCGCCGTGGGTGAACACTTCCCACCTACCCGGAGCGGCCTGCTTGGCATCTATCGCCACTACAATGCACTGCGAACCATACTTGGCCGACGCATCCGCCACCAGTTGTGGATTGGTCACTGCCGAGGTGTTGATGCTGACCTTGTCCGCCCCCGCGTTGAGCAAATTGCGCACGTCGCCAACTTCGCGCACGCCGCCACCAACAGTCAAGGGGATGAACACCTGCCCGGCCACCTGCTCGATGATCCTGAAGATGATGCCGCGATCGTCGGAGCTGGCGGTGATGTCGAGGAAGGTCAACTCGTCCGCCCCCTGCTCGTCATAACGGTGCGCAATCTCCACCGGATCGCCCGCATCGCGCAGCTCGACGAAGCTGACCCCCTTCACGACCCTACCCGCCGTGACGTCCAGACAAGGAATAATACGTTTCGCAAGCATCAAAGTTCGGGCGACAGCTCGTCCACCAGCGCCTGTGCCGCCTTGAAATCCAGCGTGCCTTCGTATATGGCGCGACCGGTGATGGCGCCAGTGATGCCCTCGCCGCGCACCGCGCACAGTCTGCGCACGTCGTCCAGATTGGTGATGCCGCCGCTGGCGATTACCGGCACATGCAGCGGTCGCGCCAGCTCCACGGTGGCTTCGATGTTCACGCCGGTCATCATGCCGTCGCGCCCGATGTCGGTATAGATGATGGCTTCCACGCCATAGCCCTCAAAGCGTTGCGCGAGGTCGGCCACGTCGTGTCCGGTGAGTTTGGACCAGCCGTCCACCGCCACTTTGCCACCCTTGGCATCCAGCCCCACCATGATGTGGCCGGGGAAGGCATCGCACGCCTCATGCAGAAATCCTGGCACCTTGACCGCCGCCGTGCCGATGATGACATAGGTGATGCCGAGATCGAGGTAGCGCTCTATGGTCTCCAGGTCGCGGATGCCGCCACCCAGTTGCACCGGGATCTGGCCACCCACCGCTTCGACGATGCCGCGCACCGCGGCTTCATTCTTGGGCTTGCCGGCGAACGCGCCGTTCAGGTCCACCAGATGCAGGCGACGCGCACCCTGCGCCACCCAGTGTTTGGCCATCGCGGCGGGATCGTCGGAGAACACGGTCGCGCCCTCCATCTCGCCCTGGCGCAAGCGCACGCACTGGCCGTCCTTAAGGTCTATCGCGGGAATAATCAGCGTTTTAGTATCCATGATTGCACTATCTACACAGGATTCCAGTTGACGAAATTTTCCAGCAGCTTCAGCCCGGCGGCGGCGCTCTTTTCCGGGTGGAACTGCACGGCGAACAAGTTACCACGCGCCACCGCACAGACAAAAGGCTGCGGATAGTCGCTGGACGCCTGAATGATGGTCGCATCCTTGGGCTGCACATAATAGCTGTGCACAAAATAGAAGCGCGCGTCCTGCGCGATGCCTTCCCACAACGGGTGGTTACCATGATGAACACCATTCCAGCCCATGTGCGGCACCTTGAGCTTGTTGCCCTGCGCATCCTTCAGGTCATGGGCGAAACGCACCACCTCGCCCGGCAGCACGCCCAAACCGGGAATGTCGCCTTCGGCGCTATGCTCGAACAGCATCTGCAAACCGATGCAGATGCCGAAGAAAGGCTTGCTGCGCGCGGCCTCCAGCACGGCAGGGCGCAAGCCGCGCGCATCCAGCTCGCGCATGCAATCGCGCATCGCCCCCTGTCCCGGGAACACCACGCGCTTGGCCGCAGCGACCACCTTCGGATCGGTGGTGACGCTCACCACCGCCGTCGGCGCAACCTTGCGCACGGCCTGCTGCACCGAGCGCAGGTTGCCCATGCCGTAATCAATGATGGCCACATCAACCATAATGAGGCGTTACAGCGTTCCCTTGGTGGAAGGCATCACGCCCGTCATGCGCGGGTCGAGTTCCAGCGCCATGCGCAGCGCGCGCCCGAATGCCTTGAAGAGGGTCTCGGCCTGGTGGTGCGCGTTCTCGCCCGCCAGGTTGTCGATGTGCAGGGTTACCAGGGCATGGTTGACGAAGCCCTGGAAGAACTCATGGAACAATTCGGTATCGAAGCCCCCTATGCTGGCGCGCGTGAAGCGGCAGTTGAACGCCAACCCCGGTCGCCCGGAGATGTCGATCACCACGCGCGACAGCGCCTCGTCCAGCGGCACATAGGCGTGACCGTAACGGCGTATGCCCTTCTTGTCGCCAATCGCCTTGGCGAAAGCCTGCCCCAACGTGATGCCAATGTCCTCCACGGTGTGATGCGCGTCGATGTGCAGATCACCCTTGGCCCGGATGTCGAGGTCGATCAGGCCGTGGCGCGCGATCTGGTCCAGCATGTGTTCGAGGAAAGGCAGCCCGGTGTCCAGCTTGGCCTGCCCGCTGCCGTCGAGGTTGATGCCGACACTAATCTGGGTTTCCAAGGTGTTGCGACCGACTTGTGCGTTACGCATTTAAAATGTCCTGTAATGCCGTGATGAATTCTTCGTTCTGCTGCGCCGTTCCCACCGTGACGCGCAAGCACTCCGCCAGCGCCGGATGCCCGCCATCCAGGTTCTTGATGAGGATGCCGCGCCGCTTCAGCGCTTCGAACACTGCCGTCGCTCCCGCCATGCGCAACAGGATGAAATTGGCCTCGCTCGGATAGGCTTGCACCCCCGCCAGCGCTGCAAGACGCTGCTGCAACCAGACGCGATCCTGCCGGATTTGCTGGGCCTGCTGCAACAGCACCGCATGCTGCTCCAGCAGGATACCCGCCACCATCTGCGGCAGCACGCCGACATTATAGGGCAGACGCAGCTTTTCCAACTGCTCCAGCCAACGCACCGGCCCGGCCAGGAAACCCAAGCGCAGCCCCGCCATACCGAGCTTGGAGTAGGTGCGCATTACCAGCAGGTTATCGTAATGACCCAGCTGCGGAATGAAGCTGTCGCTGGCAAAGGCGTAGTAAGCCTCGTCCACCACCACCAGCCCGGGAGTGGCCTCGATGATCTGCTTCACCGCAGCAGCATCGAACAGGTTGCCGGTGGGATTGTTGGGGTAGGCCAGAAACACCAGTGCGGGCTGTTCGCGCCGGATCGCCGCCAGCGTCGCCTCCAGATCGAGCGAGAAGTCCTGCGCCAGCGGCACGCCGATATAGCGCATGCCGGTGAACGCCGCGATCATTTTGTACATCACGAACGACGGTTCCACACTCAGCAGAGCCGCGCCCGGCCTGGCGGCAGCCATGGCCAGTATCTGGATGATCTCGTCCGAGCCGTTGCCCAGCAACACGGCCATCTGTTGCGGTAGTCCGGTCACGGCGCGGATGCGCTCCTTCAATGCCTGCGCCCCCGCATCGGGATAGCGATTGATCTCCGCATCCGCCACCCGTTGCGCAATCTGTTCGCGCAGCGCCTGCGGCAGAGGATGCGGGTTCTCCATGGCGTCCAACTTGATCATGCCGCTGGCAGGCGGCACATGATAGGCGTGCAGCGCCGTTAATTCGGGGCGGAACAGAGCGGTCGGCGTGGCGGGAGACATGGGCAAGCGGCGGTTCGATAACTGGGGCGACATTCTACCGTAATCTGGCGGATGGGCGCGAACGCCGTTTATAATCCGAAAGTCGCTCTCCCAATCAAACCATGACAGCCAAACTTCGTTTACTGCTGGTCGAACCCTCTGACGCGGATGCCGGGCAAACGCTCGGCAAACTGCTGGATGCCGGCTACACGCTCGAGCACCAGCGGGTAAGCGATGAGCGCGGCATGCGTGCCGCGCTCGAACAGGCGGCTTTCGATGTCATCCTGTGCACTGACGATGCCGGCGGGTACGGCGGCATACCCGCCTTGAAGCTGTTGCATCAAACGGGGCTGGATGTCCCTTTCCTGCTGCTGGCCCATGATCTCAAGGAGGAGACCGTCATCCGCACCATGCAAGAAGGGGCGGATGACTACATCCTGAAAGGCAAGCTGAACCGGCTGGCGCCCGCCATCGAACACAACCTGCGTGAAGCGCGCATACGCCACGAACACCGCGCCGCCCAGCAAGCGTTGCTGGAGAACCAGACGCGCATGCATGCCTTCATCGCCGATCTGCCGGGCATGGCCTACCAGATCGCTTTGCATGCTGACGGGAACATCGGCTTCCCCTATGTGAGCGAAGGCTGCAACGCCCTGCTCGGCCTCGAACCCCAGGAACTGGCGGGCAATCCCGCCTTGTTCGACTCATTGCTGTATCCCGAGGATACGGCTTCCTACCGGCATAGCATGCAGGTCTCCGCCCGGCAACTATCGTTCTGGAATTGGGAAGGACGCCTGCATACGTTGCCGGGAAGGGAAATCAAATGGGTCAACCTGCGTTGCAGCCCGCGCCGGATCGGCGAAGATGTGCAATGGGAAGGCATCATGCTCAACATCACCCAGAGCAAACGCGCGGAAGCCGAACTGAGGCGCTCGCAGGAACAGCTGCGCGAACTATCCTCCCATATCGAGGAGGCGCGCGAACAGGAACGCGTCGCCATCGCGCGCGAGGTGCATGACGACCTGGGCAGCCTGCTCACCGCGACCAAACTGGACATCGCCTGGCTGGCCGGACGCCTGAAAAGCCAGCCCGAACTGGCGGCAAAGGCCAAGTCCATCGAAGAGCTGGTGGACAAATGCACGCGTTCCGCCAACAACATCTCGCGCAGTTTGCGCCCCAGTGCGCTGGACACCTTCGGTATCGTCGCCGCCATCGAGAACGAAGCCCACGAGTTCTCGGCACGCACGGGGATCACCTGCGCTTTCGACAACCAGGACGAGGGCATCCCGGTCAACCCGCACATCGCCATTGCCCTGTTCCGCATCTTTCAGGAAGCACTGGCCAACATCACCAAGCACGCGCAAGCCACCCAAGTCTTCATCTCTGCGCGCAACCGCGATGGCCGCGTGGAACTGACTGTGCGCGACAACGGTTGCGGCATCCGCGATGTGGACCGCGCCAAGCCGCGTTCTTTCGGTTTGCGCGGAATCTTTGAGCGCGTCGCGCACTTTGGCGGGCACGCCATACTGGAGAACAACCCGGGTAAGGGAACCACCCTGCTGGTCAGCCTCCCGCAGCAAACCACACAGGCTGCCCATGCCTCCCCGTCAGCGCCCCAGCAGGCGCTATTTGAATAACTGCCGGGCACGACCATGATCAAGGTGCTCATCGCCGACGACCACGCACTGATCCGCAAGGGACTGAAACAACTCCTCGACGACACCGAGGATTTGCGCGTCACGGGGGAAGCGGAAAGCGGCATGGAAGCGATACGCATGCTGCAGGGCGGAACTTATGACGTGCTGCTATTGGACATCAGCATGCCGGACAAGCATGGCATCGACGTGCTCAAGCAGATCAGGGACAACCACCCGCAACTGCCAGTACTGATGTTGAGCATGCATCCCGAGGAGCAGTATGCCATGCGTTCGATGAAGGCAGGTGCAGCCGGATATCTGAACAAGCAGAGCGCTCCCGCCCAGCTGGTAACCGCCATACGGCAGGTCGCCAACGGCAAGAAGTACATCAGCAGCGAACTGGCCGAACAGCTGGCCGAAGGCCTCTCCCAAGGCTATCAGGAGCTGTTGCACCAGACCCTGTCCAACCGCGAATACCAGACCCTGTGCCTGATGGCGCAAGGCAAGAAGCTCAGCGAAATGGCAGAGATCATGTCGCTCAGCCCCAAGACCATCAGCGTCTATCGTGCGCGGCTGCTGGA
>JBBIIN010000031.1:0-20144 GCA_037446515.1 Gallionellaceae bacterium
GCGGAGCAGGAGGCTGCGCGCCTCAAGGCCGAGCAGGAAGCCGCCAGGGCCAAAGCGGAGGCAGAAGCGGCGCGACTGAAAGCAGAACAGGAAGCGGCAGCGCGCGCCAAGGCTGAGGCCGAAGAGCGCGCACGGCAGGAAGCGGAAGCCGCACGGGTCAGGGCTGCACAGGAAGCCGAACGCATACGCGCGGAGCAGGAGGCAGGCAGCCAGCAGGTATCAGCCGGTTCCACGTTCCAGATCAATCTGGAGGTCTTGAATGTTGGCGCTGCCGTGGGGGGGACGTCGTCCGTGCAGGCGGAGGCGGACGCACGGGAAAAACAGGAAGCAGAACAGCGTGCCGCAGAAGAAAAAAGCAGAGCGGCTGCGGAAGAACAGAGCAGGCACTTGGCCGCAGAGAAGGCACGTTTGAAAGCGGAACAGGAAGCAGTCAAATTGCATGCCGAAGAGGAGGCGCGCCAACAGGAAGAAGAGCAGGCGCTGGCCAGCGAGCAGGCGAATGAGTGGGCGGAAGCGGAGCAGCGCGCACAGGTGCAGGCGAAATTGGAGGCAGAGCAGGTGAGCCGCCAGGCGGCACTGTCGCAGGCCAAGGCTGCGCAAATGCCCGCTTCAAAAGCAAGGCGGCAGCCATTGCCATTCGGCAAGATCATTTTTGGAACGCTGTTGTTGGTGCTGGTGGCGGTTGTGGCGTTGCCTTATGTCTGGCCGATGAAGGATTACATCGCCCCGCTGGAGCAGTATCTGTCGCAACAGTTGAAACAGCCAGTGCATATCGGCGGCATGAGCGCCGCTTCATTGCCGCCCAAGATACAACTGCAAAATGTCACCTTGGGCAATGCGCAGGAAGTGAAGATCAATAGCGTGGTGGCGCAATTCGATCCGCTGAGCTTGTTTTCGGCCAACAAGTCGCTCAGTAATGTCGAGTTTCAAGGAGTGGTGCTGGACGGGATGCATCTGGAACAGACGGCCTCGTGGCTGAAAGGCGTGGGCAGCGATGCGCAATATCCGGTGAAACACATGGACATCCAGGGCTTGCAGGTGAATGCCGAAGGGCTTGCCTTGCCGCCGCTGCGCGGCAGTGCGGAACTGTCCCAGGGGGCGTTCACGCGCATCGTGCTGCATAGCGAAGACGACAAGCTGAATGTCGAGTTGTCACCCGCCGCGCATGGGCGCTGGCAGGTCAGCTTTGGCATTAAGGAACGTGCACTCCCGCTGTTGCCGGATGTCGTGTTCAGCGATTTCACTGCCAATGGCGACATAGGTGACGGGGAGGTGAATTTCACCGGTATTGATGCGCATGCCTATGGCGGAATCTTGTCCGGCAGCGGCAAGCTGTCATGGCGCAAAGGTTGGCAGGTGCAGGCACGCATCCAGGCCAAAACGATGGAGTTGGAAAAGCTTTTCCCGCAATACGGGTTGGGGGGCGAAGTGTTTGCCGATGGTTTATTGTCTGCACAAGCCGTCAAACTGCGGCAACTCGGCGACCTGCCGCGTGTGGAAGGTTCTTTCTCGGCGAAGAAAGGCACGATCAACGGATTGGATATGGTCGAGACCGCACGTTTAGCCAGTCACGAGCATCTGCCTGGTGGGCGCACCTACTTTGACGACTTGACCGGGGCCATCGTGCTGGAGAACCACGATAAACATTTCCGCCAGATCAAAGTGGCTTCCGGCATGCTGAATGCCACCGGCTCTTTCGATGTCACAACAGGCAACCAGCTTTCCGGCAGCTTCAATGCGGAGATCAAGATGCGTGCGGGCAATAATCCGCTGGTCTTGTCTGGCACCTTGACGGAACCAAAGCTGCAGGCGCGCTGATCCTCTGTTCTGGTGGAGGGTGCTAAGCCATTACTTGAATAGTCCGGCGATCTTGTCCAGCAGTCCGCTGCTGGACGTGCGAGGAGCCGGGGATGAAGTGCGCGGCTTGCGCTCTTGTGATATCGCATTTTGCCGGGCAGTGCGGCTTGATCCGGGCAAGCCCATCATCTCGCACGCGGCAGCCAGTTCGTCTGCATGTTCCTCCTGAAAGGCGCGGCATTCCGCTTCGGTGCAGCCAAAGCGGCGCGAGGCGGGTACGTTTTGCCATGCCACAAACTTGGCCGATGCGCCCGCCAGCAGATTGGCTACGGTAACGACGTCAATATAATCGGGAGTATCGGAATCAGGTGCGCGGTGCAATTTTTCGTAGTTCGCCACCACAGAGACAATCTCCTCCGGGAAGCCCCAATGTTGCAGCAGAATGGTTCCGGTGCGCGTGCCAAACCGGCGCACCAGTGCCTGCAACGCTTCTTGTCCAAGCTGCGGATGATGCCGGTCGGCATAGATGAACAGCGGCAACGCGCCCAGGTTATGCAGGAGTCCGGCAAGCATGGCCTGTTCCGGCTTCATGGGTTTGTGTTGCGAGGCGATCACAAAACTGTACGCGGCAACACGTCTGCTGTGTTGCCATAGATCGAGTAGTTGCTGATTGATGAGTTTGTTTTCCGCCTTGAACAGATTGTTCATGGCCATGGTGACCACCAGGTTGTGAGTCATGCGGTATCCCAGGCGTGAAACGGCTTCGCGCGGTGTATTCACCGGACTCTTGCCTGTGGCGAGCGCACTATTGGCGGCTTTGACCAGTTGGGCGGTAATGGCGGGATCGGACGAGATCAGGTTGATGACATGATCCGCCGAGAGGTTGGGGTCATCGAGCGCCTTGCGCACTTTTATCGCCACATCCGGCAGTGTGGGCAGGTGTAACTGGCGAAGTTCGATAGCTTCTTGCACCTCGCCGGCGATGCGGGACAATGCCTCATCCATGGCCATATCCTTTAATTCAATGCGTTGGAAATGCGCTGCAGCGCCGCCTTGAGATTGTCCATCGAAGTGGCGAAGGAGATGCGGAAGTAGCCTTCGCTGCCGAAAGCCGAGCCCGGCACCACCGCGACACCGGCTTCCGCCAACAGGTATTCGGACAGCGCGATGTCGGTGGTTTCCTTGATCTTGCCTTGCTGGTGCAATCTGGCGATGGCCTCGCGCGCATCGGGGAAGGCATAGAACGCGCCACCCGCCTTGATGCATTTCAAGCCAGGTATCTTGTTGAAGGCATCCACCACGAACTCATGGCGTTCGCGGAAGGCTTCGATCATTGGCGCGAGGCAGTTCTGGTCGCCGTTCAGTGCGGCTTCCGCGGCTACCTGCGAGATTGAGGTCGGGTTGGAGGTACTCTGCGACTGCACGTTCTCCATCGCGGTAATGATAGTCTCCGATCCGGCCGCATAACCGATGCGCCAGCCGGTCATCGCGTAGGCCTTGGATACACCGTTCAGCACCATGGTGCGCGGATACAGATCGGGGCAGGCATCGAGGATGTTGAAGAATTTGTCTTCGCAGAGGCGGATGTGTTCGTACATATCGTCCGAGGCGATGAGGATGTTCGGGTGCTTGCGCAGCACTTCACCTAGCGCCTTCAGATCATCCAGCGAGTACATCGCGCCGGAAGGATTGCTCGGGCTGTTGATCACGATCATCCTGGTGCGCGGCGTGATCGCTGCTTGCAGTTGTGCCG
Source organism: Gallionellaceae bacterium (assembly GCA_037446515.1). GTDB lineage: Bacteria > Pseudomonadota > Gammaproteobacteria > Burkholderiales > Gallionellaceae > Sideroxyarcus. The sequence continues at coordinate 3,551 of JBBIIN010000031.1, forward strand.
GTGTCAGCTTGAAACCCTGCGCGATGTCGGCCTGCACGATCACCGGCTTGCCTTCCGCGATGATGACGATGTCCGGGTATGACACCCAATAAGGTGCAGTGATGATGACCTCGTCGCCGGGGTTGATGGTCGCCAGCACCAGATTGAAGAAGCTCTGCTTGCCGCCGCAGGAAACCAGGATCTGCTTGGTGGTGTAATCCAGCCCATTGTCACGCTTGAACTTGGCGATGATGGCTTGCTTCAGCGAGGGGGTGCCGCCCACTGCAGTGTACTTGGTGAAGCCCTTGTTGATGGCCGCGATGGCGGCGTCCTTGATGTGTTGCGGCGTGTCGAAATCCGGTTCGCCGGTGCCCAGTCCGATGATGTCCTTGCCTTCCGCTTTCAACTTGGCCGCACGCGCGGCTACGGCGAGGGTGGGGGAGGGTTTGATGGCTTGCACACGGCGGGAGAGGGACACGGCGTTTCCTTGTTGTGATCGTGGGTGCGGATTATACCCGCGCCAGCCGGTGCAGTGAATGATGAGGAGGCGCTAGGGCGGAGGAGGCGCGGTGTTCCGGTGCATCCAGTAACGGCGATGGCTCTGGCGATAAGCGGTGATAGCGATGCCCTGCACCGTCATATCCAGCGACAGCGCACCATCCCGGTCGGAACGCCACAGTTGTGCGCCATGTGCCACATAGCGCTGCACCACTTCCGGCGCGGGATGGTGGAAGCGGTTGATATATCCCGTGGTAAATATGGCGTGGCGCGGCGCAACGGCGCTCAGGAATGCCTCGCTGGAAGAACTCTTGCTGCCATGATGCGGCACCACCAGCACGGTGGCCGGTAGCGCGTCCGCGTGCCATTGCAGCAGACGCGCTTCGCTGCCCCGCTCGATGTCTCCGGTCAACAACACGTGCTGATCGTCGGTGCTGATGCGCAACACGCAGCTTTGGTCGTTGTCGTGCAGCCGTTGCGGCACCGCTGTTTCCTGCGCCGGATGCAGCATGTCAAAGCGGATGCCGTCCCATTCCCAGTGCATTTCTTCTGCACAACGTTGTACGGAGGCTCCTTCCAGCAGAAGATGACCAGGGCGCAAGGAGGTGGCGACCCAGGTGGCCGGCAGTGCCTGCAACACCGAGGCGGCTCCGCCGATGTGGTCGCTATCGTCGTGGCTCAGTACCAAGCCGTCGAGGCGATTTATTCCCAGCGCATGCAGGGCGGGCACCAGGATGCGGTTACCACTGTCGGCTTCTCCGGGGAAATCCGGACCGGCATCGAACAGCAGGGCGTGGCTGTGGGTCTGCACGGCCACAGCCAGGCCTTGTCCGACATCGAACACGATGATGCGGGCGCTATTCTGGGGGGGTACTTCCGGCACGAGCAGAAACATCGGCAGCATCAGCACCAGGCCCGCCATGCGCAACGGAGTGCCGCGCGGCGCCAGTATCCACAGGGCGCCGAGCATGCCGGTCGCGATGCTCCAGGCCGGCGGCGCATGCTGTATCCAGACGGCATGCGGCAGCCCGTCCAGCATGTGCAGCAGCCACATGCACAAGGCCATCGCCTGTTGCGCCAGGTAGAGCATCCATTCCAGCGGCGGCAGCGTGCCGAGCAGGGTGAGCGGAACCACCACCAGGCTCACCAGCGGGATGGCAAAGGCATTGGCAAGGGGCGACACCAGCGAGAGCTGCTGGAACAGCGCCAGCAAGGGCGGGATCAGGCCTATCGTCATTGCCCATTGCACCTTGCCATATTCCTTGAGCCAATGCGGCCTGCCGATGCGGTTCGCAGTGACGTAGAAAATGAGCGCCACTGCGCCGAACGACAGCCAGAACCCCGGCGCCAGCACTGCCCACGGGTCGGCGAACAGTACCACCAGCAAGGCGATCGCCAACATCTGGCTGGGGGCGTGATTGCGCGAGGACAGCAGCATCACGGCGAAAGCGCTCAACATGTAGAGCGTGCGCTGCGCCGGGATCTCGAAACCGGAAAGCAGGGTGTAGCACAGCGCGGCAGCCAGCCCCACGATGGACGCGGCCTTGCGCGCCGGGAAGCGCAGCGTCAGCCGTGCGCTGCGTCGCCACAGCCGGTAGGTGAGGGCGAAGAACAGGCCGGACAGCATGGTGATGTGCAAGCCGGAGATGCTCATCAGGTGGTTCACCCCGGTGCGCGTGAACAAGCGCCAGTCCGTCTGGGTGATGCTGGCTTGGTCGCCAATCGCCAGCGCTATGAGGATGCCGGCATAGGGCGCATCACCCAGCGTCTTCTGGAAATGCGCGCGCACCGATTCGCGCATGCGTTCGATCAGGTAGGGAGGCAGATATGCCGCTTCGGCCAGCTTGCGGTTGTTCCCTTTGGTATGCACATAGCCGCTCGCGGCAAGGCCGCGTTCCAGCGCCCAGGCCTCGAAATCGAAACCGCCGGGGTTGGCGGTGCCATGGATCTGTTTCAACCTGACGGTGAACTGCCAGCGTTCTCCGGCATGCACCTCAAGCGTTTGGCCGGTGTCCGCATCATAGGTGGCAAGCTGGATGCGCTGCGGCACCTGCGCACCGGCGGTCAACACCTGTTCCACATCAAAAGTAAAGCGCAGTCCGCGTTCATGGGGATGCGGCATGGTGGCGACGATGCCGCTGACCAGGATGTCCTTGCCCTGCCATTCGTCCGGCAGATGTTCAGCCAAACGATGCTGGGCAACCCAGGCGGCATAGGCATAGCCCATGCACAAGGCGGAGAGCGACAGCAGCGTAATGCGCAGCATGCGTGTCCACATCTTGCCGCCACCGGGAATGAACAGTGGCAATGCGGCCAGCGGCCAGAAAGCGCCCCACGCGGGCAGCGCGGCTTGCTGTTGCAGCAGCCAGACGCCGAGCGCGAAGAAGAGGGAAAACGAAACCATGTGCGTAGCGTAACCGACGGTTAGAATCCAGTCATGCGCAAATTGATACGCGATAAGTTGCCGGATCCGGCGCGGCTGGAGCGGATACGCTGGCTGCAGCCGCTGCGCCGTTGGCTGCACAATCCGGCACTGTGGCATTTAAACCGGCGCTCAACGGCGGGGGGCGTGGCGCTGGGGCTGTTCTGCGGATTGATACCCGGCCCATTGCAGATGCTTGCTGCCGCTTTGTTTTCGGTATGGCTGCGCGTGAACCTGCCCGTGGCGCTATTCACCACGCTCTATACCAATCCGTTCACCATCGTGCCGCTCTATCTGTTCGCTTACCACATCGGCTTATGGGTCGGCGGTCAACATCATGGCGCGATGGCGCATGTCCCCGCCTTTCCCGAGGTGCATTGGCACGATTGGTTTCCGCAAGTGTGGGGATGGTTGATGGTGTTGGGCGAGCCGCTGTTGATCGGCTTGCCTTTGTTGGCACTGGGGTTGGCCATATCGGGATACGCAGTGACCCGTCTGGCATGGCGCATCATGGTGGTCATCAAATGGCGCAGACGGTCGAAGCGTGAAGGAATCTCTGACGCTCGCTAAGTTTCACGGCCTGCAAGGCCCCGCTGCGCAAGTGCCGGGATCTTTTTCTTTCGTGGCGCAAGCACCGTTTCTTCAAACACTGTGCAACACGCCATCCACCAACTTCAACTGGCGCTGCATCTTGCCTGCAAGCTCAAGGTCGTGGGTGACGACGATGAAGCTGGTGTTGAGCTTGGCGTTGAGCGTCTGCATGAGATCGAACAGAGTACTGGCGCTGGCGCGGTCCAGATTGCCGGTGGGTTCGTCGGCCAGCACGCAGGCGGGCTGTGTAACCAGCGCGCGCGCCACGGCCACGCGCTGGCGTTCGCCGCCGGAGAGTTCAGCAGGCAGGTGGCGGACACGATGGGCGAGGCCGACCTGCTCCAGCATCGCTACCGCTTGCGGATGCGCTTCCTGTGGTTTTAGGCCGCGTATCAGCAAAGGCATGGCGACATTCTCCAGCGCGGTGAACTCGGGCAGCAGGTGGTGGAACTGATAGACGAAACCGAGCGACTTGTTGCGCAGTTCGCCGCGCTGTGTCTCGTTCATGCGCGCCACATCCTGCCCCAGGATGCTCACGCTGCCGCCGCTGATGCTGTCCAGCCCGCCCAGCAGATGCAGCAGCGTGCTCTTGCCGGTGCCCGACGCGCCGATGATGGCGATGCGTTCGCCGCGCGCCACATCCAGGTTCACCCCGTTCAGTACGTTGACGTTCAGATCGCCCTGCGTGTAGTTCTTGCGCAGATCGCGGCAGGAGATGACCGGGTCATTCATAACGCAAGGCCTCCGCCGGCTGCACCTTGGAGGCGCGCCAGCTTGGGTAGAGCGTGGCGAACAGGCTGATGAGGAAGGACAGTGTGGCCGTCACGGCGACATCCGCCAAATGCAGGTCGGACGGCAGCTCGTTGATGTAGTAGAACTCCTTGGACAGGAACTGCACGCCGAACAAGTGTTCGATGAAGGGCACGATGGTGCCGATGTTGAGCGCCAGCAGCACGCCGCCGATGACGCCCAGCCCCATGCCGATCAGGCCGATCAACATGCCCTGCACCATGAATATCTGCATGATGCTCCTGGGTGACGCGCCCATGGTGCGCAGGATGGCGATATCGGCCTGCTTGTCGGTGACGGCCATCACCAAGGTGGAGACGATGTTGAACGCCGCGACCAGCACGATCAGCGAGAGGATGATGAACATCATGCGCTTTTCCATCGCCACCACGGCGAAATAGTTGGCGTTCTGGCGCGTCCAATCGGTGGCATAGACATCGCGCGGCAACTGCGCCTCCAGTTCGCGCGCCACTTGCGGCGCGTTGTCCTGGCTGGTCAGGCTGCCGCTGATGCCGCTGACCGAGTCACCCATGCGGTACAGTTTCTGCGCATCCTCCAGATGGATCAGCGCCAACGCATTGTCGTAGGGCGACATGCCGATCTCGAAGATGCCGATCACGCGGAACTGTTTCAAGCGCGGCAGCATGCCCGCCGGGGTGATCTGGCCTTGCGGAGTGATGAGCAGCACGCTGTCACCGACGTGTGCGCCCATGGCGCGCGCCAAGTCCGCACCCAACACGATGCCGAATGCGCCGGGTTTGAGGTCGGCAAGCTGCCCGTGCTTCATCTTGCCATCCAGCGCTGTCAGTTGCTGTTCCGCTTCGGGCAGGATGCCACGCACCATCACGCCTTCCACATGATCATACAGCGACAGCATGCCCTGGCCGTTGATGTAGGGCGCTGCGGCGCGCACCTCGGGATGGTGCGCCACCGTATCCAGCACGGGTCGCCAATCGGCTATCTGGCCGCTTTCGCCCATCACCTGCAAATGCGGTGTGATGCCGAGGATGCGCGCGCGGATCTCCTTCTGGAAGCCGTTCATCACCGACAGCACCACAATCAGCGCCATCACGCCCAAGGTGATGCCCAGCATGGAGATCAGTGAGATGAAGGAGATGAAATGGTTGCGGCGCTTGGCACGGGTGTAGCGCAGGCCGATGAAGAGTTCGTAGGGTTGCAAGACAGGAGACCTGTTTGAATGATGGCATTAGTTTGCCACAAGAGGCTGCTACGTCCCAATTCAATTGCGCAGGGAATTGCGCAGGGAATGTCTATTGGGTAGGGCTTTCCGTTAAAATCTAAGCATCACAGGCCTTTCTTATCAAAAATGAAGCATCTGCATTTGTCTATTTCCGGCGCATTGGCATCCAAGGAGTTGGCTCCCCGTATTTATGCCGGACTCCAACTCCCGGCGTGGGAATGGTTGTTGGGACGTGGCGGTCGTGCCGTGGCCGTAGCGGAAACGATGGAAGACTTTTTGTGCGAGGCTTTCGGGGCCGGGGCGGTGGCGCCGGTACGGGCGGCGGCGGATGGGCTGGCAGTACAGGAGGACTTCTGGGCATGCGCCGATCCGGTTCATTTGCAATTCCAGGCCGCGCAAGCCGTGTTGCAGCCGATCCAGGAATGCGGCGCGGACGAAGCGCAAGCCTTGTGCGATACCTTGAACGGCCACTTTGCCGGGGATGGGGTGCGCTTTCTGGTGCCTCATCCGCAGCGCTGGTATCTGCATTCTGCGGACAGTTTTGAGATTGCGGCAACGCCTTTATCCGCAGTCTGGGGCGGCGATGTGAAAGCATACTTGCCGCAGGGCAGGGACGCATTGCGCTGGCAGCGGTTGAGCAATGAGATTCAGATGTTGTTGCACGGGCATGTGGTGAATCAGGAACGCGAGCGGCGCGGGCTGCCAGTCATCAATAGTTTGTGGCTGTGGGGAGGCGGGCACGGCGGCAGCTTGCGCAGAGTGTTCGGGGCGATGGGCGGCGATGAGCTGGCCAGGATATTTGCGCAAGCCAGCAGGGGGCAGGCAATGGACACTTTGCCGCAGTTGCTGGCCAGCGGTGCGGAGAGCGGGTTGTGGATCGAACGGACGCCAGAACTGCTGTGGCGGACGGGCGATCTGCACGGCTGGCGGGCTGCGCTGGAAGTCTTGGAACGCGAGGTCATGCAACCTGTGTCGCGGGCTTTGCGATCGGGAGCATTGCAGCAGCTCACGCTGGATTTGCTGGCTGGGGAATCCGGCTGGCGTTTTTCCCTGAGCCACGGGGATCGCTGGAAATGCTGGAGAAGGCTGCGGCCGCTGCACGATTGCGCAGTGTAGAATCAGCCGCAACGGGAGGTGTGCGCATGGATTTCTGGAACAAGGCGGTAAGTTTCTTCTGGGTGGAAGAGTCGTATTTGCTGCTGGTCGCCGTGCTGTGCATCGGTGTGCTGCTGTTCTATTTCCGCAAGGAAGACCGCCCCAGCCTGTTCAATACCGTGGGCTTCTATTTTGTCTGCCTGCTGGGGCAGGTGATCAGTGGCATCGTGCATGCAGCCGACCTGTTCCGCGCCGCATCCATCCTGCATGAGGTGTTCGTCATTGGCGCGGGTATCGCGGTCATCCGCCTGCTCGGGCTGCTGGTGTTCCGGCTGATCCTGCCCGCCGTCAGGCTCACTCCGCCGCGCATCACCGAGGATATTTTCGTCATCATCGCTTATATCGCCTGGTTCATGGTGCGCCTGCACTATGCCGGGCTGGATCTGTCCAGCATTCTGGCCACTTCGGCGATGATCACCGCCGTGGTGGCGTTTGCCATGCAGGATACGCTGGGCAACATCCTCGGCGGTCTGGCGCTGCAACTAGACAACTCCATCGAGATTGGCGACTGGATCAAGGTGGATGACATCGCGGGCAGGGTGGTGGACATCCGCTGGCGCTCGACGCTGGTGGAGACGCGCAACTGGGAGACGGTGGTGTTCCCCAACTCGCAGTTGATGAAGAACAAGTTCCTGGTGCTGGGGCGGCGCACCGACCAGCCGATGCAGTGGCGGCGCTGGGTGTGGTTCAACGTCGGCCTCGACGTGGCGCCCTCGCGCGTCATCTCGGTGGTGGAGGACGCCATCGTCAACACGGAGATCGCCAATGTGGCGAAGAACCCGGCGCCGAATTGTGTGCTGATGGACATGGACAACAAGGGCTATGCGAAATATGCGCTGCGTTACTGGCTGACTGACCTCACGCCGGATGACCCTACGGACGGGGCGATCCGCTGGCACATCATCACCGCGTTGCAACGCGCCGGGATGAAACTGGCGCTGGAGGAGAGAAGCATCCATATCACCAAGGAGAACGAGAAATACGAAGAAGCCATCCATGCGCGCGAAGTGGTGCTGCGCCTCAAGACCTTGCGTCGCGTCGAACTATTCTCGTCCATGAACGAAAACGAACTCAGGGCCTTGGCCGAGCGCTTGCGCTATTTCCCGTTCGCGCGCGGCAACATCATCACGCGCCAGGGTGATGAATCTTCGCATTGGTTGTATATCATCATCAATGGCGAGGCCGAGGTGTATTTGACGACTCCGAACGGCGGGCGGCGGGTCATCAATACCTTGGGCAAGGGCAGTTTCTTCGGCGAGATGGCCTTGCTGACCGGTGCACCGAGACGCGCCTCGGTGGTGGCCAAGAGCGATGTGGAATGTTATCGCCTGGACAAGGAAGCCTTCGAGGAAATCCTGTTGGCACGGCCTTCCATCGCGGAAGAAATCTCGCACATTCTCGCCGTGCGTACGGCCCAGCTGGACAGCGCGGTGCAGGACATCGGCGCGGCTTCGGCACAGCGCGACCTGTCGCAAAGCCGCAAAGAGATTTTGGCGACAATCAGGCGCTTTTTCTCGCTGACCATTTAGCCGGGCGGTGTCCTGTTGTATCATGCACGCCGCGTTTGAATCTGAGAGACCGTGAACATGAAACTGACCTTCCTGGATTTTGAGCAGCCGGTGGCGGAGCTGGAAAGCAAGATCGAGCAACTGCGCTATGTGCAGGACGATTCCGCACTGGACATCTCCGACGAGATCGACCGCCTGCAAAAGAAAAGCCAGACGCTGACCAAAGACATCTATGCCAAGCTCACTCCCTGGCAGATTTCGCAGGTGTCGCGCCACCCGCAGCGTCCCTATACGCTGGACTACATCGAACACTTGTTCACGGATTTCGAGGAGCTGCACGGCGATCGCGCGTATGCCGACGATGCCGCCATCGTGGGCGGGCTGGCGCGTTTCAACGGCCAGAGCGTGATGGTGATCGGCCACCAGAAGGGGCGCGATACCAAGGAGCGCCAGTATCGCAACTTCGGCATGCCGCGCCCGGAGGGCTATCGCAAGGCGCTGCGCCTGATGCGCTTGGCCGAGAAGTTCGGCATCCCCATCATGACCTTCATCGACACACCCGGCGCGTATCCCGGTGTGGGTGCGGAAGAGCGCGGCCAGTCCGAAGCCATCGGCAAGAACTTGTTTGTGATGGCGGAACTGCGTGTGCCAATGATCTGCACCATCATCGGCGAGGGCGGCTCCGGCGGCGCTTTGGCCGTGGCCGTGGGCGACGCCACGCTGATGCTGCAATACGCCACCTATGCGGTGATCTCGCCGGAAGGCTGCGCGTCCATCTTGTGGAAGAGCGCGGCGAAGGCGGCGGATGCGGCGGAAACCCTGGCCATCACCGCAACACGCCTGAAGACGCTGGGGCTGATCGACAAGATCGTCCCCGAACCCTTGGGCGGCGCGCACCGCGACTATGCGGCGACCATGCAGAGCGTGAAGAAAGCGCTGGCCGATACTCTCAAACAGGCGCAGAGCAAATCCGCCGCCGAGCTGTTGCAGGAGCGTTTCACCCGCCTGATGGGTTATGGCAAGTTCAAGGAAATCGAACTGCAATAGCAGTCAAGCCGCATTGCCCGTCCGGGCATGGCCATGAACCATACCGACGACTTGCTCTTCACCCACACAGCGGCGCATCTGGCGCCGCTGTTTCCTTCCGGCAGCCATCTTGTTGTGGGCCTCAGCGGCGGCGTTGATTCCGTTGTGCTGCTGCATATCCTGCATCGTCTTGCACCGCGCATGGGGTGGCGGCTGTCGGCCCTGCATGTGCATCACGGCATCAGTGCGCATGCCGATGACTGGGCGGCCTTCTGTCAGGCGCTGTGTGCAAGTCATGACGTCCCTTTGCAGGTGGAGCGGGTGAGCATTGCCGGGCTGCGTGAAGAGCATGGCATCGAAGCCGCTGCGCGCAAATTGCGCCATGCGGCGCTGGCGCGTCAAGATTGCGATGTCGTGGTTTTGGCACATCATGCGGACGACCAGGCCGAGACCCTGCTGTTGCAGTTGCTACGCGGCGCCGGGGTCAAGGGCGCGGCGGCCATGCCTTTGTTCAAGCCGGCGACGCCCGGTGCGCCGGCCCTGGTGCGCCCTCTGCTCGGGGCGCGGCGACAGGATTTGCTGGATTATGCCCGGACACATGCCTTGCGATGGGTGGAAGACGAGAGCAATGCAGATGACAGTTATCCGCGCAATTTTTTGCGCCATCGCCTGTTGCCGCTGCTAGAGCGGCGCTTTCCGGCATACCGCACCACGCTGGGAAGAAGCGCGCAGCATTTCGCCGAAACTGCGGCGCTATTGGATGACCTGGCACGGCTTGATGCACTCCAGGTGCAGCAAGAAGACAGCCTGGAGGTGTATGCGCTATGCCGGTTGCCACCACGGCGCGCGCGCAATCTGTTGCGTCATTTCATCCATCAACAAGGTTTTTCCCTGCCGGACAGCAGGCGTTTGACTGAAATCCTCAGACAGTTGCAACAGGCGCCGACGGACAGGCAGGTGTGCATCGTCTGGGCAGAGGCACACCTGCGTAGCTGGCGAGGCAGGGTTTATCTCACGCGCGGAATGGAAGCGGCGCCGTATGATGTTCCCTGGCACGGCGAGATGGCTTTGCAGTTGCCGCACGGCGCGGGCAGTCTGCATTTCAATAAAGCGATGGGGCAGGGCATCAGCCTGCGCAAGTTGCTGGAGCGGCCTGTTGCGGTGCGCTCAAGGGAAGGAGGGGAGCACATGTGCCTGCAACCCGGCGGCGGGCGCCATAGCCTGAAGAAGTTGTTCCAGCAACACGCCGTCCCGCCGTGGACCCGCCATATCCAGCCTCTGTTGTACTGCGGGGAAGAGTTGGCGTGGGTGTCGGGCGTCGGCTATGCGGCGGGATTCACGGCACTAGCCGATGAAGAGGGAATGACGATCGCCTGGCGTGACAGCGCGGGGGTCAGTGAGTAACGCGGGTTACCCCGGCATTGTCGATGACGCGCACCGTCTCACCCACTTTGAAAACTTCATCATTAGCCGACTTTTCCTGAACGACGGAGATATGACTGCCGTCTTCCATCTTGAGGGAGAATTCGAGACCGTCTTCGCGGGTCAACCCCTCTTCGGCGGCGGCGCCGACGATGCCTCCCGCCACAGCTCCCAGCACACTGGCTACCTGGCCTGTCTTTCCCTGGGAGGCGCCGCTGCCAGCGATGCCGCCCACCAGGGTGCCTGCGGTGGCGCCGATCTGGCTCTTGGTTCCTTCGATACGCACCTCATGGATACCCTCGATCACACCGACCTTGTAGGTCTGCACCTGACGCACCTGCTCGCGCGTATAGACATCGCCGGATTTTCCCGTGGCACAGGAGCCAAGCAGCAAGACCAGCGGCAGATAGAGGATGGCTTTCTTGTTCATGATGATTCTCCTTACGATGCAAGCGGGGTCGTTATTTTACCGCATGCGCCTGACCGGTTTTGTGGTAACCCGGTTGCCAGCGTTTCAACAGCAGCGCGTTGCTGACCACCGATACGGAGCTCATCGCCATGGCGCCACCCGCGATGATGGGATTGAGCAGGCCCATCGCGGCCAGCGGGATGCCCAGGATGTTGTAGGCGAAGGCGAAGAACAGATTCTGCCGTATCTTGCTCAGCGTCACGCGCGACAGGTCGATGGCGTCTGCCACGCTGGACAGGTCATTGCGCATCAGGGTGATGTCCGCCGCTTCGATGGCGATGTCGCTGCCGCTCTTCATGGCGAAGCTGACGTCGGCTGCGGCCAGCGCGGGGGCATCGTTGATGCCGTCGCCCACCATGCCTACGGTCTGTCCGCCAGCCATGAACGAGCCGACAAGACGCGCCTTATCCTGCGGCAGCACCTCCGCCAGATACTCCTCTATTCCAGCCTGACGCGCGATGGCGCGAGCCGTCATTTCATTGTCGCCGCTCAGCATCACCACGCGGATGCCCATCTCCTTCAGGCGCGCCACGGCGTTGAGGCTGGAAGGACGCAGACGGTCGGCCAGCGCGATGAGACCCAGCACGCGCTGTTGCCGCGCCACGGCGATCACCGAGTTGCCTGCCTGCTGGAATGCGGCGACGGCGGTATCGTCCAGCGTTATCCCCTGTTCTGCCATGAAAGCGGGTGAACCCAGCAGGTGTTTCTCTCCGGCGATGACCGCGCTCACACCCTTGCCGGGCGTCTCCGCAAAATCGCTGCACGGCAACGGCACGGCTTGCAGGCTGTCCGTGTAGACCATGATGGCCTGCGACAAGGGGTGGGTGGAATGCTGCACCAGCGCGGCCGCATGGTTCAGGAATTCATCAACCTTGATCGCAGGGGCAGGACTGATCTCTGTTACAACCGGTTTGCCTTCGGTCAAGGTCCCGGTCTTGTCCAGCACCAGCAGCGAGAGTTTATGCGCGCGTTCCAGCGCTGCCGCATTCTTGACCAGGATGCCGTTGTGCGCCGCCAGGCCGCTGGCCACCACGATGGTGATCGGGGTCGCCAAGCCCAGCGCGCAGGGGCAGGCGATGACCAGCACCGATACGGCATTAATCAGCGCGGCGGGAAAATCGCCATCGGCCTGGAACCAATAGGCGAACGTCGCGAGCGCCAGCAACAGCACGGCAGGGACGAAGATGCCGGAAATCCTGTCGGCCAGTTTCTGGATGGCAGCCTTGGAACCCTGCGCCTGCTCGACCAGGCGGATCACGGCGGCGAGCTGGGTGCGGCTGCCGACCGCGATGGCGCGGCACTTGAGTGCGCCCTGCTGGTTCAGCGTCGCGGCATAGATCTTGTCATTGACGGTCTTGGCTTGCGGCAGACTTTCGCCGGTCAGCATGCTCTCGTCCAGGCTGGAAGCGCCTTCCAGCACCACGCCATCCACCGGCACGCTCTCGCCGGGGCGCACGATGAAGATGTCATCAGGACGGAACTGTCCGACCGGCACGTCGATCACCACACCGTCACGCTCGACATGGGCAGTCTTGGGTTGCAGTTTGAACAGTGCTTCCAACGCCGAGGAGGCTTTGTTTTTGGCGCGCGCCTCCAGCAGTTTGCCCAGCAGCACCAAGGTGATCAGCGTTGCGCCCGCCTCGAAATACACCGGCTGGTGGATGTCTAGCAGGAAGATGGCGAGGCTCAGGAAATAAGCGGCGCTGGTGCCCAGCGCGACCAGCAGATCCATGTTGCCGCTGCCGTGCCGCACACTGGCCCAGGCGCCGCGGTAGAAGCGCCCACCGGCCCAGAACTGCACCGGCGTCGCCAGCAGCCATTGCAGCCACACCGGCAGTATCAGATGCACATCCACCGTCATCAACGCCATCTCCAGCAGCATGGGGGCGATGAGCGCTGCGGAGATGAAGAATTCCAGTTGCTCCTTGCGGTAGAGGCGCGCGCGTTCCAACTTCTCTGCGGCGAAATCGCGCGCGACATGCGCGTCGAAGCCGGTATCCTGCACGGCCTTGATGAGCGAGTCCACATCGGTCTGCGCGGGGTCGAAAGTGACGCTGGCTTTTTCCGTGGCCAGATTGACGACCGCGTTGACGTGGGGAAGCTGGTTCAGCGATTTTTCCAGACGCGCCGAACAGGAAGCGCAGCGCATGCCTGTGATCTGCAATTCGGCGTGGTTTTCAGCGGTGGACATGAAAGAGGGCACAGGGAAATTAGGGCTTGGAAAAGATACGCCCGATAGACAGTCATGTCTATCGGGCGCCGGTTTTTGGCTAGGATCGGACAGGGTTATTTCTTTTCCATCGGGCAAGTGCTCATGCCAAGCAGGGCATAAGCCGGACAAAATTTGAACACTCCGGTGACCAGCGGAACAACTCCAATCCAACCCCATACACCTATGCTGCCAGTTGCTGCCAAGGCTATCAGGGCGAGACCCGCAAGGATGCGCAGGATACGGTCTATGCTGCCTACATTTGCTTTCATGTCATTACTCCAACTAGAGGGTTAGGGAACCACAGAATACGAAATCTCGTGCGCTCTGTCTGTGATAAAACTCACACATCCGGTAACGACCTTGAGCTGAACAAGGTTTCCTGTTTCAATCCATGCCCAAGATTGCATGGAGGAGAGCATGGTGCAGGCATGCATAGGCATTATCGGCGGCAGCGGCGTGTATGACATCGCCGGGCTGGAGAACAAGCGCTGGGAGAAGGTCGAATCGCCGTTCGGCGCGCCGTCGGACGAATTGCTGTTCGGCGAACTCAACGGCATCAAACTGGCCTTCCTGCCGCGCCACGGTCGCGGCCACAAGATACCGCCCTCGGAGATTAACTTCCGCGCCAACATTGACGCATTGAAACGCGCGGGCTGCACCGATGTCATCTCGGTCAGCGCGGTCGGTTCCTTGCGCGAACACCTGCCGCCAGGCACCTTCGTTATCGTGGACCAGTTCATCGACCGCACCTTCGCGCGAGAGAAATCCTTTTTCGGCAGCGGCCTGGTGGCGCATGTCTCGATGGCGCATCCGGTATGCACGCGCCTGGGGAACCACATCGAAGCGGCTGCGCAGGAGGCAGGAATCGCCGCGTTGCGCGGCGGCACCTATCTGGTGATGGAAGGCCCGCAGTTCAGCAGCCTCGCCGAATCCGAGTTGTACCGCCAATGGGGCTGCGACGTGATCGGTATGACCAACATGCCTGAAGCCAAGCTCGCGCGCGAAGCCGAACTTTGCTATGCCACCGTGGCCATGGTGACCGATTACGACTGCTGGCACCCCGACCACGACGACGTGACCGTGGAGCAGATCATCAAGGTGCTGTTGGTCAATGCGGACAAGGCCAAGACGCTGGTCAGGCATGTGGTGCCCAAGATAGGCGGCGACGCCAAAGCCTGCGCATGCGGTTGCCGCAGTGCGCTGCAACATGCGCTCATCACCGCGCCCGAGGCGCGCGACCCGGCGATGGTGCAGAAGCTGGACGCGGTCGCGGGGAGGATGCTGAGATGAACGAACAGCAACTGCGCGCATCACTGTTGCACACCTCGCGCCGCATGGTCGAGCTCGGGCTCAATCGCGGCACAGCGGGCAATGCCTCGGTGCGTTGCGGCAACGACATCCTCATTACCCCCTCCGCCTTGCCCGTGGCCGAGATGAGCGAGCAAGATCTGGTGCTCATCGACAGAGAAGGGAAAGTGCTGCAAGGTCGCAAGCCTTCCAGCGAATGGCGCTTCCATTGCGACATCCTCAACGCCCACCCCGAGATCAACGCCGTGCTGCACATGCACTCCACCTACGCCACCACCCTGGCCTGCCTGGGCAAGGATATTCCGGCGGTGCATTACCACATCGCCTTCGCGGGCGGCGACAGCATCCGCTGCATGCCTTACACCATCTTTGGCGAACAGAATCTGTCCGACCTCGCGCTGCAAGCGCTGCACGACCGCAAAGCCTGCCTGCTCGGCAACCACGGCATGATCGCGCTGGGCAAAGACCTGAACGATGCACTGTCCGTGGCGCAGGAAGTCGAGTTTCTATGCGAGATCTACTGGCGCACGCTGGCCGTGGGCGAGCCACAGATACTCACTGTGCAGCAGATGCATGCAGTCAAAGCTAAATTCGTCGAATACAAGAAACTGAGTTGAACCCGGGGCCGTTCGTCCTGAGTAGGCGAAGCCGTATCGAAGGGTGAACGGAAAACAGAAAGGAAATCGCAATGCCCATCAAGTCCAGAGTCCGCACCGTCCCTCACTACCCCAAGCAGGGCATCATGTTCCGCGACATCACCACGGTGCTGAAAGACCCCGTCGGTCTGCGCGCCACCATAGACGAACTGGTGCGCCGCTACCAGGATGTGAAGATCGACAAGATCGCCGGCATCGAATCGCGCGGCTTCATCCTCGGCGCGCCGCTGGCCTATGCGCTAGGGCTAGGCTTCGTGCCAATCCGCAAGAAGGGCAAGCTGCCCGCTGCGACCATCGGCCACGACTACGCGCTGGAATACGGCACCGATCGCATCGAGATCCACACCGATGCGATCTCGAAAGGGGAGAAGGTGCTGCTGGTGGACGACCTCATCGCCACCGGCGGCACGGCGGAGGCCGCCGTCATCCTGATCGAGAAGATGGGGGGCAAGATCGTCGAATGCGCCTTCATGATAGACCTGCCGGACATCGGCGGTCGCAAGCGGCTGGAGCAGTGCGGGTGCAAGGTGTTCGCGCTGTGCGAGTTCGAGGGGGATTAGGCTTATTCTCCCAGCCGCATCCTGCGTACGAAATGGCAGGTGTAGCCGTGCGGATGCTTCACCAGATAGTCCTGATGGTATTCCTCCGCGCGGAAGAACTCCTTGAATGGCACCACCTCCGTGACCACCTTCGCCTTCCACTCGCCTGATGCATCGACTGTCTTGATCACTTCCTCCGCCGTGCGCTTCTGCCCCTCGCTCACGTAGAAGATGGCCGAGCGGTACTGCGTGCCGATGTCATTACCCTGCTGATTCTTCGTGGTGGGATTGTGCATGCGGAAGAACTCGAACAGCAGATGGCGGTAGGTGAGTTTCGTTGAGTCGAACACGATCTTCAGTGATTCTGCATGGCCGCTGCGCCCGGTCTTCACGATGTCATAGGTCGCGTCCGGCGTGATTCCTCCGGTATAGCCCACCTCGGTTTCCAGCACACCGGGAATCTGCCGCACCAGCTCCTCCATGCCCCAGAAACAGCCGCCAGAGAGGTAAGCGGTTTGCGTGGTGTTAGGCATGGATACTCCTTTCGATTGCGCGAAGGCGGGGAGGGTGAGGAGGGTGAGCAGGAGGAATAGGGCACGCATGGGGTTAACGAGCCCCGCGCTACCGATGTGCAACGAATTTCGCACATCCGAGTGGGGCGTGCGGGTGGAATGATGGTTGAGTCATAGTTAACCTCTCAAATCAACTGCACAAATTTACTGTGTCGGCTGGACTTGATTGTTAGAGCTTACGTACTTAAATACTGCCCATGCAGACTCATTTATAGTTTCTGAGTCTGCAGCAGACACGAACCTCTGG
>JBBIIN010000032.1:0-3496 GCA_037446515.1 Gallionellaceae bacterium
GCTGTCGCCCATCATCGCGGCGGCGGCAATGAGCTTCAGCTCGGTGTCGGTGATCACGAATGCGCTGCGGCTGCGGCGCACGGCGCTATAACTTCTTCAATCCCCCTGCGGCACGATGCTCGCCTGCGCCGTGCCGCGGTCTATCTCCACCAGCAGTTCGGCGCATTCCGTGAATTCGCTTTGCGGCGTTGGATCGTCGGCACAACTGCACCCGGCAATGACACTGCTGAACATGACCCTCGTGCGGATGCGCAGCTTCTGCGGCGTTGCCTGTACCTGCACGGCGACCACCACAGGCGGCGCATCCGTGGCATGACTGCCGCGCGAGACGCATTGTTGCAACGGCAACTGCGCAGCCTGCTGCACCAGCTCGCGCTTGAACACGGCCTCGAATTCCGGCGTGTCCCAGGCATGCAGGGTATCGGGAAAACGCAGCGTCATGGTCTGTGCGCCAGCCGTTCCAGCAGCGCTTGCAGCAACACCCAGCAGCGCGCCACCGAGGCGATCTCCACTTTTTCGCCCGGCGCATGCGCACCACGAATGTCCGGCCCGAACGAGATCATATCCAGATGCGGATGGCTGGCGGCAAGCAGGCCGCACTCCAGCCCCGCATGGATCACCTGCAGGGAAGCGGGCTGGCCGAACTGCTCGGCATACACCTGCTGGCACAAGGCGAGCAGCGCGGAGCGCGGATTTGGCGTCCAGCTCGGATATGCGCCGTCCTGCCAAGCCTGCAAACCGTGGGCTTGCGCGTGCCCCGCCAGCTTGTCGGCAAGCTGGGCGGCACGCGCGTCCAGCAACGAACGCACCTTAAAAGTGGCCCTGAACGCACCCTGCGCCAGCGCCACCACCCCGAGGTTGCTGGAGGTGTCGGTCACGCCGGGGAACTCGGCGCTGAGTTGCGATACGCCGTTCACTGCGGCATCCAAGAAGTCCAGGATGCGGTCGCGCTCGGTCTGCCGGATCGCCTGCCCGAGCGGCAACTCGTCCAGCTGGCAACGCAACATCACCTGCGCATCCGCCGTGGCAAAACGCCGCCGCCACGCGGTCAGCCGGTGCTCCACCCACTCGTGTATCCCCGCCACCGCCGCCGCAGGCAGGGCGCATACCGCGAACGCCTCGCGCGGGATGGCGTTGCGTGCCGTGCCGCCGCGCATCTCGATCAGGCGCACATCGGTATGCGCAGCAAGGTCATGCAACGCTTCGGCCAGCAGTTTGATGGCATTGCCGCGCCCGAGATGGATGTCTATGCCGGAATGCCCGCCGCGCAGGCCGGACACATCGAAGCGCAGCACCACATAATCCGTCGGCAGTTCATCCTGCGCACAGGCATGTCGCACCTCCACATCCACCCCGCCCGCGCAGCCCAGATAGAAATGCCCCCACTCCTCCGTATCCAGATTGATGAGCGTCTTGCCCTGCAATGTCCCTGCCGCCAGCCCGCGCGCACCATCCATGCCGGACTCCTCGTTCACGGTGAGCAGCACCTCCAGCGAGGGATGCAGCAGACCCGGCTCTTCCAGCGCGGCCAGGGCCAGCGCCACGCCGATGCCGTTGTCCGCTCCCAGCGTGGTGTGTTCCGCCACCAGCCAGCCATCGCGCACCACGGCCTTGATCGCATCGCGCCCGAAGTCATGCACCGTGCCCGCATTCGCCTGGCACACCATGTCGAGATGCCCTTGCAGGATGACGCCCGGCGCATCTTCACAGCCCTCGCTCGCCGCTTTGCGCAAGATCAGGTTGCCCGCATTATCCACCTCGGACGCGATACCGCGTGCCTGCGCCCAAGCGATCAGATGCTGCTTGAGCGCCTCCTCATGCAGCGAGGCGCGGGGTATCGCGCACAACGTGGCGAAGTGCGCCCAGACGATCTCGGGGGAAAGGCCCTTCATGATTTTTCCTGCGCACTCATCGCTTCGCCTATGGCATAGAACTGCCCGCCTGCCACATGGTGCAGGCTGCGCAGCGCGGGATCGGCATCCTCGAAATGCCAGTGCCCGTCGCGGAACACGCGCGTATCGGCCCACGCCCCCACCACCTCGCCGATGAACAGATCGTAGGCTTGCTGGTTGTGCGGCTCGGGGATCACCTTACAGGCCATCCAAGCCGAGCATCCCGCCACGAAAGGCAAATCATGGCCTGCCATGCCGAACAGCTCCACGCCGCAATGCGCCAGCTTGTCTGCATCGTCGTTCATGCTCAGGTTGCCCACCGCGTTCACCAACGGCAACTGTGCGACCGTAGGAATCTGGATGACGAAAACCCCACTCTGTTCGATGAGCTTGCGCGTCGCCGTGCTCTTGTCCAGCACCACCGTCAGCTTGGGGGGCGTGAAATCCAGCGCGCAGCACCACGCCGCTGCCATTACGTTGTCCACACCGTTATTCCGCGCGGACACCAGCACCGTGGGACCGTGGTTGATGAGACGGCAGGCTTTTTCGAGGGGAACGGAATGAATGTAATTGTTCATGAGCACTCAAGAAAGAACGTGAGCATCACCGCAAGCTCAAGATCCGGCAGCAGGCAAAGCAGGAGATCAGCGAGTACATCGATGGCTTCAACAGCTGGCAGCGCAAACAGAAAAGGCTGGGGTTTCCATCCCCAGCCCAATTGCCGTGGCAGCAATACTATGCACCACTACTTGCGATTAAACCGTTGGACTCTACGATGACAGCAAAGGCCGGATCAGTCTTCCTCATCATCCTCATGCTTCTTCTTTTTGTGATGATGGCCGTGATTGTTCTCACGCTCATCGTCATCGCCGACTTCATCTCCATTACCTGCAGGTCGGCCTGCGCCCGGCCTGACATAGCCGGAGTTAGATTGAACGGTCCCGCTGTTGCCGCCCGCCACAGCGCCGACTGCGCCACCGACCGCCGCGCCCGCCGCCGCGCCATCGCGCCCGCCGATCTGGTAGCCCACGGCAGCGCCGGTGCCACCGCCTATCGCCCCGCCCAGGATCGCCCCTGCATCGCTGCCGTCAGCCGCACAGCCGGCAAGGAATAAAGCCAGCACCGGAATGGTCTTCTTCATGATGTTCTCCCGCCTCTTCAGTTTAATGATGTTTATGATCGTGCCCTTCCCGTTTGCGGGAATCGCCTTCGTGTTCATCCTCTTCGCCATCTTCATCGTTCGACTTGTCCATCGCGGCCGGTTGGGCAGCAGGCCCTGCCACTGGAGCGGCCTGTGCATTGTTGCTGCTCCCGACCGCCGCCCCTGTAGCGCCACCGATGGCAGCACCGATCACAGCACCATTCTTGCCACCGAGCTTTTGCCCGATCGCCGCACCCGCTGCGCCACCGACCGCGCCGCCCACTATCGCCCCGGCATCCACCGCCCAAGCTGGTCCATTCGCCCACAACATCGCCACCAACAGCCACAGGTATTTCATGCCCGACTCCTTTCGATCACGGTTAGCGCCGCAGAGTCACCCCTGCTTTGAGCGCGATGCAAGTCTATATTCATCAGCCGCCACGAGCAACACGCCAATAACACA
>JBBIIN010000032.1:3596-19727 GCA_037446515.1 Gallionellaceae bacterium
ACACGCCAATAACACAGACTCAATAACAGGGTTGTCGCAACCCGCTCTATCCTCTATCCTTGCCACCGTTTTCAATTTATTCCCACCATGACCATCAGCATCAAGACCCCGCAAGAGATCGAAAAAATGCGCATCGCCGGACGACTGGCCGGCGAAGTGCTGGACTACATTGCCCCTTTCGTGCAGTCCGGCGTCACGACCAATGAGCTGGACCGCCTGTGCCACGACTATATGGTCAATGTGCAGGGCTGCATCCCGGCACCGCTCAATTACGCGCCCGGCGGACATCAGCCCTATCCGAAATCCATCTGCACCTCGATCAACCATCAGGTGTGCCATGGCGTGCCCGGCGAGAAGAAACTGAAGAACGGCGACATAGTCAACCTGGACATCACTACGATCAAGAATGGCTGGCATGGCGACACCAGCCGCATGTACTACGTCGGCGAACCTTCCATCCAGGCCCGGCGTCTGTGCGAGAAGACCTACGAGGCCATGTGGCGCGGTATCCGCACCGTGCGCGCCGGGGCATACTTGGGCGACATCGGCCATGCCATCCAGTCATATGCTGAAGGTCTGGGCTACAGCGTGGTGCGCGAATTCTGCGGGCATGGCATCGGCAGGAAGTTCCATGAAGAGCCGCAGGTGCTGCATTACGGCAAGGCCGGAACCGGCGTCAAGCTGGAAGCCGGCATGGTCTTCACCATCGAACCCATGATCAACGCGGGCAAGAAGGATATCAAGCAACTCGGCGACGGCTGGACCATCGTCACCAAGGACCACAGTCTTTCCGCGCAATGGGAACACACCATCCTGGTCACCGCGACCGGATTCGAGGTGCTGACCCTTTCCGCCGGAGCGCCGCCCATTCCGGCCTGAACGGCCCGGCATCATGCAAACGATTCTCGAAGTCCGTGACAGTCTGCGCACAGCGCGGCTGGCGCTGCAACACGGTTACCTCGCGCAGCCCCGCCCCAATCATTACCTGCGCGCGCATGCTCGGCTGGTTGACGATCTCCTGCGCAAGGTCTGGCAGCTACTTGCGCTGCCGCGCGAGTTGACTCTCGTTGCGGTGGGCGGCTATGGCCGCAACGAGCTTTACCCGAAATCGGACATCGACCTACTCATCCTGTTGCCACAGGATGCCGACGCCGCGCTGCAACAGACCATCCAGGACTTGGTGCGTCACCTATGGGACATCGGACTGGAAGTCGGTCACAGCGTACGCACTGTCGCGCAGTGCTTGGACGAGGCGCATGATCTGACGGTGCAGACCAACTTGCTTGAGGCCCGCCGCATCACCGGCTCAAACCATCTGTTCCGGCAATTGCAGGATGCCTTGCGTACCAGCCTCGAACCGCGCGCCTTCTATATTGCAAAACAGCAGGAACAGTCCAGGCGGCACTCCCGCTATATCGACACCGACTTCAACCTTGAACCCAACCTGAAAGAGAGTCCTGGCGGCTTGCGTGACCTGCAAACCATCATCTGGATCGCGCGCGCCTGCGGCTTCGGCCACACCTGGCAAGCGCTGGCGCAGGCAGGGCTGGTGACAGACAGCGAAGCGCGCCAGATTGCCACGCATGAACGCTTCCTCCAGAACCTGCGCATACGCCTGCATTACCTGTGCGCCCGGCATGACGACCGCCTGGTGTTTGAATACCAGACACCGCTGGCCGGACAGCTTGGCATGGCCGCCACTCCGCATCTGCGCGCCAGCGAACACATGATGCGGCGCTATTACCAGACGCGGCGAGCCGTCCAGCAATTGAATGCCGTGCTGCTGCACACCATGCGTGCGCGCCTGTTCCCGGCGGCGGAGACACGTCAGATCAATGAACGTTTCATCGCGCGCGGCGATCTGCTGGAAGCGCGCGATGAAACATTGTTTGAAACGGAACCGACTGCTTTGCTGGAAAGTTTCCTGTTGCTCGAAAAACATCCCGAACTGGTGGGGTTCTCCGCACCCACGCTGCGCGCCCTGTGGCGCGGGCGCAAACTGATCGACGGCAATTTCCGCAAGGATCCACGCAACCGCTCCCTGTTCATGGAGATCGTGCGCCAGCCGCAAGGGCTGACCCACATCCTGCGACGCATGAACCAACAGGACATCCTGGGGCGCTACCTGCCCGCCTTTGGCCGCATCGTCGGGCAGATGCAGCACGACTTGTTCCATGTCTATACCGTCGATGAACATATCCTGATGGTGGTTCGCAACCTGCGCCGCTTCATGGTGGACGAGTACGCCCACGAGTTCCCCCAGTGCAGCCGGCTCATCCGCGATTTCGCCCGCCCCGAAGTGCTATTCCTGGCCGGGCTGTTCCACGACATCGCCAAAGGGCGCGGCGGCGACCATTCCAAGCTCGGACGCGCGGACGCCATACGCTTCTGCAAGCAGCACGGGCTGTTACGTGAGGACAGCGATCTGGTCATGTGGCTGGTGGAAAACCACCTCGTCATGTCCGCCACCGCGCAGAAACAGGACCTGAGCGACCAAGACGTGATCGCGGCGTTCGCCGGCAGGATCAAGAGCGAACGCTATCTCGCCGCACTTTATCTGCTGACCGTCGCCGATGTGCGCGGCACCAGCCCCAAAGTGTGGAACGCTTGGAAAGGCAAGTTGCTGGAAGACCTCTATCAGGCCACGCGGCGCTACCTGACCAGCGGCAAGATCGCCGACCAGGTGGGCGAGGTACGCCGCCGCGCCACCGAGATCTTGAATCTGTACGCCATCCAGGAAGATTCCTACAAGCTGCTCTGGGCGCAGCTCGACGCGGATTATTTCCTGCGCCACGAACCGCACGAGATCGCCTGGCACACGCGCCTGCTGGCTCACCGGGTAAACAGCAGCGCGCCCATCGTCAAGGCGCGCCTCTCACGCATCGGCGAGGGCTTGCAGGTGATGGTCTATAGTCCGGACCGCCCCTATCTGTTCGCCCGCATCTGCAATTTCTTCGCGCGCATGAATTACAACATCATGGAAGCCAAGGTGCATACCACGCAGCATGGCTATGCGCTGGACAGTTTCCAAGTGATGGATGCCAATGGCGACAAGACCGCCTATCGTGATATCACGAATTACATCGAGTACGAACTGGCTCAACACCTTGCCAGCGATGTGCCGCCCGCTTCCCCGCATAGCGGCAGGGTCAGCCGCCAGCTCAGACATTTCCCGATCCAGACGAAAGCGGACATCGTCTCCGGCGAGAAAGGACGTTACGTGCTGTCCATCATCGCCGGCGATCGTCCCGGATTACTGGCGCGCATCGCCTACCTGCTCGCGCAGCATCACATCGAAGTCAGCCGCGCCAAGATCAACACGCTGGGCGCGCGCGCAGAGGACACTTTCTGGGTCAGCGGAGACGCTTTGGCACAGGCAAAAGAGCAGGAAGCCCTGCTGGTTGAATTGCGCCAGCAGTTGTCCTGAAACGTATGGGGCGGGAATGCCAGACTCTGCCCAAAGAACAAAAAGCCGTTACAACGTAACGGCTTGTTCATTGATTTATTTGGTCGGGGCGAGAGGATTTGAACCTCCGACCACTTGCACCCCATGCAAGTACGCTACCAGGCTGCGCTACGCCCCGAGGGCGCAAATTATAACAGAGCGACAGTTTCCCTGAATGATTTTTAAGGTTCAGGAACGCAGAAATTGTAGCAACTCATTCAATTCGAGCCGCAACCGGGAATTGCCGGAAGATGCTGGTGCGGCCCCCCCCCCTTCGGATGCACGGTCGGACAATGATTGCTCGAGACGGCTGCGCGCGCCACTGATAGTGAACCCGTCTTCATAGAGCAACTCACGGATACGGCGGATCAGCAAGACCTCGTGGTGCTGGTAATAACGCCGGTTGCCGCCGCGTTTCAAGGGTTTGAGTTGGGTGAACTCCTGTTCCCAGTAGCGTAATACATGCGCCTTAACACCGCACAGCTCGCTCACTTCGCCGATAGTGAAGTAACGCTTGGCCGGTATGGCCGGCAATCCTGTGTCAGCTACGTGTTGTTCCATGATAGGTCTTCTCTACCATGCTCTTGAGTTTCTGGCTGGGATGGAAGGTCACCACGCGCCGCGCAGTAATGGGAATCTCTTCGCCGGTCTTGGGATTTCGCCCGGGGCGTTGCGGCTTGTCGCGCAACTGGAAGTTGCCGAAACCGGAAAGTTTTACACTCTCCCCTTGCTCCAACTGCATGCGTATTTCCTCGAAGAAGGATTCCACCATATCCTTGGCCTCGCGTTTATTCAGCCCAACTTTTTCGAACAACAAATCCGCCAGTTCGGCTTTCGTCAAAGTAGTCGTCATTTCCCCCTCAACTGCGCAATTGAGCCCCTGCTTTTTGCAGCGCCGCAACCAGCATGGCAACGCTAGGGGCAATTTCTTCATCCGTAAGAGTCTTTTGAGTATCTTGCAATAACACACGGAAAGCAAGGCTTTTTTTACCCTCCGGCAAACCCTTGCCGCGATACAAATCAAAAACCTCCAGCTCGACCACGTTGGGTGCGTTGGCAGAACGCATCATCTCCAATAGGGACTGCACGGTCATCTCTTCGTCCACTACCACGGCAAGGTCGCGCCGTGCGGGAGGGAAACGGGAGATGTCGCGCAGGCGCGGCAGCCGGCTCTGCGTGACAGCCGCCAGTTCAACCTCGAACCAGACTGCAGACTGGGGCAATTCATATTTCTGCTGCCACTGCGGATGCAGTTCGCCGATCCAGCCGATGGCGCGGCCATCGAGCAGCATGCGCGCGGAACGCCCCGGATGAGAGGCCGGGTGCGCTGCGGCCTGGAATGTCAGGGGGCGGGGAGCGAACAGCGCTTCAACATCGCCCTTCACGTCATAGAAGCCCACATTGTGCGACTGGATGCCCCATTGTTCGGCTGACGCGCCGCCATAGGCCAGACCCGCCAGACGCTCGTCTTGGGCATATGCGCCCGCCTCGGCCCTGAAGCAGCCACCGATCTCGAACACACGAACGCGAGGTTGTCTGCGCGCCAGATTGGTTCGCAGGACAGCGAGCAAGCCGCCCAGCAGGCTGCTGCGCATCACGCTCATCTGGCTCGCGATGGGGTTCTTCAGTGGGATTGGGGTATCGTTGCCGCACAGGTCGCGCTCCCATTCCGCCTCAACGAATGAATAGTTGATGGTCTCCTGGTAGTCGCGCAGCACCATCATCTGACGCAGCCTGGCCAGCGGGCGCTCCGACTCGACCAGCGGCAGGATGCCGACGCGCGCCTCGATGGGCAGCGGCAATATCCACTCGTAACCATGGACACGCGCCACCTCCTCGATGAGGTCTTCCTCGATGGCAATATCGAAGCGATAGCTGGGCGGCGTCACCATGAACGCTTCACCGTCCTGCCTGAAAACCATGCCAAGCCGCGAGAATATCTTTGCGATCTCCGCTGCTTCCAGCGCCACCCCCAGCACGCGATGCACGCGCGATGTGCGCAGCCTGACCGGAGCGCGCTGTGGCAACTCTCCCAGCACTTCCGTTACCGGTCCCGCCTGGCCACCGCAGATGTCGAGGATGAGTTGCGTGGCACGATCCAGTGCGGTTTGCGTGGCGGCGAAATCCACACCACGCTCGAAGCGGTAGGAGGAATCCGAACCGAAGCCGAACACACGCGACTTGCCGACGATGGCCGACGGCGCGAAGAACGCGCTCTCCAGGAAGATGTCGGTGGTCGCATCATCGACCGCGCTATCGGCACCGCCCATGATGCCGGCTAGCGCGACCGGCCCCTTGTCGTCGGCGATCACCAGCATGTCGCCTTGCAGGGCCACGGTCTGCTCGTTCAGCAGTTTCAGATTTTCTCCGCTGCGCGCGAAACGCACGTCGATGCCACCGTTCAGCTTGTTCAGGTCGAAGGCATGCAGCGGCTGCCCCAGTTCCAGCAACACATAGTTGGTCACATCCACCAGCGCGCTGATACTGCGCAGTCCGCAATGGTCAAGGCGCCGCACCATCCAGTCTGGTGTCTGCGCTTGCGCGTTCACGCCGGAGATGGCCCTG
Source organism: Gallionellaceae bacterium (assembly GCA_037446515.1). Classification (GTDB taxonomy): domain Bacteria; phylum Pseudomonadota; class Gammaproteobacteria; order Burkholderiales; family Gallionellaceae; genus Sideroxyarcus. Next base: position 9,607 of record JBBIIN010000032.1, read on the forward strand.
CCGGTGTAACGTGGACAGGCGGCGGCCTCGCTCACTTTCACCCTGAGTGTCTGTGTCGCGGCGGTCTTGATGGTTGCAGCAGGAATGGCTTGCATCGGCGCCCCAGTCAGTGCGGCTACCTCGCGCGCGATGCCGTTGAGCGACAGGCAGTCGCTGCGGTTGGGGGTGAGCTTGATCGTGATCAGGCGATCGTCGAGATCAAGATACTCGCGGATGCTCTGCCCGACCTTGGCTTCTTCAGCCAGCACCATCAGCCCGGCGCTCTCCTCCGCCAGTCCGAGTTCCTTCTCGGAACACATCATGCCGAAGGAGGCGACGCCGCGTACCTTGGCCTGTTTGATTTCCATGCCAGGCAGCTTCGCACCCACCAGGGCACAAGGCGCCTTCATGCCCACGGTGACATTGCCAGCGCCGCACACGATGGTGAGCGGCTCGGTCTGGCCTACGTTCACCGTCAGCACATTCAGGCGGTCGGCATCGGGATGCTTTTCTTTGCTCAACACCTGCGCCACCACGACCTTGTCGAAGGCCGGTGCGACCGGAACCATCTCCTCGACCTCAAGGCCGGCCATGGTTAGCAGATGCGACAGTTCATCGCTGCTGAGCGACGGATTCACGAAAGAACGTAACCAGGATTCGGAGAATCGCATATCAGTTGAATTGCCTGAGGAATTGCAGGTCGCCCTCGAAGAACAGTCTAAGGTCGTTCACGCCGTAGCGCAGCATGGCCAGTCGCTCCACGCCCATGCCGAAGGCAAAACCGATGTATTTTTCACTGTCGATCCCGACATGCTTGAGCACGTTGGGATGCACCATGCCGCAGCCGCCGATCTCCAGCCAGCCGCCCTTCCAGCTCATGTCCATCTCGGCAGAGGGCTCGGTGAACGGGAAGAACGAGGGACGGAAACGCACCTGCAAGTCATTCGTTTCGAAGAAGTTGCGCAGGAAATCGCCAATGACCCGCTTGAGGTCGGCGAAACTGACCTTCTCGCCCACCCACAGTCCTTCGACCTGGTGGAACATGGGCGAATGGGTGGCGTCGGAATCCACGCGATAAACCCGGCCCGGCGCGATGATGCGGATGTCCGGCATGGTCTCCAGGTGCTGGAACTTCTCCATATGCATCTGCATGAAACGAATCTGGATCGGCGATGTGTGTGTGCGCAGCACATGCTGTTCGTCGATGTAGAAAGTGTCGTGCATCGCACGTGCGGGATGATCCGCGGGGATGTTCAGCGCGGTGAAGTTATAAAAATCGTTCTCGATCTCCGGGCCTTCCGCCACGTCGTAGCCAATGGAATGGAACAGCATCTCGATGCGTTCCAGCGTGCGCGTGACCGGATGCAGTCCGCCCACGCCGGGGTTGCAACCCGGCAACGTCACATCCAGCGCCTCCGCCGCCAGCCTGGCCTGCAGTGCCTGTTGCTGGAGTGCATCACGCCGCGCTTGCAATGCCGCCTCGATCTGCTGCTTCACCTCATTGATGCGCGCGCCGGCAGCCGGGCGCTCTTCGGCGGACAGTTTGCCCAGTCCCTTCAGTAGACCGGTCAGGCGGCCTTCCTTGCCGAGATAACGCGCCTTGATGTTCTCCAGTTCCACCGCATCATTCGTGGCGGTGAAGCCCTTCAGCGCTTCATCGAGGATAGTCTGTAGTTCTTGCATGGTAGGTCTGGAAACAAAAAAGGAGGCATGAAGCCTCCTTTTTCATCCATTGCGTGATTTATACGCCGAGGCTGGCTTTGGCTTGTGCGACGATCTGCGCGAACGCAGCCTTGTCGAACACGGCCAGGTCGGCCAGCACCTTGCGGTCGATTTCGATCGCGGCCTTCTTCAGCCCGTTCATGAATACGCTGTAGGCCATTCCCTGCTCGCGGGCAGCCGCATTGATACGGGCGATCCACAGGGTGCGGAACTGGCGCTTGCGTTGACGACGGTCGCGGTAGGCATACTGCCCGGCCTTCATCACTGCCTCTTTGGCGATACGATATACGTTCTTGCGGCGACCGCGGAAGCCCTTGGCCTGCTCCAAAACTTTCTTGTGGCGCGCGCGCGCCGTTACACCTCGTTTAACTCTTGGCATGTTCTACTCCTTATGCGTAGGGCATCATGGCGTGCACGGACGCCGTGTTGGTTGCGTGGACTTCGGCTGTGCCGCGCAATTGACGCTTGTTCTTGGTGGTCTTCTTGGTCAGGATGTGGCGTTTGAAGGCCTGCGAACGCTTGACGCTGCCGCTGCCGCGCACCTTGAAGCGCTTGGCGGCGCCACTCTTGGTTTTCATCTTTGGCATAACTACTCCGTTTATTTGATGATGCCAGGAGGCCCATCTGGACACTTGAAACCTGGAATCACTTGTTAGGGGACTATTTCCATCATTGCCACGGCAGCCAGTCCCTTCAGCCACCATCGCCAAACTTATTTTCGCTTGGGCGCAATCACCATCACCATCTGCCGGCCTTCCATCTTGGGAAACTGCTCAACCGCCCCATGCGCATCAAGATCCTCCTTGATACGCTCAATCAGCCGCATGCCTATTTCCTGATGCGCCATTTCTCGCCCGCGGAATCGCAACGTCACCTTGGTTTTGTCGCCGTCAGCCAAAAACTTGATCAGATTGCGCAATTTGATGTTGTAATCGCCCTCGTCCGTTCCGGGGCGAAACTTGACCTCCTTGATCTGCACCTGTTTCTGTTTCAGCTTGGCCTCATGCTGTTTCTTGCTCTCGGCGTACTTGAATTTCCCAAAGTCCATGACGCGGCATACTGGCGGTTCCGCCAACGGCGCAATCTCCACCAAATCCAGTTCTGCCTCATCAGCCAATCGCAATGCCTCAACGACCGTTACGATGCCAACCTGCTCTCCCTCCACGCCGATGAGCCGCACCTTTGGTGCCGTTATTTGCTCATTGATGCGCTGCGACTTGTCCTGTGCTATTGCAATTTCTCCATTAAAAAATTAAACCGCGCCATCCTAGCGCAGATCGGCTTTCAGGCGCTTAATCAGCGCTTCCACCGACATCTGCCCCAAGTCTTCACCAGTCCGGGATCGCACGGCAACGAGACCTGCAGCCATCTCCTTATCCCCCACAACCAATTGGTAAGGCAATTTCTGCAAGCTATATTCTCGTATTTTATAGGTAATCTTCTCGTTGCGCAAATCCGATTGCACACGCAAGCCAGCGGCGCGCAAAGCAACCGTTACCTTGCCCACATATTCTTCCTGCGCCTGCGAGATATTCATCACCACCAACTGCACCGGGGCCAGCCACAAGGGCAGCGCGCCAGCGTGGTTCTCCACCAAAATACCGATGAACCGTTCCAGTGAGCCCAAGATTGCGCGATGCAACATCACCGGCACCTTGCGACTATTATCCTCATCCACGAACTCTGCACCCAACCGGCCCGGCATGGAGAAATCCACCTGGATGGTGCCGCACTGCCAGGAACGGCCAATCGCATCCTTGATATGGAACTCGATCTTGGGGCCATAGAACGCTCCCTCGCCCGGCAACTCCTCCCACTCCAGAGCGGATGTACGCAATGCGCCGCGCAGAGCGCTTTCCGCCTTGTCCCATATTTCGTCAGAACCGACGCGGCTTTCCGGACGCAGCGCCAGCTTCACCTTCACCTTGTTGAAACCGAAATCCTTGTACACCTTCAGCACCAGCGCGTTGAACGCCGTCACCTCGGACTCGATCTGGTTCTCGGTACAGAAGATGTGGCCATCGTCCTGCACGAAGCCGCGCACGCGCATCAGGCCATGCAGGCCGCCAGACGGCTCGTTGCGATGGCAGGATCCGAACTCGCCGTACCGCAACGGCAGTTCGCGGTAGGAACGTAGGTCGGAGTTGAACACCTGCACATGGCCGGGGCAATTCATTGGCTTGATTGCGTAGTCATGCTTCTCCGACTCGGTGGTGAACATATTGGCCTTGTAGTGCTCCCAGTGGCCGGATTTCTCCCACAGCACGCGGTCGATGATCTGCGGGCAGCGGATCTCCTGGTAGCCGTTGTCGCGATAGATGCGGCGCATGTATTGCTCGATCACCTGCCACACCGCCCAGCCCTTGGGATGCCAGAACACCATGCCCGGAGCCTCGTCCTGCATGTGGAACAGGTCAAGTTGCTTGCCCAGCTTGCGGTGGTCGCGCTTTTCGGCTTCCTCGATCTGCAACAGGTAGGCGTCGAGGTCTTCCTTCTTCGCCCAGGCCGTGCCGTAGATGCGTTGCAGCATCTCGTTCTTCGAGTCGCCACGCCAGTAGGCGCCGGCCACCTTCATCAGCTTGAACACCTTGAGCTTGCCGGTGGACGGCACATGCGGGCCGCGGCACAGGTCGGTGAAGGCGCCCTCGGCGTAGAGCGACACCTCCTGGTCAGCCGGGATGGACTCGATGATCTCGGCCTTGTAATTCTCGCCAATGGACTTGAAATAGGCCACCGCCTCGTCGCGAGGCAGCACCTTGCGCGTAACCGGAATGTCCTGCTTCGCCAGTTCGGCCATGCGTTTCTCGATGGCGGCCAAGTCTTCCGGCGTGAACGGGCGCGAATAGGAAAAATCGTAGTAGAAGCCGTTCTCGATCACCGGACCGATGGTCACCTGCGCCTCGGGGAACAGCTCCTTCACCGCATAGGCCAACAGGTGCGAGGTGGAATGGCGAATCAGGTCAACGCCCTCGGCATCCTTGTCGGTCACGATGGCCAGTTTCGCATCGGTTGAGATCAGGTGCGAGGTATCCACCAGCTCGCCATCCACCTTGCCAGCCAGCGCGGCACGCGCCAGACCAGCGCCGATGCTCTGCGCGACCTCAGCCACGGTCACAGGGTTGGGGTAGCTGCGTTGCGAACCATCCGGCAGGGTAATGACAGGCATTTCTTCCATTCTACAAATGACAAGGCGGACTGGCCGCACAAAGGCCGCGCAGTATAGCGCAACTCACCCGGCCATGTTGAACCAGGCGATCAATGCATCCAGGCTGAACACGAACATAAGGCTCTGCAATACGGCGCGTATGGCCACCTTGGGAACCTCAGTGACAGAAGGCAAGGCTTGCATGCCGTTGTAGCAGGAGATGGTTGAGATGGCGATGCCAAATAGACATCCCTTGAAGGCAACCAGGACGAACTCTCCCAGCTTGACGGTGTTCATGAACCTTCCGATCTGGTCGGGGAAGGAGACATTCTGGAACAAGGAACTCACCGCCAGTCCACCGCCTACCGCCACCATCTGGAAATAGATGGTCAGCGCCACCACAGCCAGGGTGACGCCAAAAATACGCGGCACGACCAGGTAGTCGTATGGGGAAATGCCCATGCGCACAAGATGCGTCATTTCATTGCGTGTCTTCATTAGCGCCAGTTCGGAGGCGATCGCCGCACTGCTGCGGGCGATGATAATGATGGCGGCAAACAGCGGCCCCAGTTCCCTGACCACCACCCAGATGAGGATCTTGACCGTAAGCTCGCTATCCCCGCCCACCAAGGAGGTGACCTCGGTGACAACCAAGGTACCGCACAAGAATCCGAAGACTGCCACGATGCCCCAAGCCTCCACCCCGGTAAAAAATATCTGGCGATGGAAAACGGCATTGGCAGGCCGTATCCGCAGCACCTGCAAATTCCGGATGGCATACCACCACAGGGACAGGCATCCCTGAGCTGTTTGGGCCGCCTGTTGCATCGTCAGCCACGCTCTCGATTGTGCCAATGAAGCCATCATGTTCAATTAGCCGCGAGCAAGGGCGGATACCAGCCGCACAGTGGGAGCGATCCTTCCTCGCCCAGCGCTTGTTCGCCCAGATCTGCCAATCCACCGGAGAATTCAACACGCTCCGCCACGTTTCTGGAACAAACGATCGGATAACCCAAAGTCTGCGTCATCTGTTGCATCCTGGCAGCCTGTGCGACAACCTTGCCAAGCGCGGTATATTCATGGCGCGTTTCGGGGCCAATATGCCCGATCACCACCTCCCCGACATGTAGGCCGATGCCCATTACCACTGGGGCAAGGCCGCGCTCTTTGAGGCGCGCGTTGATTTGCCGCACACGCAGCAACATCTCCTGCGCCGCCTCCAGCGCATTTTTTTCCGGATTGTCCAGCGGCTGTGGCGCACCAAAGTAAGCCAACACCGCATCCCCCATGAGTTTGCCCACAGTCCCGCCATGCTGGTGGATGGCGATGGTCATCTCTGAAAAAAAATCGTTCAACAGATTGACCAGTTCCTGTGGCAAGTCCAAAACGCTGCGGGTATTGATATCATGCAGGCCGACATACACGATGCATACTTTTTTGCGCTCTCCTTCCAGTCTGGATTGCACCTTGCCGGCAATCATGGCGCGCAGCGTTTCCGCGCTGACATAATTGCCGAAGATGCCGCGTAGCTGGTTATTTGCACGCGCCTTCAATATCAATTCATAAAGGGAGCGCAAGGAAAAAGAAAACAACCCGGAGAACAATATCCCCCCCACAGGCAGATACACGTCGCGTGCAAGTTGCCAAGTGGAGAGCACCAGCAGCACTACCGGAAACACTCCCAGCACGATGAATTTCCACCAGTGCAGCCTGGCGAACCACAACAGTGCCGCGAGAAAGCTCAAAGCCAGCACCACATAAGCGTTAGGCTCCTTGAGCAGGCCACGATCCAGCATTGAACGCAAGGCTTGGGCATGCCAGACCACTTCAGGAAGATGGCGATTCTCCGGCTCCCAAGCCGCCAGCGCTACCGGCAAATTCACCCGATCTCGGGAAGGCAGGATGGTGCCAAGCAGCACGGGCCTGCCGTAGAAAGTCTCGCGCAAGCGCTCATCGTTGCCCTGCTCCCCCCATTCCAGCACCTCATGCAAGGGAATGTAGTTGAAAGGTTCACCCACCGCGAAATTCACCAGGCCGCGGGAAGTCTCTTTCGAGCCGAGACGGAACGCCATGGCTTCGGCTATCGTGGCCCCACGCGCATTGACCGTGCATTGCGCAGGATCGATACGGCGCACCACACCATCCCATTCCGGGCAGGTTATGACTGGCGCGGGTGCAGTAGCTCCCACAGCCTCGACAAACGGTGCATAAACTGTACGAAAATTGCCATTCTCGTCCATCGTCTGCCCAAGCACGACTTTCGTCTGAAGCGCAGCCAGTGCGCGCATCAGCGCTTGGTCGTATTGAAAGATCAGAAAATCGAAAGAACGATCTGGCAGCACCACATCCATGCCCACCACGGATGGCTGGGCACGCGCCATCGCCGCCAGAAATCCAGCAAAATGGGGATGCCACAAGGCGTAAGGCTCCCGGTAGGATTTCAGGGCGGCTTCATCAATACCAACGATCACCACATCATTGGCGATAGCAGGTTGAGGATGATATGTGCGGAGGTACTCAAACTGCGCATCCAGTATCTTTCTGCTCAGGGTGTCGCTCATATGGGAAAAGGTGAGCGCAGCATTAACCAGCAGACACAGGGCAAAGCCCAGCATGACCATCGTTTTGCCGCTTGCCAAGTTCAAACTGCCAAAACGGACATCCATCGTCTGCTCATTTGGTTAAGGACGCTGTGATGCGCACAGCGCGCTCACGCAACGGCGCGGCGAGGTCTGCCCGCCCAAGCGCCTCCTGCGCCTGCGCCAGCAGGAGCAGATCCATCCTGATCTTCTCCGGCAATCCCTGCTTCTTGTCTATCCCCAGCGCCTCTTCCAGCAGAGGCACGGCCTCTCCTGCTTCCAGTTTCAGCAACCGCGATTGCGCGGCCAGCCTCAAGGCATTGGCATATTCGATCCCGCCTTCTGCCTTGTTGGCAGAAAGCGCACGCGCGCTCCAATACCAGGCGCGCTCGGCGTCATTGGCTTGAACGGCGATATTGGCGCGCAGATTGGCGATCACCCCACCTTGGTTGCACTGGGAGCCACAGTACGCCACCGCCTGCTCAGCCCAAGTATTCGCCGCCGCGATGTCGCCAGCTTGCAAGCGCAACAGCCCGTACTGCGCCGCAGCAGCAGACATCTGTTCTACCGGATAAGTCAGCGCCCGGTCATGCAGCAATCGATCCAGATACAGTTGCGCCACGTCAGATTTGCCTAGAGCACGGTTCACTTTGGCCAGATTCAGGGTATTCAGCGCGATGCCTTCCACATTTTCGATAGCACTGTCCAGCCGCAAGGCATGTTCATACAACCCGGATGCAGTCTCATACTCGCCGCGCTGATAGGCACGCTGCGCACGCTGGTTGTAACTGACTGCCAATTCGTGCCGCTGACTGACAAATGGCATCTCATGGCTGCAAGCCGACAACATGAACAGCGCCAGCAGGAAAACAGATCGAAAGAACCGAAATACTTTCATCGTTTGAGCTCCGGCGGCATTACATATCCGTCCAACGGCAGCGCCGATTCTTCCGCTTTGGGCAGCCATCCATTGAAGGGCCATGCCTTCTGCACACCCTTCAGGGTCTCCTGACCATCCTCTACCAAAGCATTGGTATTGCGTAGCAAGGCCGGCACCTGGCTGGAAGAAACCTGCGCCATCTGCTTGAGGTCCAGCGCCACGGATTGAACATGGTTCAACGTAGTATCTGCCTTCTCCACCAGCCCCGGGAGGGATTTATCCAGCGTCTCCAGGCTGGAATTGGCCTTGTCCAAAGCCCGATCCACTTTTACATAGACGCCATCCAGTTTTTGACTCCCGCTTTGCGCCAATCCATTGAGCTGTGTCACCGTCTCGCGCAACCCTGACGAAACCTGATTCAGATTTTTCAAAATCTGCTGGATATCGCCGCGAGGATTGTTGATGGAAGCCGTGATCTGTCGCACATCGGACAGGATAGGCTGAACCTGGGCCGCCAGACTTTCCGCCAGAGAGCCCGCGTCCTGCCCGCGCTCGAACTCCAGCACACTGTTCTGCGCCACCTGCCGCACTTGCCGCTCGCCCGGAATGATCTCGACCACGCTCTCCCCGACCAGCGCTTCCTTCATCAGACGCGCCTTGGCATCCTGCCCGATGAGCCGCACATATTCACTATCCAAAGACAATTTCACCTTGACCGAGGCATTCGACTCCATGCTGATTTCCTGCACGCTGCCCACCTTGAAACCGATGAACTTGACCGCCATCCCCTTGTTCAATCCCTGCGCATTGGGCGCAAAGAAATACACCGAAGTATTCCTCACAAAATAATCCTGCCGGAAAGCGATTACTCCAGACACCAGTACTAGCACCGCAAAGGCCGCCCACATGAAGCGCCGGGTCTTGCGCTCGGTTTGCTGTATTCCCAGATTGAAGTCGGGTAATTTCATGGTTCAGAGCATAATGACCACATACTTCGATTCGGTCGGATCACGATATTCCTCGAAACTCAGCAACGCGGAAGTGCGGAAGGGGTAATACAGGCGAAATATGCGATCAAAACGAGCCGTCTTCTGCATCTCGCGCGGCGACAGCCCTTCATGCAAAGAGTCATACACCATCATTTCCGGCGCAACCAGCATGGCGCGCACGAAACCCACCAGTCTCTTTTCATAAAGTGATAGTTGGTCGGGCAGCTTGAACAGAAGCGCAGACAAGGTTTTCTCATCCCTGATGCCGCATTTCTCAAACAGACTCACCATGCTCTCCTCGTATTTGCCGCCGACACGGATGTCATGATATTGCGACGGCAGGGCGATATTCTCCCACACACGCAGATTGCTGATGAGGCCACCGTTACTGGCAACGAGGGCACTGCCCGGTTGCCCCGCAAGTGCCTCCAGCACCGCCTTGCGTTGCGCCTCGGAGCGCACGACCATGCAGTAGGAGTATCCCGGCTTGAGTTGCGCCTGTGCACTCTCTTCTCCATGCAGACTCAATGTGAACATGGCGTAATGCGGAGTAAGGGACGTAGAATTGGCAGTGCGATGCTATCGCACTGCCTGCGCTAAGACGCACAGGCAAGGGATTTCAGAATTTACCGAACACCGAATTACCACCATTGTTACTCCCGCAACCATATTGACCTTTCCTCGATTTTTCATCTTCCAATGGTTGGCTTCCATGCTAACAGTTTTTCCCGTGACTGGCGGTTAAACCAGTCAGATCACTCCCGATAAGCCGTTTCTTCCTGAAACGCCATCCCGTCGCATCCTGAGGCTGTGGATACACTATGAAT
>JBBIIN010000033.1:0-19188 GCA_037446515.1 Gallionellaceae bacterium
TTCGTGGATTGTGATGAGGAAATCCAGCGCCGCACTGGCGTGACTATCCAGCATATCTTCGATGTTGAGGGGGAGGGCGGTTTTCGTCAGCGTGAGAGCGCGATGCTTGAGGAATTGGTGCAGCGCCAAGATGTGATTCTCGCTACGGGCGGCGGGGCAGTGCTGGCCGAGCAGAACCGTTCCATGTTGAAAGAAGGCGGCATCGTCATCTACCTTAAAAGTAATGTGCATGACCTTTGGCAGCGCACACGCCATGATCATAGCCGCCCCCTGCTTAAAACTGCCGACCCGCGCGGAAAATTGCAGGAACTGTTCGAGCAACGGGATCCGCTCTATATGGGGATGGCAGATATCGTGATCCATACTGGCAGGCAGAGCGTGCAGATGCTGCTGTCGCGTTTGCAAAAGAGCTTAGAGGCGTGGCGGACAACAATGCAGACAGCAGAAAGAATAAACATGCAGACCATCACCGTCGGCTTGGCAGAACGCAGCTATCCGATTCATGTAGGACAAGGCTTGTTGGAGGATGCCGGGCTATTGTTGCCCTACTTGCCATCCAGACGTGCCGTGATCGTGAGCAACGTCACCGTGGCGCCGCTCTATCTGGACAAGCTGCTCGCGGGATTAAGCAGGCATGGCGTAACGGCGCACAGCATCGTATTGCCTGATGGGGAGCAATACAAGAATGGCGACACGCTTAACCGTATCTATGATGAATTGCTGCAATTGCGAAGCGAACGTGGCACACCGTTGGTTGCCTTGGGTGGCGGCGTCATTGGCGATATGACGGGTTATGCAGCCGCGACTTATCTGCGTGGCGTGCCGTTTATCCAGTTACCCACCACCCTGTTGTCGCAGGTGGATTCCTCGGTGGGCGGCAAAACGGGTATCAACCACCCCATGGGCAAGAACATGATAGGTGCATTCTACCAACCGCTCGTGGTGATCGCCGATACTGATGTGCTGGATACCCTTCCCGACAGGGAGTTGAGTGCGGGCTTGGCCGAGGTCATCAAATATGGATTGATCCGTGATCCCGCGTTTCTGAAATGGCTGGAACAAAACATGGACAAGCTGCTGGCCCGCGACAAGCCTGCGCTGCAATACGCGATCCTGCGCAGTTGCGAGAACAAGTCCGAAGTGGTTGGCCACGACGAGCGCGAGAGTGGGGAGCGCGCCTTGCTCAATCTGGGGCATACGTTTGGCCATGCCATAGAAAACGGTATTGGCTATGGCGTCTGGCTGCATGGCGAGGCGGTGGCTGCCGGGACAATCATGGCAGCCGACCTGTCGGGACGCCTCGGCTGGATCAGCGAGCCTGACGTCAATCGCATCAAGAGCCTGTTCGAACACGCCAGACTGCCAGTAAGGGCGCCAGCGCTGGGAGTGGAAAGGTATATGGAGCTGATGGGACTGGACAAAAAAGTCGCGGGCGGGAAGATGCGTTTTGTGTTGCTGAAGGCGATCGGGGAAGCGGTGATCACGGCAGACGTGTCGGCAGACTTGCTGCAACAAACGCTGGAGTGTTGCAGTGGTTGAATTCGCGCTGGCACCCTATGCCGTCTCGCGCAGCATCAAGGGCCGGCAGATACCGGAGCCTGTGCCGGAAGGACGCAGCGAGTTCCAGCGTGACCGTGATCGTATAATCCATTCCGGTGCATTCCGCCGTCTCGAATACAAGACGCAAGTCTTCGTCAATCACGAAGGCGATTTATTCCGCACCCGGCTCACCCACAGCATCGAGGTGGCGCAGATAGGCCGTTCGGTAGCCCGCCGGTTGCGGCTGAACGAAGACCTGGTGGAGGCCATCTCACTGGCGCATGATCTGGGGCACACGCCCTTCGGGCATGCCGGGCAGGATGCGCTCAATGCGTGCATGAAAGATTTCGGGGGGTTCGAACACAACCTGCAATCGTTGCGCGTGGTGGACGTGCTCGAAGAGCGCTACGCCGCTTTTGACGGCTTGAACCTGTGTTTTGAGACGCGCGAGGGCATACTCAAACATTGTTCCCAGGAGCATGCCGCACAACTGGGCGAGGTGGGCGAGCGTTTCATCAAAGAAAAGCGCCCCTCGTTGGAGGCACAACTGGCCAATCTGGCCGACGAGATCGCCTACAACAATCATGATGTTGATGACGGGTTGCGCTCTGGCCTGCTGACACTGGAGCAACTGCGGTCGGTGCGATTGTTCGCGCAACACTTGGCCGAGGTTCATGCGGCCTATCCCGGTCTGGCAGAGCGGCGGATGATCCACGAGACGGTGCGGCGCATGATCAATGCCCTGGTGACTGACCTGGTGCGCCAGACCGAAGAGAACCTGCGCCAAACCAAACCGGCTTCACCAGATGAAGTGCGCGATGCGCCGACGCTCACCGCTTTCAGCCCGGAGATGCAGGAAAAGAACCGCGAGCTTAAGAGCGTGCTGCGCACTCAGTTGTATCGCCACTACCGCGTCCTGCGCATGAGCGCAAAGTCACAGCGTGTCATCAGTGAATTGTTCGCCGCATTCATGGCCGACCCCCGTCTGTTGCCGCAGCAATACCGACGCCCACAAGCCGTCGAACAGGCGCGCGCCGTCGCCGACTATATTGCGGGGATGACCGACCGCTATGCCATACGCGAGCACAGGCGGCTCTTTGCAGTCGAGGAAAGCTAGTCTGAGACTGGTCTGGTTGCCCTCCCCCCCTAGTTTAAGGTAGCATTCCCGCCCTTTCGCACGAATAACTTGAGGGCGGCACAGGCCGCCGTTTTATTGGGATGAGGTGAGGAAAAAGTGAGCAATTCTTCATTGCCGGAGCAGCAAGGGCTGTACGATCCACAGCATGAACGCGACGCCTGCGGCGTCGGCTTCGTCGCACATATCAAAGGGCAGGCCAGCCATGAGCGGGTCAGCGAGGGCTTGCAGATACTGGAGAACCTGACCCACCGTGGTGCTGTCGGCGCCGACCCGCTGGCGGGCGATGGCGCAGGCATCTTGATCCAGATTCCCGATGCCTTCCTGCGCAAGGCGGCAGCCAAAAACAAGGTCGCACTTCCCGCTGCAGGAGAATATGGCGTCGGTATGCTGTTCCTGCCGCGCGAGAAGGTGGCGCGTGAGGCATGCGAGAAGATCGTCGAAAGCAAGATCAAGGCCGAAGGCCAGAGGCTGCTGGGCTGGCGCGATGTGCCGGTGGACAATTCCGGCCTCGGCGAGAGCGTCAAGGTGGTCGAACCCTTCGTGCGGCAAGTGTTCATTGCACGCGGCAAGAAGACCGCCGACCAGGATGCCTTTGAGCGCAAGCTGTTTGTGATCCGCAAGACGGTCGAGCATGCCGTGCGCGCCTTGCCCAAGGGTCAGAGCAAGGGTTTCTATGTCCCGTCCATGTCCTCGCGCACCATCGTGTACAAGGGCATGCTACTGGCCGACCAGGTGGGCAAGTACTTCCTCGACCTGCAAGACCAGGAGGTCGTCAGCGCGTTCGCCTTGGTACACCAACGCTTCTCCACCAACACCTTCCCGACCTGGGACCTCGCCCATCCCTTCCGCATGATCGCCCACAACGGCGAGATCAACACCCTGCGCGGCAACGTCAACTGGATGGCGGCGCGCCATGCCGCGATGCAGTCCAAGTTCCTGGGCAAGGACCTCGACAAACTGTGGCCGCTCATTGTCGAAGGCCAGTCCGATTCCGCCTGTTTCGACAATGCGCTGGAGTTGCTGGTGGCGGGTGGTTATTCGCTGCCGCACGCGATGATGATGCTGATTCCAGAAGCCTGGGCCGGCAATCCGTTGATGGACGAAGAGCGCCGCGCGTTCTATGAATACCACGCCGCGCTGATGGAGCCGTGGGACGGCCCCGCCGCCGTGGCCTTCACCGACGGCCGCATGATCGGCGCGACACTGGACCGCAATGGTCTGCGACCGGCGCGCTACCTGCTTACCGATGACGATGTAGTGCTGATGGCCTCCGAAATGGGCGTGCTGCCCATTCCCGAGCAAAAGGTGGTTATGAAATGGCGCCTGCAGCCAGGCAAGATGCTCCTCATCGACATGCAGGCCGGGCGAATCGTCGGCGACGAGGAACTGAAGCAGCGGCTCGCCACCGCCAAGCCGTATCGCAAGTGGATCGAACGGTCGCGCCACTACCTCGACGATCTGCCCAAATCAAAGGTAACGCTGAAGAACGAAGCCAGCCTGCTTGATACCCAGCAGGCGTTCGGCTATACGCAGGAAGATACCAAGTTCCTCATGCTGCCCATGGCGGCATCGGGCGAGGAAGCCATTGGCTCCATGGGTACGGACGCCGCGCTACCCGTGCTGTCGAGCAAGAACAAGGTGCTGTACAACTACTTCCAGCAGTTGTTCGCACAGGTGACCAACCCGCCCATCGACCCGATCCGCGAAGAGATCGTGATGTCGCTCACCTCTTTCATCGGCCCCAAGGCCAACCTGCTGGGCGTGGACGAGACCAAACCGGCACCGCGCCTGGAAGTGCATCAGCCGGTGCTGTCGGAAGAAGACATCGCCAAGCTGTACGACATCGAGAAGCTGACCAAGGGGATTTACAAGTCGCAAGTGCTGGATATCACCTATGCCGCAAAGGACGGTGCTGCAGCTTGCGAGAAGGCCATCGCCGCATTGTGCAAGGCCGCTGAAAAATCTGTTGGCAAAGGCAGCAATGTGCTGATCCTGTCCGACCGTGCGGTGAGCGCGGCGCACGTGGCGATCCCGGCGCTGCTGGCTACCGCCGCTGTGCACCATCATCTGGTGCGCGCAGGGTTGCGCACCAGCACCGGGTTGGTGGTGGACACCGGCTCCGCGCGCGAGGTGCATCATTTCGCCCTGCTGGCGGGTTACGGTGCAGAAGCTGTCTGCCCGTGGCTGGCTTTCGACACCATCGCCACGCTGGAACTGCCCGCAGGCGTTGAATTGAAAGACGCCAAGAAGCGCTTCATCAAAGCCGTCAACAAGGGGCTGATGAAAGTGATGTCCAAGATGGGCATCTCCACTTATCAATCCTATTGCGGTTCGCAGATTTTCGAGGCCATCGGCCTGAACAAAGAGTTCGTGGCGCAGTATTTCACCGGCACCGCGACACAAATCGAAGGCATCGGCTTGAAGGAAGTGGCAGAAGAGGCGATGCGCATCCACATTGCTGCTTACGGCAATGACCCGGTACTCGCCAACATGCTGGAAGCGGGCGGTGAATATGCCTTCCGCATCCGTGGCGAAGACCACACCTGGACGCCGGACTCCATCGCCAAGCTGCAACATGCCACGCGCTCGAACAACTTCAACACCTACAAGGAATACGCCAGGCTCATCAACGACCAGACCCGGCGCCAGATGACCCTGCGCGGCCTGTTCGAGCTCAAGCCGGCAGGCAAGGCGATTCCGCTGGAGGAAGTGGAACCGGCCAAGGAGATCGTCAAGCGTTTTTCCACTGGCGCGATGTCGCTCGGCTCGATCTCTACCGAGGCGCACACCACGCTGGCCATCGCGATGAACCGCATCGGCGGCAAGTCCAACACCGGCGAGGGCGGCGAAGATGCCAACCGTTTCAAGGTGCTGCACGGCGGTGAAAAGCTGTCCGAGATCATCGGCAAGGGCCGCATCGAGGCCGACCAGACCATGAAATCTGGCGATTCGCTGCGCTCGCGCATCAAGCAGGTTGCCTCGGGGCGTTTCGGCGTCACGGCGGAGTACCTGTCCAGCGCCGACCAGATCCAGATCAAGATGGCGCAGGGCGCCAAGCCCGGCGAGGGCGGCCAGTTGCCCGGCGGCAAGGTGTCCGAATACATCGGCAAGTTGCGTCACTCGGTGCCCGGCGTCGGTCTGATCTCGCCACCGCCGCACCACGACATCTATTCCATCGAAGATCTGGCGCAGCTGATCCATGACCTGAAAAATTCCAATCCGTCCGCTTCCGTGTCCGTGAAGCTGGTGTCGGAGGTGGGCGTGGGCACTGTTGCTGCCGGCGTCTCCAAGGCCAAGGCCGACCACATCGTGATTTCTGGTTTTGATGGCGGTACCGGCGCATCGCCGCTGTCTTCCATTAAGCATGCCGGTACCCCGTGGGAACTGGGCTTGGCCGAAGCGCAGCAGACGCTGGTGCTGAACAAGCTGCGCGGACGTATCGCCTTGCAGGTGGACGGCCAGCTTAAGACCGGACGCGATGTGATGGTCGGCGCGCTGCTCGGCGCGGATGAATTTGGTTTTGCCACCGCGCCGTTGGTGGTTGAGGGTTGCATCATGATGCGCAAGTGCCATCTCAACACCTGTCCGGTCGGCGTCGCCACGCAGGATCCGGCGTTGCGCAAGAAATTCACCGGCCAGCCGGAACATGTAGTGAACTACTTCTTCTTCGTTGCCGAAGAAGTACGCGAACTGATGGCGCAGCTGGGCGTGCGTAAATTCGAGGATCTGATCGGCCGCAGCGATCTGCTGGATGTGCGCGAGGGCATCACGCACTGGAAGGCTAGGGGGCTCGACTTCAGTAAGATATTCCATCAGCCCAAAGTGGACGCCGGCGTGGCGCGCCGCCATGCCGAGACGCAGGAACATGAGCTGGGCAAGGCGCTGGACAACAGCCTGATTGCGCAGGCCAAGGAGGCGCTGGATGCCAAGCGCGTGGTGGCCATCGAGACCGGCATCTGCAACGTCAATCGCAGCGTCGGCGCCATGCTGTCGCATGAAGTGGCCAAGCGCCATGGCAGCGCCGGCCTGCCCGACGACACCATCCGCGTGCGATTGCGCGGCACCGCCGGGCAGAGCTTCGGCGCTTTCCTCGCGCATGGCATCAGCTTCCAACTCGAAGGCGAAGGCAATGACTATGTGGGCAAGGGGCTGTGTGGCGGCCGCATCATTGTCAAACCGGCGGATACCAGCAAGCTCACCGCCGAGGACAACATCATCGTCGGCAACACCGTGCTGTACGGCGCGACCTCGGGTGAAGTGTTTTTCCGTGGCGTGGCAGGCGAACGTTTCGCGGTGCGCAACTCCGGCGCGGTCGCGGTCGTCGAAGGCGTGGGCGACCACGGCTGCGAGTACATGACCGGCGGCATGGTAGTGGTGCTGGGCAAGACCGGACGCAATTTCGCGGCAGGCATGTCCGGCGGCGTGGCCTATGTGCTGGACGAGGACGGCGGCTTCAAGAGCCGCTGTAATCTATCCATGGTGCAACTGGAGGCTGTGCCGGAAGAGGCGGCTCTGAGTGAGACCGGCGAGGTCGAAGGACATGGCCGCGTGCATTTCAACCACCTGAACAAGGCCGATGAAGCGGCACTGCGCGGCAAGATCGAGAAGCACCTGCGTTATACCGGCAGCGCCGTGGCGCGGCGCATCCTCGAAAACTGGAGCATATACCTGCCGAAGTTCGTCAAAGTGATGCCGACCGAATATCGCCGTGCCTTGCTGGAGGTTGCGGCGCAACAGAAGAACCAAGAAGTGGAGGCCGCATAATGGGCAAACCAACCGGATTCATGGAGTTCAAGCGCCAGAGCGAATCGTATGCGCCCGTTTCCGAGCGCGTGCATAATTATCGGGAGTTTGTCGCGCACTTGAGCGATGCCGAAGCCAAGCAGCAGGGCGCGCGCTGCATGGATTGCGGTATCCCGTTCTGCAACAACGGCTGCCCCGTCAACAACATCATCCCCGACTGGAACGATCTGGTGTATCGCGGCAACTGGCGGCAGGCCATCGAGGTGCTGCATTCCACCAACAACTTCCCGGAAGTGACAAGCCGCATCTGCCCAGCGCCATGCGAGGCTGCCTGCACGCTGAACTGGAACAATGACGCGGTCGGCATTAAGTCCATCGAGCACGCCATCATCGACAAGGCGGGCGAGAGTGGCTGGGTGTTGCCCCAGCCCGCGCAAAAGAAAAGCGGCAAGAAGGTCGCCGTGGTCGGTTCCGGCCCCTCCGGCCTGGCTGCCGCGCAGCAACTGGCGCGTGCGGGCCACAGCGTCACCGTGTTCGAGAAGAACGGCCGCATCGGCGGCCTGATGCGCTACGGCATCCCCGACTTCAAGCTGGACAAGCGCCTGATTGATTGGCGCATGGCGCAGCTCGCCGCCGAGGGTGTGAAGTTCCAGCCCAATACCTTCGTCGGCAAGGAGCAGCCCGGCAAAGGCGTGGCGAACGATGCGAAGAAAGTCGTCAGCCCGAAAGAACTGCAAAAGGAATTCGATGCCGTGCTTCTCACCGGCGGTTCTGAGCAGCCACGCGACTTGCCGGTGCCGGGGCGCGAACTAAAGGGCGTGCATTTCGCGCTGGAGTTCCTCATTCCCCAAAACAAGGAGATCGCGGGCGATGGCAAGAACCCGATCAACGTGGCAGGCAAGCATGTGTTGGTCATCGGCGGCGGTGACACCGGCTCTGACTGCGTGGGCACCTCCAACCGGCAAGGCGCAGCCTCGGTCACGCAGATCGAAGTGATGCCGCGCGCGCCGGAACAGGAAAACAAGGCGATGACCTGGCCCTACTGGCCGATGAAATTGCGCACTTCCAGCTCGCACGACGAAGGTTGCACGCGCGATTGGGCCATCTCCACCAAGCAGTTTGTCGGAGAGAACGGCGTGCTGAACGCGGTGAGGGCGGTGCGTGTCGAATTCAAGGACGGCAAGATGATCGAATTGCCAGGCAGCGAGTTCGAGATCAAGGCCGACTACGTCTTTCTCGCCATGGGCTTCACCAATCCGCTAGCACAGGTGTTGGATGCTTTCGGTGTGGAAAAGGATACTCGCGGTAATGCCAAAGCCACCACAGATGGCAAAGACTGCTACCAAACCAGCGTCAAGAAGGTATTCGCGGCAGGTGACATGCGCCGCGGCCAGTCGCTGGTGGTGTGGGCCATCCGCGAAGGCCGCCAGGCGGCACGCGCAGTGGACGAGTTCCTGATGGGTTCATCGTTGTTGCCGCGATAAACAGCACGAGAGGGGTAATACGTTAGATTCAGCCACGTCGTTCATGGTTCCATGATGGTTGCACCCCAGCCAGCGCACAGGCCATACGTGTATAATCCGCGCTCTTGCCGACGCAAGAGGTCTGGTGCGTTGCGTTTTCGCCCTGCGGGCATTTGTGAAGATTTGAGCGATGAATTTCAAAGTAAAGAACGATACCTTTTTGCGCGCTTTGCTGCGCCAGCCCACCGAATACACTCCGTTGTGGATGATGCGCCAAGCGGGCCGCTATTTACCCGAATACCGTGCCACACGCCGTAAGGCAGGCAGTTTTATGGGGTTGTGCAAAAGCCCGGACTTTGCCACTGAGGTGACCATACAGCCTCTGGATCGGTTTCCGCTGGATGCGGCCATACTGTTTTCCGATATTTTGACCGTGCCGGATGCGATGGGGCTGGGGCTGTATTTCGCTGAGGGCGAAGGGCCCAAGTTCGAGCGACCGCTGGAGACTGAAGCTGACATCATGGCCTTGCGCGTGCCGGACATTGGCTCCGACCTGAAATATGTGACCGATGCCGTGTCGCAGATACGCCGTACATTGGATGGTCGGGTCCCACTCATCGGGTTTTCCGGCAGTCCTTGGACACTATCCTGCTACATGGTCGAGGGCGGCAGTTCGGACGACTACGCCAAGGTGAAGACTTTGATGTACAAGGAGCCGAAGTTGATGCACCACGTCCTGTTGGTGACGGCGGATGCGGTAACACAGTACCTCAATGCCCAGATCGAGGCAGGCGCACAGGCGGTGATGGTGTTTGATTCCTGGGGGGGCGCCCTGTCGCACTACGCCTACCATGAGTTCTCGTTGCCCTATCTCAAGCGCATCGTTGAGGGGTTGACCAAGGAAAAAGACGGCGTGCGCATCCCCTCAATCATATTTACCAAGGGCGGGGGCCTGTGGATCGAGAGCATCGCCGATACGGGTTGCGATGCGGTGGGCCTGGACTGGACCATGGATATCGGCATAGCACGTCAGAAGGTTGGACACAGGGTCGCGCTGCAAGGCAATCTTGATCCAGCGGTACTATTTTCCAATCCTGAAGTCATCTGCAACGAAGTGGAGAAAGTGTTAACTAGCTTCGGTTATGGCGGCGGTCATGTGTTTAATCTGGGACACGGTATTTCCCAGCATACCGATCCCGCTAATGCGGCTGCACTGGTGCAGGCGGTGCATGAGTTGAGCCGGAAATATCACTAAGAATCAGCAGCTAAGCCGCCCGTTTATGAACAGGGGCGGCAAGACCAATGAGGCCGTGGAAGCAAGCTTCCACGGCCTTTTGTTCTTTGTATATAACTTATTGTTAATTAAGGAATATTTGACTAGAACAAAAAATGGGCAACGCGTCAAAACCGTATATACCAATTAAAGTTTGCGTTTTTTCCGGGCGCTTATGCACATTGTTATCCACAGGAAATGTGCATAAGAAAAAATCCCCATGTCAGTCAATATGATTAGCTAAACTTTATAGAAACCACGCTAGAAATTTTGCCTAACATGCCCATCATTCGCGTCGCACTGGACGTGCCGTTGTCAACACTTTTTGATTACGTCGTGAACGAAAGAACGCAGCTCGAGATCGGCCAGCGAGTGGTCGTTCCGTTCGGGCGGAAATTGGTTACCGGCGTGGCGATGGAATGGGCGGATCATTCGGGACTTGCCCCGGAGCGGATCAAGCCGGTGGCGCACGTGCTGGAAGACATACCGCCATTGTCGCAGGAACTGCTCAAACTGCTGCGTTTTTGCAGTGACTATTACCATTACCCGCTCGGCATGACCGTGCTCGCTGCATTGCCAGCCCGCCTGCGTGCAACCGAACCCATTGTGCTGAAACAGGTGCTGGATTACACCTTGAGCGCAACAGGTTTTGCGCTGGATTTGGATGCATTACCCAAACGGCGTGTGGTACAGCGGCGCATCCTGCAGGCCTTGCAGCGGGGGAGGCTTTCCGGCGCGCAACTGCGCAACCTGTCATCTACGGCGCCTGCTGCGCTGGCGGCGTTGCTGCAAGCGGGATGGGTCGAGACTTGCGTGCCGCAACGGCGCAGTGATTGCTCCTTCGCCAGTATGCACCAGCTCACTG
Organism: Gallionellaceae bacterium; assembly: GCA_037446515.1. Lineage (GTDB taxonomy): Bacteria > Pseudomonadota > Gammaproteobacteria > Burkholderiales > Gallionellaceae > Sideroxyarcus. Next base: position 11,022 of record JBBIIN010000033.1, read on the forward strand.
GCGAGCAGCAGCAGGCTGTGGATGCGGTCTTGCAGCAAAAAGCATATGGCAGCTTCCTGCTGTACGGCATTACCGGCAGCGGCAAAACGGAGGTGTATGTGCATTTGATGCGCGAGATGTTGCGGCGCGGTCGGCAAACGCTGTTGCTGGTGCCAGAGATCAACCTCACGCCGCAACTGGAGCAGTATTTCCGCACACGTTTTCCTGATGTGGAGATTGCTAGCCTGCACAGCGGCTTGGCCGATGGTGAGCGCGCGCTCAACTGGATCAGGGCGCAATCGGGCGAAGCACGCATCGTGCTGGGTACGCGGCTGGCCGTGTTCGCGCCGCTGCCAGAACTGGGGTTGATCCTGGTGGACGAGGAGCACGATACCTCGTTCAAGCAACAGGACGGTCTGCGCTACTCTGCGCGCGATGTCGCCATCTTTCGCGCCAGCCAGCGCAAGATAGCCATCGTGCTCGGTTCCGCCACACCTTCATTGGAAAGTTGGCACAACGCGCAGAACGGGCGCTACCGACTGTTGCAATTGACACAGCGTGCGGTGCGGGCGGCCACGCTGCCACAGGTGCGTTGCATAGACATCACACGGCTGCCCTTGCAGGAAGGGTTGAGTGCCCCTTTGCTTGAGGCCGTGACCGCGCGTCTGCAAAAAGGCGAACAAAGCTTGCTCTTTATTAACCGGCGCGGCTATGCGCCCGTGCTGATGTGTACCGCTTGCGGCTGGCTCTCCTCTTGTCCGCATTGTGCGGGCAAGCTGGTGTTGCACCGGCAAGAGCATGTCTTGCGCTGCCATCACTGCGGACATCAGCAGCGCGTGCCGCGCGCCTGTCCTGCTTGTGGCGACGCCGATCTGAAGCCCGTGGGCGTAGGTACGCAGCGTATCGAAGAGGTCTTGCAGCGGCATTTCCCGCAGGCGCGCATCCTGCGCGTGGATCGCGACAGCACGCGCAACAAGGGGGTGTGGAATGTTATGCGCCAGCAGATCCATGCGGGTCAGGCCGACATCCTCATCGGCACGCAGATGCTGGCCAAGGGGCACGATTTTCCCAATCTTACATTGGTGGGCGTGCTCGACCCGGATGGGGCGCTCTACAGCAGCGACTTCCGCGCTTCTGAAAAACTGTTTGCGCAACTGACCCAGGTGGGCGGACGGGCTGGCCGCGCGGACAAGGCGGGCGAAGTCCTGCTGCAGACCACATTTCAGAACCATCCTCTGTTTGCGGCACTGCGCGCGCATGACTACGCCGCGTGGGCAAAAGTGCTGCTGACGGAACGGCAGACGGCTGAGTTCCCACCCTATGCCTATCAGGCGTTGGTGAGCGCAGAAAGCAAGCACGAGGATGAGGTTCATGCCTTCTTGCAACAGGCGCGCACCGACGCATTGAAGCTGGCGGTGGACGTCAGCGTGTATGGCGTGGTGCCCGCCGCCATGCCGAAACGTGCCGGGTATCACCGCGCGCAACTGTTGGTACAGGCCCCCCAGCGCAAAACTTTGCAGATTTTCCTGCATGCCTGGAAGCCGCTGCTGGATGCGTTGCCCGCAAAGCAGGTGCGCTGGTCAATGGAGGTTGACCCACTAGATTCATAAGGTACTAGGCCTTTGCCCGTATGAAATGCTTCATGGGGAAAACAGTAAGTGCTAATATGAATCGCAACACTAAGGTGGGTGTGGATGTGTCAAGGTTTTTCAATTCCCCCAAAAGCAGGAGCTTGGCATTATCCATGGTCAACAAAGCGTCAGTCATCGTGTTATGAAATACAACCCCCGAAATGTCATGCTGGAATTTACTTCCGAAGGTGAAGTGGTGGAATTCCACAATCAGTTGACGGACCTTATGCGTGCTGCGATGAGTGGCGTGGGCAATGCGGAGACGACCGACGAAGAGGGCGCGAGACTGACCAGGGAGTTTTTTGCAAGATATGCTGTTCTGACAGATGCGCTCTGCCGCTTACGCGCCCATCTGCCCAGAAAAATGGAGGAGTAGTAAATGCAAACAACGGGCATGAAGCAGGTTAATGGCGGGTCTTATCGGAGGTGGAATCATGAATGAGGGTGGCAACTCAAGACGTTCGTTCTTTCAAAAGGCGGCTGCAGTGATCGGGATGTTTGCAGCGGCTGGATATACGACAAACAAAATTTCCAAATCGACAACGAGCGATGTGGGTGAAACCGCAAAATATGCAAATGATGCCGCCATGCAGGAACAAGCGGTTATGGGCAATCGGCTGGTTCTGATGTCGGAGAGCGAGAAGAGCCAGCGGTTGCAAGAGTTGCTGAACTGTCACAACGAGGAAATCTCGTAGCATTCATCAAGCATCATCGTATGCGTGGAGGCATCTATGTCGGAAAAGCATGTTGACGAGTCGAAAGAGGCTGCGGAAGTAATTGCGAGCCGCCGGGACTTTTTGAAGTATGTATGCACATCGGGAGCGGCCGCGCTGGTGGCCGCTCCCGGCCCGGCAGAGGCCGCCGTGGAGGCCGCCAATCCGGATGCGGACGTAACCGTGGCGGAATTTTTCCAGGGACATTTTGTGTTGATGTCCGATGCGGAAAAGAAGGCGGCCATCGCGCGTCTGGAAAAAAGATATACCGCAAAATATGGCAAGAAAACGACCGTTTCGGATAAGGAGGCTCCTGACGGTGTGCTTTTCGGTTACGCGCTGGATATATCCAAGTGCATCGGTTGTCGGCGATGTGTCCATGCCTGCGTGGAGGAAAATAACCAGTCCCGAAACGGCACGGTAATCCAGTGGATACAGGTGATGAAGATTCCGCGGGGGAACGTTTCCTTTTCGGCTGACGAGTTGGATAAGGGCTATCCTGAGCAGAGCCGCTTTGGGAATTACGGGGTGCAGGTGGGAGGGAATGCGTACCATCCGGCAGGGCTTTCTACCGAAGGCGCGCAAAGTTACTACCAGGATGAGACCGTACCCGACAAGGATTTTTTCTACATGCCCGTGCAATGCCAGCAGTGCGAGAAGCCGCCTTGTGTCAAGGCGTGCCCGGTGCGGGCTACGTTCAGGGATCATGCCGGCGTGGTGCTGATCGATTACAACTGGTGCATCGGCTGCCGCATGTGTCAGCTTGCCTGCCCTTATCATGCAAGGCGCTTCAACTGGGGCGAACCCAACCTTCCCGCTGAAGACATGAATCCCAAGACCCACTACTTTGGCAACAGGCCGCGCATGAAAGGCGTGATGGAGAAGTGTACGTTCTGTGTGCAGCGGACGCGCGAGGGGAGAAACCCTGCCTGTCTGGAGGCTTGTCCTGTGGGGGCCAGAAAATTCGGCAATTTGCTCGATCCCGAAAGCGATGTGCGCAAGGTGCTGGCGACCAAGCGTGTTTTCAGATTCAGGGAAGAATTTGGCACCTATCCCAAATTTTTCTATTACATCGGTTAGGGGGCTAACATGAACAAAGCGTTCTCTTTTGCCAAGGATGTCAGCACATACGCTATACGTGGCGGGAATCTATACCATGCGTGGCTGCTCATGCTGTCTTTTTTCATCCTGGTGGGTTCTTACACGGCATACCGGCAGCTCACGGAAGGCCTCATCCTAATCGGCGCCACCGACCAGATCACCCTGGAGATGTTTTTTGCCAACTTTGTGTTCACGGCGCACGTTGCCGCCGCGGCTGTCCTGGTGGTGGCACCGGGATATTTCTACCATCGCCAGGACATGAAGGAGCTGGCGGTGATTGGCGAAATCGTTGCAATGGTTTTTGTGGCAACAGGCATCGTGTTCATCCTGTTCCACATGGGCCGACCGGACCGCTTGCTGCACATGATTCCTGGCATAGGGTTCATGAATTTTCCCAGTTCCATGTTGGTGTATGACACCATCGTCCTGAACGTCTATCTTTATCTGAACCTGATTGGCGTGCTGTACATCCTCTATAAAAAATACATGGGGACGTTTGATTCCAAGTATCTGGCGCGATGGTTCACCCCGATTGTTTATCTGGCCATCGCATGGGGGCCGTTGATCCATGTGGTCACAGCATTTGTGTTGGGCAGCAATGCGCGGGTTCCTTCCTGGTCAACCGCGGTTCTGCCCTTCGCTTTCCTGTCCATGGCGGGTGCGTCAGGTCCTTCGCTGATCGTCATGATTTTTCTCCTTGCCAGGAAATATACCAAATTGCAAATCGGCGATTCGGTGATAAATTTGCTCACGACCATTATCGCGTGGAGTTTGGGATTGTTGATGTTGGTGTTTGCGGCAGAATTTTTCACCGTTCTGTATTCGAGCACCGAGCATGCTGATTCGCTCAAGTTCAACATGTTTGGCCGTAACGGGCTGAACGACTACGTGCCTTGGTTCTGGGGCACGATAGGTACGTTAGTGGGGTGTTTCGTAGCGCTGTTATTCCCCCAAGTGCGGCGCAGTTATAACCGCTGGTTACCGATGGTCTGCTTCACGGTATTCCTCGCGGTGTTGGTGGAGAAGCCCATGATCCTGGTTTTCCCCGCTTTTAGCCCGTCCCCGCTGGGTGAATACACGGTCTATCACGTGACCCTGATTGAGTTCATGAATGTCTTGTTCATCTGGGCGGCCTGCTTTCTGGCTTTGACGCTGATCGTCAAAGGCGCCATCGGCATATTGACCGGTGAGGTGCGCTATCACGAGAGGGCGGCGGCGGGGATCTTGCAGGACTGAAGACACGGCGCTTGTGGATGGATTTGCGGAGAATTTGAAATGATCGCAATGAATGAAGCATCAGAATTGAAACTTGCCTGGAAAGGTTTTTTTGTTGCCACCCTCATTTTCGGCGCGGCCCATGCGGCGGCGGAGCCGTCTGCTGCCGAGGCATCCAAGCCGGTAACGGAATGCTTTGAAAGCCGGGAAAACTATACGGCTGTTTCCAGAACCGAGGATGCCGTGCCTCAATACGGCTATCCCAACATCAAATGCTCGAAAACAACAGGTGCTGTATTGTGGTACGGCGATCCTTTTGACGGAACCATTCCCATGGGTGAAATGCCTGAGGTCAAGGATGATACGCATGGTAACTTCAACAATGCGGTGGTGAAGCCCAGGGAACCCCAGTTGGCCTATTTCAATATGGGGCCGGATGGTTGCAAGACCTGCCACAATGGTCAGACCGTGCCCTATCCAAAAGACAGGAAACCCAGGTTGTTGTCCATGCATCAGGATATTGTCGAAAATTCGCTGGAACTCCAGCACGGGCGCGGTGCGGTATGGTGTCTCGACTGCCATAGCGCAAAGAACCGCAACAAGCTGATTAACCGCAGGGGGGAAGAAATCAGCTTCAATCAGCCACAACGGATTTGCGGTGAATGCCATGGCGAGAAATATATTGATTGGCGAGCCGGGGTGCATGGCAAACGGGCTGGTTCCTGGGCTTCGCACGAAGGCAAGAAGCGCTGGTGGGTATGTACCGAATGCCATAATCCACACACGGTTCAGCGCAACAGGTTCAATCCGATCAAGCCCGAACCTGCGCCGCCATTACCGCGAGGGATGAAGAGCGCCGCTCATGAGCGCATGCATGAATGAACCGGGTTGATCGCTTCAACGGTGATGCGCGGCTGACATAATGGGCGTGATGGCGGCAAACCAGTTGCATGCATCGCTGCACGCCTTGTTGGGTGATGAGGCGGTATTAACAGGCATTGTCACCGCCCCTTATTGCCAGGATTGGCGCGGGCGTTATCAGGGCAAGGCACTTTGCGTGGTTTTTCCGTCGAGCACGGAACAGGTGGCGCAGGTGGTGAAGCTCTGCGTCACACATCAGGCCGCCATCGTGCCGCAGGGCGGCAACACCAGCCTGTGTGGCGCTGCCGTGCCGCTGGCGGATGATTTGCTCCAAGTCGTCGTCAACCTCTCGCGCATGAACCACATCCGCGAAATGGATGCCATCAACTACACCATGACGGTCGAGGCCGGCTGCAAACTGGCCGCGCTGTATAAGGCAGCGGAGCAGGCAGGCCGTTTGTTTCCGCTGGGGCTGACCGCCATCGCGCCGCATTGCGAGATCGGCGGCAACCTTTCCACCAACGCGGGCGGCATTGGCGTATTGCGTTATGGCAATGCGCGCGACCTGGTGCTAGGGCTGGAGGTGGTGCTGCCGGACGGGCGCATCTGGCACGGCCTGCGCCGCTTGCGCAAGGACAACAGCGGTTACGATCTCAAGCAGTTGTTCGTCGGTGCGGAAGGCACGCTGGGCATCATCACGGCAGCAGTGCTCAAGTTGTTTCCCTGCCCGCAATCCAGTGCGACGGCATGCGTTGCCGTGCGCGATCCGGCCACTGCCTCAGCGCTGCTGGCGCACCTGCGCGCCACCTGCGGCGACACCATCAGCGCGTTCGAACTGATCTCGCGCTCCGCGCTCGAACTGGTGTTCAAACACACCCAGGATGCACAGCCGCCGTTTGCACAAATGCATGGTTGGCTGGTCATCGCGCAGTTGACCAACGTACTGCCCGCGCCGCTGGACGGTGCGCTACGCGAGGCGTTGCACAGCTTCGGCCCCGGCGTGTTGGAGGCGGAAGTGTCAGCGGACGCACAGTACGCAGAACGCTGGTGGAAATTGCGCAAAGCCATCCCCGATGCGCAGAAGACCGAGGGCATCAGCATCAAGCACGACATCTCGGTGCCGCTCAGTCGCGTGGCGCAATTCATTGCGCAGGCGGACGCCGCCTTGTGCGCGGCTTATCCCGGCATACGCATCGTCGCCTTCGGCCATCTGGGCGACGGGAACATCCATTACAACGTATCCATGCTGGATGCGGCGCGCAATCCCGACTTCATCGAACGGCACGAACATGATGTGAATCGCCTCGTGTATGAGGTCGTCGCCAAGCTGGAGGGCAGCATCAGCGCCGAGCATGGATTGGGACAGTTGAAGCGCGGGGAGATCGTGCGTTATAAGAGCGCGCTGGAGCTGGAGCTGATGCGTTCCATCAAGCACACACTCGACCCGAACGGCCTGATGAATCCGGGCAAGGTGCTATAATCCGCGCCTATTTTGAAGGCGCAAAGCGATGTCCGTAGTCCTGAATTTCTCATCTCATCTTTCCGAATTGTTCGCGCAGGCGCGCGCAGTGGTTGCGCCTGATCTGGCGGATACAGCCATCACCATCGAGCGTCCGAAGAACGCCGCACATGGCGACTATGCCTGCAACCTGGCGATGCAGTTGGCCAAGCCCTTGCGCAAGTCGCCACGCGACATCGCCAACGCGCTGATCGCGGCGCTGCCCCAGGCCGATTTCATTGACAAGGTGGAGATCGCCGGTGCCGGTTTTATCAATGTGTTCATTGCACCCGCCGCCAAGCAGCGTGTGGTGCTGGGCGTGTTGCAGGCGGGCGCGGGCTATGGCCGCGGCCATGCCGGACGCGGACAGAAAGTGCAGGTGGAATTCGTCTCGGCCAACCCCACCGGCCCGCTGCACATCGGCCACGGGCGCGGTGCTGCGGTGGGCGATTGCCTGTGTCGACTGCTGGATGCCGGCGGCTGGCAGGTGACGCGCGAGTTCTACTATAACGACGCCGGTCAGCAAATCGAGAATCTTACCCACTCAGTGCAGTTGCGCTGCCGTAGCGTCACGCCGGATAGCCCGCACTGGCCCGAGGATGGTTATCGCGGCGATTACATCATCGACGTGGCGAACGCTTATCTGGCGAAAGCCAATGTGGATGCTGCCGATCAGCACATCGTAGGCAAGGGCGATGCGAGCGATGCCGAGGCCATCCGCCATTTTGCCGTGGCCTATCTGCGCCATGAGCAGGATCTCGACTTGCGCGCGTTCGGCGTGAGCTTCGATGTGTTCTCGCTGGAGTCTGCGCTGTATACCGACGGCAAGGTGGAGGGGACGGTGCAGAAACTCATCGCCAGCGGCCACACCTACGAGCACGAGGGAGCTCTGTGGCTGCGCACCACCGATTTCGGCGACGACAAGGATCGCGTGATGCGCAAGCGCGAGGGAGGCTACACCTACTTCGTGCCGGACGTGGCCTATCACTGGGAGAAATGGAAACGCGGCTTCGTGCGCGTCATCAACGAGCAGGGGGCTGACCACCACAGTACCATCACCCGCGTGCGCGCCGGCTTGCAGGCGCTCGACGTTGACATCCCCCAAGGCTGGCCCGACTATGTGCTGCACCAGATGGTGACGGTGCTGAAGAACGGCGAAGAGGTGAAGA
>JBBIIN010000034.1:0-18259 GCA_037446515.1 Gallionellaceae bacterium
CCGCGCATGAAGTTGAGCGACTTGATCTTGATGCGGCTGCGGATCAGGTCGCGTGTGGCGGCGCGTCCCCATTCTCCGCCCTCCTCGTCGGACTTGTTCAGCACGTCGAGGTTGTCGTCCAGCGCGCCCATCCACGGTGACATCTTCTCTTCCTCGGTGCCGGGCAGGAAGCCGATGTCCTCGCCCACCGGCACGGTGACGCGGGTCATGATGATCTCGGAATAGGTCTTGTGTTCCAGCACCTGCATCAGGCCCGCCGCCAGCGTGAGCAGGGTCTTGCCGGTGCCGGCCTGGCCCAGCAGCGTGACGAAATCGATCTCCGGGTTCATCAGCAGGTTCATCACGAAGTTCTGTTCGCGGTTGCGCGCGGTGATGCCCCAGATGGCGTTCTTGCTGTGGGTGTAGTCGGTGAGCGTGCGCAGGGTGGCGGTGTTGCCATCCTGCGCGGCCACCACCGCGTAGAACGGATTGGCCGGGTCTTCCTGGAAGATGAATTCGTTCACCAGCAGGTCGCGGCAGTCAGGGCCCTTGAGCTGGTAGAAAGTATGCGCGCCCTGCGCGCCGGACTTCATGTCCTTGCCGTTCCTGTCCCAGAAGTCGGCCTTGATCTCGCGCGCGCCGGTATAGAGCAGGTCGGTGTCTTCCAGCACCTTGTCGTTGAAATAATCCTGCGCCTGCAAGCCCAGCGCGCGCGCCTTGATGCGCATGTTGATGTCCTTGGACACCAGCGCGACCTGGCGCTTCGAGTACATCTTGTGCAGGTAGGTGACCACGCCGAGGATGGCGTTGTCGGCCTTGCCGTGCGCCAGGTTCTCCGGCAACTGGTTGCTGATAAATTCGGTTTGCAGGAACAGCCGCCCGGTGGCGGCCTTGTTGCCCAGCGAGTCCAGCAGCACACCCTCGTCTATGCCACCTTCCTTTTCGCTGATGAGATTGTCAATAAAACGGCTGGCCTGGCGCGCGTTGCGGGCCACTTCGGACATGCCCTTTTTGTTGTTGTCCAGTTCTTCCAGCACGAACATCGGCAAGTACACGTCGTGCTCCTCGAAGCGGAACAGGCTGGTTGGGTCGTGCATCAGCACGTTGGTGTCCAGCACGAAGAGCTTGCTGTTATTGCCTGGAGCGGCTTTGCGAGCGTTCATGGTTTTCCTTCAGAGAGTTTGCACAAAGGCGAGCACTTCTGTCGCGTGTCCGTCCGCTTTCAACCCGCGCCATTCCTTCACGATATGGCCTTTCCGGTCGAGCACGAAGGTGCTGCGTTCGATACCGCGCACATCCTTGCCATACAGTTTCTTCTGCTTGATGACGCCGAATATGCCGCAGGCTGTTTCCTCCGTATCGGACAGCAGCGCGAACGGCAGGCTGAACTTGGTTCTGAACCCCTCGTGCGACTTGATGCTGTCGCGCGAGATACCCACGATCTCGCTGCCGGCCTTGCGGAATTCGGCATGCAGGTCGCGGAACTGCTGCGCCTCGGTGGTACAGCCCGGCGTGTTGTCCTTGGGGTAGAAATAGATCACCAGCGATTTACTGCGGATGGGGTGGAGCGTGAATTTGGCATCGCCGGTGGCGGGCAGGGTGAAATCCGGTACGGCTTTATTGGTCATCAAGAACTCCGGTAGCTTGCCGCCATTGTTGTCAAAATTCCCGGGCAAGGCAAGCATTGATCCTGCGAGGAAAAATTCCTTATGCACAAAACCTGTGGATAACATTGTGGAGGAATGAACGGTATGAAGCTTTAAAGCCCGGGAATAATGCATTTCGAAGTTTCTGACTAAAAAACAAACAAGAAATAACTTTTTAAAAAACAACAGGATGCTGTAAGTTGCGAAAACGGATGACACTTGGCTGCCATGGAAGGCGCATGTTTATTGGCTTTGTGAGTAACTCAGGTTTTGTCAATATGCCATTAGATATATTTGTATGTGCTGGAAAAACAGGGGCGCAGGCAAAGAGTGGTTGACCGTTGCCACCGTTTCGCCGAGCATAAAGCGGCTGTTTTGCAAACGCGGGTGGCGAAACTGGCCCGGTTGCATGGCATGGCAATTTTGTCGGTTACTCCCAAAAGGATTCGATCATGAAGAGAAATTTTCTGCTGTTACTGTTGTGCATGTGTGTACCCCTGGCCCAGGCGGGCTTGATGGATGATTTAAACAAGCAGGCTGGCGGGGGATTGGAGGACAAGGTCAAGGCACAGGCGCGGGACAAGGCGCGCGCCGAAGGCAACAAGAAGCTTGCGGCACAGGTGAACAAACGGTTGCTGGCAGAGGCCAGGAAGAACCAGTGTTCCTTCAAGAGCGGCACGGATGTGCTGGAGGCGGGTTGCGGCAAGAAATCCAAGAAACTGGCCGGCATCATCGTCGATGTGAAGAAGACGCTGCAAGCGCAAGGTCAGACCGGCTTCAAGTTCATTGTGTCCGGCCATACCGACTCTTCCGGCGATGCAGCCAAGAACAAGGAGTTGTCTGCCCGCCGCGCCCAGGTGATGGTCAAGGAACTGGTGGCCAATGGTGTGAATGCGGAAGATATCGAAGCCGTGGGCATGGGGTCGGAAAAGCCGCTGGTGAAACCGGACGACACACCAGCCAAGAAGACCAAGAATCGCCGCTACGAAGTCCAGGTGCGCTTCTGATCTGCCGCGGGCATGAAGCGGTGCGCCTTGCAGGGGCGAACCGCTTTTTATTTTAGGGATGATGCGACATGGTTTTTGAGAAAAGCCAGGTGGTCAGCGTAAGCGAATTGAACATTGTCGCCCGGCAATTGATCGAGGGCGGCTTGCCCCTGGTCTGGGTGCGTGGCGAGATCTCCAATTTCGTCAGCGCGGCTTCGGGGCACTGGTATTTCTCGCTCAAGGACGAAGCGGCGCAGGTGCGCTGCGTGATGTTCCGCCACAAGAGCCAGTTTCTGGATTTCAGGCCGGCGAACGGCATGCAGGTGGAAGTACTGGCATTGGCCACGCTGTATGAGGCGCGCGGCGATTTTCAGTTGACGCTGGAGAAGATGCGCCCTGCCGGGCTGGGCGCATTGTTTGAGGCATTCGAGCGACTGAAGACAAAACTGGAAGGCGAGGGGCTGTTCGCTGCCGAATGCAAGCGCGAATTGCCTTTGCTGCCGCGCCAAATAGGTATCGTGACCTCGCCGCAGGCGGCGGCGCTGCGCGATGTGCTGCGCACTCTGGCGAACCGCATGCCCAATGTGCCGGTGGTGCTGTATCCGGCGCCCGTGCAGGGTGCCGGGGCCGCGCAGAAGATCGCGCAGGCGATCAAGACAGCCAGCCAGCGTGCCGAATGCGATGTGCTGATCGTGTGCCGTGGCGGCGGCAGCATCGAAGACCTGTGGGCGTTCAACGAGGAGATGGTGGCACGTGCCATCGCGGCCAGTCCTATTCCGGTGGTGAGCGGGGTGGGGCATGAGACCGATTCCACCATCGCCGATTTTGTTGCCGACCTGCGCGCGGCCACGCCGACTGCGGCGGCACAGGCCGTGGTGCCGGACCGGCAGGCGTTGCGCCAGCAACTGTTGCGGCAGCAGCGGCATCTGGCGCGCATGCTGGAGCAGCGCCTCGGCACTGCCATGCAAAGGCTGGACGTGACGCAGCGGCGTTTGCTGCATCCCGCGCAGCGCATACGCCAGCAACGCGAACGCTGGCATGCGCTGCACCAGCGCCTGCAACGGACGGGGCTGAATGCCATGCGGGAAAAACACTGGTGCTGCAATGCGTCGGCGAGGCGGCTGCATGCGGCATGCCCCGATATCGGACGCTGGCAGGAGCGCCAGCGCCATACCGCCAGGCAATGGGCGGTCGCCATGCGCAGCGCGCTGGAACGGCGACAGGCGCGCCTGTCTGCCGTGCAGCAACACTTGCATCATCTCGACCCGCAGCAAGTGCTGTTGCGCGGCTATAGCCTGGTGCGCGATGCGCAGGGCGCCATCGTGTCCGACAGTGCCGCTGCCCCGCCGGGGACGCGGCTGGACATCACCTTCGCGCAAGGCGGCGTGCGCGCCGTGGTACAGGAAAAGACGGGCTGACAGGCCACTTGGGTTAAAATCCGCCCCCTCTGTTTTTGCGATTCTCGATCATGTCCTTTCCCGCTTCCCGGCGTTCGCTATGGCTGCTGTTGCTGGCGTTCGTGCTCATCTGGTTCGGCAACCTGGAATACCGCAAGCTGGTGCGCCCCGATGAAGGGCGTTATGCCGAGATCCCGCGCGAGATGGTGGCGAGCGGGGACTGGACGACGCCGCGCCTGAACGATCTTAAATACTTCGAGAAGCCGCCATTGCAATACTGGGCCACCGCCGTGGCCTACGAGGTGTTCGGCGAACATCAGTGGACTTCGCGCCTGTGGGCTGCGCTGACTGGACTGTCCGGCATTTTACTGACGTGGTTTGCCGCTGCACGCCTGTTCGGGCGCGAGGCGGGGCTCTATGCGGCATTGCTGTTGGGCGGCAGCGCGCTGTATGTGCTGTTGTCGCATTTCAACACGCTGGATATGGGCGTGACGTTTTTCACTTCGCTGGGCATCTTTGCGCTGCTGCTGGCACAACAGCAGGCGCAAGCCCAGGCTCGGCGCAACTGGATGCTGCTGGCCTGGGCGGGTCTCGCTTTGGCAGTGTTGAGCAAGGGGCTGATGGGGCTGGTGCTGCCGGGCGCCGCGCTGTTCCTGTATTCCGTGGCCAACCGCGACATTGCCGTGTGGAAACGCATGCACTGGCTGTCCGGCGTGGTCTTGTTCCTGCTTATCGCCGCCCCCTGGTTCGCGCTGGTCATGCAGGCCAACCCGGAGTTCTTCGACCGCTTCTTCATCTACGAACATTTCACGCGCTTCACCACCAAGGTGCACAACCGTTACCAGCCGTGGCATTACTTCATTCCAGTGTTGCTGCTGGGCATGCTGCCGTGGACGCTGGTGATGCTGGAGGCGCTGCCGCGCGCCTGGCGCGCGGGCGCAAGCAAGGCCGGGGAGTTCAGCACCGAGCGTTTCCTGCTGGTGTGGGCGGTGTTCGTCTTTCTGTTTTTTTCCGCCTCCGGCTCCAAGCTGCCTTCCTACCTGCTGCCCATGTTTCCCGCACTGGCGCTGCTGATGGGCAAACGGCTGGCAGAGATGCCGCCGCACCGCTTGTTCTGGCTGCTCGCGCCCATGCTGCCTGTGCTGCTGGCGGCTTTGGCGCTGATCCCCTACCTCGACCGCGATGCCGATACGCCCTTGCAGGCGCGCTGGTATGGCGCATACGAGCACTGGTTGCTGGCCGCCTGCGCGCTCTGGCTGCTGGCGCTGGGGCTGGCGCTGCGCTGGCTGTGGCAAGATCGCAAGCTGCGCGCGGTGGCGGCGCTGGCGCTGGGTTCGCTGCTGGCGGTACAGATCGGATTGAGCGGCTACAACACCATCGCGCATGAGCGCTCCGGCTACCAGATGGCGGAAGCGATCGGGCCGCAGCTCAAACCCGGCGCGCCGTTCTATTCCGTGTCCTGTTACGAGCAGACCTTGCCGTTCTATCTCAAGCGCACGTTCACGCTGGTGGCCTTTCAGGACGAGATGGATTTCGGCATCCGGCAGGAACCGCAGCGCTGGTTGCCCACCGTGGGCGAGTTGGCGGCACGCTGGCGCACACAAGACGAGGCTTATGCTATTGTGCCGGCGCAACTCTTTCACCTCCTCCAACAACAGGGAATGGCCATGAGGGAAATATACCGCGACGAACAATATGTGGTGGTGAGCAGATCATGACGCTGGTCAGTTTCGGTTTGATCCTGTTTGGCGTGCTGCTGAATGCGGCGGCGCAACTGCTCATCAAGGCCGGCACAAACGTCGTCGGCCATTTCGAGTTCAGCTTGGAGAACGTGTTGCCCATAGGCTGCAAGCTGGCGACCGAATGGCACATCATCGCCGCGCTCACCTGTTATGCCATCAGCGTGGTGGTGTGGATACTGGCGCTGTCGCGGGTGCAGGTCAGCATCGCCTATCCCATGCTGTCGCTGGGCTATGTGGTCAATGCCGTGCTTGCATGGTGGCTGTTCAACGAGGCGTTCAACCCGGCCAAGGTGGCTGGCATCGGCGTCATCATCCTCGGCGTGGTCATCATTTCCCGGGCATGAGCGAGTTTCTTCCTTTCACCCGTCCCTATGTTGACGAAGCGGCCATCGCCGCCGTCGGCGACGTGTTGCGCTCCGGCTGGATCACCAGCGGCCCCAAGGTGCAGGAATTCGAGAAGCAGCTCTCCATTTATTTTGGCGGGCGTCCGGTGCGCACCTTCAACTCCGGCACCTGCACCATGGAGATCGCACTGCGCATCGCCGGCATCGGCCCCGGCGACGAAGTCATCACCACGCCCATCTCCTGGGTAGCGACCTCGAATGTCATCCTCGAAGTCGGCGCGACGCCGGTGTTTGCGGACATCGATCCGGTCACGCGCAACATCGACCTGACCAAGGTCAATGCGGCCATCACCCCGCGCACCAAAGCTATCATCCCTGTGGACCTATCCGGTTTGCCGGTGGACAGGGATCGCCTCTACACCATCGCCGCCAAACACAAGCTGCGCGTGGTGGAAGATGCGGCGCAGGCGCTGGGTTCGCAGTGGCACGGCAAGCGCATTGGCAGCTTCGGCGATTTTGTCTCGTTCAGCTTCCAGGCCAACAAGAACCTCACCACCACCGAAGGCGGCTGTCTGGTGCTGAACAACGACGCCGAGGCTCGCTTGGCCGAGAAGTACCGTTTACAGGGCGTCACGCGCAGCGGCTTCGACGGCATGGACGTGGATGTGCTGGGCGGCAAATACAACATGACCGATGTCGCCGCCGTGATCGGTCTGAACCAATTGCCGCAACTGGATGCCATCACCGCACGCCGCCATGCATTGGCCAAACATTACTTTGCGACCTTCGGCGCGGATTTCGAAAAACAGACAGGTGCGCAGTTGCCAGTCAAGGATTTCAGCAACACCAACTGGCACATGTTCGAGATCGTGCTGCCGGAGGGCGTGCAGCGCAGCGACTTCATGGCGCAGATGAAAGAGCGGCACAACATCGGCTGCGGCGTGCATTACCCCCCCATCCACCTGTTCCAGATGTATCGTCAGCGCGGCTTCCACGAAGGCATGTTTCCTGTGGCCGAGAGCGTGGGGCAGCGCATCGTCACCCTGCCGCTGTTCCCGCGCATGAGCGAGGCCGATGTGCAGCGCGTGGTTAAGGCAGTGCGCGAGGTACTGGCTTGAGCGAATTCCATCAAGCCCATGAGCTGCGGTAAAATGCCGCCCCTATGAATCTCCCCCAACTCTCCGTCGTCATTCCCGTCTATAACGAGGAGCAGGGCTTGCAGGCCTTGTTCGACCGCCTGTATCCGGCACTGGACAAGCAGTCCATCCCGTATGAAGTCATCTTCGTCAACGACGGCAGCCGCGATCGCTCCGCCGCCATTTTGCGCGAGCAATTCCAGAAACGTCCCGATGTGACACGCGTGGTGCTGTTCAACGGCAATTTTGGCCAGCACATGGCCATCATGGCTGGCTTCGAGCAGTCGCGCGGGCAGCGCATCGTGACGCTGGATGCCGATCTGCAGAACCCGCCGGAAGACACCAGCCTGCTCTTGGCCAAGATGGACGAGGGGCACGACTATGTCGGTTCCATCCGCCGGAGCCGCAGCGACAGTTGGTGGCGCCATCTCGCTTCGCGCGCCATGAATCGTCTGCGCGAAAAGATCACCCGCATCAAGATGACCGACCAGGGCTGCATGTTCCGCGCCTATGACCGCAACATCATCGACGCCATCAACAGTTGCAAGGAGGTCAGCACCTTCATCCCGGCACTGGCCTACAGTTTTGCGCACAACCCCGCCGAAGTGGTGGTGGGGCACGAGGATCGTGCGGCGGGTGAATCCAAGTATTCGCTGTATAGCCTGATCCGCCTGAATTTCGATCTGATGACGGGTTTTTCGCTGGTGCCGCTGCAATGGTTTTCGATGCTGGGCATGTTGATCTCGGTAGGCTCCGGCCTGCTGTTCCTGTTGCTGGTGGTGCGCCGCCTGATGATCGGCCCCGAAGCGGAAGGGCTGTTCACCCTGTTCGCGCTGATGTTCTTCCTGATCGGTATCGCGCTGTTCGGCATCGGCCTGCTGGGGGAATACATCGGTCGCATCTACCAGCAGGTGCGCCACAGGCCGCGCTACCTGGTGGAAGCCGTGCTGGAAAAACGTAATGAGTAGCGCGGTTGTAGCCATCGTGCCACGGTGGGCGCAGCCGTGGTGCGGGCACGATGTGCAAGACACCGCTAGCTGCTCTGGGAGTTTGCAGCCATGAGTTCGGCGGTTGTCTTCGCCTACCACAATGTCGGCGTCCGCTGCCTGAGTGTATTGCTGGCGCACGGGGTGGACGTGAAACTGGTGGTAACGCACCGCGACAACCCGCAAGAGACCATCTGGTTCGAGAGCGTGCAGCAATTGGCCGAATTGCACGGCATTCCGGTCATCACGCCGGACAACCCCAACGCGCCGGAAGTGGTGGAACGCATCGCGGCATTGCAGCCAGATTTCTTCTTTTCGTTCTACTACCGCGAGATGCTGAAAGCGCCGTTGCTGGCCATCCCGCAGCGCGGCGCGCTGAACATGCACGGCTCGCTGCTGCCGAAATACCGGGGGCGGGTGCCGGTGAATTGGGCGATAATCCGCAGCGAAACGGAAACGGGCGCCACGCTGCATTACATGACCGAGAAGCCGGACAACGGCGACATCGTGGCGCAGCAGGCGGTGCCCATCCTGCCCAACGATACGGCGCATGAGGTGTTCCAGAAAGTAACGGTGGCCGCCGAGATGGCGCTGCATGCTGTGTTGCCTAAACTGCTGGCCGGGACCGCGCCGCGCGTGAAGCAGGACCTGGCCAAGGGCGCCTATTTCGGCGGGCGCAAGCCGGAGGACGGCATCGTGGATTGGTCGCAGTCGGCGCGGCAGATACACAACCTGGTGCGCGCGGTGGCGCCGCCCTATCCGGGCGCGACCACCACCTTGCTGGGCAAGCCCATGCGCATCCTGCAAACGCTGGTGGAGGTGGATGGCGGCACAGGCAAGCCGGCTTTCTACGCCAGCGACGGCACGGCGTATGCGCAATGCGGCAGCGGTGTGCTGCGCGTGGTGCGTTTCGAACTGGATGGACGGCTGACGAGTGCGGCGGAATTCGCCAGGCAATTCGGCACACAGAAATTTGAATTTAATTGTTAAGGAAGTGAAATGAAAAAAGTACTGATCCTGGGCGTGAACGGCTTCATCGGCCATCACTTGTCCAAGCGCATCTTGGCCACCACCGACTGGGAGGTGTATGGCATGGACATGAGCACCGACCGCATCGCCGACCTGATCGGCAAGCCGCGCTTCCACTTCTTCGAGGGCGACATCACCATCAACCGGGAGTGGGTGGAGTACCACGTCAAGAAGTGCGACGTGATCCTGCCGCTGGTGGCCATCGCCACGCCGTCCACCTACGTGAAGCAGCCGCTGCGCGTGTTCGAGCTGGATTTCGAGGCCAACCTGCCCATCGTGCGCGCGGCGGTGAAGTACAAGAAACATTTGATGTTCCCCTCGACTTCCGAAGTGTACGGCATGTGCCACGACGAGGAATTCGATCCGGAGAATTCCGAGCTGATCTGCGGTCCGATCAACAAGCCGCGCTGGATCTACTCCAATTCCAAGCAGCTGATGGACCGCGTGATCTGGGGCTACGGCATGCAGGATAACCTCAACTTCACCCTGTTCCGCCCGTTCAACTGGATAGGCGCCGGGCTGGATTCCATCAACACGCCGAAGGAAGGCAGCTCGCGCGTGGTGACCCAGTTCCTCGGCCACATCATCCGTGGCGAGAACATCAGCCTGGTGGATGGCGGGCACCAGAAACGCGCTTTCACCTACATCGACGACGGCATCGACGCGCTGATGAAGATCATCGCCAACCAGGACGGCATCGCCACCGGCAAGATCTACAACATCGGCAACCCGGCCAACAACTACGCCATCCGCGACCTGGCCGACATGATGCTGAAGCTGGCCGGCGAGTATCCCGAATACCGCGAGTCCGCGAAGAGGGTGAAGATCGTCGAAACCACCTCGGCGGCCTATTACGGCAAGGGCTACCAGGACGTGCAGAACCGCGTGCCCAAGATCACCAACACCTGCGAAGAACTGGGCTGGAAACCGACCACCACCATGGCCGACACGCTGCGCAAGATCTACGATGCCTACCGCACGCAGATTACCGAAGCACGCGGGCTGGTTGATTGATGGCGAAACAGATCGCGCTCAAGGTTGATGTCGATACCTACCGCGGCACTTGCGAAGGTGTGCCGCGTCTGGTGGAGACCTTCAAGCAGCATGGCGCGCAGGCGACCTTCTTCTTCTCGCTGGGGCCGGACCATACCGGGCGCGCCATCAAGCGCGTGTTCCGGCCCGGTTTCCTGAACAAGGTTTCGCGCACTTCGGTGCTGGAGCACTATGGCTTGAAGACCTTGCTGTATGGCACCTTGTTACCCGGACCGGACATCGGGAAAAAGTGCGTCGGCATCCTGCGTGCGGTGCGCGACGCGGGTTTCGAGACGGGCATCCATTGCTACGACCACATCCGCTGGCAAGACCATGTCGCCGCCAAAGGCGAACAGTGGACGCATCATGAAATGGATCGCGCAGTGCAGCGCTACACCGAGATCTTCGGCGAACCGCCCAAGGCGCATGCGGCGGCAGGCTGGCAGACCAACCGCCACGCCTTGCGCCACACCCAGCATCTCGGCCTCGATTACAGCTCCGACACGCGCGGCACGCACCCCTTCATTCCCACCTGGCAGGCCGAGATCATCGCCTGTCCGCAACTGCCAACCACCTTGCCCACGTTGGACGAACTCATCGGCTGCGACGACATCACCCCCGAAAACGCGGCGCAGCATCTGCTGCAACTCACCAGCGCATCTTGCGCAAGCGGCCATGTCTATACCCTGCATGCCGAACTGGAAGGGCAGCAGTGGATGCCGGTGCTGGAACAACTGTTGCGGGGCTGGCAGGCACAGGGCTACGAGCTGGTGTCCATGCGCCAATACCTGCAAAGCTTCAAGGTGGCCGATCTGCCGCGCCATGAAGTCCAGGCTGGCACGGTGGCGGGGCGCAGCGGCATGCTGGCCGTCCAGGCCTGAATTCGCCTGTTCAACAGGCAAAAACAACCAACTCCTGCCCTAAAGGTTTCCCCGCGCCTGCCGTAATCCCCAATATAGAGTATTGGCGGGGGCGGTATGCAAACACCAAGCGGCATGGATCTACGGGGGTGGGTGGAGTTTCTGGGGCGGGCGGACATACCCGTGCTCAAACAGACCGCGCGCGAACTGGAGGCGTTGCGGCAGGATGCCAACAGCCTGAGCGCGCGCAGTGTCGCCGCCGTCATTGCGCGCGATCCCATGATGACCGCCAAATTGCTGCGTTACCTGCAACAGCACAAGCACCGCAGCCAGACCAGCGAGGTGGTGCAGGTCGAGCAGGCTTTGCTCATGCTCGGGGTCGAGGCCTCCTACGCCAAGATACCCGCGCGCCCGCTGGTGCAGGATGTGCTGCAGGGGCAGACGGAGTCGTTGCTGCATCTCATGCAGGTCATCCATCGTTCCCACCGCGCTTCCGAATACGCCTTCGACTGGGCGGTGCTGCTGTCCGACCTGCATTTCGAGGAAGTGCGCATTGCCGCCTTGCTGCATGATTTGGCGGAGATGCTGGTGTGGTGCTTTGCGCCGCAGCAGATGTTGCGGATACGCAGCATGCAGCAGCAGGACAAAGCCTTGCGCAGCCGCGATGTGCAGCAGCAAGTGCTCGGCTTTGCTCTGGCCGAGCTGCAAAAGGCGCTGATCCGCGAATGGGAACTGCCCGCTTTGCTGCTGACCTTGATGGACGACTACAACGCCACCCAGCCGCGTGTGCGCAATGTGCTGCTGGCGGTGAACCTGGCGCGCCATTCCGCCAATGGCTGGGACGATGCGGCGCTGCCCGATGATTACCGCGACATCGGCGGGCTGCTGCGCATGCCGGCGGAAGAGGTCAGGTTGATGGTCAGCGCGGATGCCGCGATTCCCGGGAGTGCCACACACTGATCCGCCGATCGGTGAGGAGGTTCATCATGGTGGAAGTGCTGATCCATACCATCAACCTCGCTTTGGCGCTGGCCGCCGCTGTGGAATCCGTGCGCCTGATCCGCCTGACTGGCAGAAACCATGCCTGGTTGTACATCTCTGCGGGGCTGATCCTGCTGTCGGTAAAGCGCCTGATCGAGATGTATGTGACCGAGGCGGGCTGGGGGCTGGATTCGTTCGAAGATATGCTGGTGGATATGCTCGGCCTGTTGATGACTGTGCTGTTCCTGGTCGGCATCTACCGCATGCGCGCTGTGTTCGCGCAACATCTGGCCACTGCCGCAGCCTTGCGGGAAGAACTGGATGACTTGCGCCGCTTCGAGCGACTGACCGTGGGGCGCGAGTTGCGCATGAAGGAACTGTCGGACGAGAACAGCGCGCTGCAGCAGCAGCTCGGTGCAGTGCAAGCGGGAGGAGGTCATGGACAAGCCCCCGCCTGAACGGCCGCAAGCGGCTGCGGCGGGGAACGGTTTGCCCGGACCGGAGGACAGTCGCCGCGCGCTGCTGTTCATGCTGGAAGACCTGGCCGCCGCGCACAAGCAGATAGACCTGGCGCACCAGCAATGGATGGCCGCGCTGGACGCGGTGGACGATCCCATCTTCCTGCACGATGCCGAAGGCCGCATCCTGCGCGCCAACCGCGCCTATCAGCGCTGCGCCGGTGTGCCCTTCAAGGCGATCATCGGCCAGCCCTATCACCATGTTTTCCCAAAACTGGATGCGCCGCTGCCAGCCTGCGCCGATGCCATGCATGGCGGGAGCGAGACCATGCAGGAGATCAGCGTCGGCGGACGGGGCTATCGTTCGCGCGTGTTCCCCGTGCATGATGAGCAGGGCGTGTTCCTGTATAGCGTGCATGTGCTGGAAGATGTGACCGAGCATCTGCAGATGGCACAGGCCGTGCAGGAGGTGAACGATAAGCTGCATGCCATCATGGACAACAGCCAGTCGCTGATCTACATGGCGGATGTCGAAGGCAGGTTCCAGATGGTCAACCGTGCTTTCGCGCAACTGTTTCACATGGAGCCGGAGCAGATGCTGGGCCAGCCGCGCGAAGCGCTCATGCCCAAGGAGTCGGCGCAGCAGCACCGCGACAATGACCTGCAGATCATGCGCAGCGGCCAGCCGCTCACCCTGGAAGAGACCAACCCGCAGGAAGACGGCCTGCATACTTACCTGACCGTGAAATTCCCGCTGCGCAAGCCGGATGGCAGCGTGTATGCGGTGGCCGGCATCTCCAGTGACATCACCGAACGCAAGCGCCATGAGGCAGAGATCCTGCGCGTCAACCGGGCGCTGCGCGTGGTCAGCGCTGGCAACCAGGCGCTCATCCACGCCAGCGAGGAGCAGGCGCTGTTGCAGCAGATGTGTCGCACCGTGGTAGAGACCGGCGGTTATCGCATGGCCTGGGTAGGCTATCTGCAGGATGACATCATCAAGAGCGTGCTGCCCATGGCTTACTCCGGTTTCGAAGAGAGCTACCTGGAAACTGTGCACATCACCTGGGCCGACGAGGAGCACGGGCGTGGCCCCACGGGGCGTGCGGCGCGCAGTGGACGCACGCAGATCGCACAGAACATCGACACCGATCCCTCGCTCGCACCGTGGCGCGAGAATGCACTGAAACATGGCTATGCCGCGAGCATCGCGCTGCCGCTGATGGACGACGGGAGCAAGTGCTTCGGCGTGATCACCATGTATGACGCCGCGCCGGATGCCTTTGATGCCGAGGAGGTCAAGGTGCTGGAGGAGTTGGCCGGCGACCTGGCTTTCGGCATCGTGACCCTGCGCATGCGCAAGGCGCACCAGGAACATGAGCGGCGCTTGCAGCAGAACATGCTGCAAACCGTGCGCGCCATCTCCGGCATCGTCGAGATGCGCGACCCTTATACCGCCGGGCATCAGGCGCGTGTGGGCGAGCTGGCCCGTGCCATCGGCCGGGAAATGGGGTTGGCGGAAGATACGCAGCATGCGATTTATCTGGCCGGGCTGGTGCATGATCTCGGCAAGATACGCATCCCGGCGGAGATACTGAGCAAGCCGGGTCGGCTGAGCGAGCTGGAATACGACTTGATCAAGCTGCATCCGCAAGCGGGCTACGACATCCTCAAGGGGGTGGAATTCTCCTGGCCGATCGCGCGCATGGTGCTGGAACACCACGAGCGCCTGGATGGCTCCGGTTATCCGCAGGGGCTGCAGGGTGACGATATCCTGCCGGAGTCGCGCATCCTGTGCGTGGCCGACGTGCTGGAAGCGATGGCCTCGCACCGCCCGTATCGCCCCAGCCTGGGGATAGAAGCGGGGCTGGGCGAATTGTCGCGCGGGCGCGGCAGCCTGTACGACGCGCAGGTGGTGGATGCCTGCCTGCGATTATTCCGGGAGAAGGCCTATGTCATGCCAAGGTGAAACCCTCCAGTGGCAACTGGAATGGAGCGACGGGTTGAGCGTGCATATCCCGCAGATAGACGCGGAGCACCAGCACTTCATCGGGCTGGTGAACGGCCTCAACCTGGCCATCGTCAGCCGCCGTCCGCTGGGCGAGATCAAGCAGCACATGCAGGTCATCCTGGACGATGCGGCGGCGCACTTTGCCCATGAGGAGGTGCTGTTGCGCGAGTGGGCCTACCCCGAAGTGGAGCAGCACGTGCGCAAGCATGGGGAGGCCTTGCAGGCGATGAACGCGCTCATGATGTCCTTCCGGCGCGGCGGCAACGAATACCAGTGGATAGAGGCGGGGCTGAAGGTGAAGCAGACGCTGGTCGAGCATCTGCTGTGCGAGGATATGAAATACCGCGATTATTACCTGACGCATGATTGCCGCCAGCGCGGCCCGTGAGGCCTGCGCTGTGCGTCAGATTTCCCTGCCGATGCCGTGATACTCGAAGCCCAGCGCCTGCATGTCGGCGGGTTCGAACAGGTTGCGCCCGTCGAAGATGACCGGGTGCTTCAGCCGCTCCTTGATGATGTTGAAATCCGGGCTCTTGAATGCCTTCCATTCGGTCACGATGATGAGCGCGTCGGCGTTGTACAGCGCATCCTTGGGGTTGGCGGCAAAGCGCAGGTCGTGGCGATCGCCGTAGAGGTGCAGTGTCTCTTTCATCGCCACCGGGTCATAGGCATTCACGCTGGCGCCGCGTTTCCATAAGCCTTCCATCACCACGCGGCTGGTGGCCTCGCGCATGTCGTCGGTGCCGGGCTTGAACGCCAGCCCCCACAGTGCGAAATGCCTGCCGCCCAGGTCCTTGCCAAAGCGCTTGACGATCTTGTCCAGCAGCACGGATTTCTGCGCGTCGTTCACGTCTTCCACCGCTTGCAGCACTTTCAGCGGCAGACCGTTCTCCTCCGCCGTGCGCTTCAGCGCGCGCACATCCTTGGGGAAGCAGGAGCCGCCGTAGCCGCAGCCCGCATACAGGAAGTGGTAGCCGATGCGCTGGTCGGAACCGATGCCCTTGCGCACGTGCTCGATGTCCGCGCCGACCTTCTCGGCCAGGTTGGCCAGTTCGTTCATGAAGGAGATGCGCGTGGCCAGCATGGCGTTGGCCGCGTACTTGGTGAGTTCGGCGGACTTGATGTCCATCACCATCAGGCGGTCGTGGTTGCGCTGGAACGGCGCGTACATGTCGCGCATGACCTTGATGGCGCGCTCGTCTTCCGCACCGATCACGATGCGGTCGGGACGGTTGAAGTCTTCGATGGCCGCACCTTCCTTGAGGAACTCGGGATTGGACACCACGCTGAAAGCGGCTTGCGCAACGCGCGCATCCAGTGCCTGCTGCACGGCCTGCTTCACCTTGTCTGCCGTGCCTACCGGCACTGTGGATTTGTCCACGATCACCTTGTAGTCGGTCATGTGGCGCGCGATGTTCTGCGCGGCGGCCAGCACGTATTGCAGGTCGGCGGAGCCATCCTCGCCGGAAGGCGTGCCCACGGCGATCATCTGCACCAGGCCGTGCGCCACGCTGGCCGCGACATCGGTGGTGAAGCGCAAACGGCCTGCGGCGACGTTGCGCTTGATGACCTCATCCAGCCCCGGTTCATAGATGGGCACGCCACCGCTGTTGAGCAAGTCTATCTTCCTGTGGTCCACATCCAGACACACCACGTCGTTGCCCAGGTCGGCCAGGCACGCGCCAGACACCAAGCCTACGTAACCGGAACCGATGACCGTGATCTTCATTGCAGTGAGCTTTCAGGGTAAAGAGGCGCGCATTATACGCAATGGCTGCGGTCAGGCGTTTTGCAGCGCGCGGGCGATCTTGCCGTCCGCCTCGGCGGCGAGCTTCTCCAGTTGCGCGTCGCCCAGTATCTTCATCATGCCGGTGGGCTTGGCGAATTCCAGCGAAACCTTGCCCGGCGCGATCTCGCGCAGCACGGCGTTGCACGGCAACAGGCTGGCCACGTCGCTGTTGGCGGTGTAAGCCTCGTAAGCCAGGTTGGGATTGCAGGCGCCGAGGATCACCGTGGGGATGATGTCCTTGCCGGTCTTCTCCTTGATCTTGCTGTGCATGTCGATGCGCGTGAGGATGCCGAAACCTTCGGCGGCGAGCGCTTTGGTGGCGCGCTCTATGGCCTGATCCATGGTGGCAGAAATCTCGCGTTTGAAATTGATGGACATGGTAGGGCTCCTTGATTGAATATTAGAAGGCGCTAATTCTATTCGATTCCAGGATGGACGCAACCTTGTCCGCAAGGCGGGATTGCAGGCAATCCAGTTCGATGCAATCCGGCGTCGAGCGCAGCCAGGTGAGCTGGCGCTTGGCGAGCTGGCGCGTGGCAGCGATGCCTTTTTCCATCAGCTCGGCCTCGGTGATCTCGCCTTCAAGAAACTCCCAGGCCTGCCGGTAACCGACGCAACGCATCGAGGTCATGTCGCGGTGCAGTGCATATTTCTGGCGCAGGCTGCGCAGTTCATCTACCAATCCTTGTTTCAACATCTGCTCGAAACGCACGGCGATGCGTTGGTGCAGCACGGCGCGGTCGGAGGGGATAAGCGCGATGGACAGGATGTCATAGGGCAGCGGGTTCTGTTCCTGCTGCTTGATGAGTTCGGACATCGGCTTGCCGCTCACGAGATAGATCTCCATCGCGCGCTGGATGCGTTGCGTGTCGGTGGAATACAGGCGCGCGGCGGTCTCGGCATCCACCTCAGCCAGCTTCGCGTGCAGGTGTTCGATGCCGTGCTGTGCGATCTCGGCATCGAGTTCTGCACGCAGTGCGGCATCGGCCTGCGGCAATGGACTCAGGCCCTCGCGCAGCGCCTTGTAGTAAAGCATGGTTCCGCCCACCAGCAGCGGCACCTTGCCGCGCGCGGTGATGTCCGCCATCAACCGCAGCGCATCGTGGCGGAAGGCCGCAGCGGAATAGGCTTCGGTGGGAGGGATGATGTCGATCAGGTGGTGCGGCGCACGGGCGAGGGTGGCGGCATCCGGCTTGGCGGTACCGATGTCCATGTCGCGGAACACCAGCGCGGAATCCACGCTGATGAGTTCCACCGGCAGACGCTGCGCCAGCTCCACCGCTAAGCCGGTCTTGCCGCTGGCGGTGGGGCCCATGAGGAAGATGGCGGGCGGAAGCTTGCTCATGCCAACTCGCTGTCCCGTGTCTCGTGTATCAACCATGCAGCCAGTACACTGATCGCCGCCGCCACCGAGATATAGCCGCCCACCCAACTGAGTCCGCCGTGCTGCACCAGTTGCTGCGCGATATAGGGGGCGAGTGAGGCACCGAGAATGCCGCCCAGGTTATAGGCTGCTCCCGCGCCGGTGTAGCGCACGGCGGTCGGGAACAATTCCGGCAGCAGTGCCCCCATCGGGGCGAAGGTCGCGCCCATCAGGAACAGTTCGAGGCTGAGGAATGCGGTGATCAACAACGGCGAGCCGCTATTCAGCATCGGCTCCATCAGGAAGCCGGACAGCAATGCCGCGCTGCCCGCAACGAGCAACACAGGACGGCGGCCGTAACGGTCGCCTGCCCAAGCCGAGAGCGGTGTGGCTGCCGCCATGAAGATGACGGCCACGCACAGCATGCCGAGGAACTCGGGACGCGCGATGCCGAGCTTGGTGACGCCGTAGGAAAGCGAGAACACTGTGGTGATGTAGAACAGCGCGTAGCACACCACCATCA
>JBBIIN010000035.1:0-17932 GCA_037446515.1 Gallionellaceae bacterium
TCATGGAAGGCGGCAAGCCCAAGGTGATCGAGAACGCGGAAGGCGCGCGCACCACGCCCTCCATCATCGCCTACATGGAAGACGGCGAAGTGCTGGTCGGCGCGCCCGCCAAGCGCCAGGCAGTGACCAACCCCAAGAACACACTGTACGGTGTGAAGCGCCTGATCGGTCGCCGCTTCGAGGAACCCATGGTGCAGAAGGACATCGGCATGGTGCCGTACTCCATCGTCAAGGCCAAGAACGGCGACGCCTGGGTGAAAGTGCGCGACAAGGAAATCTCCGCGCCGGAAGTCTCCGCACAAGTGCTGATGAAGATGAAGAAGACCGCCGAAGATTACCTCGGCGAGCCGGTCACCGAAGCCGTCATCACCGTGCCGGCCTACTTCAACGATTCGCAGCGCCAGGCAACTAAAGATGCGGGCCGCATCGCCGGTCTGGAAGTGAAGCGCATCATCAACGAACCCACTGCAGCCGCGCTGGCTTTCGGCCTGGACAAACAGGAAGGCGACCGCAAGATCGCGGTGTATGACCTGGGTGGCGGCACCTTCGACATCTCCATCATCGACATTGCCGAGATCGACGGCGAGCACCAGTTCGAGGTGATGTCCACCAACGGCGACACCTTCCTCGGCGGCGAGGATTTCGACCTGCGCGTGATCGACCATTTGATCGAAGAGTTCAAGAAGGAATCCGGCATCGATCTGAAGAAGGACATGCTGGCCTTGCAACGCCTGAAGGACGCCGCCGAGAAGGCCAAGATCGAGCTCTCTTCCGCACAGCAGACCGAAGTGAACCTGCCCTACATCACGGCAGACGCCTCCGGCCCGAAACACCTGCTGGTGAAGATCACCCGCGCTAAGCTGGAAAGCCTGGTGGAAGACCTCATCGCGCGCACCATCGAGCCGTGCAAGATCGCAATGAAGGATGCTGGTGTAAGCAACGCCGACATCGCCGACGTAATCCTGGTCGGCGGTCAGACCCGCATGCCCAAGGTGCAAGAAAAAGTGCGCGAATTCTTCGGCAAGGAAGCGCGCAAGGACGTGAACCCGGACGAAGCTGTGGCCGTCGGCGCGGCCATCCAGGGCGGCGTGCTGCAGGGCGAAGTGAAGGACGTGCTGCTGCTGGATGTGACTCCGCTGTCGCTCGGTATCGAGACGTTGGGCGGCGTGATGACCAAACTGATCAAGAAGAACACCACCATCCCGACCAAGGCGTCGCAAGTGTTCTCCACTGCCGACGACAACCAGAGCGCGGTGACCATCCACGTGCTACAGGGCGAACGCGAGATGTCTTCCGGCAACAAGAGCCTGGGCCAGTTCAATCTGTCCGAC
This sequence comes from Gallionellaceae bacterium, assembly GCA_037446515.1. GTDB lineage: Bacteria > Pseudomonadota > Gammaproteobacteria > Burkholderiales > Gallionellaceae > Sideroxyarcus. Next base: position 1,332 of record JBBIIN010000035.1, read on the forward strand.
ATCCCGCCCGCGCCGCGCGGCATGCCGCAGATCGAGGTAACCTTCAACATCGACGCCAACGGCATCTTGCATGTCAGTGCAAAGGACAAGGCAACCAACAAGGAAGCCAACATCACCATCAAGGCCAGCTCCGGCTTGAGCGAGGAAGAGATCCAACGCATGGTGGCGGATGCCGAAGCACACGCCGACGAAGACAAGAAAGCAATGGAGACCGTGACCGCGCGCAACCAACTGGACGCGCTGATCCACTCCACCAACAAGTCGATGAAGGAATACGGCGAACAGCTGTCTGCCGACGAGAAGGCCACCATAGAAAAGGCTGTAAAGGAAGCCGAGGAAGTGGTGAAGGGTGACGACAAGGCCGCCATCGAAGCCAAGACCGAAGCGCTGGCCACCGCCGCGCAGAAGCTGGGCGAGAAGATGTACGCCGCAGAGCAGGCCAAGGCGCAGGCGGCACAAGGTGGTGCGGCTCCCGGCAACGAAGCCAAGGCGGATGAGGCCGATGTGGTGGACGCAGAGTTCACCGAAGTCAAAGACAAGAAGTAAGACCTTCGTTTCTTGATGCAACAAACGATGGGGCGCATGCGCCCCATCGCCACTTGGGAAGAACATGAGCAAGCGCGATTATTATGAGGTCCTCGGCGTCAACCGCGACGCGCCGGAGGAGGAGATCAAGAAGGCTTATCGCAAACTGGCGATGAAGTTCCATCCCGACCGCAATCCGGATAACCCGAAAGCCGAGGAGCAATTCAAGGAAGCGAAGGAAGCCTACGAGACTTTGAGTGACAGCCAGAAGCGCGCAGCCTATGACCAGTACGGCCACGCCGCCTTCGAAGCGGGCGGCATGGGCGGTGGCAACCCCTTCGGTGCGGGTGGTGCAGGCGGGTTCGATTTCGGCGACATCTTCGGCGACATCTTCGGCGGTGGACGCGGCGGGCGCAGCCAGCAGCATCGTGGTGCGGATCTGCGCTACAACTTGGAGATCACGCTGGAAGAAGCCGCGCGCGGCGCGGAAAAACAGATACGCATTCCGGTGATGGACGAATGCGAGACCTGTCATGGCTCTGGCGCCAAGCCGGGCACATCAGCCACCACCTGCCAGACTTGCGGCGGACTCGGCCAGGTGCGCATACAACAAGGCTTCTTCTCGATCCAGCAGACTTGCCCGCGCTGCCATGGCAGCGGCAAGCAGATCGGCTCGCCGTGTAAGGACTGCCAGGGTACGGGCCGCGTGAAGAAGCACAAGACGCTGGAGATCAAAATACCGGCAGGCATAGACAGCGGCATGCGTCTGCGCCACAGTGGTCACGGCGAAGCCGGTTCCCACGGCGCGCCGCATGGCGACCTGTACGTGGAAATCCACATCAAACCGCACAGCGTGTTCGAGCGCGACGGTGACGACCTGCACTGCGAGATGCCGATCAGTTTCACCACGGCGGCGCTGGGCGGCGAAATCGAGATCCCCACGCTGGACGGCGCAGCACGCATCAAGATCCCTGCCGAGACGCAGAGCGGCAAACAGTTCCGGCTGCGCGGCAAAGGCATCAAGGGCATGCGCACTCACACCCACGGCGATCTGCACTGCCATGTCATCGTGGAAACGCCGGCCAATCTCACCGAGCGCCAGAAGGAATTGCTGCGCGAGTTCGAAGAGATCAGCCTGAAGGACAGCGCACGCCACAACCCGCGCGCGAAATCCTGGATGGGTAAGGTGAAGGAGTTCTTCGGGCAGTAACAAAGCCCGGCATAAGCTACTACACAGCACGATTGTGGCGTCGCGCGCTCGCTTGCTCCTCGTCTACCAACTGAGGTATGCCTCGTCGTCGCGCTGTTAGTTACGCTTTTGCCAGGTTTTGTTGGCTAGCCGAACTGCACGCCACTGAACTGCTTGCCCAGCATGCGTTCGCGGTAGGTGACCTTCCCCGCATCCGCGCCCGCCGCACCTGCGGCGACCATCAACGGCAGCAGGTGTTCGCTGCGCGGATGACATGCCAGCGCGCCGGGCGCCGCCGCCCAGTCTGCCAGCAAACGCTCACGCTCCGCCTGCGGCGACCGCACCGCATCGCCCAGCCAGGCATCGAACGCAGCCGATGCGGCACTGGCTCCAGCATCATCCGAGAAAAACTGACGCAGGTTGTGGTAACTGTTGCCGCTGCCGACGATGAGCACGCCCTCGTCACGCAAGGGCGCTAGGGCCCGCCCTAACGCCAGGTGCTGCACGGGATCGAGGTGATGCAGCAGTGAGAGTTGCACGACAGGCACATCGGCCTGCGGATAGATCAGCTTAAACGGCACGAACACGCCATGGTCCAGCCCGCGCCCGCTTTCTTCTCCAACAAGCATGTCGGCCTGTTCCAGCAGTTCATGCACCCGCGCCGCCACGGACTTCGAACCCGGCGCGGGATAGGTCAAATGGTAAGTGTGTTCGGGAAAACCATAATAATCGAACAACAGCGTATGCCGCTCCGCATCCAGCAGCGTGGGTGCAACGCATTCCCAATGCGCGGAGACCACCAGCACCGCGCGCGGGCGTTGCCCCAGCGCTGCCGGTATGCCGCGCAGGTATGCGGCAAGCTGATCCCACAAGCCCGGCAGGCCGGGTGGCGGATCCATGAAGAAGCACGGCCCGCCGCCATGCGGGATGAACAAAGTGGGAAGACGTTGTGCGCCCATCGCGTCGGCTCCTGGAAGATACGCCGACATGTTACTACGCCCTCTCCCGCTCCCAGCAAAACACTTGCAGGCCGAACCGCTGTACCATTTGCCCCAACCGGCGAGGCGAACCGGCATGCGAGGGGCAAGCGATGAATCCAAGACTGCTCGATCTGTTGCACGGCGACACCGCAATCTATCCGCATGTGCTGGAGGAAAAGTTCCCGCGCGTGTTCAACAAGCTGCTTGAGTTGTGGCAGACACCACACATCGAAGCGTATTTGCAGGACTTGATGGTGGACAAGCGCGGCGGCGACCGCGACGGCTTCCCGCCCGAGGCCGCGACGGAGATCATGCGCCTCGGCAATTATCTGCATGCGTCGCGCAATGCAGCCCCGGCAGCGTCTGTCTGGGATGAGGTGCCGGAATACAAGCGCCACGAGATCGAGCGCTTTGGCTACGACTTCTCGGCGGCAGGACTGATGAAGTCCGTCGAGGAGAACCATGTGGATGCCGTGCAGACCTTCCTTACCTGCGGCGTCGATCTGGAAGCATGCGACGAGCGCAATTGGACACCGCTGATGGCAGCCGCATTCAACGGCAACCTGGCATTCACGCAACTGCTGGTCAAGAGCGGCGCAAAGCTCACGACACGCGACCGCAATGGCTACACGCCCTTGCACTGGGCGGCCTATAACGGCCACGCCGAGGTGGTGAAATATCTCATCAGCAAAGGTGTGGAAACGGACACGCGCAGCCATTTCGGCTGGACGGCGCTGATGCAGGCGGCAACGCGCGGGCATCTGGTCACCTGCGCTTACTTGATCTCCCAAGGGGCGGACGTCAACGCCGTCACCAGCGATGGCTGGACTTCCTTGCACAAAGCCGCCAACAACGGCCATCTCGAGATCGTGAAGCTGCTGCTCAGCAAGGGCGCCAGCCGCGCCGCCAAATATCAGGATGGCAGCACGCCCCTCGATCTTGCGCTCAAGGCCAAACGCCTGGACATCGCCGACCTGCTCAACCGCCAGCCTGAAGCACCCGCGGCCGGCATCAACGACTTGCGGCTGGAGCCATGACCGCTTTTACCTCCCGCTCCCACATCCAGCTTGGAGTATCATGCGCCAGCACCCACTTTCCGGAGGAACTGCGTCATGGGCACTACCCTGATCCTGCTAGGCATCTGCATCGTATTCCTGGTCTATGCCGTCAGCCTGTACAACAATCTGGTCAGCCTCAAGCATGGCGTGAGCAAGGCCTGGGCGAACATCGACGTGCTGCTCAAACAACGCCACGACGAACTGCCCAAGCTGGTCGAGGTATGCAAGCAATACAAGCAATTCGAACAGCAGACGCTGGAGAAAGTGATCGCCGCACGTTCGCAGGTACAGGCGGCGCGCGAAGGACAGGACATCGCCGCGCTGGGGCGTGCGGAAGGCGTCATGCGCGCCAGTCTGGGTGGCCTGTTCGCGGTGGCCGAGGCTTATCCCGATCTGAAGGCCAACGACAACTTCATGCAGTTGCAGACGCGCATCACCGGCCTGGAGAACGGCATCGCCGACCGCCGTGAGCTATATAACGAATCGGTCAACATCTATAACGTCGGCATCGAACAATTTCCCGCCGTGCTGATTGCCAGCATGTTCGCGTACCAGCCCAAACCCCTGCTAGAATTCGCCGCCGCAGAGAAGATCGATGTCGATCTCAAGTCGCTGTTCAGCTAAGGAACTAATAAACAGAAAGGGCGCTCTTAGCCACGCCCTCGAACAAACGGGGGATGTTTTGGACATTTTTTCACCAATGAGGATACGCACCATGAAGAAACTGCTCGCATTGGCCTGTGCCCTGGGGATTTCCCAACCCGCGCTGGCCGGCAACATCAACTCCCTGCAAAACCTGGCTCAGAGCGAATTTCGCAACTTCTCGGAAGACCTCGGCTCTGCCCTGAGCTACAAGGGTATCGCCCCGGCAGAAGGGTTGGGCGTCACCGGCTTCGACGTGGGACTGGAGATTACCCAGACCTCGCTGGCCAAGAGCTCGGCGTTATGGAACAAGGTCGGCACCGGCAACCTGAGCAACCTGTATGTGCCCAAGTTGCACCTGACCAAGGGTCTGCCGCTGGACATCGACATCGGCGGCTTCATCTCCACCATCCCCACCACCGGCATCACGTTGTATGGCGGTGAGCTGAAGTGGGCCTTCCTGCCCGGCGGCGTGGCCATGCCCGCCGTGGCCGTGCGCGGTTCGCTGACCAAGCTGAGCGGCGTCAGCCAGCTGGCGCTGGACACCAAGGGCCTGGATGTCTCCGTCTCCAAAGGTTTCGCCATGTTCACCCCCTATGCCGGCATCGGCCAGGTGTGGACCAACAGCAACCCGACCGCGGGAACGCTGACCAAGGAAAGCTTCACACAGAGCAAGTTGTTCGTGGGCGGCAACCTGAATCTGGGCCTGACCAACCTGGCGGCCGAGTTCGACAAGACCGGCGCCGCCAAATCAGTGAGCCTCAAGCTGGGATTCCGTTTCTGATCTGCGCCTGACCATGCCGCAAAGAGGATAGCCATGCTCGCCTCCTTGCGGCATACCTACCTGCAACTCATCACCTCCGGCGGCCAGCTCCTCCTGCTGTTCGCCGGTTTCCATCTGGGAAGTCCGCAAGGCTGGCTATGGACGCTTTCAGGCATTGCCCTGCTCAGTGTCTTTGCCTGGTATTCCTCGCTGTATCGTTACCGCATGATCAGCGGTACGCCCACCTCGCGCATCGCCTCCGCTGCGCAGGGATACGCGGAACTGTCCGGCCTGGGCAAGCCGCTAGCCACCGCCATTTTGGCCAAGCATTCGCATCTGCCGTGCCTGTGGTACCGCTACAAGGTGGAGCGCCGCAACAGCAGGAACAAATGGGTCACCGAAAGCCATGGCGAGAGCGATGCCGCGTTTCTGCTCGACGACGATGGCGCGACGTGCGTGGTGGATCCGCGCGGCGCCGAGATCATTACGGTACACAAGGACACCTGGCAGGTCGCCGACTACCGCTACACCGAATGGAAGCTGCTGGCAGACGACGAGGTCTATGCGCTCGGCGAATTCAAGACCGTCGGCGGCGGCACCAGCACGGAGACACTGAACGACCTGATCAAGCAGGTGTTATACGAATGGAAGCTGGACAACGCCAGCCTGCTCAAACGCTTCGACCTGAACGGCAACGGTTTGCTGGACATGGAGGAATGGATGCTGGCGCGCCAGGCGGCCAAGCGCGAGGCGGCGAAACGCCTGACGCAGGCGCGCGCGGAACCGGACACCCACTTCATGCTGCACCCCGGGGACGGTCGTCTGTACCTGCTGAGCAATCTGCCGCAGAAGAAACTGGCGGGCCGCTATCTGTTGTGGACCTGGCTGCACTTGGTCATCTTCTTCGGCGCACTGGGCTGGCTGGCCTGGCTGCTGCGCGCCCCTGTGGCGGGATAGCGCCGCTGCTCAATCGCTGAACCGGGCCGCGATCTCGCGGAACTCTTCCTGTATCTCCACCAGGGCGTCAATCACTTCCGGGTCGAAATGCGCTCCCCGCCCCTGCACCATGAAGGCCACCGCCTCCTCATGCGTGTAAGGCTTTTTATAGATGCGCTTGCAGATCAGCGCGTCATAGACATCGGCCACCGCCATCAGCCGCGCCGAAATGGGAATCTCATCGCCTTTCAGCCCCAAGGGATAGCCGTTGCCATCCCACTTCTCGTGATGCCCCGTCGCAATCTCGCGCGCGATGTGCAGGAAGCGGTTGGGCGCAGGCAGCCCGCTCTCTGCCGCCGCGATGGCGTTGCCTCCCAGCAGGGGGTGGGTCTTCATGATCTCGAATTCCTCCGCCGTCAACTTTCCCGGCTTGAGCAGGATGGCGTCCGGTATGCCCACCTTGCCTATGTCGTGCAAGGGCGCCAGCTTGTACAGCGACTCGATGTTCTCGTCGGTGAGGAACGCGGCGAAGCGCGGGCGCGCGCGCAGTCGTAGCGCCAGCGCGCGCATGTAGGTCTGTGTGCGCTTCAGGTGGTTGCCGGTCTCGTTGTCGCGCGTCTCCGCCAGCGAGGCCATCGCCATGATGGTTACGTCGCGTATCTGCGCCACCTCCTCGCTCTTGCGTTGCAGTTGCGCGGTGCGCTCGCTCACTTTCTGCTCCAGCACGCCGTTCATGGCCGCCAATTGCCGCGCCAGCGCCATGTTCTCAAAACGCTGCCTGAGCGATTGCAGCACCAGCCTGCCGAGGAATTGCCCGGAAATGAGCATCAACACCAGGAATAGCAACAACAGCATGCCGAGGGCGGTATGGATCTCATCCTGTTCCACCAGCACGCGGAAGATTAGCGGCAGCATCACCCCCAGCACATAGGCATAAAAGGAGGGGGGGTGGGTGGCATTCATGGTCGCCCCTCCCGCCGCGAGTCCCAGCATCACGCTCACCAGCAACACCTGCGGCAACAGGTCGGCGGGAAAGAAGAACAGGGTGCCGAACCCCCACATCATGCCGATGACGAGTGCGAATCCGAAAAACAGGCGGCTCCAGTCCCAGCACTCGGCAACAGAATCGGTAGCGTTGCGGAAATAAAACCAGCGAAAGAATTCCGCACCATGCAGCAGATAGAGACAACCCAGCCACAGCAGCAATTCCCTGTGCGCCGCGCTGTCCCACATCAGCCACACGAAAGTGGGTTCGACCAGCATCTGCGAGGCGATCATGGACAGATAAAGCTTCAGCCGCGCGCGCAACTGTTCGGCGCGCACCGCAAGACTGGTCTCGTCGATGTGGAACCGCAGATCGTTGAATAGACCGCTCACCAATGCCATGCCCTGTCCTGTCCTCTGTCACCACGTTATCGGCAACAATGGCCGGACATTTAGCCCGCCGCACACGGGCTCGTCAACTCCGGCCTTCGGCGCAACCGGCCTGACTATCCATGCGCCGCGCTATCCGGCGAAGAATCCCACTGCCACGGTTTCGTCGCGCGTGCGGCGGAAAGGCGGCAAACTTTGCCAGATACGCCTACCGTAATGTTTGGCGATGAGGCGCGGATCACAGATCATCAACACGCCGCAGTCGTGCTCGTCGCGGATCAGCCGCCCCGCGCCCTGCTTGAGGTTGATGATGGCGCGCGGCAACTGGTATTCCATGAAGGCATTGCGTCCCTGTTTCTTCAGTTGCTCGATGCGCGCGGCCAGCACCGGATCGTCCGGCGGCGCAAACGGCAGCTTGTCGATGATGACCAGCGACAGCGCCTCGCCGCGCACGTCCACGCCTTCCCAGAACGACTGGCTGCCCAGCAACACCGCGTTGCCATGCTCGCGGAAGCGCGACAACAACTCGTTGCGCGAGCCTTCGCCTTGCATCATCAATGGATACTTCAGATTCTTGCGGTCAAACTCGGCCTGCAATATCTCATGGGCGCGCTGCATGGCCCGCAGGCTGGTGAACAACAGGAACGCCCTGCCCTTGCTGGCTTCGATCAGCGGTAGCGCAGCCTGCACCACCGCCTCGGTGTAGCCCTCGCTGTTCGGCTCTGGCAAGCCCTGCGGCACATACAGCAGCGCCTGTTCACCATAGTTGAACGGGCTGTCCCAACAGGCGGTGCGCGCTGCCACCAGCCCCAGCTCGTTCTGGTAATGCGAGAAATCCTGCTTCACCGCCAGCGTGGCCGACGTGAATATCCAGGCGCGCGGATGGCCAGCAAGCTGTTTGGCGAAGATGTCGGCGATGGACAGAGGCGTGGTGTTCAACTGCAAGGAATGGTGGAACACCTCCAGCCATTTCACCTGGTCCAGCGCAGTCTCATCGCGCCAGTGCTGCAACTGCAGGCACAGCGCCTGCGCGCGCTGGTGGCAGTTCTCCAGCCCCTCGCTGCGCTCCGCCTGCTGCTCCAGCAGGCTGCCCAGGTGTTGCAGCTTGTCCGCCACAGTTTGCAGCGCGGACGAAAATCCCTTGTAACCCTGCGCCACCCCGGCGGGCATGCGCCCTTCCCTGGTGAACACCAGGCGCAGGTCGCGCGCGGCCTTGTCCAGCGCATCGCAAGCTACCGGCAGCGCGGCAAAATCCTTGGCATTGCTCAAAGCCTCGATGCGCGCATCCTGGGCCAGTTCGAACAATTGCGCGGTGGACAGGCTCTCGCCGAAGAACAGGCTGGCCGTCTCGGGCAACTGGTGCGCCTCGTCGAAAATCACCGTGTTGCAGGCCGGCAGCAGCTCGGTCACACCTTCGTCGCGCAGCATCACGTCGGCGAAGAACAGATGATGGTTGACCACCACCACGTCCGCCTCCATCGCCTCCTTGCGCGCCTTGAGCACGAAACATTCCGCATGGTGCGGGCATTCCTGGCCCAGGCAGTTGTCGCGCGTTGAGGTCACATTGAACCAGATGGGCGCGTTCTCCGGCACATCGGCCAGCCCGCTCTTGTCGCCGCTGTGCGTGACCTTGGCGTACTGCACGATCCTGGCCAGATGCTTCACATCCTCGCGCGTCTTGAACAGCCCGTTCGATTGCGCCAGCCCCAGGTGGTAATGGCACACATAGTTGGCGCGGCCCTTGAGCAGCGCCACCGAGACCGGCGCCTTGAGCGCATCGCGCACCATGGGCAGATCCTTCTGGAACAACTGGTCTTGCAGGTTCTTGGTGCCGGTCGAGACGATCACTTTGCCGCCCTTGAGCAGCGCCGGCACCAGATAGGCGAAAGTCTTACCGGTGCCGGTGCCCGCCTCGGCGATGAGGATGGCGTTGTCGCGGATGGCCTCGGCTACCGCCAACGCCATCTCGCGCTGCTGCACACGCGGACGGAACGAGGCGACCTCGGCAGCCAGCGGACTTTGTGCGGAAAAGAAACGTTCGATTTCGGCGGGCACGGCAGGATGATGGCGGGTTATGACTGGCAACGATAGGGCGCGGCGACAATTCTACGCGAGGCGCGCGCTGTGAGCGCGGCTCACGCCAGGATTTCGATGCGGTTGCGGCCTTGCTCTTTGGCGCGGTAGAGCGCCTTGTCCGCGCGTGCGAGCAGGTCGTACAAATCCTCCTGTCCCTTGCGCGCGGTGACGCCGATGGAAAGGGTGATGCCGCCGATTTCCTGGTTGATGTCGAGACGGCGGATCTTGCCCTGTTCGACGGCCTTGCGGATGTGCTCGGCAACCACGAAGGCACCATCCAGATTGGTGTTCATGAGCAGGATGGCGAACTCCTCGCCGCCCAGCCGTCCGACCAGGTCCTGCCCCTGCACCTTGCTTTTCAGGGTGGCGGCGATGGCGGTGAGCACCTTGTCGCCGAACAGGTGGCCATAACCATCATTGATCTTCTTGAAGTGGTCCACATCCAGCATCAGCAAACAATAGCCTTTGTGTAACGGGGGCACCGGGGCGGCGAAGTGTTCCTCCACGCCCTCCTCGAAGCCGCGCCGGTTCAACACGCCGGTCAGCGCATCGTTCATCGCCACGCTCTTCATGATCTCCACTTCGCGCCGCAGGTGCTCGATTTCCGCATGGCTGGACTTGAGGTCGGTGCTGAGATGCTGCACCGAGGCATGCATGCGCCGGGTGTCTTCGGTCAGCCCCTGCACCAGATGGGAAAGCTCGTCGGCGCTGAGATCGCCTTGCAGGCGGATTTGATAGGTTTCGAGCCGGTTGCCGTAGGTCTCGGTCTCCGCCTCCGCCTCCTGGGTGATGCGATTGATCTCCGCCAGCAGGCGCTGCAACCCTTCGCGCAGCACCAGGTGGATGCGCCCGCCGCATTCCGACACGTAATCGTTATAGAGCTTTTCGATCTGCGCGTCGTCCAGTTTCGGATGCGTTTCCAGCAGCTTGTCCAGCGCACGCGTCAATTCCGGATTAACGCCGGACAGATATTCATACCAGACAGCGAAATTGGGCGGCGTGAAGGCGGCGGCATGCGCGGCCATCCTCTGCAGGACAAGACGCGAGATTTCCGCGCTGGCATGGCGTTCGTGCGGGTATTTCATTTTCCTCCCCGGACGGGCATGTTTTTGTTGTTGGAGGAGCCTTCAGGCTCCGGATGGCTGGTAGTATAAGTCAGGACAGCAGGGAAAGCACCCTTGCCCAAACCCGTGCAGGATGATGGCGGGCCATGACTGGCAACGGTATAGTGCGACGGCGATTTTACGCAAGGTGCCAGTGATGAAGAAACAAATCGGTTCCTCTCCCTGCGCAGGCGCGGCATGAACATGCCGCGCAGCGTTTGGGTGCTTGGCTTCGTCAGCCTGCTGATGGATGTGTCGTCGGAGATGATCCACAGCCTGTTGCCGCTGTTCATGGTCGGCGTACTGGGGGCGAGTGCGCTGACGGTCGGCATGATCGAAGGCATTGCCGAAGCCACCGCGCTGCTGGTGAAGGTGTTCTCCGGCGCATTGAGCGACTACCTGGGCAAGCGCAAGGGGCTGGCCGTATGCGGTTATGCGCTGGGCGCGTTGACCAAGCCGATGTTCGCGCTGGCCTCGGACATCGGCATGGTGCTGACGGCGCGTTTTCTGGATCGGGTGGGCAAGGGCATACGCGGTGCGCCGCGCGACGCACTGCTCGCCGACATCGCGCCGCCCGAGATACGCGGCGCGGCGTTCGGCCTGCGCCAATCGCTGGACACCGTGGGCGCCTTCCTCGGTCCGCTGCTGGGCGCAGGGCTGATGTTGCTGTGGGCGAACGATTTCCGTGCCGTGTTTTGGGTGGCGGTGATCCCCGGACTGCTGGCGGTGACGCTGCTGCTGTTCGGTGTATATGAGCCGAAGGCTGCAGAAGCACGCCAGCCGGTCAATCCCATCAGCCGCAAGAACCTAAGGCGGTTGGGCAAGGCTTATTGGTGGCTGGCCGGTATAGGCGCGGTGTTCACGCTGGCGCGCTTCAGCGAGGCCTTCCTGGTGCTGCGCGCGGCACAGGGCGGCGTGCCAGTGGCGCTGGTGCCACTGGTGATGGTGGCGATGAACATCATCTACGCCGCCACCGCCTATCCCTTCGGCACACTGTCCGACCGCATGAGTCACACAAAATTGTTGGCACTCGGATTGACCGTCTTGATTGCAGCCGATCTGGTGCTGGCGACCGACGACCACTGGACGACGGTGCTGTCCGGCGTGGCGCTGTGGGGTGTGCATCTGGGGATCACGCAGGGGCTGCTGGCGCGCATGGTGGCCGACGCGACCCCAGCTGACCTGCGCGGTACGGCCTACGGCTTCTTCAACCTGATGAGCGGACTGGCAATGCTGGTTGCCAGTGTGTTGGCGGGCTTGCTGTGGGATAAACTGGGGGCCGCGTTCACCTTCTATGCAGGCGCGGCGTTCTGCGTCATCGCTGCACTGGGGCTGCTTGCCCGGCCTGCGCAGCGATGATTATTTTCGCGGTCCTTTCCGCTCTTGCTTGTCACTGCGTTGCTTCCATTTGGCATAACAATCCAGCCCGCAAAAATGCGCCACATAATCTTCCGCTTCGAATTGTTTGGCTTCGGAAAGCGGGACTTCTTTCAAACACACCTCACAGGCAACCTTTTCGGCTGACGGTATCTGTTTTTTCGCCATGATTAACCTCCCTCTGCTTGGTAATGATCAAGGAACCTCTGATTAAGTCCGCCATGTAGAACTTAATCAGACGTTTTTTGAACGTTATGCCTGTTTGCAGCGTTCCGCAAGCCTTCCCCTCACATCGCCGCGTAGCGCTTCTTCGCCGCCACCGCGTTCACAATATAGCCGCGCGTCTCTTCGTAGGGCAGCCTGCTGCGCAAGGTGTCATACACCTCGTCCGGCTTCATCGCGTTGATGTTGTCCAGCGCGTCCTGCTGGCGCGCCCTGCCGCTGAGTTTGCTGAACGCACGGAACACGTTGCCGGGGCCGGTGTTGTAGGCGGCGATGGCACAGTACTCGCGCGACACCGGATTGCGTATCTCGCGCAGCGGGCTGTCGTTGAGCAGCACGCCCAGGTAGGTCGCACCGAGTTCGATGTTGTTGTCCGCGTCGAACAGGTATTCCTTGCTCGGCATCATGTCCTCGCCCTTGGCCTTGCGGTAGGCCTCGCGCCCGCCGCTGGACGGCACCAGCTGCATCATGCCGTAGGCCGGCACGCTGGAGACCGCATAGGGATTGAACGAACTCTCGATTTTGATGATGGCATAGATCAGGCTGCGGCTGACCTGTGTCGCCTCGGACTGCTTGCGCACGGCGGCGGCATATTGCAGCGCGCGCTTGTCCATGTGCGCATTGACCATGCTCATCTGCACATAGAGCACGTTCTTGCTGACGCCGTCGGCATCGATGCTGCGCCGCTGCAACTGCTGCGCCACCAGATAATCAGCATAGCGCTGCACATCCTCGCGCGACTTGAGCACGGCGCCGTTCTGGTCCACCACCAGCTCTTCCAGATAAGGCTTGCCAGTCAGCTCCACCTCCTTGGCGGAGAACAGATCTACCGCCCCTGGGTCGTCCGGGGTGAGCAGCGCCACCACCGCCGCATTGCGCAATTTCTCCGTGGCCTGCGGCTCGTCCAGATGTTCGATCAGGATGGTGCCCGCGTCGTAGTCCACCACCACGCGGTTTTTGTAGTCTTCGGTGTATTTCACGTAGCGCGTACGGCTGGGCAGTGTCCTTGATTCGCGCTTGCCCCATTTCGCGCCACTCTCCTGCTGCACCTTGCCGATCAGCCGGTCGTACTCGGCCTTGACCTTCCGCAGGTCGGACAGGATGAGCTCGGGGTTGTATTTGTAGGCGTTGACGCGGCGTTGCGCCATGCCCTTCAGCGCCTGCTCCGGGCTCTTGGCTGTGGCCACCTGGATCATCTGCTGCGTGGTGCAAGCGGGCAGCAACAACGCGCCGGCGGCAGCCAACATCATAGATTTTTTGAGCTTCATGCGCCCTCCCTCAGCGGCTCTCCAACGCCTCCCAGCGCGTCATCAGTTGCAGCAAGGACTCCTCGATCTCGGCGGCGCGCTGCTGCAACTGCCGCGCATGCACCGGTTTCTCGCGGTATAGCGTACCAGAAGCAAGCGCGGCGGTAATCTCCTCCTGCTCGCGCTCCAGCGCCTCAATGCGCTGCGGCAGCTCGTCCAGCTCCTTCTGCTCCTTGAAGCTGAGCTTGTTGGCCTTGGTTTTGGCTGGCTCTGCCTTGGGCACAGGCTTCGCCGCCACGGCAACAGCAACCTTCTGCGTCCGCTCGAACTGCTTCACCCGCACCCAGTCCTCATAACCGCCGACGTACTCCATCAACCTGCCATCGCCCTCGAAGGCGATCACCTGCGTCACCACGTTGTCGAGGAAAGCGCGGTCGTGGCTGACCAGGAACAGCGTGCCGTCGTAGTTGGCCAGCATCTCTTCCAGCAGCTCCAGCGTCTCGATGTCGAGGTCGTTGGTCGGCTCGTCCAGCACCAGCACGTTGGCCGGGCGCGTGAACAAGCGCGCCAGCAGCAGGCGGTTGCGCTCGCCGCCGGAGCAGCTCTTCACTGGCGAACGCGCGCGTTCCGGTGCGAACAGGAAATCGCCCAGATAGGAGATGACATGCTTCTTCACGCCGCCGATCTCGATGTAGTCCGAGCCCTGGCTAATGGTGTCGGCCAGCGTGGCGTTGTCGTCGAGTTGCGCGCGCAACTGGTCGAAGTAGGCCACGCTCAATTTCGTCCCCAGCTTCACGTCGCCGCTGTCCGGTTTCATCTCGCCCAGAATGATCTTGAGCAGGGTGCTCTTGCCCGCGCCGTTGGGGCCGAGCAGGCCGATCTTGTCGCCGCGCTGGATGCGCGCGGAAAAATCGCGGATGACCGGCTTGTCGCCGAATGATTTGTTCACATGCGTCAGTTCCGCCACCAGCTTGCCGGAACGGTCGCCGCTGTCTAGGTTCATTTCGACACGCCCCACCTTCTCGCGCCGCGCCGCACGTTCCAAACGCAACTTTTCCAGACGCAACACCCTGCCTTCGTTGCGGGTGCGGCGCGCCTTCACGCCCTGGCGTATCCAAACCTCTTCCTGTGCCAGCACCTTGTCGAACTTGGCGTTCACCACCGCCTCATCGGCCAGCATGCGCTCCTTGATACGCTGGTAAGCGGAGAAGTTGCCAGGGAAGGGGTTGAGCTTGCCGCGGTCCAGTTCGACGATGCGCGTGACCACGTTGTCGAGAAACGTGCGGTCATGCGTGACCAGCAGCACGCTGCCGCGGAATTCGTTGAGCAGGCCTTCCAGCCATTCGATGGAAGCGAAATCCAGATGGTTGGTGGGTTCATCAAGAATGAGCACCTCGGGTTCGGCCACCAGCGCCTGCGCCAAGGCCACGCGTTTGCGCACGCCGCCGGAGAGCGAGCCGATGACGGCCTCCGCGTCCAGCCCCAGTTTGCCGATCACCGTCTCAATGCGCGCCTGCACCGCCCAGCCGTCCTGCGCTTCCACTTGCGTTTGCAGATGCTGCATCTGATCCAGCAGCGCCTCGTGGTCGGCATCCGGCTCGGCCAGTTGATGCGACAGGCGGTGGTAATCCTTGATGATCTGCTGCAATTCGCCCAGCCCGGCGGCCACCGCACCAAACACCGTGGCGTCCGCATCCAGCGGCGGCTCCTGGCTCACGTAGCAGATGCGTGCGCCGGGCTGCCGCCACAGCGTGCCGTCTTCCAGTTTTTCCTGGCCGGCCAGCACGCGCAGCAGGCTGGACTTGCCGCCACCGTTGCGACCGATCAGGCCGACGCGCTCCCCCTCGTCGAGCTGGAAGTCCACATGATCGAGCAAAGCCACATGGCCGAACGCCAGGCAAGCCTGATCCAGCGTGAGATACGGCATCAGGCCTTCGCCTTGGCGGTGAGTGCAGATTGGTACAGGAAGGAAAAGCCAATCGCCCACATACCCATCACCCAGTAGCCAAAGGCATCGGTGAACCTGTCCAGCACCAGCCAGGCATCGTGATGCGTGACCAGGGGGCCGGCCAGGCGAAACAGCAGAATGAAGAGCGCCAGCGCATTCGCCACCAGCACCAGGCGCTGGCCCAGACTATAGCCGGTCCCCGCCGGGTCGCCCTGCGGCCACAGCGCGCCGCGCACATGCTGGATGGTGAACACGGCGGCGAACGCCAGCAGCAGGCCGACGACAATGCCCGGCACGCTGCCTTCCGGCGTGCTCGCACCCAGCACCTCCAGCAGCATGCGCCCGATGAAGGCCACCCAGCCCAGCACGAAGGTCAGCGGGATGAGCAGCCAGGCCATGAACAGATTCAATCGATGTAGATTCATTGTTTTGCTCCTGCCAGTAATTGTTTTAGATCAGCGATGATCTGTTGCGAATGTCTCGAGGTCTCCACCTTCTCATACACCTTGGCGACCTTGCTTTGCGGATCGATCAGGAAGGTGTAGCGTTTGGCGATCTTGAACAGCCCCAGATTCATCAGCGCGCCATAACGCACCGCCACTTCGGCCTTGCTGTCCGCCAGCAGCGGGAACGGCAGATGATACTTGCGCGCGAACTCGGCATGGCTGCTGCTGTCGTCCACACTGATGCCCACCACCTGCGCGCCCAGGGCCGTTAGCTTGTGCAGGTCGTCGCGGAAAGCGCACGCCTCCTGCGTGCAGCCCGGAGTATCGTCCTTGGGATAAAAATACAGCACCAGCCAGCGCCCCGCATAGTCATGCAACTGGTGCGGTTTGCCCTCCTGGTCGGGCAGATCGAAATCGGGCGCAGCCTCGCCTGTATTGGGCAGTTCGCCCGCATGAGCCATGCGCCAGCCTGCCAGCAGCAGGGCGGCAACCAGGCCGGATAACATCAACCATTTCATTCGGGGACATCCTTGCTCGGAACAGCGGGTGCGGCATTTTACGTTAGAATGCGCAACGCATCGCGGCCTTCGTCCTCGTAGTTAAATGGATATAACCGGCCCCTCCTAAGGGTCAATTACAGGTTCGATTCCTGTCGAGGACGCCAACTTCGCTGCGCCCAGCTCCGGTCGGATCCAATCGCGGATGCGTCTCCTCG
>JBBIIN010000036.1:0-17739 GCA_037446515.1 Gallionellaceae bacterium
CTTACAGCGATGAGGCGAGCGGGGCGCAATATGCCGTGAAGGATTTGAACCTGACGACGGGACGCATCACCAATGGTGTGAAGGGCAGGATAGATCTGGCGGCGCACATCCTGGCGAATCAGCCCAAACTCGACGTGCAGGCCAAGCTCAGGACAGCGCTGACTTTCGATCTGGACAAGCGGTTTTTCCAGTTGGGTGAGCTCAACCTGCAGGCCAGCGGCAGCGCAGTCGCGAACAAGTTCGAGGCCAGGCTGGACATTCCGCAATTGTCTTTGAACCAGGAGCGGATCACAGGACAGGGTATCGCCTTGAATGCCAATCTGGATGCGGCCTTCGGCAAGGTGGCGGTTGTGCTGGCCATGCCGGAACTGACGGGCGATGCCGAAAAATTCAGATTGAATGGGCTTGCGCTGAATGTGGATGTGCAACAGCCGGAACAGTCCTTCAAATTGAAATTGAGCACCCCGCTGACGGGCAACCTGAAGACGAGGCAATTCAATCTCTCTGATCTGGTGATTGCGCTGAACGCCAGCGGCGACAAACTGCCGGGCAAAAGCATCAGCAGCGAACTGAAAGGCAGCGTGCAGGCAGACATAGGGCGGCAGAGCATACAGGCCAATCTTGCCGGCGGGCTGTTGCAAAGCCAGGTCAAGGCCAAGGCGGCGGTGAACAACTTCGCTGCACCGGCGATCCGTTACGATCTGGAACTCGACCAATTCGATGCTGACCTGTTCATACCCAAAGCGCCTGCCGATGCGACTGCCAAGGAAAAGGCTGTGCCGGTGCCAGAACAGCCGTTCGATCTTTCCGCATTGAAGCCTCTGAATATCGAAGGCAGCGTGCGCATCGGGGCGTTGAAGGCCGCCAATGTCAAAGTCAGCCAGTTGCGGGTCGATGTGAAAGCGAAAGGCGGCGTGGTGAAGGTCGCCCCGTTCACGGCCAATTTGTACCAGGGCAGCCTGGCGAGCGACATCGCGTTGAACGCATCCAATGCGCAGCCGCAATTCAGCGTCAACGCCAAGCTCAGCGGCGTGGAGATCGGCCCCTTGCTGAACGACGCAGCGCACATGGATTTCCTGAATGGTAAGGGCAATGTCGCGCTGAACGTGAGCACGCAGGGCAACCTGGTCAGCCTGCTGAAGAGGAATCTGAACGGCAACCTGTCGGTGGTCTTGGCCGACGGCGCAGTAAAGGGCATCAACCTGGCGAAGAGCGTGCGCGAATTCGGCAAAGGCGGCGGCGACAAGGCGCAGGCTGCCAACAAGGAAGAAAAAACCGATTTCAGCGAAATGAAAGCCAGCTTCAAGATCAGCAACGGTGTTGCGCATAACGAAGACCTTGCGCTCAAATCGCCCTTCATCCGCGTGGGCGGCAAGGGCGACATCAACCTGGGTGCCGACAGTCTTGATTATCTGGTGAAGGCGACGCTTGCCGGAACACTGGAGGGCCAGGGTGGCAAGGACAGTGTCGGCGGGGTCACCGTGCCCGTGCGCTTGAGCGGCCCATTCACGGCGCTGCAATGGAAGTTGGAATTTGGCTCCATGGTGTCCGATGCGGCCAAGCAGAAAGCGGCTGCCGTCAAACAACAAGCGCAGGCCGCCGCACAAAAGGCCAAGGATGAAGCCAAGGCCAAAGCGCAAGAACAACTGAAACAAGGCCTGAAAGGATTGTTCCGCTGATCCGCTTGCTGGGCGATTGTCCCTCATGCAGTCCTTCGCGCACCGCCTCATTGCCTGGCAACGCACGCATGGCCGTCACGACCTGCCCTGGCAGGATGTGGATGCCTATCGCGTGTGGTTGTCCGAGATCATGTTGCAACAGACGCAGGTGGCGACGGTGATTCCCTACTACTTGCGCTTCATCGCTTCCTTTCCCACCGAGCAAAAACTTGCGGATGCGAGCGAGGATGATGTGCTTGCGCACTGGAGCGGCCTCGGCTACTACGCGCGCGGCCGCAACCTGCACAAGGCCGCGCGCATCATCGCCGAAAGATTCAACGGCCAATTCCCGCACCAGTTCGAAGACATCGTCGAACTCCCCGGCATCGGACGTTCCACTGCGGCTGCCATCTGCGCGCTGGCCTATCACGAACATCGCGCCATACTCGATGGCAACGTCAAGCGCGTGCTGGCACGCTATTGCGGCATCGCAGGTTGGGCGGGCGAGAAGAAGGTGGAAGAGAAGTTGTGGCAGCAGGCCGAAGCATTGTTGCCGCAACACGATATCGCCACCTACACCCAGGCATTGATGGACATGGGCGCCACAGTCTGCGTGCGCAGCAGACCGCGCTGCGCCGCCTGCCCCGTGCAGCAAGACTGTGTTGCCGTGCAGACAGATCGAGTCTCAGAGTTGCCGACACCAAGGCCGAAGAAAGCCGTGCCGGAACGGTATGCCGTGTTTTTGCTGCTCATGTATGGCAACGACATCCTGCTGGAGAAACGCCCCAGCAGCGGTATCTGGGGCGGGCTATGGAGCTTGCCGCAATTCGAGGATGAGGCGGCAGCTCAACGCTGGTTCATACAGAGCGGCATGGAAGTGCGCAGCGGTGAGAAGCTGCAATCGTTCACGCATACATTCACGCATTTCAAGTTGCACATCTCGCCGATGCAGATACAACTTGCGCACAAATCTTTGCGTGTCGAACAGGCAGGGCAGGTGTGGCTGGGAGTGGGAGAAGCGCTGGGCGCAGCGATACCGACGCCAGTGAGGAAGCTGTTGCTGGGACTATAGTTGTTGGTGGTTAAATCGATGCGCCATCGAATATGTCGAATGGCAAGGAGAACGCATCCACTCCGTCAATACAGCCGATGTTGACGCGGTAGTGTCCCGGTTTGCGGAAGGTCTGGTGGAACGGGTAGATGCCGCAGACCCGGCAGAAGTGATGCTTGGCCGTGCCATTGCCAAAGGTATAGGTCGCCAGGGAATCGTGGGCGACCGTGATCTGGATCTCGTCCGGGGACAGCACGAAATCGGTCATCAAAGCCCCCTTGCGGCGGCAGATAGAGCAGTTGCAGCGCAGGCCTTTGGTGATGGCGGGGCCGCTAAAAGAGAACCGGATGTTGCCGCAATGACAGCTTCCCTGGTATTGGGGCATGATCAACCTCCCCACTTCATCATCAACGTCTGCTCCACCCCAAGGTGATCCAATATCCGCGCAACAACAAAATCCACCAGATCCTGCACGCTCTGCGGATGGTGATAGAAGCCGGGATTCGGAGGCATGATGACTGTGCCGGCCTGCGACAGCTTGAGCATGTTCTCCAGATGGATCGCCGAGAAGGGCATCTCGCGCGGGACGAGAATCAGCGTGCGTTTTTCCTTCAGCATCACATCGGCGGCACGGCAGATCAGGTCATCGCTGATCCCGCCCGCGATCTTACCAAGCGTGCCCATGGTGCAAGGGCACACCACCATCGCGTCACCGGGGTTGGAGCCGGAAGCCATCGGCGCATACCAGTCCTGCAGACCGAACACTTTCAGCTTGCCGCTGAATGCGCCCAGCCGTTCCTTCAGCATCTGCTCGGCATCCTGCGGGCGGGAGGACAGGATGAAATCCATCTCTTGTTTGGCGACGATCTGCGCGGCTTGTGAATAGACGAGGTGCACACGCTGGCCGCCTTGCAGCAGGCATTCGAGCAGGCGCATGCCGTAGGGCAGGCCGGAGGCGCCAGTGAGCGCTAAGGTTATCGTTTTCATGGTTGCGGTTTCGGATCGGGTATGTCGCCATTATCCATGAATCGCGCAGCGATCAAACCGTTCACCGTGCCAAACACCAAAGCAGCGGTGGCGAAGATGGGAATGAGGTAGGCAATGCCGCTGTGCGGGATCAGCCACAAGTACACGACCAGCATCTGCCCGGCGATGTGGGCGAAGGCGGCGAGGATGCTGTGCGTGACCGCACCGAAGAAACGTTGCGGCAGGTGCATGGAGAGCGCCAGCACGGCGAGGCTGCATACTGCGCCGCTCAAACTCAGGAAGAATCCCGGCGCGAGGAAGTTGCCGAATAGCAGGCTACCTGCCACCACGCGCAGCAGCGACATCCAGGCCGCCGCACGCCAGCCATAGCGTGCCAGCACGATGAGGGTGACGATGTTGGCCAATCCGGGTTTGACGCCTGGCAGCGGCGTGGGGATGGCGTTCTCCAGCACGGTGAGACCGAGCGCCACCGCCGCCATCCTGGCGATGTGATGGTCTGCCGGTGTGGTATCGAGGCGGATGCTGTGCGCGGTCATATCCGTATTCAATAGTTCAGACTGTCGTACTTCTTGTCTCCACCGGTCAGCTCCACGCTGATTTCATTCGGCAGGCATACAGCGACCTGCCCGGTCTGTTGCAGCCAGCCTTGGCGCACGCAGTACTGGCGCGGACTGGGGTCGCTGCTGATGCGCACACGGCGTTTTTCGATGGTGACGATGCTGGTGCCGAGCGGGCCGGGCACGGCGATCTGCTGGTCACGCGACAAGGGGGCTTCGCGAAATATCTTGCCGCTGCTGCGGATGAGGACGGTGTCGGCCAGCGCGCCGTTCCAGAGCTTGAACGTGAGCAAGATGACGCAAGCGACGCCGAGCGACAGCGTCAGCCAATCACCGGGTTTGAGGTGGGGGAGGGCGGGCGCACGCAGGGAATCATGCGAGTTCACGATGCCGCACCAACACTTGTTGCTGAGATTGAAAATGCTGCGCCAACCGTTCCGCGAAGTACACCGAACGGTGCTGGCCGCCGGTGCAGCCGATGGCGACGGTCAGGTAGCTGCGGTTGTCCGCGATGTAGCTGGGCAGCCAGCGCCCGAGGAAATCGCGGATGTCCTCAAACATGTGTTGTGCCATCGGCGTGCGCTGCAGGAATTCGATGACCGGCGCGTTGCGTCCGGTAAGCGGGCGCAGCACGGGGTCGTAGTGCGGGTTGGGCAGGCAGCGCACGTCGAACACCAGATCCGCATCCAGCGGGATGCCGTGCTTGAAACCGAACGACTCGAACAACAGGGTGAGGCGCGCGCGGTCGAGGCGGATGAACTCTTTCACCCAGGCACGCAGCGCGTTGGCCCCCAGCTCGGTGGTGTCCATGTGATGGCCGATGCCGCTGATCTCGGCCAGCAGCTCGCGCTCGTGCGCCACGCATTCGGGCAGGGTGCGCGCGCCATCATTGAGCGGGTGCATGCGCCGCGTCTCGGAGAAGCGCTTCACCAGCGTGTCGCTTTGCGCATCGAGGAACAACAGGTGCACATCGAGCCCCTGTGTCTTCATGGCGGCGATATGCTGCGGCAATTGTTTGACGCTGGCACCGCTGCGCACGTCTATGCTGACGGCAATGCGCTGGTAACCGGACTGCCGCAGGTTGTCAGTCAGCACGGGCAGCAGTTCCGCAGGCAGATTGTCCACGCAATAGAAGCCGGCATCCTCCAGCGTCTTTAGCGCCACACTCTTGCCGGAGCCGGACAGCCCACTGATGAGGAACAATTGCATCGCTATTGATCCTGCATCTGCCGCTCGTGGCGCAGTATGAATTCCTGCATGGTGTCGATGCCGCGCTGCTGCAGCACGAAATTGCGCGCTGCAGCTTCCACCAGCACCGCGAGGTTGCGTCCCGCCATGACGGGCACTTCCACCTTGCTGATTTTCACGCCCAAGATCTCTTCCGCACCGGCGGCCGGCAGGCGTTCCAGCCTGGACAGGTCATCGTGCGGCGGGCGGTACAGATGCACGATGAGCTTGAGGCTCTTCTTGCGGCGCACGGAGGTTTCGCCAAACATGGTGCGGATGTTCAGCATGCCGAGGCCGCGCACTTCAAGGAAGTCGCGCAACAGCTCGGGGCAGCGCCCTTCCAGCGTTTCCGGCGAGATGTGGTACAGCTCGGTGACGTCGTCCGCGACCAGGCCGCTACCGCGCGTGATGAGTTCCAGCGCCAGTTCGCTCTTGCCCACGCCGCTGTCGCCGGTGATCATCACACCGACGCCGAGCACGTCGAGAAACACGCCGTGGCGCGTGGTGGAATCGGCCAGCGCCTTGACGATGTAATGGCGGATCATCCACATCAGTTGCACGCTGCCCATCGGCGAGCGGAACAGCGGGGTGTGGGTGCGGTTGGCGAAATCCAGCAGGCCTTTTGGTATCTCGGTGTCGCCCGCCACGATCAGGCACAGCGGATGGCCTTGTTCCAGAGTGTGCAGGGACGCCGCCAGTTCGACCGGCGACAATCCGTGCAGGTAATCGAGTTCGGTGCTGCTCAGCACCTGCACCCAGTTCGGGTGAATCAGGTTCATGTGGCCGATCAGGCCGCGGTTGGAGGCATTCACCGCCTCGCTTTCCAGCACTCGATCCGCGCCCTCCGCGCCGCCTATCCAAGTCAGCGCAAGACGCTCCTGTTTGTCGCTGAAGAGCTGGCGGATATTGACGCGGGACATGGGCGATCAGGCTTGCCAGTCATCGAACAGCCGGTGAAGCGCGGCTGGATCGTCGGTGTTTTGCAGGCTTTCGCGGAACGCCTTGTCGCTGAACATCTGCGCCAGTTCGCCCAGCAATTGCAGATGCATGTCGGTGGCGCGCTCCGGTACCAGCAGCACGAAGATGAAATTTACCGGTAGGCCATCCGGCGCGTCGAAAGGGATGGGGTTCTGCATCTTGACGAAGGCGGCTGCCGCGTCGCGCAGGCCTTTCACACGCCCGTGCGGGATGGCGACGCCCTGGCCGAGTCCGGTGGAGCCCAGCCGCTCGCGCGCGAACAGGCTGTCGAACACCTGGCTGCGCGCAATACCCAAGGTATTCTCGAACAACAGACCCACGCGCTCAAACACGCGTTTTTTGCTGGTGGACTCGGTGTCCAGCAGCACATGGCCGGGAAGAAGTATCTTGCTGATCTGGCTCATAGCGACCTGTCGAAAATAACTGGGGCGGCCAGCAATGGCCGCCCCTTGGCATCATTCAGCCGCGCGATGTTTGCCCGATTCTTCGTGGCGGCGCGCTGCGAATTTTTCCTTGTGTTTCAGCACCTGGCGATCCAGCGAATCGATCAGTGCGTCAATCGCCGCATACAGGTTGGCATCCTGGGTCTCGGCATGGATTGCCTTGCCGGAAAGATGCACGCTGGCTTCGGCTTTCTGCACCAGCTTGTCCACCGACAGGATTACGTTGATATCGATCACATGGTCGAAATGGCGTTTGACCTTGCCCAGCTTGCCCTGCACATAATCACGGATGGCCGGGGTGATTTCGAGGTGGCGTCCTGTGAGGTTGAGGTTCATAGCCTGCTCCTTTATGGTTAGAGTGATTTACGAAGATTGACCGGGAGGATGTTCATGCTTTCCCGGTATTTTGCCACGGTACGGCGGGCGACGAGTATGCCCTGCCGTGCCAGGATTTCGGACATGCGGCTGTCGGTGAGGGGCTGTTTTGCGTCCTCCTCCCCGACCATTTGCTTGATGAGGGCGCGGATGGCCGTGGAGGAGCAGGCGCCGCCCGCCTCCGTGGCCAGTCCGCTGCCGAAAAAATACTTGAATTCGTAGATGCCGCGCGGTGTATGCATGAACTTCTGCGTGGTAACGCGCGAAATGGTGGATTCGTGCAGGTCGAGCTGTTCTGCGATCTCGCGCAGCACCAGCGGGCGCATGGCGATCTCGCCGTGCTGAAAGAACTGGCGCTGGCGTTCGACGATGGCTTGCGCCACGCGCAGGATGGTGTCGAAGCGCTGTTTCAGGTTCTTGATGAACCAGCGCGCTTCCTGCAATTGCGTGGCCATGCCCTGCGGATTGCCGCTGCCGCGCTGATGCAGGATGTTGGCGTACACCTGGTTGACGCGCAGTCTGGGCATCGCCTCTGGGTTGAGGCTCGCGATCCAGATGCCGCCTTGTTTTTCCACCAGCACATCCGGCACCACATAGTCGGCGGCGCGCTGCTCGTGGGCCAGCCCCGGCCTGGGCTGCAGGTGCACGATCAGGTCTTGCGCGCAACGCAGCATGTCGTCGTCACAGCGCAACAGCTTCTTCAACTTGTTGAAATCGCGCGCAGCGAGCAGCTCCAGATGCTGCGACACGATGGTCAGGGCAGCATCGCGGCCCGGGAGGTCTTCGGGCAGGGCGCGCAGTTGCAACGCAAGGCGCTCGCCCAGATGGCGCGCGCCTATGCCCGGCTCATCCAGATGTTGCAACTGCACCAGCGCCGTCTCCAGATCGTCCAGGGTGATGTCCAGCTCGGGCGGCAGCAGATCGGCGATCTCTTGCAGCGGCTGCGACAGGTAGGCGTACTCGTCCAGCGCGTCAATCAGCAGGCTCACAATCTTCTTGTCGCGCGCGCCTAGTGTGCTGATGTTCAGCTGCCACAGCAGATGCTCGCGCAGGCTGGGCTTTTCGGCCATGACTTCCGCGTAATCGTCGTCGTCATCGCGCGAGGCTGCCGCGAAAGAAGGTTCTGGCCAGTCGGCGGCTACATCGGGGGGTTCGCGCGTAGCCTCGTCCGGGGCGACAGCTGTCTCGCCGACAACGCCATAATCGGCTGCGGCATAGTCGTCGGCCCGTTCCAGGAAAGGGTTCTCGTCCAGCAGGCGCGCAGTTTCCTGGTTGACCTCCAAGGTGGAAAGCTGCAACAGCTTGATGGCCTGCTGCAACTGCGGGGAAAGTTGCAGTTGCTGGGATTGCCTGAGTTGGAGAGCGGGTTTCATTACGGGTGTTTGGTGCCGGGTTGCGCCATCTTATAACTTGAAGTGCTCGCCCAGATACACCTTCCTCACGCCTTCATTATAGATGATTTCTTCGGGCTTGCCTTCGGCCATCACCGCCCCGGCATTGATGATGTAGGCACGGTCGCAGATGCCCAGCGTCTCGCGCACATTGTGGTCGGTGATGAGCACGCCGATGCCGCGTTCCTTGAGGAAACGGATGATCTTCTGGATGTCCAGCACGGCGATGGGGTCCACGCCCGCGAACGGTTCGTCGAGCAGGATGAAGCGCGGATCGGTGGCCAGCGCGCGCGCGATTTCCACGCGGCGGCGCTCGCCCCCGGACAGGCTGATGGCCGAATGATCGCGGATATGGGTGATGTGCAGATCGTTCAGCAAACTCTCCAGGCGCTCAGCCTGCTCCTCCGGCGCGTATCCGTGCAGTTCCAGCACGGCCTCGATGTTCTGGCGCACCGTCATGCGCCGGAAGATGGACGCCTCCTGCGGCAGATAGGCCAGTCCCAGCCGTGCGCGGCGGTGGATGGGCAGATGGGTGATGTTCTCTCCGTCTATGCTGATCTCGCCGCCGTCCGAGGCCACCAGTCCGACGATCATGTAGAAACTGGTGGTCTTGCCCGCGCCGTTGGGGCCGAGCAGGCCCACCACTTCGCCGCTGTTCACGCGCAACGAGACATCCTGCACTACGGTGCGGGCGCGATAGCGTTTCTTCAGCGAGGTGGTGCGCAGTTCACTCATGGCTCATCGCTGCCTGGGGTCGGACAACAGGGGACTGGGCTGGATGATCAGCCGTTCCGGCTTGGCGGTGCCGCCGGAGGCGCTCTTGGGCTGTATCACCGCATGCACGCGGCCATCCGCCCCGGGAACAGCACCGGCAGCGGCGGGGCTGCCGCGCACTTCGAACACCTCGGTCTTGGTGCTGTAGGTGATGTGCGCACCGGACACCTCATTCTGGCCGCGCTTGACGCGTGCCTGTTCAAAAAAATCCACCGTTTCGGCGCGCGTGTCGTATTCGATGCGTTCGCCATAGCCTTCGGCGTAATCATCCGCGCCTTCATAACGCTGGCGGAACGAAGCAGGTGAACCGGTGGCGGTCAGGTGCTGGAAACCCTGGGCATCTTCGCTGACCAAGATGCGCTCAGCCTGGATCAGCAGAGTGCCCTGCATGAGGCGCACATGTCCTTCAAAGCGGTTCACCTGCCGGGCCTCATCCACCACCACGCGGTCGGCCTCCAGATGCATGGGCTTGTCGCGGTCGGCGCGTTCCGCCTGCGCGGCGCCCGCCGCCAGCAGCATCAGCACACAGGCCGGTAGCAATTTATTTACGCAACGGTTCATGGCTCGCCCTGACTTTCGATAGCAGCTTGATGGTGCGTTTCTCATTGTCCAGCTCCAGGCCGACCGCGCTCAGGGTGTTCCTGCCGTCGCTCATCCATACCGGCCTGTCCGTTTCGGCCTGCCCCTGTTCGGTGGATACATGCAGGTAATCGGTGTGGAAGCGCCGCTCTCTGAAACCGTCTGCGGCAGGGCGCACCATCTGGACGTCGTCATACAGGTACAGGTCTTCGTTGCGGTTGCCCAGAACGCCGGTCTGCGCCGAGGTCTGGCTGGGCGGTGCACCGGCGGAATAACTGGACAGTTGCGGTATCTGCAAGTGGGTGGTGTCGTCATCCGGGTAGTGCCACATCCTTTCCGTTGCCAGGATGAAGCGCGGCTGGCCATGTTCGTTCAATGTAGTGGATGAGAGGTGGTCAATGATGAAGTCGGGATCATGCCGCTGCTCGCTGCGGGTCTGCGGCAGCGGCTGCACCTGCAGGGACAGCCAGTAGCTGGCCAGCAGCAGCAGAACCAGCGGCAGCAGCGGCAGCCATGCGCGCAGTCGGGAGACGAGGCGGCGCTTGTCCATCATGCCAAGAAGCGCGCAAGCTGCGTTGGCAGCGTGCCCTGCGCGGCCATGATGAGTTCACAGGCTTCGCGCACGGCCCCGAACCCGGCTTCGCGTTGCGTCACATAATGCGCATGGTCGCGCACCAGTTGCGGGGCTGCCGGGACGCTGAGCGCAAGGCCGCTGCGCCGCATCACCGGCAGGTCCACCACGTCGTCGCCCATGAAGGCGGCCTCTTCCGGCGCGAGTTGCAAGCGGGCGAGCAGTTCGCCCATCGCCGCCAGCTTGTCCTCGATGCCCTGGCACAAGTGGGTAATGCCGAGGTTCTGCGCGCGCAGCTCGACGCAGCGCGACCTGCGCCCGGTGATGATGGCCAGTTCCACGCCGCTGGCCTTGAGCATCTTCAGCCCGTGCCCGTCCAGGGAATTGAAGCGTTTGAATTCCTCGCCGGAATCGGACAGGTAGAGGCCGCCGTCGGTGAGCACGCCATCCACATCGAAGGCGATCAGGCGGATCGGTTTGATTTTGGAATCGAGCGGCATGGTTTAGATGACTTTGGCCTTGAGCAGATCATGCATGTTGAGCGCGCCCACCACCTTGCGGCTGGCGTCCACCACCAGCAACTGGTTGATGTTGTATTGCTCCATCAGTTGTACCGCCTCCACCGCCAGCGCGTCCGGGCCTATGCTGCGGGGGTTCAGTGACATCACAGCGCTAACCGGGGTGCTGCTGAAATCCAGCTTCTTTTCCAGCGTGCGGCGCAAGTCGCCGTCGGTATAAATGCCCAGCAGCCGGTGCGCCGCATCCACGATGGCGGTCATGCCCAGCCCCTTGCGCGAGATCTCCAGCACCGCGTCGGACAGCATGGCGGTCTCGCGCACGCTGGGGATGCTGGCGTTGGTATGCATGATGTCGCGCACATGGGTGAGCAGGCGGCGGCCGAGGCTACCGCCGGGGTGCGAACGCGCGAAATCTTCCTTGCCGAAACCCTTGGCATCGAGCAGGGCCACTGCCAGCGCGTCGCCCAGCGCCAACGCGGCGGTGGTGCTGGCAGTGGGCGCCAGATTCATCGGACAGGCTTCCTTCTCCACTTTGCCGTTGAGATGGACATCGGCCTCCTGCGCGAGGCTGGAAGCGGGATTGCCGGTCAATGTGATGAGCTTGGCGCCCTGGCGCTTGATGACGGGCACGATGGTCAGCAACTCCTCGCTCTCGCCCGAATACGAGATGCCGATGAATATGTCGTCGCGCGTGACCATGCCGAGGTCGCCGTGGCTGGCTTCGCCGGGATGCACGAAATAGGCGGGCGTGCCGGTGCTGGAAAGGGTCGCGGCGATCTTGCGCGCGATGTGCCCGCTCTTGCCCATGCCGCTCACGATCACCCGCCCCTGGCAGGCGAGGATGAGGTTCAAGGCATTCAGGAAATGTCCGTCTATGCGTCCGGCCAAGGCCTGCACGGCGGCAGCTTCGATGGCGATGACTTCGCGGGCGAGGTCGAGCGCGTGCGGGGCGGCGGTCAAGGGTTTGTTCATGGCGCGGAATTATATCAGCGGCCATTTGCGCGCGAACGATTTTGCAAGCGCCGCGAGATGAGGCATCATCGGGCACATGAACGACTCGCTGCAACTGTTGCTGATTCTGCTGGCTGCCGCCGTCGGCGTGGTGGTACTGTGCCGCATCCTGCACCTGCCGGCCATGCTGGGCTACCTCATCGTGGGCATCCTCATCGGGCCGCACGCCCTGGGCTGGATACCCGATGCGCCGGAAACGCGGCATCTGGCCGAGTTCGGCGTGGTGTTCCTGATGTTCAGCATCGGCCTGGAATTCAGCCTGTCGCGGCTGCGTGCCATGCAGCGCCTGGTATTCGGGCTGGGCACCCTGCAGGTCGTCGCCACCATGTTGCTGGTGATGCTCTCGTCGCTGTTCTTCGCGCTGGATTGGCGCGCCGGGCTGGCGCTGGGCGGCATCCTCGCCATGTCTTCCACCGCCATCGTCAGCAAGATGCTGGTCGAGCGCGCCGAATTGAATACCTCGCACGGCCAGAAAATCATGGGCGTGTTGCTGTTCCAGGATCTGGCCGTGGTGCCGCTCATCATTCTCATTCCTGCGCTGGCGGAAAGCGGCACGGAGCTGGGCAGCACCCTGGCGCTGGCGCTGGTCAAGGCAGCCGTCGTGCTGCTGGCGCTGCTGCTGTTCGGCCAGAAATTGTTGCGCCCCTGGTTCCATGTGGTGGCGCGGCAAAACTCCTCCGAATTGTTCATGCTCAACGTACTGCTGTTCACGCTGGGCATGGCCTGGCTCACTGAACTGTCCGGTCTGTCGCTGGCGCTGGGCGCGTTCGTTGCCGGCATGCTGATCTCCGAAACCGAATACCGCTACCAGGTGGAAGATGACATCAAACCCTTCCGCGACGTGTTGCTCGGCCTGTTCTTCGTGACCATCGGCATGATGCTCGACCTGCACGCCATCCTGGCCGGGTGGGGCTGGATACTGTTATTGCTGCTCATTCTCATCCCGTTCAAGGCGCTGGTGGTGGCCGTGCTGGTGCGCGCCTTTGCCGGCAGCTGGGGCAATGGATTGCGCACCGGCATCGGCCTGGCGCAGGCGGGCGAATTCGGTTTTGTGCTGCTGACGCTGGCCGGGAGCGTGGACCTGCTGCCGCAGGCCGTGATGCAGAACGTGCTGGCCGCCATGCTGCTCTCCATGCTGGCCGCGCCCTTCCTCATCCAGCATGCCGAAGCGCTGGTGCGCCGCCTCTCGCCCGACGAATGGATGGACCGCGCCATGCAGATGCACCAGATCGCCGTGCACAGCATGGCGACCAGCCAGCACATCATCATCTGCGGCTTTGGCCGCAGCGGGCAGGCGCTGGCGCAGTTCCTCAAACAGGAGCAGGTCGGCTTCATCGCGCTCGATCTCGATTCGCGCCGCGTGCATGAAGCGGCGGCGGCGGGCGAGCGCGTAGTTTATGGCGATGCCGCGAAACATGAGGTGCTGCAGGCGGCCGGGCTGGCGCGCGCCAAGGCGCTGGTCATCACCTACGACGACAAACATTCCGCGCTGAAGATATTGCACCACGTGCAGAAGGCCCGCCCCGACCTGCCCGTGGTGGTGCGCACCGCCGACGACAGCAATGTCGCCGCGCTCAAACAGGCCGGCGCGGCCGAGGTGGTGGCCGAAGTGCTGGAAGGCAGCGTGATGCTGGCCTCGCAGGCGCTGCTCGTGTGTGGCGTGCCGCTCAACCGCGTGGTGCGCCGCGTGCAGGAAGCGCGTGCCCGCCGCTACAGCATGTTCAGCGGTTTCCTGCGCGCCACGCCGCCCACGGTGGGCGATGAGACCGAAAGCCAGATGCAGCGTTTCCACAGCGTCATGCTGCACGAGCGCGATGCTGCCGTCGGCAGGAAACTGGGCGAGATGAAACTGGACGAGTTCAACGTCGAAGTGAATGCGGTGCGCCGCCACAACGTGCAAGGCAGCCAGCCAGCGGCGGACATGATGCTGCGTGCGGGCGACGTGCTCATGCTGCTGGGCCAGCCGGTCACGCTGGAAGCGGCGGAGCAGCGGCTGCGCAAGGGATAGTTGGGATTACGCGGCCCCCATGGGCTTTGATTGCGGGGACTTAATCAGAGGTTCCTAAAACGATTAAAGTCCCGCATAGCCAGCCTCCTGCTGGCTGCGCACGGCAAGGATAAAGACGGTGTCGATTTCGATTACGTAACGGTACAGCGCCACATAACCGTGCGAGCGATGCCCGATCACCAGTTCTCGCTTATCGTTATTTGAGGGGCGGCCGATCATGGGGCTGTACTTCAGCACATTAAACGCCTCGATGATTTCTCGAATGCGCAATGCCGGATTCTCGACCTGATATTGATCAAGGTGATCGAGGATGCGATCAAAATCATCCGCCACCTCCGGCGCCAGTTCAATGCGAGTCATTTTCAGCGTGCCAGCTTGCGGGCAGCCGGTCGTTTTGCCTGATTGCCAGCAAGGCGCTCTTCCAAATAGCCGCGCATTTCCTGCCAGGGAATCGTTTTCCCGGTGGCGGAGATACGGGCATAACGATCCTCGGCCTCTGCATCGAAAGCGGCACGCAAATCCTCCTGCTCGGCCTTCTCCGCAATGGCTTCAAGAATGAAACCGTGAGTTGTTGTGCCTGAACGTTTTGCCGCCGCTGCAACGCGAGCTTTCAGGTTCTCCGGCAAACGTATGGTGGTCGTGGACATGGTTGTCTCCAAGTATTGAATGGAACGCGCCCACTGTAGCACGGTAGTGCTACAGTGGGCCACCATTTGACTCGCAACCCTGCTTCGGCAGGCATGAAAAAAGCCCGCTGCGAGCAGCGGGCTTTGCAGGTGATACAGTGCGGTCAGTTAGACGCCCATGCAGACGACATAGCTGTCGGCATCGTTGATCGATGCAGTTGCAGTGGCGCTGGCACCGATGGCGTAACCTACGGTCGGGGTGGCCATCATGGTGCCCGATGCGGTGTTGCCGTCATCCATCTGCAGGTCGAGTTGCTTCACGAACTTGCCCAGGATGCCGCTGGAGCAGATTACATAGGAACCGCGGATCGCGTTGCCGCCAGAGTCCTTGACTGGAGAGTTGGCGGCTACGCTGGTGCCGCTCTGGATGCCGATGACACCACCGGTGGCATTGGTGGGCAGATAGTCGGCGGCGCCCACGGTGGTGGAGCCGGGTGCCAGGCCGGCGAGGCGGATATGCTGCCAGAACAGATAGGATTCATCCGTGGTGGTGGCGCTGTTCCAAGAGCCTTCGATCACACCGTTGCTGCGACCTGCCGGCGCGGCCGGGGTGGTGGCGGCGGTAGCGCCGACCACATGGCTGGCAGCGGCGGCGTCATCACCCGGCAGGGCGCGGAACTTGTCCTGGTAGCCGTAGATGAACACGGGGATGTTCTTGAAGTCGGTGGCCAGGTTCTTCACCTTGGCGCTGTTGATGAGTTCCTGCCCTTTCAGCACGCCGCCGAGCAGCAGGCCGATAATCACCAGCACGATGGCGATTTCGATTAAAGTGAAGCCGGATTGGTTGCGTTTCATGTTGTTCTCCTCTTGAAAATGGGTGCTTCCTGATTATCAATGCTTGCGCACCTCATGTTCAGCAAGAGGCGTGCCATAGCCGGAGAGCCCCGGATTGCCTGTCATGCGGTGGTGCGTGACGGTGTTGATCGGGGAAGGATATGCGGCGTGACGGATGATGGACGGAGTTTGACGAGATGTCGACATTGACTGCGGTGCGCTGGGTGCGATCAGGCCGCTGGCTGGCGCTGCTGATGCTGCTGTTGTTGCACCTGAGCCTGTGGCTCGGGATACATCACCCTTGGGTGCGTCCGCTGTTGCTGGCGCACCTGGGGGTGTTCCTTGCATGGCAACCCCTGTGGCGCAGCGAAACGAAATTGAGCTGGGGCAATGCGGCGTTCATCCTGGGGGTGAGTTTTGCTGCGCTGGTCTGGCTCAACTGGTGGCTGGTGGCTTTCTGGATCATCAGTTTGTTCGCGCTGGTCGGCGGGCGGGTGTTCTCGTTCCATACGCGCTGGCAGCGTTTGTACTATCTGCTGATGATGGCTTACCTGCAGGCGGTGTTGGTGCTGCTGGTCGTGCCCGAATTGTTCAATTTGCCCGCGGTCGAGGAATTGAAAACGAACCTGATGAATTTCGGCCTGCCGCTGCTGCTGCTGGTGATAGCTGCCGTTCCGGTCGAGCGCGATGACCGCGAGACGGTACAGGTGGTGGATTTCGTCTATGTGTTGCTGCTGTTCACTCTGCTGATCCTGCTCATCCTGGGCAGTCTGGCGTTCATGACGCTGGGGCATGTGGGGTATGTGGAAGCCCTGTTGCGTACGCTGTCCGTGCTGGCAGTGGCCTTGTTCGTGCTGGGCGGGCTATGGAATCCGCACATGGGGTTCTCCGGTTTGCAGGCGGGCTTTTCACGTTACGTACTGTCCATCGGCACGCCGCTGGAAGAATGGCTGAAACGCATTGCCGCCGCAGCACGACAGGAGCAGAGTCCGGCGGATTTTCTGGCAAGGGCGACGCAGCATCTGGCGGAAATGCCGTGGATAGCGGGCATCGCCTGGGTCTCGGAGGAAGGCTTCGGTTCGCTGGGCGAGTCCAGCCTGCACCGGGTGGAGCTGGCCGACGGCGATCTGGTGCTCACCCTGTTTGCGCGGCAGGCGGTGTCGCCCACGGTGCTGCTGCACGCGCGGCTGCTGGTGAACGTGCTGGGGCATTTCTATCAGGGCAAGCGCCACGAACAGGCGTTGAAAGAGATGGCCAGGCAGCAGGCGATCTATGAGACGGGCGCGCGTTTGACGCACGACCTGAAGAACATGCTGCAATCGCTGTTTGCCCTGACTGCCATCGCCCGGCATGAGCCGGCCAGGGCGCAGCCCATCTTGCGCGTGCAATTGCCGGTGCTGGCGGAGCGCATCGAGACCTTGCTGGCCAAGCTGCAGTCGCCGCACAGCGTTGCCGAGGAGGCGGATATGCCATGCACACTGTGGTGGGAGCGGCTGCGCTTGCGCCATCAGCACCGCGACATCGAATGGGAGTTGTCCGGTTCTGGGGATGGGCTGGTGCCGTCCGCCATGTTCGATTGCGTTGCCGACAACCTGATCGAGAACGCGTGCAACAAGCGACTGCGCGAGGCGGATCTGCGCATCCTGCTAAAGCTCGATGCGAGCACCGGTTCGTTGAATGTGACGGACAGCGGTAGCGCCATCCCCTTGCCCCTGGTGCAGCACTTGCTGCACAAGGTGCTCGCTTCAGAGGACGGGCTGGGGGTCGGGCTGTATCAGGCGGGGCGCTGGGCGCAGCAACTGGGCTACCGTTTGTATCTGGCCGAGAACCACGCGGGGTGTGTGAGGTTCGAGTTGTTGAGGGAATAGGCGGCCAGGGCACCTCTGATTAAGCAACGCGGTCCATGGCGGACTTAACCAGAGGTTCACTGGACAGGTGGTGCGCGGATTTCCCCGCGCAGCAGGGGCGGGCAGCAGGTAAAATCGCGCGCCATGAGTTCTTCGCAATCCCCTCTCGCCCAGCGCCGCCTGGCGCGCATTGCAGCCGCCCAGCCCATCGAATACCCCGCCGACCTGCCGGTGGTGGCGCGGCGCGTGGATTTGGCCGAGGCCATCGCAAAACATCAGGTGGTCATCGTGTGCGGCGAGACCG
>JBBIIN010000037.1:0-17466 GCA_037446515.1 Gallionellaceae bacterium
AAGATGGAGGTGCCGCGGTTCTTTCCATATGAAATAGAGCATACGGTACTCAAGGGGGATATTTTTGATTCAATGAAACAAGTCAAAGCGGACTTCGCATATTTTGATCCGCCGTACGGTTCCAATAACGAGAAAATGCCGCCCTCACGGGTAAGGTATGCCTCCTACTACCATATGTGGGCGACCATTTGTAAAAACGACAAACCAAATCTTGTTGGAGTGGCGCGCCGTAGAGAAGATACTTCTGATGTTTTATCCGCCACAGTTTTTGAAGAGTTTCGGAAAGACGAGGATGGTTGCTTTATTGCCGTGAAGGCCATTGATCGGCTTATTGAATCGGTGAACGCTAAATATGTTGCGCTCTCGTACAGCTCTGGAGGGAAGGCGACTGCTGGTGAATTGAATGCGATACTAAATAAACATGGGCGTCTTATTAAGACGGTGGAGGTCGCGCATGCAAAGAATGTTATGGCTGGCATGAAGTGGACAAATGAATGGCTTAGAGACGCCGACGAGCCGAATCGCGAATTTATTTTTTTGATTGAAAAACGGTGAATTCACATTGCAACCGCACCACGGCTAGCTTCCATAGTTAAAGGGGCCAGGCTGTAACGAACTCAATTAAAGGGGTCAGCATCGCAATTGTTTTGCGATAGATGAAAAGCATGAGTACTGCGGCACACATCAAACGCATCGTCATCATCGCCGGGCCTAATGGCGCGGGCAAGACGACCTTCGCGCGCGAGTTTCTGCCGACCGATGCCGAGTTGCCCAATTTTGTGAACGCCGATCTGATCGCGGCAGGTCTTTCGCCCTTTGCGCCTGAGTTGGCTGCCTTCAAGGCGGGGCGGTTGATGCTGGAGACGATTGAGGATTATGCGAAGCGCGGTGAGAGTTTTTCTTTCGAGACCACGCTTTCCGGTTTGACCTATGCGCAGATGATTCCTGCATGGCGGGCATCGGGTTATGCAGTGAAGCTGATCTTCCTTTCTTTGCCGGATGCCGAGATGGCTATCGAGCGTGTGGCGATTCGCGTGAGGCAGGGCGGGCACAATATTCCGGTGGATGTCATTCGTCGTCGCTTTGCGCACGGCATCGCCAATTTCGAGCGTTACAAGCTGCTGGTGGATAGTTGGCAGCTATACGATAATTCCGGCACACCCGCTGTTTTAGTAGATGAGGGACAGAACAAATGAAATCTATCGCGGTTTCCCACCTGAAAGATCCAGACCTGAAAAAGGTTCCTCAAGCCCTGCTGCGCGCCGCCGAGAAAGCCCGCCAACTCGCCGAGCAGACCGGCACACCTTTCGTTTCGCGCCACGCTACGCAGGGGGCGAAGAAGGGCAAATAAGGCGGATGGCATCACGTTAGTCTTTCAACAGTAATAGGGGGCAGACCACGTTTCTGGGTGAACGATGACATCATCGACTAGCAATAAACGCATCGTCATGAACAATCAGAACAATCAGGGACAGACCACAATTTCTAGCTGAGCTGAATATCTCAATGCAACTTAATTTCGACCTCTTCGCTAATGCAATGCCGCCTGCCTCTCGGGCGGCGCTTGCCGCCATCGAGACTCTCGCATCTGAGGGCGGCATCGAGGCGCGCGGGGCAGTGTTCACGCGCCGCGAGGTGGTCGATTTCATTCTCGATCTGGCGGGCTGAACGTTTTGGACTCGTTACATAACAATAGATCATGTTCCTGCGCGACCTCATTACACTGACCAGCTCCAGCTTCCTTAGCTACCGCATGCGCAGTTTCCTCACCGGGCTGGGCATCGCCATCGGCATCGCGGCGGTGATCCTGTTGACGTCCATCGGCGAGGGGCTGCACCAGTTCATGCTGGCGGAGTTCTCGCAGTTCGGCACCAACATCATCAGCATCCAGCCGGGCAAGACGCAGACGCAGGGGGGCAACATCGGCATCTTCGGTTCCGTGCGTCCGCTGACGCTGGAGGATGCGGACGCGCTGCGCAGGTTGTCTTATGTGGAGAACGTGAACGTCAGCGTGATGGGCAATGCGGAGCTGCGCTACGGCGGCAAGACGCGGCGCACCACGGTGTTCGGCGAGGGGCGCAACTTCGCCAGCGCGTTCACCATGAAGGTGCAGAGCGGCAGTTTCTGGCCGGACGAGGACAACGAGCAGGCGCGCGCGCTGGTGGTGATCGGCGCCAAGATCCGGCAGGAGTTGTTCGCCGGGCAGAACCCGCTGGGCGAATACCTGCGCGTGGGCGGGCAGCGCTACCGCGTCATCGGCGTGATGCAGCCCAAAGGGCAGATCCTCGGCATGGATCTGGACGACACGGTGTTCATCCCCGCGGCGCGCGCGATGGAGCTGTTCAACCGCCCCAGCCTGATGGAAGTGCAGGTCAGCTACCGCGCCGATGTGCCCGCCGACACGGTGATCCGCCTCATCAAGGAGCGTCTGACTGATCGCCACGGGCGCGAGGATTTCACCATCATCTCGCAGGAGCAGGCGCTGGAAGTACTGAGTTCGGTGCTCAACATCCTTACCTTCGCGGTGGGCGCGCTGGGCGGCATCTCGCTGCTGGTTGGCGCAGTGGGCATCCTTACCATCATGACCATGGCCGTTACCGAGCGCACCACCGAGATTGGCCTGCTGCGCGCGTTGGGTGCGCGCGAGCGGCAGGTGCTGACGCTGTTCCTGAGCGAGGCCATGTTCCTGTCCGCGCTGGGCGGCTTGTTCGGATTGTTGATCGGCGTGGGCATTGCGCAAGGCTTGCACCTGCTGTTCCCCGCGCTGCCGGTGCATACGCCGTGGTCATATGCGGGACTGGCGGAACTGACCGCCGTCAGCATCGGTCTCGTGGCGGGTGTGGTTCCCGCCATGCGTGCGTCGCGGCTGGACCCGGTGGAGGCCTTGCATGCGGAATGAATCCTGCGACATCTTCTGCGCGGTAGTGGACAACTACGGAGACATCGGCGTGTGCTGGCGGCTGGCGCGGCAACTGGCGAACGAGCACGGCATGCGGGTGCGGCTGTGGGTGGATGATGTGGCAAGTTTTGCGAGGTTGTGCCCGGAGGCGGATGGCGCAGCGGAGCAACAACACCGGCGTGGCGTGGAGGTGCGCCGGTGGTCGTCTGAGTTTCCGCAGGTCGAGCCGGCCGATCTGGTGATCGGTGCATTCGCCTGCAAATTGCCGGATCCCTATATGCAGGCGATGGCGGCGCAAGAGGCCAAGCCTGTGTGGGTGAATCTGGAATATCTCTCTGCCGAGGATTGGGTGGAGACGCACCATAAGCTGCCTTCGCCGCATCCATCACTGCCGCTGACCAAATATTTTTTCTTCCCCGGGTTCACCGCCAAGACGGGCGGGCTGTTGATCGAGCGCGGCCTGCTAGCACGGCGCGATGCATTCCTCATCGACGCGGCGGCACAGCGGGACTACTGGCAGACATTGGGCGTGCCGGAGCGACAGCAGGGCGAGTGGCGCGTCTCGCTGTTCGGCTACGAGAACGGGGCGCTGAAAAGCTTGCTGCACGGATGGGAGCAAGGCGACGTGCCCATTTTCTGTCTGCTGCCGGAAGGTCGCTCCGTGCCGCAGGTGGCGGCGTTCTTCGGGCAGGCATCCGGCAAGCCTGGCGATGTCTGGCAGCGCGGTTCGCTGCGCGTGCAGGTGCTGCCTTTCGTGGAGCAGGAGCGTTACGACTTGCTGCTGTGGGCTTGCGACATCAACTTCGTGCGCGGCGAAGATTCCTGCGCGCGCGCGCAGTGGGCGGGCAAGCCTTTCATCTGGCAGATTTACCCGCAGCATGACGGTATGCATCTGGAGAAGCTGGAAGCTTTGCGCCAGCGCTATGTGCAGGGCTTGCCTCCCGAGGCCGCGCAGGCCGTGGCTGATCTGTGGCGTGCATGGAACGGCGGGCAGGACGTGGCGGAGGCATGGCGGCGATACGTGGCATGGCGGGAGGTGCTGGCGCAGCATGGCGAGGCTTGGGCCGGGCACCTGGCCGGAAACAGCCTGGCATTGAATCTACTGGATTTTTTCTGCCAGTTTCAATAGAATGCGCGCCTTCTGAAATCCAGCCCCAGATAGGTATCAACATGAAGATCGCTCAAGAACTCCGCGCCGGCAATGTGGTGATGGTCAAGGACCAGCCGCTGGTGGTGCAAAAAGCTGAATATAGCCGCTCCGGTCGCAATGGCTCGGTGGTGAAATTCAAGTTCAAGAACCTGCTGACCGACGCGCCCAGCGAGGCGGTCTATTCCGCCGACGACAAGTTCGACCAGATCATCCTCGACAAGAAGGAGTGCACTTACTCCTACTTCGCCGACCCGATGTTCGTGTTCATGGACGAAGAGTTCAACCAGTACGAAGTCGAGCAAGAGAACTTGGGCGACGTGGTGAACTACCTCGCCGACGGCATGGAAGACAAGTGCGAAGTGACCTTCTACGACGGCAAGGCCATTTCGGTGGAGCTGCCCAATACCATCGTGCGCGAAATCGAATACACCGAGCCCGCTGTGCGCGGCGACACTTCCGGCAAGGTGATGAAGCCCGCCAAGCTGAAGGGCTCCGGTTTCGAACTGCCGGTGGCGGCGTTTATCGAGATCGGCGACAAGATCGAGATCGATACGCGCACCAACGAGTTCAAGAAGCGCGCGAACTGATTTCAGTCCCAATTTGTCGGCGATACGGTGTTGGCTTCCTCGCTCACTTCTCGCCGTGCAAGTTGCACTGTCTTGTCGTTCGTTGCCGCCTTGTCTCGCCGCGAATCGGAACTGAAATGGCAATCCAGAAATAAACAAGAGCCGCTGCGAAGCGGCTCTTTTGACTTTACCGGGGGTGTCTCAGTCCCTTTCTGCCTCGACCGGGGAATAGATTTGCACCTTGTCGCTGATCAGTGGCACGAACTTGGCCATGCCGTAGTAGGTGCGGCTGATGATGGCGCTGACATTCGCACCGCAATGCATCTTGCGCGTCATCGGATGTGGCGCGCAGTGGAAGCCCTCCACCCGCAGCGTAAGTGATCGCGTGGTGCCGAGCAGGGTGAAATTCCCTTCTGCTCCGACCACCTTTTCACCATCGAACAACAGCTTGTCCGATGTGAATCGGATAACGGGATATTCCCTGACGTTGAAGAAACTCATTCCCTTCAGGTATTCGTCCCATTTGGCTAGACCCATGTCCAGCGAATTGGTCTTGATGGTGAGATCGACGCTGCCCTTCTTTGCAACCAGGTCCAGTGTGATTTTGCCGCTGGTCTCATTGAATCGCCCGCGCTGGGTCGAATAGCCGAGATGGTTCACCTCGAACATCGGCCAGGTATGAGTCGGATCGATGGTGTAAGCGTCAGCGCCTTGGGATGGCATGGCGAGCAGAGAGGCGCACACAAGGCAAGATATCCGAAGCACGCTTGTTTTTCCCGTGATTAACGCTGATTGCGCAGGAAGGGCAGCATGCGCGCCAAGACCTCGTCGCGCTGGATGAAATGGTGTTTGATAGCTGCACCGGCATGGGCGAACACCAGACCTAACAGCGTGAAGTTGAGTGTCTGATGAACAGTTTGCAATAGGTCGCCCAGCGACTTGTCCTTGCTCACCAGATCCGGCAGCGGCAGTACGCCGAACCAGACGGTCTGCACGCCTTTGGCGGAACTCATCAGCCAGCCGCTCAGCGGGATGAGGAACAGCAACAGGTAGAGGGTGTGGTGCGTGGCCTGCGCGGCGGTCTTTTCCCATCTTTTCATGGTGTCCGGCATGCCGGGCGGCGTGTGCTTGGCGCGCCACCCTAGCCGCACGATTGCCAGCATGAACACGCTGATGCCCAGCCATTTGTGGTAGCTGTACAAGCGCAGCTTGGCAGGCGAGAGCGGCAAGTCGTGCATGTATATGCCCAGCGGGAAGGCGGCGAATATCAGCACGGCGATGAGCCAATGCAGGGCGATGGCGGTGCGGGTGTAGCGTTCGGTCATATCTGTTCCTTTGCATGCTGGTTGCGCGTGGCGTTGGGCAGCACGGATGATAGCCGATTCCCGTACAATAGCCGCCAGCCATGATCGCTTATCTCATCCGCCGCATCCTGTACGCATTGCCTATCCTGGTCGGGGTGAATCTGCTCACCTTTGCGCTGTTCTTCATGGTGAATACGCCGGACGACATGGCGCGCATGCAGCTCGGCATCAAGCGCGTGACGCCGGAGGCGATAGCAAAATGGAAACAGCAGCGCGGCTACGACAAGCCGCTGCTAATCAACAGCGCGGCCAGCGGTGCGGACAAGCTCACCGATACCGTTTTTTGGCAGAAGTCGGCCAGCATGTTCGTCCTCGATTTCGGCTACTCGGACGATGGCCGCAGCATCAGCCGCGAGATCGCCTCGCGCATGGGCCCCAGTTTGGCTATCGCCTTGCCGACCTTCGTGGTCGGTCTGGCCGTCTATGTCAGCTTTGCATTGCTGATGACGCTGTTCCGCGCCACTGCGCTGGATATGGCCGGCGTGACGCTGTGTGTGCTGCTGATGTCCATTTCCAGCCTGTTCTACATCATTGGCGGGCAGTTCCTGGTGAGCAAGCTGTGGCATCTGGTACCCATCTCCGGTTATGCGGGGGGCTTGGACAGCTTCAAGTTTGTGGTGCTGCCGATTCTCGTTGGCGTGGCGGGGAGCGTCGGCTCCAGCAGCCGCTGGTACCGCACCATCTTCTTGGAGGAGATCGGCAAGGACTACGTGCGCACTGCACGCGCCAAAGGCCTGTCCGAGCTGCACGTGTTGTTCACCCATGTGCTAAAGAACGCGATGATCCCCATCCTTACCGGCGTGGTGGTGGTCATTCCGCTGCTGTTCATGGGCAGCCTGCTCACAGAATCCTTCTTCGGCATCCCCGGCCTGGGCAGCTACACCATAGACGCTATCAACGCGCAGGATTTCGGCATCGTGCGCGCCATGGTGTTTCTCGGTTCGGTACTGTACATCGCCGGGCTGATCCTGACTGACATCTCTTACACGGTGGTCGATCCACGAGTGCGGCTGCAATGAGTTTCATACCCGTCATCCTGTGGAGTGATGCGCTGGTATTCCTGCTGCTGGCGGCGGGTGTTTGCAGCGCATGGTATATCCGGCGGCGCGAGCATCTGCTGCTGCCGTGGCGGCGCGTGGCAAAAAACAATGTCGCGATGGTTTCGCTGCTGGTGCTGTCGCTGTTTTTGATGATAGGACTACTGGATACGCTGCATTACCGTGTTGTGCTGCCGCAGGTGAACGGCGGAGCAAAGATGTATTCGCCGGAAGTGTTGAGCGTGCTGGACAAGCTGGTCGAGCCGCTGCGCACGCAGACCGAGAAGACTTATTCCGCGCCGTTCGCGCTGACGCTGTATGCCAAGGAGAGCATGGCTGACGCGCAGGGCAACCTCGTGCGCGACTATCCACGGCTGCAATATGGCGGCGCGCACCTGCAAGAGTTTGCGCAGCGCGATGCGGATATGGCGAAGCGTATGCTGGCCGGCGGCGCGGCTGGGCTGCTGACGGGTATGGCGCTGGCGTTGCTGCTGCGCCGGCGCTTGCCGCAGCACGCCGTGCAGGTGGCGCTGGTGCTGCTTGCGCTGGTCATCGGTGTTATCGCCAATCTCGCCACTGTCTATCATGTGCTGGGTACCGACAAGGTGGGGCAGGATGTGTTGTATCTGTCACTGAAATCCATACGCACCGGCCTCATTATTGGTACGGTGACGACCTTGGTGACGTT
This sequence comes from Gallionellaceae bacterium, assembly GCA_037446515.1. Classification (GTDB taxonomy): domain Bacteria; phylum Pseudomonadota; class Gammaproteobacteria; order Burkholderiales; family Gallionellaceae; genus Sideroxyarcus. The sequence continues at coordinate 7,705 of JBBIIN010000037.1, forward strand.
GCCGCTGGCCTTGTTCCTTGGTGTGGCGGCTGGATATTTCCGTGGCTGGGTGGACGATCTTATTCAATATCTCTACACCGTGTTGAGCTCCATTCCCAGCGTGCTGCTGATCGCGGCGGCGGTGCTGATGATGCAGGTGACCATAGACACCCACCCGGAATGGTTCGAGACCTCGGCGTCGCGCGCAGACCTGCGGTTGGTATTTTTGTGCCTGATCCTCGGCGTGACGAGCTGGACTGGGTTGTGCCGCCTGCTGCGCGGCGAGACACTGAAGCTGCGCGAGATGGAATACATCCAGGCGGCGCAGGCGTTTGGCGTGCCTTCCCTGCGCATCCTCACGCGCCACATCCTGCCCAACGTGACGCACATCGTGTTCATTTCGCTGGTGATGGATTTTTCCGCGCTGGTGCTGGCCGAGGCGGTGCTGTCCTATGTCGGCGTGGGCGTGGATCCCACCATGATCTCCTTCGGCACCATGATCAACGCCGCGAGGTTGGAGATGGGGCGCGAACCCATGGTGTGGTGGGCGCTGGTGTCTGCCTTTGTCTTCATGCTGGTGCTGGTGCTGGCGGCGAACCTCTTTGCCGATGCGGTGCGCGATGCCTTTGATCCGAGGTTGAGCCGGGCAAACTGAGCGAACCTGTTATCCAAAACGTCCGGTGATGTAGTCCTCAGTTTCTTTCCGCTTTGGGTTGGTGAACACGGTGCTGGTGTCGCCGAATTCGATCAGGTCGCCGAGATACATGTAGGCGGTGAAATCGGAGATGCGTGCGGCTTGCTGCATGTTGTGCGTGACGATGACGATGGTGAAGTCCTTCTTCAGCTCATCAATCAGCTTCTCGATATGCGCTGTGGAGATGGGGTCGAGCGCCGAAGTGGGCTCATCCAGCAGCAGTACCTGCGGTTTGACGGCGATGGCACGCGCGATGCACAGGCGTTGTTGCTGGCCGCCGGACAGTCCGGTGCCGCTCTGCTTCAACTTGTCCTTCACTTCGTTCCATAGTGCCGCCTTCTTGAGCGCCCACTCCACGCGCTCGGCCATTTCGTTGCGGTTGAGCTTTTCGTAGAGCTTCACGCCGAAGGCGATGTTGTCGTAAATGGACATGGGGAAGGGCGTGGGTTTTTGGAACACCATGCCGATCTTGGCGCGCAGGGTGTTGAGATCCTGCTTCTTGTCCAGCAGATTCTGGCCATCCAGCAACACCTCGCCGGTGGCGCTTTGCTTGGGGTAGAGCTGGTACATGCGGTTGAGTGTGCGCAGCAGGGTGGACTTGCCGCAGCCGGAGGGGCCGATGAAAGCGGTCACCATCTTTTCCGGGATGGTCAGGTTGATGTCCTTCAGGGCGCGGTATTCGCCGTAATAGAAATTCAGGTTCCGTATGATCAGCTTGGGCTGGGCGATAGCGGGTTCGATGGTCATCTGTGTGCCTTAGTGATGAGTTGATTGTTGGCGGAACAGGACGCGCGCGAGAATGTTCAACGTCAGCACGCTGACCGTGATTAGCAATGCTCCCGCCCAGGCGAGCTGCTGCCAGTCGCTATACGGGCTCATGGCGAACTGGAAGATGACCACGGGCAGGTTGGCCATGGGGGCGTTCATGTTGCTACTCCAGAACTGGTTGTTCAGCGCGGTGAACAGCAGCGGTGCGGTTTCGCCGCTGATGCGCGCGATGGCGAGCAGGATGCCGGTCAGGATGCCGGCACGGGCGGCGCGCAGCGTGACGAAACTGATGACTTTCCATTGCGGCGCGCCCAGCGCAGCGGCAGCTTCGCGCAGGCTGTTGGGAACCAGGCGCAGCATGTTCTCCGTGGTGCGGATGACTACCGGGATGACGATGATGGACAGGGCGAAGGCACCGCCCCAGCCGGAAAAATGCCCCACCTTGATGACGTAGGCCTCATACACGAACAGGCCGATGACGATGGATGGCGCAGAGAGCAGGATGTCGTTGATGAAGCGGGTGATGGGCGCCAGCCAGCCGCGCTGGCCATATTCGGCCAGATAGGTGCCTGCCAGGATGCCTACCGGGGTGCCGATCAGCACGCCGACGAAGGTCATGGCGATGCTGCCGAAGATGGCATTGATGAGGCCGCCCGCGCTGCCGGGAGCTGGTGTGGTCTGGGTGAATACATGAAAATTGATGCCGGGCAGGCCGTGCGCGAGAAGGGTCAACAATATCCAGCCCAGCCAAAACAGACCGAACAGCATGGCGAACACCGAGATGCTCAGGGTGACCAGGTTGAGGATGCGGCGGCGCGTGTAAAGGTCGAACATGTCAGGCACCTTTCCCTTCGCGCTGGCCGAGCTTGAACAGCATCAGGCGGGCGAGCGACAGTACGATGAAGGTGATGAAGAACAGGATCAGCCCCAGCTCGATCAGCGAAGAGGTGTAGAGATCCCCCACAGCTTCGGTGAATTCGTTGGCCAGTGCGGAGGAGATGCTGTTGCCGGGCATGAGCAGGGATTTGTTCAGCTCATGCGCATTGCCGATGACGAAGGTGACCGCCATGGTCTCACCCAGCGCGCGGCCCAGTCCCAGCATGATGCCGCCGACCACGCCTATACGTGTATAGGGCAGCACGACATGTCGCATCACCTCCCACGTCGTCGCGCCCAGTCCGTAAGCGGATTCCTTCAGCATGGGGGGGACGACGTCGAACACATCGCGCATGACTGAGGCGATGAAGGGGATGATCATGATGGCCAGGATGATGCCGGCGGTGAGCATGCCGATACCCATCGGGGGGCCGGAAAAGAACGGGCCTATGAGGGGCCAGTTGCCAATGTGATCGTTGAGCCAAGGCTCGATATGTTCGGCGAACAGCGGGGCGAAGATGAACAGGCCCCACATGCCGTAGATGATGCTGGGGATGCCTGCCAGCAGCTCCACCGCGATGCCCAGCGGTCGGCGCAGCCAGCGCGGCGATAGTTCGGTCAGGAACATGGCGATGCCGAAGCTGGCCGGGATTGCGATCAGCAGGGCGATGCTCGAAGTAACGAGGGTGCCGACGATCGGCGTCAATGCGCCGAATTCATCGGTGACTGGATTCCAGGCTGAGCTGGAGATGAAACCAAAGCCGAACGCCCGGATGGCGGGCAGGCTGCCCATGATCAGCGAGACGATGATGGCCATCAGCAATGCCAGCACAGCGAATGCCGCGAACCGGGTCAGGTTGCGAAATAGCATATCAATCAATGCTTGCCGTTTCAGGCGCGTTTCTCGAAGTAACGAGGGCATGGTTGTTGTTATGTAATGAATGCGTGGTTGGAAAAATTACGGGGGCCTTGTGAGCCCCCGCAATTATAGCCTAGAACGGGCTGCTTACTGCCAGATTGCCTGGCCGGAAGCTGCCTTGATCTGCGTTTTCCAGGAGTCGCGGATCATCTTGGTGACGGCGTCCGGCAGCGGCACATAGTCCAAGTCAGAGGCCATCTTGTCGCCGTTCGCGCTGAAAGACCAGTCGAAGAACTTCAGCACTTCCTTGGCATTCTCCGGCTTATCCTGCTTCTTGTGCATCAGGATGAAGGTGGCGCCGGAGATGGGCCAGCTTTCCTTGCCCGGTTGGTTGGTCAGCATCATGTAGAAACCCTTGCTGGCATCCCATTTTGCATTTGCGGCGGCGGCCTTGAAGTTGCCTGCGTCTGGCTTTACGAAGTTGCCATCGCGGTTCTTCATTTGCACATAGGTCATCTTGTTCTGCAGGGCATAGGCGTACTCCACATAGCCGATGGAATTCTTGATGCGTTGCACATAGGAGGCGACGCCTTCGTTACCCTTGCCGCCGGTTCCCACTGGCCATTGCACTGCTGCGTCGTTGCCGACAGCGCGCTTCCAGTCGATGTTTACCTGGGACAGGTAAGTGGTAAAGATGTAAGTGGTGCCGGAGCCGTCGGAACGGTGCACGACGTTGATGTCGGTGTCGGGCAGGGACAAGCCCGCGTTGTCAGCGGCGACTTTGGGATCGTTCCACTTTTTGATGGTTCCCATGAAGATGCCCGTCAACGTGTCGGCAGTCAGTTTCAGCTGACCGGGGGAGACGCCCTCGATGTTGATGACCGGCACTACACCACCAATTACGGTGGGGAACTGGGTCAATCCATCGAAATCCAGCTCTTCAGCTTTCAGCGGTTTATCCGATGCGCCGAAGTCCACGGTCTTGGCTTTGATCTGCTTGATACCGCCGCCGGAGCCGATGGATTGGTAATTCAGACCCACGCCCGTCTGTGCTTTGTAGGCTTCGGCCCACTTGGCATACACGGGATAGGGGAAAGTAGCGCCTGCGCCGGTGATGTCCGCAGCCAGGGCGGATCCTGCGTACAGCAGGGCAGCCGAAAGGCTCACTGCCTTAACGATCTGATTCAGTTTGGTCATTTCAGTTTTCTCCGAGGATTGTTTGCGCTTGCATTTGCTAGCGGACGGCATCATAGGTTGCTAATGTTACGCAATTATTACAGACTTCCATCGCTTGATGCGCAAGGCCGTTGCCAGCGCAAGCCCCAGCTTGGAAACGCAGATTGACCAATCTGGAATTCATCGGTAGTATCGCCGCCTCCTGAAACATTGCGAATTGAACCTGATGCGACGCAAGTTAGTGGTAGGCAATTGGAAGATGCACGGCAATCTTGCGCGCAACAAGGCGCTGCTGGAAGGTGTGCTGGCAGGTGTTCGCGATCTGCGCCAGGCTGATTATGGCGTGTGCGTCCCCTATCCTTATTTGGCGCAAGCCCAGTCCATGCTGCAGGGCAGCAATGTGGCATGGGGCGCGCAGAACCTGAGTCAGCACGAGCAGGGCGCTTTCACGGGCGCGGTTGCGCCCGGCATGCTGGCCGATTTTTCCTGCACTTTCGTCATCATTGGTCATTCCGAGCGCCGTGCCCTGTTCCATGAGAGCAACGACATCGCGGCAGCCAAATTCGATGCGGCCCTCAAAGCAGGGCTGACCCCGATCTTCTGTGTGGGCGAGACATTGACCGAGCGCGAAGGCGGGGTGACAGAGCAGGTGGTGGCGCGCCAGCTGGAGGTGGTGCTGAATCATGTCGGGGCGCAAGCGGTGGCCAAGGCCGTCATCGCCTATGAGCCGGTCTGGGCGATCGGCACCGGCAAAACGGCAACACCGGATCAGGCGCAGGCCGTGCATGCCTTTATCCGCCAACGTGTGGCGCAGCTGGATGCCGGTGTGGCGCAAGGGTTGCGCATCCTGTACGGCGGCAGCATGAAGCCGGGCAATGCAGCTGAATTGATGGCGCAGCCGGATATCGATGGGGGCTTGATCGGCGGCGCTTCACTGGTGGCCGAGGAGTTCGTGGCGATCTGCCGCGCGGCGCAATAATTTTGTGGTTTGGAGTGGAATGTGGAAACTTTGATCTGGGTGGTGCATGTCATTACGGCAGTGGTGTTGATCGGTCTGGTATTGCTGCAGCATGGTAAAGGCGCCGATATGGGCGCTGCCTTTGGTTCCGGCTCGGCCGGCAGCCTGTTTGGTTCCAGCGGTTCGGCCAACTTCCTCAGCCGCAGCACGGCTGTCGCCGCGACGGTTTTTTTTATCACCAGCCTGTCGCTAACTTATCTCAGTGCCAAGCCGGCGCAGCAGGCCGGGGTGATGGATCGCGTGGATGTCAATGCGCTGCAGAAGGAAGTACCCGCCTCACCGGCTACGGATGGTGCTGGCTCCAAGGCGCAGGAAATACCAAAGTAATTGAAATAGCCGATGTGGTGAAATTGGTAGACACGCTATCTTGAGGGGGTAGTGGCGAAAGCCGTAGCAGTTCGAGTCTGCTCATCGGCACCAAATTAAATATAAAGCCGGGGTGAAAGAACCCTAGGTCAAAAAAGAACTAGAGTTGCGCTTTATGCTCCGCTATATTGCGAGCCTGTAGAGGGGGGGACTCAAATATGTTGGAAAATTATTTTCCGGTTCTGTTGTTCATTGGCATCGCTTTGGTCATGGGGGTCATGCCATTGATGCTGGGCATGCTGGTCGGCCCAAATCGTCCTGACAAGGACAAGCTCTCCCCTTACGAGTGTGGCTTCGAAGCCTTTGAGGATGCGCGCATGAAGTTCGACGTGCGTTTCTATCTGGTTGCCATCCTGTTCATTTTGTTCGATCTCGAGATCGCTTTCCTGTTTCCCTGGGCGATCGTGCTTAAAGAGATCGGCACCTTCGGTTTCGTTTCCATGATGATCTTTTTGGCCATCCTCGTGGTTGGCTTTATCTACGAATGGATGAAAGGGGCCTTGGAATGGGAATAGAAGGTGTGCTGGAGAAAGGCGTCGTCACCACGACTGCCGACACCATCATCAACTATGCGCGCACTGGTTCGCTGTGGCCGATGACTTTCGGTTTGGCCTGCTGTGCGGTGGAGATGATGCATGCCGCGCTGGCGCGTTATGACTTGGATCGTTTTGGTGCGGGGGCCTTCCGCCCCAGCCCGCGCCAGTCGGATGTGATGATCGTGGCGGGGACGTTGTGCAACAAGATGGCTCCTGCCTTGCGCAAGGTGTACGACCAGATGGCCGAACCGCGCTGGGTTATCTCCATGGGCTCCTGCGCCAACGGCGGCGGCTATTACCATTATTCCTACTCGGTGGTGCGCGGTTGCGACCGCATCGTGCCGGTGGATATCTATGTGCCCGGCTGCCCGCCCACGGCGGAGGCGCTGCTCTACGGCGTCATCCAGTTGCAGAACAAGATCAAACGCACCAATACCATTGCGCGCTAGGCAGGATCATGGCTAACGATCTCAACATACTGAAGTCCAATCTGGCCGAGGCCTTTTCCGGAAAAATCGTCAGTCTGGAAGAGCGCTTGGGCGAATTGACCCTGGTGGTGAAGGCGGCGGACATGTTGCCGGTATTTTCCCGGCTGCGCGACGACGCAGACCTGCGTTTCGAGATGCTGATCGATATCTGCGGCATGGATTACTCCACCTATGGCAGCGAATCTTCCGAAGGCGGGCGTTACCTGGCCGATGTCGGGCATGCGGGTCCGCGTTTCGCGGCGGTCTATCACCTGCTTTCCGTCACCCACAACCTGCGTCTGCGCGTGCGCGTGTTCGCCGAAGACGATGAGATGCCCAAATTGGATTCGGCCATCACGGTCTGGCCTGCGGCCAACTGGTTCGAGCGCGAGGCGTTCGACATGTTCGGCATCATCTTCCTCGGACATCCGGACCTGCGCCGCATCCTGACCGATTATGGTTTTGTCGGCAATCCGTTCCGCAAAGACTTTCCCCTGTCCGGGACGGTGGAGATGCGCTACGACGAGGAGCAGCGCCGTGTGGTTTATCAGCCGGTCAGCATCGAGCCGCGCGAGATCACCCCGCGTTCGTTGCGTGAAGAGAATTTCGGTCGTCACTAACAGGATCAGGAAAAGCACGTTATGGCTGAGATAAAAAACTACACCATGAACTTCGGGCCGCAACACCCGGCGGCGCACGGCGTGTTGCGCCTGGTGCTGGAGCTGGATGGCGAGGTGATCGAGCGCGCCGATCCGCACATTGGTCTGCTGCACCGCGCCACCGAAAAGCTGGCCGAACACAAGACGTTCCTGCAATCCGTGCCTTATATGGATCGTCTGGACTATGTGTCCATGATGGTCAATGAGCATGCCTACGTGATGGCGATCGAGCGCCTGGCCGGTATCGAAGTGCCGATCCGCGCGCAATACATCCGCGTCATGTTCGACGAAATCACGCGCATCCTGAATCATCTGCTGTGGCTGGGTGCGGCCGGCATCGACCTCGGCGCGATGACCATGTTCTTCTACACCTTCCGCGAGCGCGAAGACCTGCTCGATGCCTATGAGGCAGTGTCCGGTGCGCGCATGCACGCGGCTTATTACCGTCCGGGCGGCGTGTACCGTGACCTGCCGGACAGCATGCCTCAATACCGCGCGAGCAAGATCCACAATGCGGCTGCGGTACGGACGATGAACGAGAACCGCCAGGGGTCGCTGCTCGATTTCCTGGAGGACTTCACCAACCGCTTTCCCGGCTATGTGGACGAATACGAGACTCTGTTGACCGACAACCGCATCTGGAAGCAGCGCACTGTCGGTATCGGCGTGGTCTCGCCCGAGCGTGCCATGGCCATGGGCTTCACTGGGCCCATGCTGCGTGGCTCTGGTGTGGTGTGGGACGTGCGCAAGAAACAGCCGTATGAGGTGTATGACAGGATGGATTTCGATATTCCGGTCGGTGTCGAGGGTGATTGCTACGACCGTTATCTGGTGCGTGTCGAAGAGATGCGCCAGTCGAACCGCATCATCAAGCAGTGCATAGACTGGTTGCGCAAGAATCCCGGCCCGGTGATGACCGACAACCTCAAGTTTGCTCCGCCCAAGCGCGAAGCCATGAAGCAGAACATGGAAGAGCTCATCCATCACTTCAAGCTGTTCACCGAAGGTTTTCACGTCCCGGCAGGCGAGGTGTATTCGGCGGTGGAGCACCCCAAGGGCGAGTTCGGCATCTATCTGGTGTCGGATGGGGCGAACAAGCCCTACCGCATGAAGATACGCGCCCCCGGCTTTGCCCATCTGGCTGGACTGAATGAGATGACCCGTGGCCACATGATCGCCGACACGGTCGCCATCATCAGCACACAAGACATCGTTTTTGGGGAGATAGACCGCTGATGTTATCCCAACAAGTCACTACGCTTCTTGACAAGGAGCTGAAGAAATATCCCGCCGATCAGCGTCAGTCTGCCGTGATGGCCGCCTTGCGTTTCGTGCAGGACGAGAAGGGCTGGATCGCCCCGGAAGACATGGCGGATATCGCTGCCTACATCGGCATGCCGCAGATGGCGGTATACGAAGTGGCCACCTTCTATCACATGTACCAGCTCAAGCCCATGGGCAAGCACACCCTGACCGTGTGCACCAACCTGTCCTGCACCCTGTGCGGCGCGGGCGACACCGTGAGCTACCTGGAGCAGAAGCTGGGCATCAAGATGGGCGAAGTGACGGCGGACGGCAAGTTCGGCCTGCGCGAGGGCGAATGCATGGGCGCCTGCATCGAGGCGCCGATGTTCACCGTCAACAACCGCAAACTGTGTGGTCGCCTGACGCCGCAGAAGATAGACCAGATTCTGGCCGATCTGGAAAGGGGGCAGGCATGAGCAAGCCCATCATCCTTGCTACCGCAGCCGACGGGCTGGCTAATCTGGACAATTACGTCAAGGCGGGCGGCTACCAGGCGCTACGCCGCGTGTTGACCGAAAAGTTGTCGCCAGAAGCGATCATTGCCGAAGTGAAGGTGTCCGGATTGCGCGGGCGCGGCGGTGCGGGTTTCCCCACCGGCCTGAAATGGAGCTTCATGCCGCGCAACTATCAGGGCGACAAATACATTGTTTGCAACTCGGATGAGGGCGAGCCGGGCACCTGCAAGGACTGGGATATCCTGCGCTACAACCCTCATATGCTGATCGAGGGCATGGCCATCGCCGCCTATACCATGGGGGTGAAGGCCGGCTATAACTATGTGCATGGCGAGATATTCGAGGCTTACGAAGTGATGGAGCGTGCCTGCGAAGATGCGCGCAAAGCGGGTTATCTCGGCAAGAACATCCTGGGGGCGGATTTCGAATTCGACCTGCATAATCACTTGGGCTACGGCGCCTATGTGTGCGGCGAAGAGACCGCACTGCTCGAATCCATCGAGGGCAAGAAAGGCCAGCCGCGCTTCAAGCCGCCGTTCCCGGCCAGCTTCGGCCTGTATGGCAAGCCGACCACCATCAACAACACCGAGACCTTCGCCAGCAT
>JBBIIN010000038.1:0-17082 GCA_037446515.1 Gallionellaceae bacterium
GCCTCGCGCTTCAGCTCCACAATCTCTTTCCGCAGCCGCTCATATTCTCTTACCTTGATCTGCAGGAACTCCACCGTCATGCGCGCTTTCTGCTCCACCCCGCGCGGGGTTAGCAGATAAGCATAAGCCAGTTTATTGTCGCTGTTGCGGAAGTTGTTGATCTTGAGGCTGCCCTTTTCGACCAATGCATTCAGGCAGAAATTGACCTTGCCAAGGCTGATGCCGAGACGGCGCGCCAGTTCGCGCTGCGATAGCCCGGGATTTTCTTCCAGCGTCTTGAGCAAAGTGTAGTGGGTCGTTTCGTCCAGCATGGATAGTGCGTTCAGCGATTGAACGGTGCGCATTAGACCAGCCGCATCCTGCCCCTGTCAAGCCGTGCCCGGGATTCGATACAATGCGCCGCCTGATACTTACCGACGACTCGTGAACTCTTCCCTGACAGACGCGCCGCACATTGCCATCGTCCGCCTCTCCGCCCTGGGCGATGCCGTCATGGCGGCGGCGGCGGTTCGCGCATTGCAGCAGGCCCTGCCTCGGGCCAAGATCACCTGGATCATCGGCCAGGCGGCTTATGCCTTGCTGCAGGGCATGCCAGGCGTCCAGTTCGAGGTCGTCGCCAAGCCACGCTCATGGGGCGATTATCGCAACCTGTACCGACGCTTCCGTGCTTGCCGCTTCGATGCCGTGCTGGCCATGCAGGCCAACCTGCGCGTCAACCTGCTCTACCCCGCGCTGCATGCGCCCATCAAGATCGGCTTCGACCGCGCCCGTGCCCGTGAAGTACAGTGGCTATTCTCCAACCGACGCATCCCTTTCCGCGATACGCACCTGGTGGACAGCTTCCTCTCCTTCGTGCAGACGCTGACTGGTCGCGCCGCCCCGGCGAGCTGGACACTGCCGCTGGACGAAAGCGATCTGCAGTGGGCGCATGCACAACTGCAAACTCTCCCCCGCCCCTGGATCGCGCTGCATCCCTATGCCAGCAAGACCGAGCGCAACTGGCTGCCGCAACGCTATGCCGCCTTGCTCCAGGAAGCTGCGGTCCGCTGGCACGGCAGCATCGTGCTGACTGGCGGCGACGCCCCGGCAGAACAGGCTTTATGCGCAAGCCTTGCCCGCAGCACCTCCGGTTCCGTGCTCAACCTGTGCGGCCAGACCTCGCCCAAGCAACTAGCGGCACTGCTCGGTGAAGTGGATGTGCTGGTTGCCCCCGATACCGGCGCGGTGCATATCGCGCGGGCAATGGAGACACCCGTCATCGGCCTCTATGCAGTAGCCCCCTCCAGACTTACCGGGCCTTACCAACGCATGGAGCATTGCGTTGATCGCTATCCCCAGGCGGTGCGCCGGTTTCTGGGCAAGGATCCCGGGGGCCTGCCCTGGAATACGCGCGTCCACCATCCCGATGCCATGTCCCTGATCGAAGTGGAAGACGTCCTGCAACAACTGGCCGCCGTGCTGGGGCAAACGACATGATCTGGCCTCTCGATACACGCCGGGCCTACACCGCGCTGCTGTGGCTGCTGCTGCCGTATGCCCTGCTGCACTTGTGGTGGCGCGCGCGCAGGCAGCCTCAATACCTGGAGCATGTCGCCGAGCGTTTTGGCCGCTACACCGTGCGCAGCAGCAAGCCGGTGATCTGGCTGCACACCGTCTCTGTCGGTGAGACGCGTGCCGCTGCCAGCCTGGTTCTGGCGCTGCGCACGGCTTATCCCAATCACCAGATCCTGCTGACGCACACCACCCCGACCGGCCGCGCCGCCAGCGAACAGCTCTATGGCGATAGCGTGCTGCGCGTCTATCTGCCTTATGACTATCCCTTTGCCGTACAGCACTTCCTGCGCCACTTCCAGCCCAGCATCGGCGTGCTGCTGGAAACCGAAGTGTGGTTCAATCTGATTCACGCCTGTCACATGGCGCAAGTACCCTTGCTGCTGCTGAATGCGCGTCTGTCGCAAAAATCGGCGGCGGGTTATGCGCGCTTTCCGCGGCTGACCCATGACGGCCTGCATGAGTTAGCCCTTATCGCGGCACAAACGGAAGACGACGCGCAACGGCTCGCCAGCCTGTGCGGCCGCGCCGTGCCGACCATGGGCAACCTGAAGTTCGACATCGTTCCGCCGCGCCCCATGCTGGAGCTGGGCAACACCTTGCGCGCCCGTTTCGGCACACGGCGCAAGGTGTTGCTCGCCGCCAGCACGCGCGAAGGCGAAGAAGCGCTGCTGCTGGATGCACTGCGGCAAACGGACGCGACCGGCCTGCTGACCATCATCGTGCCGCGCCACCCGCAGCGCTTCGATGAAGTCGCGGCGCTCATCCTGCAGCGCGGCTTCCGCATGCAGCGCCGCAGCGAAGACAGTGCCATCGCGGCGGACACCGAAGTGGTGCTGGGTGACAGCATGGGCGAAATGTTTGCCTACTACGCCGCCTGCGACGTCGCCTTCATCGGCGGAAGCCTGCTGCCTTTCGGCGCGCAAAACCTGATCGAGGCTGCGGCCTGCGGCAAGCCAGTGCTGATCGGGCCGAGCACGTATAATTTCGCCCAGGCTGCACAGCTGGCCATCGCCTGCGGCGCCGCGCTGCGAATCGAGGACGCCGACGAGATGTTCCAGCAAGCGCAGGCGCTGCTGGCGGATGAGGCGCGCATCGAACCGATGCGCCGCGCCGCCTTGCAATTTGTCGCGGAGAACCAGGGCGCGACGCAACGCGCTGCCGCACTGATGCAGCAAGCAATGAAATCGAATCTTCCGCTTTATTAACTACCAAGGAACCCCATGAGTACTCTGCCCGCCTGCCCCAAATGCAATTCCGAATACACCTACGAAGACGGCGACAACTACGTCTGCCCCGAGTGCGCGCATGAATGGCCGAAGAACGCACCCGCCGACGCGGGTGAGCAAGCCAAGGTGTTCAAGGATGCCTTCGGCACCGTGCTGGTGGATGGTGATACCGTCACCGTCATCAAGGATCTGAAGATCAAGGGTTCGTCCTCGGTGGTGAAGGTCGGCACCAAGGTGAAGAACATCCGCCTGGTGGACGGCGACCACGACATCGACTGCAAGATCGACGGCATCGGCGCGATGTCGCTGAAGTCGGAATTCGTGAAAAAGGCTTGAGCGATGGGCGGCTGGGGATGTCCGCACGAAGTCGCAGGCAAGTGCCAGAAGGTGCTGAACCTGCCTTGCGATCCCGGCATGAAAGGTTGCGTGCTGGCCGGACGTTTCCGTTTCGCCGATGAGCGCAAGAACCGGCCAAAAAAGAAACCAGCCACCGATACCGCTGAGCCGACGCCAATTTCCGACAAAGAGAAGTGATCATATGAAGCGGACGCTTTTGTTTGTGTTGTTGTGCGTTGCGCAGACGGTCAGCGCATCGGATTTGTCTTTGCCGCGTCCCGATCACATCGTCATCGTGGTGGAAGAGAACAAGTCGTTCTCGCAGATCATCGGCAACGCGGATGCGCCATACATCAATGCGCTGGCAAAGCGCGGCGTGCTGTTCACCAACTCCTATGGCATCACCCATCCCAGCCAGCCGAACTATCTGGCGCTGTTCTCCGGCACCACACGCGGCATAGGCAGCAACACTTGCCCGCTCGACCTTTCCGGCCCCAACCTTGCCAGTGTGCTGATCGAAAAGGGTTACCGCTTCGCCAGCTATTCCGAATCGCTACCAGAAACGGGTTACGCGGGCTGCATGTACGGCGCTTACATGCGCAAACACAACCCCATTGCGAACTGGAAGGAACTGGCCGCATATAACCTGCCGTTCAGCGCCTTACCTACTGACTACTCAAAACTTCCCACTGTCTCATTCGTAGTGCCCGACCAGCGCAACGACATGCACGACGGCAGCATCGCGCAGGGAGATGTATGGCTGAAGCAGAACATCGAGCGATATGCGCAATGGGTGATGACCCACAACAGCTTGCTCATCGTGACATGGGACGAGGATGATGGTTCGGCTGGCAATCGAGTCGCAACGATCTTCGTGGGGGCAATGGTCAAGACCGGCAAGTCTGCGCAGCGTATCGACCATTACGACGTGCTGCGCATGGTGCTGGATATGTTTGGTGCATCCCCGCCGAACGAAGCAGCTCGTGCTGGAACGATACGCGGCGTCTGGCGCTGAGCCTTACCCGTTCTCCCCATCCAACCCCAACTCCTGAATTTTGCGCGTCAAGGTATTGCGCCCCATTCCCAGTAATGTCGAAGCCTCGATGCGGCGCCCGCCGGTATGCTGCAACGCCTGCGTGATGAGGGTGCTCTCAAACTGTTTGGTGAGAGTGTCGAGGATGCCGGGTTCACCGCGTTGCAGCATGAGGACGGTTTGTTGGGCAAGGGCGGTACGCCAATCTTGATTCTGTACGCCGCTGGCCTGCGCGTCGCGCCATTCGCCGGGCAGGTCGGCGATCTCCACCACGCGCGTGGGCGTCATCACGGTGAGCCAGTGGCACAGGTTCTCCAGTTGGCGCACGTTGCCAGGGATGTCTTGCGCAGATAAGTAATTCAGCGCGGCTTCGCTCAGCGTCTTCTGCTCCGCACCCAGTTCCTTCGCGCTCTTCTGCAGGAAGTGTTTTGCCAGCAGCGGGATGTCCTCGCGCCGTTCGCGCAGCGGCGGCAGGCGCAAGCGGATGACGTTGAGGCGATGGAACAGATCCTCGCGGAACAGGCCCTGCTTCACGCGCTCGTCCAAGTTCTGGTGGGTGGCGGCGATGATGCGCACATTGGCCTTGATCGGCTGGTGGCCGCCGACGCGGTAGTAGTTGCCGTCCGACAGCACGCGCAGCAATCGTGTCTGCAACTCTGCGGGCATGTCGCCGATCTCGTCGAGGAACAGCGTGCCGCCCTCGGCTTGTTCGAAACGGCCATGGCGCGTGGTGGTGGCGCCGGTGAAGGCGCCTTTCTCGTGGCCGAACAGTTCCGATTCCAGCAGGTCCTTGGGGATGGCAGCGGTATTGATGGCAACGAAAGGCTTGTCGGCACGCGGGCTGTGGCGGTGCAGCGCGTGCGCCACCAGCTCCTTGCCGGTGCCGGATTGGCCGTTGATGAGCACGGTGGCATTGGTGGCCGCAAGGCGGCCGATAGCGCGGAACACCTCCTGCATGGCAGGCGCATGGCCGAGGATGTCGGGCGCGGCCTGCGCTTCCTCGGCGTGGGCATTCTTGCGCCGGCTCTGTTCCAGCGCGCGGCGGATCAATTCCACCGCATGGTTCACATCGAACGGCTTGGGCAGATATTCGAACGCGCCACCCTGGAACGACGACACCGCACTCTCCAGATCGGAATAGGCGGTCATGATGATGATGGGCAGCGCGGGATAGTCGCGGCGCACCGCCTGCAATAAATCCAGTCCAGAACTGCCGGGCATACGGATGTCGCTGATGATGACCTGCGGCTGGTTGCGCGGCAGTTCCGCCAGCGCCTCGCCCGCCGAGGCGAAGCTCTTGTATTCGATGTCCTCGCGCGCAAGTGCTTTTTCCAGCACCCAGCGGATGGAACGGTCGTCGTCAATGATCCACACACTCATATCGTCACCTAAATGTTGATTGGCAGCATCACGGTAAAGCAGGTGCGGCCGGGTTCGCTGTCGAATTCGATGCTGCCCTGGTGCTGGCTGACAAAGTCCTGCGCCAGCGTGAGGCCGAGGCCGTGGCCATCGGCGCGACCCGACACCAGCGGGTAAAAAATCTTGTCGTGCAGGTGCGGCGGAATGCCGGGACCGTTGTCAATGATCTGCACCCCGACAGCAAGACGATGGCGCTTTTTCAGCAGCGTGACCTGGCGCGCGATGCGCGTACGCAGCGTAATGACCCCCTTGCCTTGCATGGCCTGCGCGGCGTTGCGCACGATATTGAGCACCACCTGGATGAGCTGTTCCTTGTCACCGTGCAGCTCGGGCAGGCTGAGGTCGTAATCGCGCCGGATGGTCAGCCCGTCGGGCAGTTCCGCCAGCACCACGCTGCGCACGCGCTCCAGCACTTCGTGGATGTTGAGCGCACTGAAGTGGGGCACATGCTGCGGCGTGAGCAGCTTTTCCATCAGTGAGCGCAGCCGGTCGGCCTCCTGGATGACCACTTGTGTGTATTCGCGCAGACCGGGCTTCTCCAGTTCCTGCTCCAGCAACTGCGCCGCGCCGCGTATGCCGCCCAGCGGGTTTTTGATCTCGTGCGCCAGGTTGCGCAACAGCAGGCGGTTGGCCTGGGTCTGGTCGTGCATCTGCTCTTCGCGCGCCAGCTTGAGCGGACGGTCTATGGTGTGGAATTCCAGCAACAGTGCATAACGTTCGAGCTGGATGGGCGTGATGGTGCAGCTCAGGTGCCGGCGCTGTCCCAGCGTGTGCGTGCCCAGCATCAGGTCGTGTTCGATGTGGCTGGCATGGCTGGCCAGCGCCGATTGCATGGCGGCCCAGAGCTGTTCGGTGTGGCTAAAGGCGTGCTGCAGGGGATGGCCCAGCAGGTTGCTATTGCTGACCGCAAACAAGTGCTCGGCGGCTGGGTTCAGATAGGCGATGCGCGACTCGCCATCCAGCAGCATGATGGCAGTGGCGAGATGTTCCAGTGTCGGCAGTGGAGAGGCTGGCATGCCGTGTCAATCAGCAGAAAACATGCCCGTGAACTTCATTTCAGATTGGCGAGTTCGGTTTTGAGCGCCTGGATGTTCTTTTCGTGGGCGGCGACCTCATCCCGCGCCGCATTGACCTTCTCTTCATACTTGGCGACGTTGCGGAAGGTCTGGCCGCTCGCCGTCTTGTACACCTCGGGATTATCCTCGGCATCCTTCAGCGCGGCGCGCGCATCCTCCAGCGCCTTCTGTTCGGTGGCAAGCTCGTCTTCAAGTATTTTGTGGCGGGTATCGTCGCGCCGCGTTTGTGTCTCCTCATCCACGCGGAACTCGGAATTGCCGCGCACCCGCTGCGGCTGCGCCGCAGCGGGCGGAGCCATGGTGGGCAGCGGCTCCAAATGCAATTTCTTGCCTCCCCTGATTGGCGCGCTGGAATAAGTCACGTGCCCATCGGCATCCACTTTCTTGAATATCTCGGCGTGCGCCACAGTGCTGCTGGCAGCGGCACAGCACAAGATGGTCAGGCGCAACAGTCTCATAGTCGTACCCCGGAATGCGATGGCGGCAGTATAGGTGAAGGCACCGGATGAAACAAACACCCGAAAAAAACGGAGCCGCGAAGGCTCCGTTTTTCCTGAGGCAAGCCCGGATTACAGGCTGTAGTACATGTCGAACTCGACCGGGTGGGTCGTCATGCGAATCTTGTTCACCTCTTCCATCTTCAGATCGATGTAGGCATCAATGAAGTCGTTGGAGAACACGCCGCCGCGGGTCAGGAACTCGCGATCCTTGTCCAGCGCGGCCAGGGCCTCATCCAGCGAGGCGCACACGGTCGGGATCTTCGCGTCCTCTTCCGGCGGCAGGTCGTACAGGTTCTTGTCAGCGGGATCTCCGGGGTGGATCTTGTTCTGGATGCCGTCCAGGCCGGCCATCAGCAGCGCGGCGAAACACATGTACGGGTTGGCGGACGGGTCCGGGAAGCGCGTTTCGATGCGGCGCGCCTTGTCGCTGGCCACGTGCGGGATGCGGATGGAGGCGGAACGGTTCTTGGCGGAGTAAGCCAGCTTCACCGGTGCTTCGTAGTGTGGCACCAGGCGCTTGTAGCTGTTGGTGCCGGGGTTCGTGATGGCGTTCAGCGCCTTGGCGTGCTTGATGATGCCGCCGATGTAGTACAGCGCCAGTTCGGACAGGCCGGCATAGCCGTTGCCCGCAAACAGGTTCTTGCCGCCCTTCCAGATGGATTGGTGCACGTGCATGCCGGAACCGTTGTCGCCGACGATGGGCTTGGGCATGAAGGTGGCCGTCTTGCCATACTGGTGCGCAACATTCTGGATCACATACTTCTGCGCCTGGGTCCAGTCAGCGCGGCGCACCAGCGTGTTGAAGCGGGTGCCGATCTCGCACTGGCCGGCGTTGGCCACCTCGTGATGATGCACTTCAACCGGGATGCCGATCTCTTCCAGCGCGATTACCATCGCGGCGCGGATGTCATTCAGGCTGTCCACGGGCGGGACGGGGAAGTAGCCGCCCTTGACGGAGGGACGGTGGCCGGTGTTGCCGCCTTCGAAGGTCTGGCCAGTGGCCCAGGCCCCTTCTTCGGAATTGATCTTGACCGAGCAGCCGGACATGTCGACATGCCATTGCACGGAATCGAAGATGAAGAATTCGGGTTCCGGGCCAAAGTAGGCGGTGTCGCCGACTCCGGAAGACTTCAGGTAGGCTTCGGCGCGCTTGGCGATAGAGCGCGGGTCGCGGTCGTAGCCTTTGCCGTCGGTGGGTTCGATCACGTCGCAGGTCAGCACCAGGGTGGGCTCGTCATAGAATGGATCGACATAGGCCGATTCCGGATCCGGCATCAACAGCATGTCGGAAGCCTGGATGCCCTTCCATCCGGCAATGGAAGAACCGTCAAAAGCGTGGCCACCCTCAAACTTGTCGGCATCGAAGTGGGAAACCGGCACGCCCACGTGTTGTTCTTTGCCACGGGTGTCGGTGAAACGGAAATCTACAAATTTGATGCCTTGTTCCTTGACCATCTTCAGAACATCGGCGGCTGTTTTAGACATACTCGAATCTCCCAAGAAAATACAGCAATGCTGTTTTAATAAAAACCAACCAATCTGATGCAACAGTCCCGGTTCAGCAGAAACTGTGCCATCCCCAGAATCCTGCGAGATGCGCATTGTGCCATATTTGCCATGTCCGAACACAAGCAATGGACGCCCCCCAACAGGGCGGGGTGCCGCTTGGTTGCACTAATTCGGTGCGGCAACACGATGCAGAACGATGCTGCGGAAATAGGGATCATCCTGCACCAGGCGCATAACCTTGGCTTGCATGGCGGCGATGTCCACCGTTTCATCCAGCAACAGCTCGGCCTCGATCTTGCCGCTGAGGTAATGCAGCGTGATGCGGGTGCTGTCCGGCAAACAGATACCCAGGCGGTGATTGAGGTGCGCCAACAGCAGATGACGCTGCGGCAGGTGGGCGTTTGGCTTGGCCGTAGCGTCATCCTCGGGGTCAACGTGCACCATCACATCCAGCACATGATGCCCCTTCAGCACGGCAGCACGCGCCGCCTCAGCAATGTAATGTCCTTCCGACACGCTGATGCGCGGGTCCACCATGATGTGCGCGTCCACCAGCGCATTGTCCGCCATCTTGCGCGTGCGCAGCTCGTGCAGCCCGATCACGCCGGGCACGGCTTTCAACGTATTGCGGATGGCGCGCACTTCCTCTTCGCTGAGCCCGGTGTCCACCAGCTCGGCCAACGCCTCGCGCGCGAACTGGATGCCCATGTAGGCGATCATCACGCCCACCACGCCTGCGGCAACGAGGTCGAGGAAGGTGTAGCCGAGCAGGTTGCCGATGATGCCGACGATGACGACCAGCGAAGACGCCGCATCGGAACGCGCATGCCAGGCATTGGCCACCAGCATCTGCGAACGCACTTTCTGCGCCACCGCCAGCATGTAGCGGAACATGCCCTCCTTGGCGAGCAGCGCCACCGCAGCAATCCACAGGGTGAACGGATGTACCGGCTGCATCTGCTCCGGGTGTTGCAAGCGCAGGCCCGCCGCGATCAGCAGGCCGATGCCCAGTGCGGCCAGCGATGCCCCCAGAATCAACGAAGCAGCCGTCTCGATGCGCGCGTGACCATAGGGGTGATCGGCATCCGCATGCTTGTTGCCGTGGCGGTTGGCGAACAGCACCAAAACGTCAGACAGCAGGTCGGACAACGAATGCAATCCATCCGCCATCAATGACTGGGACTTGCCGAAGAATCCCGCCAGTATCTGCATGACGGTCAGCAACAGGTTGACGACGATGCTCACCCAGGTGCTTTTGCGCGCCGCAGCAAAGCGCGCCGGATGCGCGGGCTCGAACGCGGCGGATTTGTCATGCGTATGGGAATATGTATGATTTTTCATTGCCGTTGCGATAGTATTCCAGCCAGCGCGCAGCATAGCACCAGCATGTAAAACCTAAAACATGAGTGAGGCATCATGGGAAAAATCACCGAAATCCTGACCTTGGCGCAACAACGCGCCAAGGAGCTGAACCTGCCCTACGAGGGGGTTTTGACGCCTGAGGAAGCTTACGCGGTCTGGCAATCCGCGCCGGGCGCCAAGCTGGTGGATGTACGCACCCGCGCCGAGATTGACTGGGTGGGCAAGGTGCCCGGCGCGGTCGAAATCGAATGGATGAATTATCCGGTCATGAAACCGAATGCCAACTTTATGGCCGCGCTGGAGCAGCAGGTGGACAAGGAATCGCTGGTGCTATTCCTGTGCCGCAGTGGTCAGCGCTCGCACTTCGCCGCGATCGCGGCGACGCAGGCGGGCTATGCCGATTGCTACAACATCCTGGAAGGTTTCGAAGGCGACAAGAACGCCGGCAATCAGCGCAACCTTCTAAACGGCTGGCGCGCCGCCGGCCTGCCTTGGGAGCAAACCTGATTCACTGGGACTCGCCCATCACCCACTGGCTCTTGCCGCGCTGCTTGGCCAGATACATGGCGCGGTCGGCCTTTGCCAGCAGCTCCGGCGGCGTGTCGGCATCGAGCGGATAGCGGGCGATCCCCAGGCTGCAGCCCACTTGGGTCTGCAGCCCCTCGAAATCGAACTCGAGCGAGCGGATGGTCTGCACGATACGTCCGGCCAGGATGGCAGCTTCCTTGTCGCTTGAATTCGGCAACAACAAGGCGAACTCGTCGCCGCCGATGCGATACAACACCTCGTTGCGGCGCAATTGCTGCAGCAACGCTTGTGCCACGCCCTTCAGCACACTGTCCCCTGCAGCGTGGCCAAAACGGTCATTCACCGGCTTGAAATCGTCCAGGTCGAACATCATCAACACCAGCGGCGCGCCTGCACGCTCCGCCTGCGCGCACAGGCGCGGAAACTCCTGGTCGAAATGCTGCCGGTTGTGCAGCTGGGTCAAGGCATCTTGGTTTGCGCGCTGTTCGGCCAACAGAAATTCATTGCGCTCGTGCGTGACATCCTCGAACATCCAGAAGCGCCCCAGATAACCACGGCTCTCCGGCGCCACCACCACGTTGGACGTCATGCGCAGGATGCGCCCGTTCTTCAAGGTCACGTAACGGGCCGGCGTATGCGCGCGCGTTTCCAGTATTTCGGCCACGGCGGCCAACAGCTCATCAGGCTCTTCCACCACCGGTCCGACGCGCGACAGCAGCGCATTGTTCTGCATGCCCACCAGTTGCTCCTGCGGATCGATATGCCACATTTTGCGGAAGGAATCGTTGCAATAGCGGATATGCGTATGGTCAGCGAAAAACACGCCCACCGGCAAGGAAGAGAGCAGTGTATCCAGCATCTGCTTCTCCTTGTTCAAGGCATCCATGCAGGCGGCCTGCCAATCGTTGTTGGTCAACAGGTTCTGCGCCATGCGCTGGAAATTGCCGGTGAGCTGCGCCAGCACATCGTTGCCCGGCAATACAGAGGGAGGCGGATGGCACAGGTTGCCGTCCGCAAACTGACGTGTGGATTCGGCGAGCTGCACCAAGGGCCGCATCATGCGCCGTATCTGCAAGAAGAACGGCAACATGAATAGGGCGAACGACAAAGCGGCGATCAGTACGCTCTTTTCGATCAGGTCCTGCCGCGCATCGGCGATCTCGCTGGTGCGCACCCCTAAGCGCAACATGCCGTAATTCTGTGTGCCATGCACTACCGGAACGATGGTGTTGTAGCATCCATCGCGGCTATCCGGATCAAAATTTGCATCAAGACCGGCGGTTTCGCCTTTCTTGAAAAGGACATTGCCACTGTCATCTTTCAACTGCATGGAACAGGGGGTCAGTTTGGTCTGGATTTCCCGCAGGCGTGCTTGCAGCAAAGCCAGATCGCGCTCGAACAGCGGATCAGCCAACACGCGGCTCAGCAGATAATTGCTGCTGCGCAGATTGTTCTCCGCCTGGCGGACGAAATAGTCCTGCACCAGATAAATCTGGCTGGCGAGCGTGACCGCCATGCTGCAAGCGACGATGGCCGTCAGCGACAGGAACAGTTTGAATTGCAAAGAACTGCGGTAAGTATGCAGAAAGTTCGCCAGCACATACCCTCCCCTTGGCATTGCTGGGGGGTAACTTACCTTAAAAAGGGGCTAATGGGTAAGCGAAGAATATATATGTCTGGCCATTCACCTGCAAAATCATGGGGATGGTTCAGGCAGCCGACCAGTTGACCACGCCGCTATAAGCCGTGCCCAGCACCACCAGACCGAACGCGATGCGGTACCACGCGAAGATCGTGAAATCGTGATGGCTGATGTAGCGCAGCAGCCAGCGCACGCACAGGAAGGCACTCACGAACGAAGCGACCGAACCGGCGAGGAAGATGCCGAGGTCATCGGCATGGAACTGGTCACGATACTTCACCACCTCGTAAAGCGTCGCCATCGTTAGCGTCGGGATGGCGAGGAAGAACGAGAACTCCGCCGCAGCCTTGCGCGACAAGCCGAAGAACAGGCCGCCGATGATGGTCGCGCCCGAGCGCGACGTGCCGGGGATCAGCGCCAGCGCCTGTGCCAGCCCCAGCTTTAGCGCATCCTTCCAGTGCAGGTCATCCACATTGCGGATGTGCTCGGAATGCGTGCGCCGCTCCGCCCACAAGATGATGACGCCGCCCACGATGAAAGCCAGCGCCACCGGCACCGGCGAAAACAGATGCGCCTTGATCGCCTTGCCGAACAACAGGCCCAGTATCGCCAGCGGCAGAAAAGCGATGAACAGGTTGAAGGTGAAGCGCACTGCCGCTTCCTCCTTGCGCAGCAGGCCGGAAGTCACCGTCGTCAACTTCGCGCGATACTCCCAGCACACCGCCAGGATGGCGGCGAACTGGATCACGATCTCGAACACCTTGCCGCGCTCATCGTTGAAATTGAGCAGATCGCCCGCCAGGATCAGGTGCCCGGTCGAAGAGATCGGCAGGAATTCGGTCAGCCCCTCGACCACGCCGAGGATGGCGGCTTTAAGCAGCAGGATGATGTCCATGTGTATCCGTCATTCCCGCGCAGGCGGGAGTCCAGTGGTTTTCAAAATGGCGATGCGCCGGTTCACTTCGATCCGCTCCGCCTCGTTCATCTCCAGCCAGCGCGAGACTTCATCGAACGTACGCAGACAACTGCGGCACACATCGTCGCCCAGCACCGTGGTGCAGTGGCCGATGCAGGGGGAATCAGCGGTGATCTCAACAGGGGTATCGGTGACTTGCATGGCGCGATTATACCGGCTGCGTCGCCCGTTCCAGACGCGATAACCACCGCATCGCCTCCTCGCGCGAATCGCCGCACATCTCGGCAGAAGGCTGCAACCCGCCACAAAAGGCCGGACGCGCAGGCGTGCCGAACACCTTGCAGCGCAACCCCTCGTCGAGTTGCACACACGGTACCCCGGCGGGCTTGCCGTTCGGCATGCCGGGCAGGGGTGAGGTGATGGAAGGGGCGATGCAGCAGGCGGCGCAGTGGGGGCGGCAGTTCATGGGGTGGGATTATATCCGCGCCAGTAACGAGACTCACCTTCAAGAGCGCGGCTGGCCGCGCTGTCCACGCGATTCAAAATTAACCGTTGCGACGAAAGCGGTTGACCTATAATCAAGTCGTTATTTAGGTCTTAATTGGAGGGTGTCATGGAACAGCTATATGCCAATGCATCAGTCAGCATCAGCGAATTAAAGAAAAATCCCTCGGCCATCATTCAGAGCGCGGAAGGCTTTGCAGTAGCCATCCTTAATCACAACCGTCCAGCGGCGTACTTGGTCCCCGTGGCCGCTTTCGAGGCGATGATGGATCAATTGGACGACCAGGCGCTTGTGCGTTTGGTCAAAGAGCGGCAATCCGAGAAATCGGTCGAGGTTAAGCTGGATGACCTATAGGCTTGAGTTCAAGACTTCCGCGCAGAAAGAATGGCAGAAGCTGGATAGCCAAATCCGCGAACAGTTCAAAAAGAAACTGATCGAGCGATTGGCGCAACCGCGCATCGAATCGGCACGACTCACTGCCATGCCGAATTGCTACAAAATCAAATTGCGCGCCGCGGGTTACCGGCTGGTCTATCAGGTGGAAGGCACAACCGTCACCGTGATTGTGGTTGCGGTTGGCAAGCGCGAAAACAGCGCGGTGTATCGGGCAGCGGTTAAGCGCGTTAAGTGATTTCAGAAGTGCTTGGAAATTCGACTCCGGTATGTTGGGGTACCGTTGTCTAATCGCACTCTTCAGCGTATTATTCATCACACTTAGAACAAGCCAATAGAGAGGACGAGCCATGTCCAGCCTGACTGCCAATGATCTTAAAACAAAAGGTGTCGCCGCCATCGAAGCTGTGCTGGCGGAACGCCCCGAAGCCATCGTCTCGGTACGCGGCAAAGATCGCTTTGTGGTGATGGAAATCGCGCAATACCACCATCTGCGCGAATGCGAACTCGAAGCGGCGCTGGCCGAAGCGCGCGCCGACATCGCGGCGGGCCGCTCGGTCAAGGAATCGGCGGCGGCGCACGTTAAACGGGTGAAGAAAATCGCCGCATGAGTCTGCAAATAACCGTTCGTCCTGAGCCTGTAGAAGCACTACATCGCCCATGACCTTCCAGCTTGTATTCACCGAGCAATACAACAAACGCGCCGCGCGTTTCCTCAAGCGCCATCCCGAGCTGGAAAAACAATACCTCAAAACATTACAACTGCTGGAGATGAATCCGCATCATCCTTCGTTGCGTCTGCATGCACTGGGTGGCAGGTTGCAGGCGTTGCATTCCGTCTCAATCAATCTGTCCTATCGCATCACGATTGAACTAATAATCCATGATGCAGAGATCATCCTGGTTAACGTTGGGGATCATGATGCGGTGTATTGATAGGTGAGCGTATTAGGCCTGCTCAGGAGAACTCACAGACAAAGCTGATGGGGTTGACGAGGCAATGACTGTCAACTGCTCCGGGCAGGGCAAAGAATTTCGGTGCCTTTCTGAATTCGAATAGGCGATAGAGGTGGAACTGTTCAGCATGGTTTTCGGCAAACTGGATTTCGCCACGACTGATGAAAAAAGGAGTTTCCTTTCCAAAAGCTGTGGTTTTTACTTCAATGAATTTCTCTCGTCCGTCAGGATCAAAGGAGAGAATATCGTAGCCAAGACCGTCACCTTTACTGACCGAGATATGTTCGATTTTGTCAGCCAGCTTTTTTTGTCCGAGTTCGTAAAGTCGTAGATGTTCGAAGTTCAGAACAAACTCTTCACCAGCTTTACCAAGGGAGATATTTCTTGCTTCTCTCTCCAAGTAGTCTCGCTTCTGCGGCACCCGAGAATAATAGGGGCGAGGACTGGGCTCTTTAGATTCTGTTGCCAATCTTGGCGCTTCAACAAGGATGTTCTTGAGATTATCAAGCAATGGAGCAGCGGCTGGAGAAGTTGATGCAATTTGAGCAGCCTCATCTACTAATTTGTCTTGCGAAAGTTGAGCTTCAACAACCTTCCGCAGCAGAGCCTGGAAATGACCGCGGGGCTTATAACCAGCTATCCAAGGAAAACCAAAATCGCGAAGGACTGCGCTGATATTTTGGTGTTTGAGTTCAACAGCCCCTTCGCTGCGGTTGTTTAGCTTTTGAAGTAAAGCACGACGGTGCGCGGTCTTGTTATAGGACTGGCCCGACAGCTCAAGCACAAGCATTCGCAGATAATCTGCGACTGTCGCCTCAACTTCGACTTGCGTCCAGTCTGTATCTGCGGCCATTGCGTCTATGCCTTGTGATACACCTGTGCGCCCTGCTTCACAAACTCCACCGACTTCACCTCCATCCCTTTTTCCAGCGCAGCTTGTTCGGATAGTCCTTCTTTCGCGGCGAAATCGCGCACGTCCTGGCTGATCTTCATCGAGCAGAACTGCGGGCCGCACATGGAGCAGAAGTGGGCGACTTTGGCGGATTCCTTGGGCAGGGTTTCGTCGTGGAATTCGCGGGCGCGGTCGGGGTCGAGGCCGATGTTGAACTGGTCTTCCCAGCGGAATTCGAAGCGCGCCTTGCTCATGGCATTGTCGCGTATCTGCGCGCCGGGGTGTCCCTTGGCGAGGTCGGCGGCGTGTGCGGCGATCTTGTAGGTGATGATGCCTTCCTTCACGTCGGCTTTGTTCGGCAAACCCAAATGTTCCTTGGGCGTGACGTAGCAGAGCATGGCGGTGCCAAACCAGCCGATCATCGCCGCGCCGATCGCGCTGGTGATGTGGTCGTAGCCGGGGGCGATGTCCTGCGTTAGCGGGCCGAGGGTGTAGAAGGGCGCTTCGTGGCACCACTTCAGTTGCAGGTCCATGTTCTCCTTGATCATGTGCATGGGCACATGGCCGGGGCCTTCGATCATCACCTGCACGTCGTGCTTCCACGCGATCTGGGTGAGTTCGCCCAGCGTCTTCAGCTCGCCCAGTTGCGCTTCGTCGTTGGCGTCGTAGACCGAGCCGGGACGCAGGCCGTCGCCGAGCGAGAAGGTCACGTCGTAGGCCTTCATGATCTCGCAGATCTCTTCGAAGTGCGTGTAGAGGAAGTTTTCCTTGTGGTGCGCGAGGCACCACTTGGCCATGATGGAGCCGCCGCGCGAGACGATGCCGGTCATGCGCTTGGCGGTCATGGGGATGTAGCGCAGCAGCACGCCGGCGTGGATGGTGAAGTAGTCCACGCCCTGTTCGGCCTGCTCGATCAGCGTGTCCTTGAAGATCTCCCAGGTCAGGTCTTCGGCCTTGCCGTTCACCTTCTCCAGCGCCTGATAGATAGGCACGGTGCCGATGGGCACGGGCGAGTTGCGGATGATCCATTCGCGGGTCTCGTGGATATTCTTGCCGGTGCTCAAGTCCATCACTGTGTCGCCGCCCCAGCGGATCGCCCAAGTCATCTTTTCCACTTCTTCCTGAATGCTGGAGCCGAGCGCGGAGTTGCCGATGTTGGCGTTGATCTTCACCAGGAAATTGCGGCCGATGATCATCGGTTCGATTTCAGGATGGTTGATGTTGGCGGTGATGA
>JBBIIN010000039.1:0-16990 GCA_037446515.1 Gallionellaceae bacterium
TCGACAAGCGCTCCAAGTTCGTGCACTACCATCCGCGCACGGCCATCCTGAACAATCTGGAATTCGACCACGCCGACATCTTCCCCGACCTCGCCTCCATCGAGACGCAGTTCCACCATCTGGTGCGCACCGTGCCGGGTAACGGGCTGGTGGTGTGCAACGGGCGCGAGGAATCTTTGCAACGCGTGATCCAGCGCGGTTGCTGGACACCGGTGGAGAAGTTCGGCTGTGACGACGGCTGGAACATCGACGGCAACAACCAGGTGCTGCTTAACAACAAGGCACAGGGCACGTTGCTGTGGGACTTGATGGGCGAACACAACCGAATGAATGCGCTTGCCGCGTTGGCGGCGGCGCGCCATGCCGGAGTGCCGATCTCGCAGGGTCTCGCTGCACTGGTCGAGTTCAAGAACGTGAAGCGCCGCATGGAAGTGCGCGGCACGGTCAACGGCATCACCGTGTACGACGACTTCGCGCATCACCCCACCGCCATAGCCACCACCGTGGCGGGCCTGCGGCGCAAGGTGGGCAAGGCGCGCATCCTCGCTGTGCTGGAGCCGCGTTCCAACACCATGAAACTGGGCGTGATGAAGGATGCGCTGCCCGGCAGCCTGAAGGATGCCGACCTGACGTTCTGCTATGCGGGCAAACTGGGCTGGGATGCGGCGGACGCGCTGTCGCCATTGGGCAACAAGGCGGTGGTGAAGGAAGACCTCAACCAACTGATCGAGGCCATCGCTGGCGCGGCCAAGCCAGGCGACCACGTGCTGGTGATGAGCAATGGCGGCTTTGGCGGGATACATGAGAAGCTGCTGAAGCGCTTGGCATAAACCACTGCACGCCCTGCTAACCGTTCGCGCCAAACATCATGCGTCGCGCCACGAATTGCTTGGCGGGCAGGATGGCATCCAGCAGCGTGAGCGCGGCCGAGCGGGCGGAGTTCAGCAGCGGCAGGTCGTTGGAGAACAGGCGCACCAGCCCATCAGTGAAGCGCATGCCCGCGTTACGGTCGAGGCGGCGCGAATCGCGGTAGGCCTTGCACATCGCCGCAGAACCGATGCCGTCCGGCGCGTGGTCGAGGATGACCTGCGCCAGCTCCCAGGCATCGCGCAGACCCAGATTGAATCCTTGTCCGGCCACCGGGTGCAGGGTCTGCGCGGCATTGCCGATGAGCACGGTGCGCGGGAAGGTGATGTCCGGCGCGCGTTTCAGCCGCAGCGGATAGCTGCTGCGCTTGCCGATGGAAGTGAATTTCCCGACGCGGTCGCCGAAATGCCGTTCCAGGTAATGCAGAAAGGCCACGTCATCCCATGCCAGCATCTGCTGGGCCATCTCCTGCGGCACGGTCAGCACCAGTTCGTAGCCATCCAGATAGGGCAACAGGGCCATCGGGCCTTGTGCGGTGAAGTGTTCGAAGGCCATGCCATGCCGCGGCTGGGTGCAGCCGACATGGGCGATGAGGCCGCTTTGGCCGTAGTCGGTGACCTGCGGCGGGTGCGTAGCTTCCAGCAGCTTGCCGCCGTCGGCGACCACGGCGAGACGCGTGGTCAGAGTCTGCTCCCGGCCCTGGTGGTGGTAACGGACCCGCGCATCGTCGTGCGTGCTACTCAAGTGTTCCACGGCAGCGCCGTACAGACAGGTGATGCCGACGCTGTCGTGCAGCCTCGATTGCAGGGCGGCGTGCAGCGCGGTATAGGGCAGCACATAGCCCATCTCGGGCACGTCCAGCTCGGCGGCGCGCAGCGTGGCGTGGCCGGCTGAGCCTTTCTGCGAGACCTCGATCACTTCGATGCCGCTCACACGCTGCAGGGCCTGCCAGGCACCCAGCCGCTGCAACAACAGGCGCGTGCCGTAAGCCAGCGCCAGCGCGCGCGGGTCGCCGGTGTTGATCTCCGCCTCGCGCGCTTCCAGCAGCACCACGTTCAAGTCGTTGTCACGCAAGGCCAGCGCCAGCGCAGCGCCAACGGGACCCGCACCGATGATGGCAACATCACAATGTTCAGTCATGGCGCATCTCCTCTTCGATGTCGCGCACAGTCTTGGGCGCATCCTGCGTCAGGACTTCGTTGCCCGTTGCGGTGATGAGCACGTCGTCCTCGATGCGGATGCCGATGTTCCATAGTTCTTGCGGCACGTTGCCTGCGGGCCGGATGTAGCAGCCCGGTTCCACGGTGAGCGTCATGCCCGGCTGCAATGGCCGCCATTGTCCGTCCCGCTTGTATTCCCCGACATCATGCACATCCATGCCCAGCCAGTGGCCGGTGCGGTGCATGTAGAACTGCTTGTAACTTTCCGCTTCCAGCACGGATTCGACAGACCCCGCGCACAGCTTGAGATCGATGAAGCCCTGCGCCAGCACGCGCAGTGCCGCTTCATGCGGTGCGTTCCACAGCTTGCCGGGCTGCGCAGTGGCGATGGCCGCAGATTGAGCGGCCAGCACCAGCTCGTACACGTCCTTCTGTGCGGGGCTGAACTTGCCATTGACCGGGAAGGTGCGCGTGATGTCGGCGGCATAGCTGTCCAGCTCGCAGCCTGCATCGATCAGCAGCAGGTCGCCGTCGTTGAGTCTCGCATCGTTGCCGACGTAATGCAGCGTGCAGGCATTCGCGCCGCCCGCGACGATGCTGGTGTAGGCGGGATGACGCGCGCCGTAACGGCAGAATTCGTGCAGCAGTTCGGCCTCGACTTCGTATTCGTATTGACCGGGTTTGGCGAAACGCATGGCACGGCGGTGCGCCCCGGCGGAGATTTGTGCCGCACGGTGCATGGTGGCAATCTCGTGTTCGTCCTTGACGAGGCGCATTTCGTTGATGAGGTCGCGCACATCGCGCAGTTCGGCAGGGGCCTGAATGCCCTGCCGCGATCGGGCCTTCACCGTCTCGCGCAGCTTCAGCAGGCGCGCATCCCAGATGGCATCCTTGCCCAGCGGATGGAACAACGTGGGCTGGTCAGCCATCAGCTCGGCGAGTTTCTCGTCGAATTGTGCGATGGGGAAGGCGGCATTGAAGCCAAACATCCGGGCTGCTGCATCCGGGCCGTAGCGGAAACCATCCCACACCTCGCGTTCGGCATCCTTCTCGCGGCAGAACAGCAGCGATTGCGGCTGTGCTCCTGCGACCAGCACCAGCACGGCTTCCGGCTCGGCGAAACCGCTGAGGTAATGGAAATGGCTGTCGTGACGGTAGTCGTAATGCGTATCCGCATTGCGCGCCACTTCCGGCGCGGTGGGGATGACGGCAACGCCGTGACGCATCTGCTCCAGCAGGTGCTTGCGGCGCTGTTGATAGAGAGCGGTATTAGGCATGGCGGACATTCTGCGATGCACGCAGCATCTTGTCGAGTTCGTCCAGCCGTTGCGGCGTGCCGATGTCCATCCACAGACCGCGATGATGTTCGCCACTGACATGTCCCTGTGCGATCTGCTCGCGCAGCAACGGGGCCAGCGGAGCCTTCGTGCCGCGCACAATACCGGTGAACAGTTGCGGCTTGTAAAGGCCGATGCCGCTGAAGGTGAGCCTGGGGGCAGTGTCGCCTGCAACGCGCCTGGCTTGCAGGCCGAAGTCGCCCTTCAGGTTGTGCTCCGGGTTGTCCACCAACACCAAGTGGGCCATGTCCTCGCTGTTGGCCAGTGTCGCAGCCTGCTGCGGCAGGTGGCTGAAATCGTAATCGCAATAGATGTCGCCATTGACCACGGCGAAGGGTTGCTCGCCCACCAGGTGCAAAGCAAAAGCGATGCCGCCCGCCGTTTCCAGCGCCGTGCCCTCGTCCGAGTAGCGGATGTGCGCGCCATAGCGGCTGCCATCGCCCAGATGCACTTCTATCTGCCTACCGAGATGCGCATGGTTGATGACCAACTCCGTGATGCCCGCGCGCACCAAGCGCTCGATATGATGCACGATGAGCGGCTTGCCACCCGCCTGCAACAGCGGTTTGGGCATGTGATCGGTGAGCGGACGCATGCGTTCACCGCGACCGGCAGCCAAGATCATCGCACGCATCAAAACGAGTAACCTTCCATGATGGCTTGCGGGTGCAGTTCCTCCAGCAGCACCTGCAAGGGCTTGAGGTCGATGTAGCGCGTGCAGGCTTTGTAAAGGTACTCGAACACCAGCGGCATGTCCTTGAGGTAGCCGTCCTTGCCGTCGCGGTGATAGAGGCGCGCGAAGATGCCGAGCACCTTGATGTGGCGCTGCACGCCCATCATCTCGTAATCGCGATAGAACTCGCCGAAATCCTCGCGCACCGGCAGCCCGGCCTTGCGTGCCTTTTCCCAGTAGCGGATAAGCCAGTCCATGACCAGCTCCTCCTCCCAGCGGATGTAGGCATCCTTGAACAGCGAGGCGAGATCGTAGGTGATGGGGCCATACACGGCATCCTGAAAATCGAGGATGCCGGGATTCGGTTCGGTTACCATCAAATTGCGCGAGTGGTAGTCACGGTGCACATATACGCAAGGCTGGGCGAGGTTGTTGGCGAGGATGCGCTGGAACACCTCTTCCAGCTTGGCCTGCTGCTGCTCTGTCAGCGTGACGCCCAGATGTTTGGCGACATACCACTCGGGGAACAGGTTGAGTTCGCGGCGCAGCAAGGCTTCGTCGTAGGGCGGCAGGTCATCGGGCTGGGAGGCGAGCTGGATCTTGATCAGCGCATCGGTGGCCGCGCCATAGAGTTGTTTGGCATTGCTGTCATGCAAGGCTTGCAGGTAGGTAGTATTGCCCAGATCGGACAGCAGCAGGAACCCTTGTGCCAGGTCTTGCGCATACACGTGCGGCACATGCGCACCGGTGGCTTCGAAAAGCCTGGCGACATGCAGGAAAGGGCGGCAATCCTCGTGTTCAGGGGGAGCATCCATGACGATCCGGGGCGTCCCGTCGGTAAAGGTGGCGCGGAAATAACGGCGGAAGCTGGCGTCGGCGGAGGCCGCCGAAATGCTGAAAGTCTGGTTGGGGTACAGGCCGGAAAGCCAAGCGGTAAGCTGTTTTCGACGTTGCATGGGTTTGCCTTAATGGTGTTTTTGTGCGATTTTAGCACCTTGAATTTATATGCACTTCCCATGCTTTTTTGTCCGCGTCCCGCTGCCGCTCTTTTACTACTCGTGCTGTTGCCCTTTGCGGCGCTGGCCGGAGAAGATGCGCTGCCTTTGAAAATCGACCGCAGCTTCAGGATGCTGCCAGCTTTGACCGAACAGCCTGTCGCGTTCATCAGCGCACAAAGGATAGAAGCCAGACAAGACCAGGCGCTGGAGGCAACTGGCGCCGTCGAATTGCGCCAGGGCAGTCAGATCATCCACGCGGATCATCTGCGCTATGGCCAGGAAAGCAGGGATGTGCTGGCGGAAGGGAATGTTTCCCTCGAACACGAGGGGGGGCAGATACAGGGCCCGAGGTTGCAGATGAACCTGGACAGCAATCTGGGCGAAATGAGTTCCCCCGCATTCCGGTTCCGCGAAAACCGCTCGCGCGGCCTAGCATCCGTCCTGCATATCTCCGGCAAACAGCAATATTCTTTTGCAGATGCCAGCTATACGACTTGCCCGGCGGGTAATGACGACTGGCTGCTGAAAATGAGCCGCCTCAACATTGACCGCGCCGCGCAGGTCGGCGTGGCGTATCATGCCCGTATCGAATTCCTGGGCGTGCCCCTGCTGTACACACCGTGGATGGACTTTGGCCTGAACACCCGCAAGCGCTCCGGTTTCCTTGGCCCCGTGATCGGCAGCACCAATTCCGGCGGTGCCGAGATCACCGTCCCTTATTTCTGGAACATCGCGCCCAATCTGGACATGACCTTCGCCCCGCGCGCCATCGCCAAGCGCGGCACGCAGTTCAATAACGAGTTGCGTTATCTGGATACGGCTTTGGGTGGCGAGATGCATCTGGACGTCCTGTCCGGCGATCGCGTGCGCAACATCAACCGCAGCCGCGCCGCGTGGAAACATGGGCAGAATCTCGGCCATGGTTTCTATGCGGCCTGGAATTTGAACAGCGTATCGGACGATGCCTATTTCCGTGACTTATCCGATACGGTCAATAGCACCTCGCAAACCAACCTGCTGCGCGATGGCTCAATCGCTTATGGCGGCGGTTGGTGGACCGCCTCGGCGCGGGTGCAGCGTTTCCAGACCTTGCAGGATCCCCTGGCCCCAGTGGCCATCCCCTATCGCCGCCAACCCCAGTTCAATCTGAATGCGCAACAGCCCTTGGCGGCAGGCAATGTGACCCTGCAAGCCGAATACGTGGATTTCCGCCATCCATCTGCGCTCAACGGCCAGCGTATGGTGTTCTATCCTTCCGCCAGTTACCCTTTATCGAACGAGCCGGGTTACTTCCTGACACCCAAGCTCGGCCTGCATCACACCAGCTACACCTTCAGCGGCAACACGCCGGCGGCGGCCCGCACCCTGCCCATCTTCAGCCTGGATGGCGGGCTGCTGTTCGAGCGCAACGATTCCTTGCTGGGAAACGCCTACATGCAGACGCTGGAGCCGCGGGCCTACTATGTGAAAGTGCCCTATCGGGCACAAGACCAGCTGCCCGTGTTCGATACTGCGCAGGCGCCGTTCAGCTTTAGCCAGATGTTCACCGAGAACCGCTTTCTGGGTAGCGACCGGATAGGGGATGCCGACATGCTCACGCTGGCGCTGACCTCGCGCATGATTGATGAAGAGGACGGCACCGAAAGATTGCGCGTGGCCGCCGCGGAACGTTTCAGTTTCCGTACCCCGCAAGTGAATTTGGTCATCCCCGCCGCCGCCAATTACCGTTCCGACATCATATTGAGCCTCGGGGGACAATTGACACACGCCTGGAAATTGGACAGCCTGGCGCAATACAACCCGAACATGGGCTATACCGAAACGTACAGCATGGCCGCGCGTTACAGCCCGGAGGCCGGCAAGCTGCTCAATCTGGGCTATCGCTACACGCGCAACACGCTGCGCCAGATGGACATCTCCACGCAGTGGCCGCTGGTAAGGCGCTGGCAAGGGCTGGGTCGTTTGAATTACTCCCTGCTGGACAATCGCATTCTGGAGGCGCTGGTCGGGCTTGAGTATAATCAAGACTGCTGGGCGCTGCGCCTGGTCGGGCAGAGCTTCACCACTGCGACCCGTGTCAGGACCACCGGCTTGTTCCTCCAGCTCGAGCTGAACGACATGGTGCGTTTGGGCTCCGATCCTTTGGCCACCCTGCGTTCCAGTGTTTTTGGTTATACCAAGCTGAACGACGCGCCAGTGGAAAAACCGTCCGCCGGGTTGCGTTAACTCCTTATCAATGAAAGATCGCATGCTGAACAGAACGACCATTTTCTTGCTGATACTTACCGCCGCACTGACGGCTTTCGCCGCTGAAGCGCCGTCTCGGAGCGAGCAGATGGACCGCATCCGCAGCGTCGTCAACGACAACGTCATCACCCAACTGGAGCTTCAGCAGCGGGTGGGCATGGCGGTCAAGCAATTGCAGAAACAGGGCATCCCGCTGCCGGAAAGGGCTGTGCTGGAGAAGCAGGTGCTAGAGCGCATGATCACCGAGATGCTGCAAGCCCAGTTTGCCAAGGAGACCGGCCTGCGCGTGGATGACGGACAACTGGAAAAGGCGCTGACGCGCATCGCCCAGCAAAACCGTTTCGACTCGGTCGCCGCGTTCCGCAACAAGCTGGAAAAAGACGGCATCGAATTCGATAAGTTCCGCGAAGAGGTGCGTGACGAGATCATATCTGTGCGCCTGCGTGAACGCGAGGTGGACAGCAAGCTGATCATCAGCGAGAGCGATATCGAAGACTATCTCGCCACCCAGGCCAGGCAGGGCAACAAAGGCGAAGAACTGCAACTGGCCCATGTTCTGATCGTGGTGCCTGAGCAGGCCACGGCCGAGAACATCCAGTCCTACAAGCGGCGTGCGGAGGAAGCACTGGGCAAGCTGCGCGCAGGCGCACCGTTCGCGCAAATTGCCGCCGGTTATTCCGATGCCAACGATGCCTTGCAGGGCGGCCTGCTGGGTTGGCGTCCCGCAAACCGCCTGCCCGCCTTGCTGACAGAGCCGCTCGCCAAAATGAAACCGGGCGAGATGACCGGGTTGCTGCGCAGCCCCACCGGCTTCCATATCGTCAAGTTGCTGGACCGGCGCAGCGCAGATATGCCCGTTTTCATCACGCAGACCCATGCGCGCCACATCCTCATCAAGACCAGTGAACTGGTGCCGGAGCATGAGGCAAAGGCGAAACTCCAAGAGATCAAGCAGCGCCTCGACAAAGGCGCCGACTTCGCCGAGCAGGCGCGCCTGTTTTCCGAAGACGGTAGCGCGCCCCAGGGAGGAGACCTCGGCTGGCTGTCGCCAGGAGAGACCGTGCCGGAATTCGAGAAGGCGATGGATGCCCTGAAACCGGGACAGATCAGCGGATTGGTGCAATCCGGCTTCGGCTGGCATCTGATCCAGGTGTTGGAACGCCGCAATGCCGATGTCAGCGTGGAACAAAAGAAACAACAGGCACGCAATGCCATCCGTTCCTATAAATCTGAAGACGCTTACCAGGACTGGTTGCGGCAGTTGCGCGATCGCGCCTTCATCGAATACCGCGATTAGGATGCACGCTTCTCTCGCCATCACTTGCGGCGAACCCGCAGGCATCGGCCCCGACCTGTGCCTGCAACTGGCGCAGCATGATCTGCCCCTGATCGTGCTTGCTGACAAAACACTGTTGCAGCAACGCGCCAAACAGCTTGGCCTTGCAGCCTTGTTGCGCGACTACCATGCAGGTCAGCCGCTCAAACAAGGTGCGCTGAACGTTCTGCATGTGCCACTGGCAAGCCCTGTGGTTGCGGGCAAGTTGGATGCCGCCAACGCCCCTTACGTTTTGGAGATGCTGCGCCGTGCCGCGCAGGGCTGTCAGTCCGGCGAGTTTTCCGGCATGGTCACCGCGCCTGTACACAAGGGAGTCATCAACGATGCCGGCATCCCTTTCACCGGACATACGGAGTTCCTCGCCGAGCTGACGCACACGCCACGGGTGGTGATGATGCTTGCAGGCGGCGGCATGCGTGTGGCACTGGCAACGACTCACCTGCCATTACGCGAAGTGGCTGAGACCATCACGCTATCCCTGCTGGAGGACATTCTGCGCATTTTGGATCGCGACCTGAAAAAGCGATTCGGCATTGCACAGCCGCGCATCCTGGTCGCCGGACTCAACCCGCATGCGGGCGAAGGCGGACACTTGGGGCGCGAGGAAATCGAGGTGATAATGCCGGTGCTGGACGAACTGCGCGCCGAAGGCATAAACGTGAGCGAACCACTGCCTGCCGACACCCTGTTCGCCGCGCACCGGTTGAAGGAATGCGATGCCGTGCTGGCGATGTATCACGATCAGGGTCTGCCCGTACTCAAGCACGCCAGCTTCGGCGCAGGCGTGAACATCACGCTGGGCCTGCCCATCATCCGCACCTCGGTGGACCACGGCACTGCATTGGAGCTGGCTGGCACGGGCAAGGCCGATGCGGGCAGTCTGCTGGAGGCGATCAAGGTGGCGGAAGAAATGGCAAAGAATGAGCGGTCATAGAGCCAAGAAATCGTTTGGACAGAATTTCCTCGTCGATCAAACCATCATCGCGGACATCGTGCGCGCCATACACCCCAAGACGCACGACAATATGGTGGAGATCGGCCCCGGCCTCGGCGCACTCACCCGCCCGCTGTTGGAGCAGCTCGACAAGCTGCACGTGGTCGAGATCGACCGCGACATCATCGCGCGCCTCAGAACTGACTACCCACAGGACAAGATCGTCATTCACGAAGGCGATGCGCTGAAGTTCGACTTCGCCACGCTGTGTACACCGCTACGCATCGTCGGCAATCTGCCTTACAACATCTCCTCGCCGCTGCTGTTCCACTTCGCCGATTACGCCGACCGCATCACCGACATGCATTTCATGCTGCAAAACGAAGTGGTCGAGCGCATGGTGGCCGAACCTTCCTTGCCCGCTTACGGACGTCTGTCGGTGATGTTGCAATACCGCTTTTACATGGAGAAATTGCTCGATGTGCCACCGCAATCCTTCCGCCCCGCACCCAAAGTCGATTCCGCCATCGTGCGCATGATCCCCATCCCGGCGGACAAGATCGTCGTGAAGAACGTGGCGCTGTTCGCCAAGGTGGTCACAGCCGCCTTCGGCCAGCGCCGCAAGACCTTGCGCAACACGCTCAAGGACTACCTCACCGAAGACGGCTTCGTGCAATTAGGAGTTGATCCGCAACTGCGCGCGGAGAATCTGGGCGTGGAGGAATTCACGCGGATTTCCAACCATTTGGGTGAACAAGCATAAGCTGCCTATCCTGTATTCTCCCCAGCATCCCCTGTGCCACTACCGCGCCGATCAGCGCCATCAGCATATCCGACTGCGTATCCCACATATAACCCTGCGTACCGAGGAAGGCATCCGCACCCTGGCCCAGCGCTTCTGCCACGCCCCATTCGATGAGTTCGTACACCGCGCTGATGGCAAGGCAGGATGCCGTGACCAGCGTGAACAGCAATTTGCCTTGCTTGAGCGGCGAGCTGCGCAGCAGCCCTTCGCGTATCAGCAGCGCGGGCACGAATCCCTGCGCGAGGTGGCCGATCTTGTCGTAGTTGTTGCGCACGAAGCCGAACCAGTCCTGCATCCAGTAGCCTAGCGGCACCTCGGCGTAGGTGTAATGCCCCCCAACCATGAGGATAGCTGCGTGCAGGAACAGCAGGCGATAGGTGAGCGAAGTGAGGCGATAGCTCCTGAAGGTGGCGATGAGGATGGGCAGCGCGATGAAGATGGGCGCGGTCTCCATCCACCAGGTGGGATAGTCGTGGGGGTGGAGGGCGGAAATGCCAAGCAGGATCAGCCCGCTTATCAGCAACAACTGGGGTTCCGCTTTCATCTTCACTCCTTGTAGTCCACCATCAACGGCGCATGGTCGCTGAAGCGTTGCGCCTTGTAGATGCCCGTGGATAGGGCCTTCGCGGCGATGCCGGGAGTGGCGATCTGATAGTCAATGCGCCAACCCACATCCTTGGCCCACGCTTGCCCGCGATTCGACCACCAGGTATAGGCCTCCAGCTCGGGATGCAGCTTGCGGAACACGTCGACAAAGCCGACCTCGTCGAACAGTTGGCTAAGCCAGGCACGCTCCTCGGGTAAAAAGCCGGAGTTTTTCTTGTTACCGCGCCAATTCTTCAAATCCTTTTCGGTGTGGGCGATGTTCCAGTCACCGCAGATGATGACCTCGCGCCCACTCTTCATTAGCGCGATGGCATGCGGCATGAAGGCGTCGAGGAACTTGAATTTCACGGCTTGTCTTTCCTCACCGCTGGAGCCGGAGGGAAGATAGAGCGACACCACAGAAAGATTGCCGTACTGTGCCTCGAGATAGCGCCCTTCAACGTCAAATTCGGGAATGCCCAGGCCGACGATGACATCGTCGGGCTTGCGCCGCGTATAGATGCCCACGCCGCTGTAGCCTTTCTTCTCGGCATAGTGGAAGTAGCCGCGGTATCCGAACGGAGAAAGCATGTCCGGCGACATGTCCGGCGCTTGGGCCTTGAGTTCCTGCACGCAGAGGATGTCGGCCTGCTGTTGACCGAACCACTCTAGGAAGCCTTTGTTGTAGGCGGAGCGGATGCCGTTGAAGTTGAGGGTGATGATGCGCATTCCTTGTCCGGTTCACTGATTTCGGGGATGGCGGGCATTATAATGGCCGCACTCTACAACTCGTTTCCTATCCTTCACATGCACGCATACCGTCAGGATTTCATCCGCTTCGCTGTTGCGCAGAACGTGCTGCGCTTCGGCGAGTTCCAGACCAAGGCCGGCCGCCTGTCGCCCTATTTCTTCAATTCCGGCCTGTTCCAGGACGGCGCTGCGCTGCGCGAGCTGTGCCAGTTCTATGCACAGGCCATCCTAGCCTCCGGCGTGCCGTTCGACATGCTGTTCGGGCCCGCCTACAAGGGCATCCCGCTGGCGGCAGGCACGGCCATCGCACTGGCGGAGCAGGGCCGCAACGTGCCATATTGCTTCAACCGCAAGGAAGCCAAGGACCACGGCGAGGGCGGCACCACGGTGGGCGCGAAGCTGCAGGGCAGGGTGTTGATCATCGACGACGTGATCTCGGCCGGCACTTCGGTGCGCGAATCCATCGACCTGATCAAGGCAGCGGGTGCCACGCCCTGTGGCGTGGTGATCGCTTTGGACCGCAAGGAACGCGGGCAGGGCGAGTTGTCGGCGGTGCAGGAGGTGCAGCGCGACTATGGCATCCCGGTGGTCTCCATCGCCTCGCTCGACGACCTGCTCGGTTATTTGCAGGGAACTCCCGACATGGTGCAGAATCTGTCCGCCGTTCAGGCTTATCGTGACCGTTACGGAGTGAAATGATGATGGACAAAAGAATGTTGATCGCCGCGCTGTGCGCTATTTTTTCCCTGAATGCGGAAGCCAAGCTCTACAAATGGGTGGACGACAACGGCACCACGCATTATGGCGAGACCATCCCGCCGGAATATGCGAACAAGAATGCGGTAAAGCTGGAAAAGGGCCATATTGAAAAGCGTGACGACCAGTTCGGCCAAGGCGGCAAGAAAGCCGCTGCGCTAAAAGACCCGGTCTCAGAACAGGCCCGCATCGAGGCCGAGCGCCGTGATAACGCATTGATTAACACCTACAGCTCCGAGCAGGAAATCGATCTGGCGCGCGATCGCAACTTGCAACAGGTGGAAGCGCGCGCCGGCAGCTACGCTACTCTACTCAAATCAGCACAGGAAAATCTGGCTTCCTTGCAAAAGGAATATGAACAGTTGGTGCAGCAGCATCGCAAGATACCCCAGTCGCTAGAGGAAGATCTGGACGATGCCAAGAACCATATTTCCAAACTCCAGAACGATATCGAGATCAACACCAAGGAACGGGATGTCGTCGTTGCGCGTTATGCCGCAGACAAGGCACGCTACCGTGAATTGCGAGGGCTTGCCCCCGAGCCGGCCAAGCAGTCGACGAAGAAATAGGTTCAGCTCTTGCAAAAATCGCGGGTGATCGCGTCGTAGCGCAGCAGTCGCCCGTGTTCGATATCGAAGTACCAGCCGTGCAAGGCTAATCTGCCAGCCTTGACCGCGTCGGATATCCAATCGAATGTCATCAGATTATCCAGCGAACTCAGGATGGCCTGCTGTTCGCAGGCTCTTTCACGCTCTTCCGCCGAAGCTTGCGGCAATCGCCGTAGCACCGTGTCTTGCGCTTCTGTGGCCAGGCGCATCCAGCTGTTGATATAGCTAGGCTGCGCATCGCTCGCACCGCCGCCGCGCATCAGCGAGCGTATGCCGCCGCAATGCGCATGGCCCAGCACGATGATGTGCTCGACCCCCAGCACTCTCACGCCGTATTCCAGCGCGGCGCTGGTACCGTGACGACCGCTTTCCCGGCTTTCCGCAGGCGGGACAAGATTGGCGACGTTGCGGATGACGAACAGGTCGCCCGGCGCGCAATCCATCACCAGCGCCGGATCGACGCGCGAATCACAGCAAGCCACTACCAGTATTTTGGGGCTTGGCCGACTTGCACCAGATGTCTGTAGAGTGCGCCGTCCGCCGCAAAATGATGTTCGCGAAAACGCTGAAAACCGGCGATCAGGTCGTCCGGGGTGGTCATGCGCCAAGCAGGCGTTGCTGTGCTTCGCGATATTTGTCAGCGGTCTTTTGCAGCACGTCCGCCGGTATCTGCGGCGCGGGAGGTTGCTTGTTCCAGCCAGTCGATTCCAGCCAGTCGCGCACGAACTGCTTGTCAAAGCTGGGCGGGTTGCTGCCAACTTTATACTGGTCAGCAGGCCAGAAACGCGAAGAGTCTGGCGTCAGCGCCTCATCGATGAGATAGAGCTTGCCTTGGCTGTCGGTGCCGAACTCGAATTTGGTATCGGCGATGATGATGCCTTTGCCCAGTGCATAATTGGCCGCTTCGGTGTAGAGCGCGAGTGTCGCCTTCTTCACCTGTTCAGCCATGTCCGCGCCTAGCAGCTTTTTTACTTCCTCGAACGAGATGTTCTCGTCGTGTTCGCCCACGGCAGCTTTGGTAGAGGGCGTGAACAGCGGCTCGGGCAACTTCTGCGCTTCCTGCATGCCCGCCGGCAACTGGATGCCGCACAGCGTGCCCGTCTTCTTGTAGTCCTTCCAGCCGGATCCCACCAGGTAGCCGCGCACGATGGCTTCGATCGGCAGCGGCTTGAGTTTTTTTGTGACGAAGGCACGGCCACGCACTTGCGCCTTTTCTGTCTCGCCTTTCACCACAGATTCGGGATCTATGCCCGACAGATGGTTGGAAATGACGTGCGCCAATTTCTTGAACCAGAAGTTGGACACGGCAGTGAGTACCACGCCCTTGCCGGGAATGGGTGTGGGCAAAATCACGTCAAACGCGGACAGCCGATCCGTTTGCACGATCAGCAAATGCTCGGCATCCACCTCATACAGGTCGCGCACCTTGCCGCGGTGCAGGAATTTCAGGCTGCTCAGGCTGGATTGATGCAATGCGTTCATATCAGTTCAATCCGGGCAAAGTGGTGGCTGCAATCTGTTCCGTTTGTTTCCTGCGATAGGAGGCGAGTTTGTCCGCCAGCACCTTATCATTCAGCGCCAGCATGGAGACGGCGCACAATCCCGCATTCGCCGCGCCCGCCTCACCAATGGCAAAAGTTGCGACGGGGATGCCTTTGGGCATTTGTACGATGGAAAGCAACGAATCCATCCCCTTCAGATATTTGGAAGGAATGGGGACACCGAACACCGGCAGGGTGGTCTTGCCGGCAATCACCCCGGCCAGATGCGCCGCACCCCCTGCTCCGGCGATGAAGCATTGCACCCCCTGTGCGCTCATTTCCTTGATGTAGTCGAACAGCATATCGGGCGAGCGGTGCGCCGAGATCACGCGCGCATCGAATGGCACATCAAAATCCTTCAAGGCTTGTGCTGTCTGCTGCATGATCTCCCAGTCGTTCGCGCTGCCCATGACTATGGATACGAGGGGTTTGCCCATTACTTACTCCAATTGCAGAGACAACAACGCCCCCCTTGGGGGGCGACGTGAGGGTTTGCTTTACTTGTGGTAGCTGACCACGCGCTCCACTTCGTTCTTCGAACCAAGGATCACCGGCACGCGCTGGTGCAAGCCTTGCGGTTGTAGCTCCATGATGCGCTCGCGCCCGGTGGAGCTCATGCCGCCTGCCTGCTCGACGATGAAGGACATCGGGTTGGCTTCATACATCAGGCGCAGCTTGCCTGCCTTGGCTGGATCCTTGGTGTCGAACGGATACATGAAGATGCCGCCACGGGTCAGGATGCGGTGCACTTCGGCCACCATCGAGGCGACCCAGCGCATGTTGAAATTCTTTTCGCGGCCGCCGTCTTTGCCCTTGACACATTCCTCGACATAGCGCTGCACCGGCTTCTCCCAGTAACGCTGGTTGGACATGTTGATGGCGAACTCTGCGGTGTCGACCGGGATCTGCATGTTGGGGTGGGTCAGGAAGAAGTCGCCCACATCGCGATCCAACGTGAAGCCGTTCACCCCGTGTCCGGTGGTGATGACCATCATGGTGTTCGGGCCGTACAGGGCATAGCCGGCACAGACCTGCCTGGTTCCGGGTTGCAGAAAGTCCTTGGCGGTCGGGTTGGTCACGCCTTCCGGACAACGCAGGATGGAGAAGATGGTGCCGACGGAGATATTCACGTCGATATTGGACGAACCATCCAGCGGGTCAAAAGTGATCAGGTATTTGCCGCGCGGATATTTTTTCGGAATCTCATACACATCGTCCATTTCTTCAGACGCCATGCCCGCCAAGTGGCCACTCCATTCGTTGGCCTTGATGAACACTTCATTGGTGATGATGTCGAGTTTCTTTTGCGTTTCGCCCTGCACGTTTTCGCTGCCCGCGCTGCCCAGCACACCGATGAGCGCGCCCTTGTTCACGTCATGTGCGATTTGTTTGCAGGCCGACACAACGTCGCTCAACAGACCGGTAAAGTCCCCGCTGGCGTTCGGAATATGGCGCTGTTCTTCGATGATGAATTGGATAAGGCTCTTGCTCATGCTGTTTCTCCTCGTTAGTTATTTTGCGTGTCGATGCGCGATTCTACTGCTTTTGGCGCTCGCCCTCTATGCCTATTTGGCCAAAGAGAGGCTGTCCATTATTTACTTCATTTACTTCGTTAATGAGATGAAAAGCTCGGGCAGCTTTTCCGGTAATTGCGCCACGTTATCCACGATGGTGTATTGCTTGCCGAAGATGTCCGATACATATTCGTCGGCTTTGGAATCGAGATTTATACAGTAGGTGTAAATCCCTTCCCGATCCAACTCCTTCACGGCCTGTTTGGCATCCTCGATCAGCAACCGCGGGTCATGCACGTCGATATCCGCCGGCTCACCGTCGGTCAGGATCAGCATCAACTTCTTGTCTGCCTGTTGCGCTTTCAGATAATGGCCGGCATGACGCATCGCCGCACCCATGCGGGTGGAATACCCCGCCTGCATCTCAGCCAGGCGAGACTTCACGTCATCGCCCCACGGCTCATTAAAACCCTTGAGGTGGTAGTAGCGCACATCATGGCGGGTGTTGGAATGAAAGCCGCCAATGGCGAACGCATCGCCGACCTGCTGTACCGACCATGCCAATAACGATACCGCCTCTTGGCTTAGTTCAAGGATGGTCTGCTCGCTGCCCGCCGCTTTTTCGCTAAGCGATTGTGACAGGTCAACCAGCAAGGTAACGGCGAAACTCCGGCCATCGGTGCGATGCGACATGTTGATGCGCGGATCGGGCGAGCTGCCGCTTTTGTAGTCGATGAGGGAGCGGATGGCCACATCCAGATCGAGCTCCGAGCCCTCTTCCTGATAACGGATGCGCACTTTATCCTGCGGCTTGAGCATCTCCAGCAGCGCTTTCAGACGCTTGGTCAGCCTGGCATGCTTGGTCAGCAGCTTGTCGAT
>JBBIIN010000040.1:0-15851 GCA_037446515.1 Gallionellaceae bacterium
TTTTTAGTGATATGAGGCAACAGCAGAAGGGGTGAGCAAATCTTCGATCAACATTGGATCCAAATCTTCATGCTGGTTCCATAGCACTATCAGCGTGATGAGTTTCACCTTGTCCAGTGCTAAATATTCACGATCTAGTGCAACAACCCGATCAATAATCATTTCTCGCTCGACAGGCGAGATCATTTTGTTTTGCTCCAAAAAAACAATGAAACTCAAACCCTCATCACTGATGCGGCGGCATTCAAAATTTGTGTAGCAGCGCAGCCCCCCCTGATTGATTTTTTCGGGGTATGAAATAGTCGTTAACTGTTGCAGGCCGGACAACCAGGCAATTGCTTG
This sequence comes from Gallionellaceae bacterium, assembly GCA_037446515.1. Classification (GTDB taxonomy): domain Bacteria; phylum Pseudomonadota; class Gammaproteobacteria; order Burkholderiales; family Gallionellaceae; genus Sideroxyarcus. Next base: position 343 of record JBBIIN010000040.1, read on the forward strand.
GGTGATGTCATCTTCTTCAAATCCTGCCGCACTCAGCTTGGCTGTAAGCCGGTTGATATCCGGGTAATTACCAATATCAAAATAATTCTCAAACAGGAACAGCAAAATATCGAACATAAATCGGAATGTATTAAAACATGCGTTGATAAAGACCGCCGGGTAAACAGGTAATGGCTCCGTCAAGCTCCAGCTTTAGCAGAATGGCTGATAGCTCGGCTACCGTCAAGCCACTGCGCTGAATGAGAGTATCTGCATCAATCGGATCAAATCCAAAAAACTGGAAGAGTGGATGCTCCAGTGGCAGCTTCGACAATGAAGTGGCGGGTTGATATCCCAACTCCTCCAAAATATCTTGGGAGTTTTCTACAAGTTTCGCACCTTGCTTGATCAGGGCATGGCAACCTTTGGATTGCGGGGCGTGGATGGATCCAGGAATGGCGAAGATTTCCCTCCCCTGCTCCAATGCCATACGTGCAGTAATGAGCGAGCCACTCTGGAGGGAGGCTTCCACGACAAGGCAGCCCTCGCATAAACCGCTGATGATGCGATTCCGCCGAGGAAAGTTGGAAGCGAGGGGCGGGGTACCCAAAGGGAATTCTGAAATGATGGCGCCATGCTCTGCTAATTGGTGGGCAAGCTCACGATTGGCGGCCGGATACACTTTATCGAGCCCAGTGCCGACGACGGCAATGCTGGCACCTTGACCCATCAATCCGCCACGGTGGGCGGCTGCATCAATACCATGCGCTAATCCGCTGACAACACAGAAGCCGGCTTCAGCAAGTGACCGCGCAAAAGCCTCGGCATTGCGCACCCCTTGTGCGCTTGCATTGCGGCTGCCAACAATGGCCAGCGCTCTTGAATTGAGCAAGCCGCGGCGTCCTTTGACATAAAGCAGCAACGGCGGGTCAGGAATGTTCAATAGGGATTGCGGGAACGCCTTGTCATCAAGCGTAACGATGCAATTTTGCGGGTCATCCAGCCATGCGGCAACGGCATCCAATGAAGCAACATCAATGCCACCATCAACTATAGCTCGAGCCACTTGTGGCTTTACCGCGTTCGAGAGAGAGGAGATCGATGCCGCCAGAACCGCCTCCGGTGAGCCGAATGTTTTTAACAACCGACGCAATCCCTCATTTCCCAGCCCGGGGACCAAGCTGAGTTTCAGCCATGCCGCCAGGGCAGCATCGAGTTGCATTTATTCTGGCGTACGTGCGCTATCTGACAATTGCACGGGGATTTTGGTGTCCATCACCAAGGCGTAGGAAACCTTGTTGAATACGCGAAACACCATGATCAGACCGTAACGCATGTCGGGCAAAACAATATCCGGAGTAAACCAGCCTTTGGATTTCAAAATTTCGCCTTTTTGATAAAGAGCCAGTACATGACCGACTTCTATGCCATCACGACGGCCTTTATTCAAAGTAAGCACAGCATATTGGCCTGCTTGGTGCACCCCGCCATAAATTGCGATAACTTTGCCGGCAATTCTGTTTTCGGGCGCATGCGGAACATATTCTGGCGAGTAACCCGAAGCAGCCTGCGTGAAGCGATCACCTTTGTGGATTTCCATCACTGCACTGGTGATGCGTAGCGTACTGGGATCGCCAAATTTTTCAACGGACGCATCACCTAGATAAGCAACCTCGTTGCCAAGTTCTTCCTTAGTATCAGGATCAACAAAAGTTGCACCTGGACGGTAGATTTGCCATCTTGTCCCCTTATCTTCGGGAAGGCTTTTTGCATAAGCCAAATCGCTGGTGGAGAGCAGTTCGCGATGCTCATATGTGCCCACCAACACAGGAGCGGCGGCCAACTCTTCATTCTCTACCACCAAAGGACGCTTGAGGAAAGAAGCAATATGGCTGAATGGGATAGCTGGAATGGCCTCGCTGTTTTGCGATACCACCCGAATCTTGGGCTGGAGCTTGAGAACCTCGGCAGATGGAGAAGCTGTTGTGGTGGCTGCTTTCTCGCCGGTTTCGCTTGTTTCTGGGGTGGCTTGATTTACAGAGAGAGCGCCTGTTTTTCGATCAAGATATATAACGTTTCCCGGATATATCCAATGAGGGTCTTTGACCTGATCCCGGTTAATTAACCAGATTTGAGGCCACTTCCATGGGTCCTTAAAAAATTTTGCGGAAATGTCCCACAAAGTATCACCCCTTACCACTACATGGCGATCAGGCGCATCCTCGCGAATCTGCAGCTCATCCGCAGTAGATAACATGGGCAGAAACACCAAGATAAGCGATATAATTTTGCGCATGGAAAACTCCAGCATAAGTAAAGGAATGCGGTGCGAATTTAGAGCGCCCGTTTAAATTCTGCATCTAGTCTCTTCAGTTGGCAAGCATTTATGGCACTTTTACCCATCCTCCAATATCCGGATCCCCGTTTAAATACTCTGGCCAAACCGGTTGTTTCCATAACAGAACAAACTAGGTGTTTGATACGTGACATGGGTGAAACGATGTATGCCGCTCCTGGCATTGGTCTTGCGGCAACGCAGGTCGACGTACACCAGCAAATCATTGTGATAGATATTTCAGAAACCAAGAGTGATCTTAAGGTGTTTATCAACCCTGAAGTAATAGGCACCGAGGGGGAAGAAGAAAGCGAAGAAGGATGTCTTTCGGTACCGGGTATTTACGAAAAAGTCCGTCGTGCCGAGAAGGTAACTGTGCAAGCCCGAAACGAACAGGGTCAGTTATTTACGTTGACAGCAGAGGGGTTGCTGGCGGTTTGCATTCAGCATGAAATAGATCATTTGCATGGGCGCGTTTTTGTAGAGTACTTGTCCCAACTTAAACAGACTCGCATCCGATCCAAATTGAAAAAACACCGTCGCGAAACGCGTTAGCGAATACAGATGAAAATCATATTTGCGGGCACACCACATTTCTCGACCAACTCGCTGCTGCGCTTGTCACAGGAACACCGGGTGGTGGCTGTGCTTACTCAACCTGACCGGCCCGGCGGTCGGGGCATGAAGTTGACCGCCAGTCCGGTGAAAGAGTTGGCAATGAGCCTTAATCTGCCGATCTTTCAGCCGCACACATTGAAAGATGCGGAATTCCAGGAAACCATGAAACAGTGGACTGCGGATGTCATGGTTGTCGCGGCTTATGGATTATTGTTGCCACCGGAAGTATTGCGGATACCGCGGTTGGGATGTTTCAACATCCATGCTTCCTTATTGCCCCGCTGGCGAGGTGCGGCACCTATACAAAGAGCTATTTTGGCAGGAGACAAGGAGACCGGCATTACCATCATGCAAATGGACGAAGGACTGGATACCGGCGATATTCTGCTGACGGCCCGACGTCCTATTGCGGAAAAAGAAACTGCACAATCCTTGCATGACAAACTGGCCGATCTGGGTGCTGAAAGCATTTCAAATGCGTTACTGCGTCTGCAGCAAGGCCGATTGCTTGCCGAAAAGCAACAGCCGGCGCTGGCTAGCTATGCCAATAAATTGCGCAAAGAAGAGGCCGCACTGGATTGGATGCAAAGCGCGCTGAATCTGGAGCGGGCGGTGCGCGCATATTACCCCTCTCCTGGCGCCTATACTTCGATGCGCGACACCCGCATCAAAATATTGGCCGCCGATTTGAAAGAATCGAACGTGCGACAAGAATCGCCGGGAACCATAACGGAAATAGACGGGGAAAACATTTGGGTGGCGTGTGCAAATGGGATTTTGGGCCTAACCATGCTGCAAAAATCGGGAGGCAAAGCTCTGCCCTCCCAGCAATTCTTGCAAGGGTTCCCCATTAACGTAGGTGACAGGTTTGATTTACCCGACCATGCAGCAAGTCCAACTTGAGGCAGCTGCAATAATCGGCAAAGTACTGCTGGGGCGTAATCTGAACCAAGCCCTGGAAGAAAGCTTGCAACGCAATAGCGGTTTTTCCGCACAACAGCGCGCTGCATTGCAGGATTTGAGTTACGGCACATTACGCCATTTGGGCAGACTGGAATTTCTGCTGCACAAACTGCTGGAGCGACCGCTGCAACAAATTTTGCTGCACCGCCTGTTGCTGGTGGCAATTTATCAACTGGAGTTCAGCAAGGCGGGCCATCATGCGGTAGTGGATCAGGCTGTCTGCGCTGCAAAAAAACGATTTCCGCATATGGGGGGCTTGGCCAATGCCGTTCTGCGTAATTATCTCCGCCGTAGCGTGGAGCTGCTGAAAGAAGCCGATCGAAGTGAGGAGGGCCGACTTTCTTACCCACAGTGGTGGATTGACGTAATAAGACAGCAATACCGGAATCAAACGGAGACTCTCTTGCAGGCGGGAAATGAACATCCGCCAATGTCGTTGCGCATCAATCGGCGCAAAACAACCGTGGCCGAGTATCAAATGCTTTTGGCACAACAAGGGCTGACAGCGCAAAAGGCAGCTTTCTCGGCCTTGGTTTTGGACAAACCCGTGCCGGTTTCACTGCTGCCAAAATTCCAGGAGGGTTGGGTATCGGTGCAGGATGCAGGGGCACAGTATGCGGCGCATTTGCTCGACGTGCAGGACGAGATGCGCGTGCTTGATGCCTGTGCTGCCCCTGGCGGAAAATCCGCGCACATGCTGGAGCTTGCGGACATTGGACTGGTGGCCCTTGATAAAGACAAAAAGAGATTGGCGCGCATCCATGAAAATCTGCGGCGGCTGCAACTTCAAGCTCAGGTGCTGCTGGGGGATGCAGCCAACCCCGGAGAGTGGTGGGATGGCAAACCGTTCCACCGCATATTGGCCGATGTTCCCTGTTCCGCTTCTGGGGTGGTTAGCCGCCATCCCGATATCAAATGGCTGAGACGTCAGAAAGATATTGGAGCGTTTGCCGCCCAACAAATTCGTATCCTGGAAAGCCTATGGCCGCTATTAATGACTGGCGGCAAATTGCTCTATGCGACGTGCTCAGTGTTTGCCAAGGAAAACCAGCAGGTGGTTGACATGTTTCTGGCAAACCATGCGGATGCTGTAAGAGAAAATATTGAAGCGTTGGAAGGACATGCCACGCGAGGGCAACTGATACCGGCAAAACAACACAATGGATTCTTTTATGCGCTGCTATATAAAAAAGCTTAAAACGCTTTTATGTATATGCGCGGCTCATGCGCTGATCGCGCATGGCGAGGGGATCGAAGTAGAAAAAGCAGAAGCGCGGCTGATCGAAGGCAGTTACCAAGTCTCGGCAAATTTTCAGGTGAGTTTGCCGCCGCCAGTGGAGGAGGCGCTCAAGCGCGGCACCACGCTTTATTTCATCAGCGATTTTTCAGTGCGCCGCAGCCGTTGGTATTGGATGGATAGCGAAATTGCCAGTAGCCAGCAAACGACCAAGCTGACCTTCAACATACTGACCCAGCAGTACAGGCTGTCCAGTGGCGCGTTGTACCAGAGTTTTTCGGAATTGAAAGATGCGTTGCGCATATTGGGCCGCCAGACCGCACAACCAATAGCCGCGCGCCTGCTGGATAACTCGGCAGGAGGATACTTGGCAAAGCTAAGCCAAAAGGGCAGCAAGATTACGGTTTATGTATCAATGAGGCTGGACATAAGCCAATTACCCAAACCGCTGCAGGTAAATGCCCTGGCAGACAATCAGTGGGATGTGCAGTCCAAAAAATATCATTGGGATATCCGCGCAGATGCGCAAGAGAAGGCCGAACCATGAGATATCTGATACTGGCTTGCGGCGTCATAGGGGCGGTGTTGGTATATATGCTGGCCGGGGTTGGCGCAGACACCAATATCTTTTCACGAAATTATTTTTCGCTGCTGGTATCAACTGCCTTTTTGGCGGCAACCTTATTCGGATTGGTCATCTATCAAGTCTGGCAATTGCGCCGCAAACTTTTGCAGCATATTTACGGCGCCAAATTGACCTTGCGTCTTACCCTATTCTTCATTTCCATTGCTGTGCTGCCGGGGCTTATGGTTTATGCGGTATCGGCACAATTCCTCGGGAAAAGCATCGAGTCCTGGTTCGATGTGCGCGTTGAAAAGGCGTTGGAAGGCGGTCTTAGTCTGGCGCGAGGCACATTACAAAACGGGCTGGATGAACTCAGAAAAAAAGCGCAATTTGTTTCCCTTATCCTGGCGGAACAAGAACCGGCCAGACACAAAGAAACCCTGTCTCGCCTTATTGCAGAAGGAGGCGTGCAGGAAGCCGCCATATTCGGCAACTACGGAGAATTGCTGGCAGCTACCGGAGATTTGCACGACATCAATCTTCCATCTTCCATCATGTTGCAAAAAGCTTGGCGCGAGGGTTTCTATGGAAATGCCGACACGCTTACCGACGAAAGATTGATGCTGCGTGTCATTGTGCCTATTCATTCAGAAAGGTGGCCGAGCCAAAAACGCTTATTGCAGTTTTATCAACCGGTGCCGGAACAGCTGGCCAATGACGCCGAAACGGTGCGCGCCGTTTACCTTGATTATCAGCAACTCTCCCTGTCGCGCCTTGGCTTGAAGCGCATGTATGTCATCACGCTGACGCTGTCATTGTTGATCGTTCTGTTAAGCGCCATGTCAGCAGCCTTTTATTTCAGCGAACAACTTAGCGCCCCTTTGGCCGCATTAGCTGCTGGGGCACAGGCGGTGGCGCAAGGAGATTTCAGCAAGACCTACCCGGTACAGAGCAAAGATGAGCTGGGCAGTCTGACGCAATTATTCAATCAGATGACGGCACAACTTGCTTCGGCGAAAAAATTGGCAGAACAACAACAACGCCAGGTGGAAAATACCAAGACTTATTTGGAAAGCATCTTGGCGCGTCTTTCTTCCGGAGTGCTAGTGATAGATGAGCGCCATAAACTGCGTTCGGTAAATCCGAGTGCCAGCCAGATTCTTGGAGTGCCCGCGCAAAAGCTGACCGGGAAAAATTTAATTGCAATAGCAACGGATCGCGTATTGCTACGTCCCCTTTTTGAGGCGATCCAACATGCTTTGGAGAGGGAGCAACAAGCGGAATGGCGCTTGCAGCTAGAAACCAGGAACGCGAGGGGCGACCAAGTACTGTTATTGCGTGGTACACGTCTGGACGTAGATCATGAAAGCAGTCATGTGGTGGTGTTCGACGACATCACGCATTTATTGCAAGCCGAAAGGCAAGCAGCCTGGGGAGAGGTGGCGCGGCGGCTGGCCCATGAGATAAAAAACCCGCTGATGCCCATCCGCTTATCGGCGGAGCGTCTGCAATACAAATTGCATGACAAGCTGGAAGACACGGACGCGCGCTTGTTGCAGCGAGCTACACAAACCATCGTCAATCAAGTGACCGCGATGAATAATATGGTGTCAGATTTTGCCGACTATGCACGCGCGCCCGCACCTGTATTGAACCATCTGGACATGCACCAACTCCTTATCGAGGTACTTGGGCTTTACGAGGCGAACAGCAGTCTGATCTCGCTCGAGCTGAAAGCTGCCCGCGCGCAAATTAAAGGGGATGCGACACGCCTGCGCCAAGTGGTGCATAACCTCCTGCAGAATGCCCTGGATGCATTGCAATCCGTTCAGAACAAACGCATTGTATTGGCCACATCCAATATATCGGGCGCGTGGCTCAAGTTGTCGATCGCGGATAACGGGGGCGGTTTTACCGAGCATATGCTGACACGCGCTTTTGAGCCGTACATGACGACCAAGCCCAAAGGGACGGGCTTGGGGTTGCCCATCGTGAAAAAAATCATAGAAGAGCTTGGTGGGAGCATATCCTTGGAAAATCTTGCCCAAGGCGGAGCCTGCATCAATATTCTGTTGCCATTATTAGAAACCGAGGTGGCTTGATGTCCATGAAAAATATATTGGTGGTGGATGACGAGATGGGCATCCGCGAACTTTTGTCAGAGATTCTGTTCGAGGAAGGTTATGGCGTACTCCTTGCGGAAAACGCGCAAGAGGCCAGACTTGCGCTGCAACAACATCACCCGGATGTGGTTCTGCTGGACGTCTGGATGCCAGATATAGATGGGTTAACGCTGCTTAAAGAATGGGGCTCCCAAGGGATGTTGACCATGCCGGTGATCATGATGTCAGGCCACAGCACAATAGAAACGGCTGTGGAGGCCACACGTATTGGCGCAGCAGATTTCTTGGAGAAGCCCGTTGCCTTGAAAAAATTGCTGGCAACCATTGCGCAAGTCACCAAGGAATGGGTTGCGCCCCCTCCACTGGCTTCCGGCAAGGAAGGTGCCGAGGTGAGCCAGCAAGAATATGAAACAATTGAAACGATACTGAACATGCCCTTGAGGGAGGCCAGAGATCGTTTTGATACCATCTACCTTAAGCATCACCTCAAAATACTGGAAGGGAATATCGCAGCAGTGGCTGACCAAATCGGCATAGAGCGAACCCATCTTTACAGGAAGCTCAAGCAACTGGGTATCAAGCTCCCCAGAAAAGCAGGAGACCTGTAATGGCCATTTCCCCTAGTATTTTGCAAGGGAATCTGGATGTATGTTGCCCTATCCTTGGGCGCTGATGCATAATCCACAACCTTAGGTGTGAAATCCTGTGCTCGAATCAGCAAAGTCCTTTGGAGGAAAAACAAATGTCAGCAGCACGCAACGTAACCCCACCAAAATATAACGACATTACCGGCGCGATCCGCATGCTGGCAGTGGATGCAGTGCAGAAAGCCAACTCAGGCCACCCAGGCGCGCCGATGGGTATGGCCGAGATCGCCGAGGTTCTGTGGAACCGTTACCTGCGCCACAATCCCGCCAATCCGAAATGGCCAGACCGCGACCGCTTCATTTTGTCCAACGGTCACGGCTCCATGCTGATCTATGCACTGCTGCACCTGTCCGGCTATGACCTGCCAATCGAAGAGCTGAAGCGCTTCCGCCAGATGCACTCGAAGACCCCGGGCCACCCCGAGTACGGTTATACCCCCGGTGTTGAGACCACTGGTGGCCCGCTTGGCCAGGGCATCACCAACGCGGTGGGCATGGCCATGGCCGAAAAGCTGCTCGCCAACGAGTTCAACAAGCCCGGCCACGAGATCGTCAACCACCACACCTATGTGTTCATGGGTGACGGCTGCATGATGGAAGGCATCTCGCACGAAGCCTGCGCGCTAGCCGGCACTTGGGGCTTGGGCAAGCTCACCGCATTCTGGGACGACAACAATATCTCCATCGATGGTCACATCGACGGCTGGTATACCGACAATACCGCCAAGCGCTTTGAAGCCTATGGCTGGCATGTTATCGCCGATGTGCAGGGCCATGATCCGGAAGCGATCGACGCTGCCATCAAGGCCGCGCATGCCGTGACGGACAAACCCACGCTGATCTGCTGCAAGACCGTCATCGGCGCTGGTTCCCCAAACAAACAAGGTACCCACGACGTGCATGGTGCGGCGCTGGGCGATGCCGAAGTCGCCGCAACGCGCGAGCACATCGGCTGGAAATATCCCCCGTTCGAGATCCCGCAACATGTTTATGACGCCTGGGACGCGCGCACCAAGGGTGCAGGCCTGGAGAAACTGTGGAACAACAAGTTCGCCGAATACAAGAAGGACTTCCCCAAGGAAGCGGCCGAGTTCGAGCGCCGTATCAAGGGTGACCTGCCGGCCAACTGGGCCGAGCATGTGGCGAAGGCCATCGAGGCGGTGAACGCCAAGGGCGAGACCATCGCCACGCGCAAGGCTTCGCAGAACGCGATCAACGCATTGCAGCCGGTGCTACCCGAGTTCCTCGGCGGTTCCGCCGACCTGACCGGTTCCAACCTCACCAACTGGACCGGCGCGCATCATGTCAGCGGCAAGAAGCCCGGCAACTACATCAGCTACGGCGTGCGCGAATTCGGCATGTCGCACATCATGAATGGCATGGCACTGCACGGCGGCCTGCTGCCCTTCGGCGGCACCTTCCTGATGTTCTCCGAATACGCGCGTAACGCGCTGCGCATGTCCGCGCTGATGAAGCAGCGTGTGATCTTTGTATTTACGCACGACTCCATCGGCCTAGGCGAAGATGGTCCGACGCATCAGCCGGTGGAACAAACCACCACACTGCGCTACATCCCCAACATGGATGTATGGCGTCCGTGCGATACCACCGAGTCCATGGTGGCTTGGGTGTGCGCGGTCGAACGCAAGACCGGCCCCTCTTCGCTGATTTTCAGTCGCCAGAACTTGGCATTCCAGAAGCGCGATGCGAAACAGATCGAAGCCATCCGCAAGGGGGGGTATGTGCTGTCCGAAGCTGGCAATGGCAAACCGCAGGCAATCATCATCGCTACCGGCTCCGAAGTCGATCTGGCTATGAAGGCACAGGCCGCACTGGCAAGTGAAGGTGTTCATGTGCGCGTGGTGTCCATGCCATCGACCAGCGTGTTCGACCGCCAAGATCCGGCTTACAGGGATAGCGTGCTGCTCAAAGGCGTCAAGCGTGTAGCAGTCGAGGCGGGAGTTACCGGTTTCTGGCACAAATATGTTGGTTTGGAAGGCGCGGTAGTAGGCATGGATTGCTTCGGCGAATCCGCCCCGGCAGGCGAGTTGTTCAAGCATTTCGGATTCACCTTGGAAAACTTGGTGAAGACCGTTAAGGGCGTTCTGTAAAGCAACAATAACTTTATTTACTCATCGGGAGAGAGAACATGGCAATCAAAGTTGGTATCAACGGTTTTGGGCGTATCGGTCGCATGGCTTTCCGTGCAATCGCAAAAGATTTCCCTGGGCTGGAAGTGGTTGCGATCAACGACCTGCTGGATGCGGATTATCTGGCCTACATGTTGAAGTACGACTCGGTACACGGTAATTTCAAGGGCGACATCAAGGTGGACGGCAACAATATGGTGGTGAACGGCAAAAAGATACGTTTGACCGCCGAGACCGATCCTTCTAACCTGAAGTGGAAAGAAGTGGGCGCCGATCTGGTACTGGAATGCACCGGTTTCTTCCTGGACGAAGAGGGTTGCAAGAAGCACCTCGCGGCGGGCGCCAAGAAGGTGGTGATCTCTGCACCTTCCAAGGACAAGACCCCGATGTTCGTGTACGGTGTGAACCACACCACCTATGCCGGCCAAGCCATCGTGTCTGCCGCTTCCTGCACCACCAACTGCTTGGCTCCGGTAGCCAAGGTGTTGCACGACAACTGGGGCATTAAGCGCGGCCTGATGACTACGGTGCATGCCGCCACGGCCACGCAGAAGACGGTTGACGGTCCGTCCAAGAAAGACTGGCGTGGTGGCCGCGGCATTCTGGAGAACGTCATTCCCTCTTCCACCGGCGCAGCCAAGGCGGTGGGCGTGGTGTTGCCGGAATTGAATGGCAAGCTGACCGGCATGGCGTTCCGCGTCCCGACCTCCGACGTATCGGTGGTTGACCTGACGGTCGAGTTGAACAAGGAGGCCAAGTACGCAGACATCTGCGCTGCGATGAAGAAAGCCTCGCAAACCGGAGACATCAGCAAGACGCTGGGTTACACCGACGAGAAAGTGGTATCCACTGATTTCCGTGGTTGCAGCTTTTCGTCAATCTTCGATGCCGATGCTGGCATCGCGCTGGACGGCACCTTCGTCAAAGTGGTCGCCTGGTATGACAACGAGTACGGCTATACCTGCAACATGCTGCGTTTTGCGCAACACATCGCCAAGTAAATCCGTGACCAAGGGCTGGCCTGTGCCAGCCCTTTCTGCTTTCAGTCTGCAAAGGAATACATTATGTCCGTAATCAAAATGACCGATCTGGATCTGAGGGGCAAACGCGTCCTGATCCGTTCGGATTTGAATGTGCCCGTCAAAGACGGCAAAGTCACTTCCGACGCCCGCATCACTGCTTCCATGGCCACCATCAACGCTGCGCTCAAGGCGGGTGCCAAAGTCATGGTGACCTCCCACTTGGGGCGTCCCGAAGAAGGCGTGTTTTCTGAAGAGAACTCGCTTAAGCCTGTAGCCGACACCATTGCCACCAAGCTGGGCAAGCCCGTGCGCCTGATCCGCGACTGGATCGACGGCGGATTCAGCGTCGCCAATGGCGAGCTGGTGCTGCTGGAGAACTGCCGTTTCAACAAAGGCGAGAAGAAGAGCAGCGATGAACTATCCAAAAAATATGCCGCGCTGTGCGATGTTTTCGTGATGGACGCCTTCGGTACGGCACACCGCGCCGAAGCTTCCACCCATGGCGTGGCCAAATACGCGCCCGTCGCCGCAGCCGGCATTCTGCTGACGGAAGAGCTCAATGCGCTGGGCAAGGCGCTTGCCAGCCCGGCTCGCCCTATGGTTGCCATCGTCGGCGGCTCCAAGGTTTCCACCAAGTTGACCGTACTGGAATCCCTGTCAGAGAAGTGTGACCAGCTCGTGGTTGGCGGCGGCATCGCCAACACCTTCATCAAGGCCGCTGGCGGCAATGTGGGCAAGTCGTTGTGCGAAAACGATCTGGTGCCGACGGCGCAGAAACTGATCGAAAAGATGAAACAACGCGGCGCCAACATTCCCATTGCAGTGGATGTGGTGTGCGGCAAGAAGTTCGATGCCAACGAACCCGCAGTGCTGAAGGACGTGGGCGCAGTGGCCGACGATGACATGATTTTCGACATTGGTCCCAAGAGCACGCAAGAGCTGGTGGACATCATCATGAAAGCGGGCACCGTGGTATGGAACGGCCCAGTCGGCGTATTCGAATTCGACCAGTTCGGCGAAGGCACCAAGGCCATCGCCAAGGCAATTGCGGAAACCAAGGCGTTCACGCTGGCGGGTGGCGGCGACACCATTGCGGCGATTCAGAAGTACGACATCTATGACAAGGTGTCTTACATTTCCACCGCAGGTGGCGCATTTCTCGAATATCTGGAAGGCAAGACCCTGCCCGCCGTGGCCATACTGGAAGAGCGCGCCAAGAAATAATCCATTAGGAATCTCATGCTTCGCAGAACAAAAATAGTAGCAACACTGGGGCCGGCTTCCAGCGATCAGAAGGTGCTGGAACACATGATCCGTGCCGGAGTCGATTTGGTACGGATGAATTTTTCCCATGGCACGGCCCAGGATCACATGAAGCGCGCCGAGACCGTGCGTGCGGCGGCGGCGGCTGTGGGCCGTACCGTGGGGATCTTGGCGGATCTGCAAGGCCCCAAAATCCGCGTGCGCAAATTCCAGAATGACAAGATCGTTCTTAACAAGGGTGATATTTTCACCCTGGATGCGGCGCTGGAGGGGCTGGGCAACCAGGAACGTGTCGGCCTAGATTACAAGGAATTGCCGAACGATGTCAGCAAGGGCGCGATCCTGCTGCTAAACGATGGCATGCTGGAATTCGATGTGGTCGAAGTCAAGGGCTCGGAAATTATCTGCAAGGTAGTACGCGGAGGCGTGTTGTCCAATAACAAGGGCATCAACCGCAAGGGCGGCGGCCTCACCGCACCCGCGCTCACTGACAAGGACAAGGAAGATATCAAAACAGCTGCGCTCATCAAAGCGGACTATCTGGCAGTGTCTTTCCCGCGTTCAGCAGACGACATGAAGCTGGCTCGTGAACTGATGCATGCGGCGGGTGGCAAGAGCATGCTGTTGGCCAAGATCGAGCGTGCCGAAGCGATCCCGGTGCTGGGCGACATCATCGACGCTTCCGATGCCATCATGGTAGCGCGCGGCGACCTTGCGGTGGAAGTAGGTGATGCGGCGGTGCCGGGGCTGCAAAAAAAGATGATCAAGCTGGCGCGTGCCAAGAACCGCCTCGTCATCACCGCCACGCAGATGATGGAATCGATGATCACCAACCCGATTCCTACACGCGCCGAAGTGTCCGATGTGGCGAACGCGGTACTCGATGGTACGGATGCAGTGATGCTCTCGGCGGAAACCGCGGTCGGCGACTATCCGGTGGAGACCATTGAGTCCATGGCGCGCATCTGCGTCAAGGCTGAAAAAGAGATCGATGACCATGCTGCCGACCGCCGCGCTGCGCTACAGAAATTTACGCGCATCGACCAGTCCATCGCCATGTCTGCCCTGTTCGTTGCATCACACTTCAAGGTCAAGGCCATCGTCGCCCTAACCCAGTCCGGCTCCACGCCGTTGTGGATGTCGCGCATGAATGCCGGCGTGCCGATTTTTGCCTTCACCCCGGTCAAGGAAACCTTGACCAAAGTGACCCTATTCAGCGGCGTGCACCCCATCGAGTTTCTCTCCAAAGCCAAGGACCAAGCTCAGGAATTGCGCAATGCCGAGCAGACCCTGGTGGAAAAGGGCTTGGTGGAAGAAGGGGACACGGTGGTGATGACCGTAGGCGAAGCTGTAGGCAAGGCCGGCCACACCAATACCATGAAAATCGTACGTATCGGCGATTACCGCAAATAAGTTGGGGTTGAGCGGGCGCGCCCAAAAATTTAGACTGCAACACCGAATCGAATCGTAATTTTTCAATCAGGAGGAAATATGGCACTCGTATCCCTGCGTCAACTACTCGATCACGCTGCCGAGCACAGCTATGGCTTGCCCGCATTCAACGTGAACAATCTGGAACAAGTCAAAGCCATCATGGAAGCGGCGGATGAATGCAACAGTCCGGTCATCATGCAGGGTTCCGCCGGTGCGCGCAAATACGCGGGCGAACCGTTCCTGCGTCACCTCATCGAAGCGGCAGTGGAAATGTATCCTCATATTCCCGTCGTCATGCACCAGGATCACGGCGCATCGCCGGCGGTCTGTATCAATGCCATCAAGTCCGGTTTCTCCAGCGTCATGATGGATGGTTCGCTGATGACCGACGGCAAGACGCCTTCCAGCTTCGAATACAACGTCAACGTGACCCGCAATGTGGTCGAAATGTCCCACGCCGTCGGGGTTTCCGTTGAAGGCGAACTGGGTTGCCTTGGCTCGCTTGAATCCGGTCACGGCGAAAAGGAAGACGGACATGGCGCTGAAGGTGTGTTGAGCCATGACCAACTGTTGACCGACCCGAACGAAGCGGCGGAATTCGTCAAGCTGACTCAGGTCGATGCCCTGGCAATCGCCATCGGCACTTCCCACGGCGCGTACAAATTCACCAAGCCGCCCACCGGCGACACCTTGGCGATCAGCCGCATCAAGGAAATCCACGCGCGCATCCCCAACACCCACTTGGTGATGCACGGCTCTTCTTCGGTTGAGCAGGAGTGGTTGAAGATCATCAATGAATTCGGTGGCGCGATGCCGCAAACCTACGGCGTGCCGGTTGCCGAGATCGTCGAAGGCATCAAGCATGGTGTGCGCAAGGTGAACATCGATACCGACCTGCGCATGGCTTCCACCGGCGCGACACGTCGCTATCTGGCGCAGAACCCCAAGGACTTCGATCCGCGCAAGTTCCTGGCCGAAACGACCAAGGCGATGCGTGCGGTGTGCAAGTCACGTTATGAAGCTTTCGGTTCCGCCGGCATGGCCGACAAGATCAAACCGATCTCGCTGGAAAAAATGGCGAGCCGTTACGCCAAGGGCGAATTGAACGCGATCATCAAGTAAGGCGTCGTTCGCACAATAGAGAAGCGGCCTCCGGGCCGCTTTTTTATTTTT
>JBBIIN010000041.1:0-15203 GCA_037446515.1 Gallionellaceae bacterium
AGCATGCCGGCTTCCGCCTCGATGCCGCCCACGCCCCAGCCGACCACGCCGATGCCGTTGATCATGGTGGTGTGGCTGTCGGTGCCGACCAGCGTGTCGGGATAATAGACGCCGTCCTTGTGCTGCACGCCGCGCGCCAGATATTCCAGATTGACCTGGTGCACGATGCCGATGCCGGGTGGCACCACCTTGAACGTGTCGAACGCCTGCATGCCCCATTTCATGAAGCGGTAGCGCTCCTTGTTGCGCTGGAACTCCAGCGCCATGTTGGTCTTCAGCGCATCGGGATTGTTGTAGCTGTCGATTTGCACCGAGTGATCCACCACCAGATCGACGGGCACCAGCGGCTCGATGATCTTGGGGTTCTTGCCCAGTCTGGCGGCGGCATCGCGCATCGCGGCGAGGTCGGCCAACAGCGGCACGCCGGTGAAGTCCTGCAGCACGATGCGTGCGACGATGAAGGGGATCTCTTCGCTACGGACAGCATTCGGTTTCCAGTTCGCGAGTTCCTTCACATGCTGTTCCGTCACCTTCCTGCCGTCGCAGTTGCGCAGCACGGCTTCCAGCACGATGCGGATGGACACCGGCAGGCGCGGGATGTTGCCCACCCCGGCGGCTTGCAGCGCGGGCAGCGAATAGAACGCGCCCTCCTTGCCGGAAGCGAGGGTGAAGGTATGGCGGGCATTGAAGGGATTGTGGGGCATGGTGGGTACTCCGAGGGATACATAATGAGAGCGCGATTATAGACCGAAGATGCATTCAAGCCCACGCCGGAGGCGGGGCTAAAGTATTGTCCGGTGTTGCCGATAAATCTGTCTGGCGCAAAGGGAAAAGAAGGGGATATGCCGCCTTTTTCCGGCTTATGGCAAAGGGGCTGCGCCCTTAGCATGGTTCAAGTTTTATAAAGGGGGCGTCATGCCCGTAATCTGGAACATACCGCTGGTGGTGCTGTCGTTGCTGATCGCCGTGATCGGGTCATACACCGCGCTGGTTCACGCCCGGCGCATGCGCGAGAACCAGGGCCGTACTGCCGTGCTGTGGATGGTCGCCGGAGGCGGCACCCTGGGCGTGGCCATCTGGAGCATGCATTTCATCGGCATGCTGGCCTTCCATCTGCCTATACCTGTTGGCTACGATCCGTTACTGACCCTGTTGTCATTGCTGTCCGCCGTCATCGCGGCCCTGCTTGGTTTCAGGCTGCTGCACGAAGAAAAGATCGGCACGGGCAGGCTGCTGTTCAGTTCGTTGCTGATGGGGATAGCCATCAGCACCATGCATTACCTGGGCATGGCCGCGCTCAAGATGTCGCCCGCCATCAGCCATGATCCGCGCCTGGTCATCCTGTCCGTGGGCGTGGCCATTGCGGCTTCCTGGCTGGCGCTGACCATCATGTACCGCGAAGACTGGGTGCGGCTCAGGCCGCTGCCAAGCTCCCTCCTGGGGGCGCTGCTGATGGGGATGGGTATCTCCGCCATGCATTATGTGGCGATGGCCGGCATGCAGATCGCCCCGGACGGGATATGCCTGACCGAGCCCTCCGGCATCCATCCCGGCATCCTGGCGGCCATGCTCTCCATGACCGCCTTGCTGTGGTTCGGCGGCGGCATCCTGGCCAGCCTGTTCGACCAGCGCATGGCGCGCCGCAACGCGCAGGATCTGGCCGATCTGGAAGAGGAGCACCGGCGCCTGCGCGAGCATGCCGATGCGGTGTCAAAATCCATGATCGACGCGCTGCGCGAGAGCGAGGACAGATTGCGCATGACTCTGCAAAACGCGCCGGACGCCGTGTTCATCACCGAGCGGGACGGGCGCATCGTTTATGTCAACGACAATGTGGTGAATCTGCTGGGCTATGATCGCGCGGAGCTGTATGCGATGACCGTGTTCGATCTCGTGCCGCAAGATTGGCGCGATGCCTACCGCAAAGGCGCCGAATTAATCCTTTCCAGCCCGCAGCGGCATGTGTTCGAGATACGTCTGCTCACGCGCGAGAAGATCAAGTTGCCGATGGAGCTGAATGCGGTGCTGTTGCCCAATGGCTTAGTGTATGGCTCGTGCCGTGACATCCGCGAGCGCAAGGCCGCGCAGAAGGCCTTGCAGGAATCGCAGCAGCATTTGCAGCGCATCATGGATTCCATCTCCGAGGGCATGTATGGTGTGGACATGCATGGCAACTGCACCTTCGTGAACAATGCCTTCCTGCGCATTCTCGGTTTTTCCAACGCGGACGAGGTGATGGGCAAGCACATCCACAGTTTGATCCACCATAGCCATGCCGGGGGCCAACCCTACCCTGCCGAAGAATGCCTGATGTACCAGGCGTTCCGCCTCAACCAGCCGGTGCATTCCGACAAGGAGGTGTTCTGGCGCAAGGATGGCGTGGCCATCCCGGTGGAATACTGGTCGCACCCCATCGAAAAGGCGGGCAAGGTCATCGGTGCAGTGGCCACCTTCCTCGACATCAGCGAACGCAAGGAGAAGGAGGCGCACATCCACCGCCTGGCCTTCTACGATGCGCTGACCGGGCTGGCCAACCGCCGCCTGCTGATGGAACGCATGCAGCAGGCCATGACGGTCAGCGCGCGCAACAGGCGCTACGGCGCGCTCATGCTGCTCGACTTGGACAATTTCAAGAAGCTCAACGACAGCAAGGGGCATGACGCGGGCGACCTGTTGCTGTGCGAAGTGTCGCGGCGCTTGCAGGTGGCGACGCGCGCGGAAGATACCGTGGCGCGGCTGGGCGGCGACGAGTTCGTGGTGGTGCTCGAAGGGCTGAGCACCATCCCGGAAGCCGCTGCCGCCCATGCCGAAACTGTCGCGGAGAAGATACGCGCCTCCCTGGGCCAACCCTACCTGCTGAATGAAGAGCGCCACCAAACTTCGCCCAGCATCGGCGTGGTGATGTTTCGCGGCCAGCAGGAAAATGTCGAAAACCTGTTCAAGAATGCCGACATCTCCATGTACCAGGCCAAGCAGGCCGGGCGCAACACCATCCGCTTCTACGACCCGCAGATGCAGGAGGCCATCAATACCCGCATGGAGTTGGAGAGCCAGATCGAACAGGCCTTGCAGCAGCAGCAATTGCTGCTGCATTACCAGATCCAGGTGGACAGCCTGGGGCGGGCGCTGGGCGCGGAAGCGCTGATGCGCTGGGAGCACCCGCAACTCGGCATGGTGTCGCCTGCGCAGTTCATCCCGCTGGCGGAGGAGACCGGGCTGATTGTGCCCATGGGCAGCTGGGCGTTGCGCACTGCCTGCGAGCAGCTCAAGCGGTGGCAGCGCGAACCACTGATGTCCGACCTCACCCTGGCGGTGAACGTCAGCGCGCGGCAGTTCCGCGCGTCGGACTTCGTGGAACAGGTGCGGCGGATTTTGCTGGAGACCGGGGCCAAACCCTCGCACCTGAAACTGGAACTGACGGAAAGCACCGTGCTGGAGAGCGTGGAAGACACCATCGCCAAGATGCGCGAACTGAAACTGCTGGGGTTGAGTTTCTCCATGGATGACTTCGGCACGGGCTACTCCTCGTTGCAATACCTCAAGCGCCTGCCCCTGGACCAGATCAAGATAGACCAGAGCTTCGTGCGCGACATCACCAGTGACCCCAACGACGCGGCCATCGTGCAGACCATCATCGCCATGACCGAAGCGCTGGGGCTGAACGTCATCGCGGAAGGGGTGGAGACCGAAGCGCAGCTCGAGTTCCTCGACTTGCGCGGCTGCCATGCCTTCCAGGGCTATCTGTTCGGAAGGCCGGTGGCTCTGGCGCAATTCGAGCAACGCCTGGCCGCAATGGCGGATGCTACGCCTGCAAAACGCGCGTTCGCCTGATACGCGTCAACGAGGAGAATGCCATGAAGGAAGAAAATATGCGTTACCTGCCGCAGGTGACTGCGGAAGCCGTGGCAGATCAGTACGGTTGTTTTTGGGGTTGGCCGGTTAATCTGATTTCACGTGCGCCAGCATGAGTCTTGGCAGCGATCTCTTTCCAGGATAGTCCTGCATCAAAATCTCGCTGCTCCCAGAAAAGTGTGATGATGTCGGCTCGGATGCCGGAGAAGGTGCCTTTGCCGAAGGCTGCGTTGAACAACTGGGTGATGGCCGCCAAGAAAGGGAATGGATGGGGCCGATGGGGAGGGAACTTTCCGCTACATCCCCTGTCCGATGCGCGACCTCCGTTACTGGAGACCGCTATATCTGTCAAGTTTGCAAAGATAAAATTAACGATAAAATCGCGCCCCGATTTATTGACCGGGGCATCATCTAGAAAGCAATGGAAGAGAAGAAAAGCCATATCAAAGTGTGGGACCTGCCCACGCGCTTGTTCCACTGGACGTTGGTCATCTGCTTCATTCTGGCTTACCTCTTGGCCGAGGCGCACATTCTCGATCTGCATGTGCTGCTGGGATATTTTCTGATCGGCTTGCTGGTGTTCCGTCTCGTCTGGGGCTTCGCCGGCAACCAGTATGCGCGCTTCAAGTCATTCTTTTTTTCCACAGCCGAGACACTGGCCTATGTGCGTTCCTTGCGCACTCCTCATCCTGTGCACTACTACGGGCATAATCCGGCGGGTGCCTTGATGGTGTTCGGGCTGTTGGCATTGCTGGCGGCGATCTTCTCCTCCGGTCTGCTGACGCTGGCGGCGGTGGATTATGAGGGCCCGCTGCTGTTCCTGGCCAATGTGGTGAGCGATGACACGGCCAATTTTTTCCGCCATGCCCACGACTTTTTCGTGGATGTGGCATTGGTGCTGATCCCTTTGCATCTGCTGGGCGTGGTGGCGGGCAGCCTGCAGCACAAGGAAAATCTGGCGCGTTCCATGGTGACCGGCTGGAAGCAAGTTATCACGCAAGATGCGGTGCGCAAATAAACCGTTGTTTTTATCTTTGGAGGAATCGATGCAAGTGAGTTGTCGTTTGAGCAAGTTGGTTGCCGTCGCGGCCTTGCTGGCATGTGCCGGCACTGCGTATGCGCAGGACGGGTTCGCCGGGCTGGACACACCCGCGCGTTCGTATGTGCAGGATGCTGGGGCATTCATGCTGGCCGCCAATGAAACGGAAGTGGCGTCCGGCAAGAGTGCTGCGGCATCCAGTGTTGCAACCAAGCCGGAATATGAACCGCCCCTGCTGACCGGCAGCAATGCGCATATGTACCTGGGTTTGGCCACTATCGTGGCGGCAGGATTGACAGCGGTGACTGCACCAGGTGAGAACGAGGGGGCGCTTCCCGCGAACTACAAAAGGGATACTAATGGTACTCACGCTCATTTAGCCAAGACCACGGTGGCGCTGGCGGCTGCCACCATCGCCACCGGCCTGTGGACGCACTGGGATGATTTCCATCTGGAGGATGGCATCGCCGACCCGGACAACCTGCACGTCCTGTTGGGCGTCACCGGTGCGGCGTTGATGGCCTATGCGACCAACAAGTCGGCGAAGTCGGCAGTGCCGGTGAGCCATGCGGGCCTCGCCGAACTGGGCGCGCTGGGCATGGTGGCCGCAATCAAGTTAACCTGGTAAATCGAGGAAGATCATGAAAAAAATAATCACATTGTTCTGTGTCGCCGGCTTGATGGCAGCTCCGGCGGCATTCGCCACGCCTGCCAGCGATGCGTTGCTGGCCAAATACAAGTCCGAGGGCGTCACCAGGATCGATGCCGAGAAAGCGAAAAAAGATTGGAGCAAAGAAGTGAAGGACGAGGATGGCGAGATGATGTCTTGCAGCATCTGCCACGGCAAGGATCTTTCCAAGTCCGGCCAGCACCACAAGACCAAGAAGGTGATCGAGCCGATGTCCCCCAAAGTGAATCCTGAGCGCTTTACCGATGAAAAGAAGATCGAGAAGTGGTTCAAGCGCAACTGCAAGGATGTATGGGGCAGGGAATGCACCGCGCAGGAAAAGGCGGACTTCCTGACGTTCCTGCTGGCGCAATAAGGTTAGGAGAATGATGATGCAGAAAAAAGCGAAGATCGCCCTGGTGCTGGCGGCCATGATGGTGAGCGGTGTGGCGGTGGCCGAGGAGAGTCTGATCGAGGCGTTGGTCACTCCGTTGCGCCAGAAGGAAGTGCGTTCGGTGGACAACAAGAAATACAAGGAAGAGTGCGGTTCCTGCCACTTCGCCTATCAGCCCGGTCTGTTGCCCGCCAAATCGTGGGCGCGGCTGCTGGATGAGAAGGCGCTGACCGACCACTTCGGTGAGAACGCGGAACTGGACCGGGATGTTTTAAGCGACATACGCCAATATGCGCTGGACAATGCGGCGGACAAATCTTACTGGAAGCGTGCGCGCAAGATCGCCGTGGCCACGGAAGGGGTGGAGCCCGCGCCGTTGCGCATCACCGAGGTGCGTTACATCAAGCGCAAGCACCAGGACATTCCCGAAAAGATGATCAAGGGCAACAAGGATGTGAAGTCGTTGAGCTATTGCGATGCCTGCCACACCCAAGCCAACAAGGGCGTGTTCGAGGCGGACACCGTGCAGATCCCCAACTATCCGGATTGGGACGACTGAGCGGCGCGAGCGCCATCATGCAGGGTGCACAAGGGCAGCTTCGGCTGCCCTTGTCATTGGCGCGGTGAGATGTCCAGTGCCAGCGCTTCGGCCACTTCGATGCCATCCACAGCGGCGGACAGGATGCCGCCCGCATAGCCTGCGCCTTCGCCTGCCGGGTACAGTCCCTTGGTATTGATGCTCTGGTAATCCGCGCCGCGCTTGATGCGCACTGGCGACGAGGTGCGCGTCTCCACGCCGGTTAGTACGGCATCGTCCAGCGCGAACCCCTTGATCTGTTCGTCGAAGGCGGGCAGCGCCTCACGGATCGCTTCGATGGCGTAATCTGGCAGGGCGGTGGAGAGATCGGTGGGCGTCACGCCCGGGGTGTAGGAAGGCACGACTTCGCCGAGCGTGGTGGAGGGGCGTCCGGCGAGGAAGTCAGCCACGCGCTGAGCCGGGGCGTTGTAGTTCCTGCCGCCCAGCTCGAACGCGCGCGATTCCCACTGGCGCTGGAACTTCACGCCAGCCAGCACATCGCCGGGATAATCCTCGGGGGTGATGCCGACCACGATGCCGCTGTTGGCATTGCGCTCGTTGCGCGAATACTGGCTCATGCCGTTGGTGACCACGCGGCCTTCCTCGGAGGTGGCGGCGACCACGGTGCCGCCTGGACACATGCAGAAGCTGTACACGGCGCGGCCATTGCTGGCGTGATGCACCAGTTTGTAATCCGCCGCGCCTAGTTGTTCGTTGCCCGCGTTGGGGCCGAGGCGGGCGCGGTCGATGAGCGACTGCGGATGTTCGATGCGGAAGCCGATGGAGAAGGGTTTGGCTTCCATGCACACGCCGCGCCGGTGCAGCATCTCGAAAGTGTCGCGCGCGCTGTGGCCGACAGCCAGCACGACATGGCGGGTGGCGATATGTTCGCCGCTCGCCAGCACTACGCCGCGCACTGCGCCATTCTCGATCTGGATATCGGTCACGCGGCTTTGGAAACGAATCTCCGCGCCCAACTTTTCCATCTCGTGGCGCATCTCTTCCACTACGCCGACCAGGCGGAAGGTGCCGATGTGCGGCTTGCTCACGTACATGATCTCTTCCGGCGCACCCGCTTTGACGAACTCGGTGAGCACCTTGCGCCCGTAGAACTTGGGATCCTTGATCTGGCTGTGCAGCTTGCCATCGGAGAAGGTGCCCGCACCGCCCTCGCCGAACTGCACGTTGGATTCTGGATCGAGCTTGCCCTTGCGCCACAGGCCCCAGGTGTCCTTGGTGCGTTCCCTGACTTCTTTGCCGCGTTCGAGGACGATGGGTTTGAAGCCCATCTGTGCCAACAGCAGCCCGGCGAAGATGCCGCAGGGGCCGGTGCCGATGACCACGGGGCGATCTCTCAGGTCACGTGGTGCCTGTGTTACCACGCGGTAGCTCATGTCCGGCGCAGCGGCGGTGTGCGGCAGCTTCCGTTTCAGCAGCGCCGGTTCGTCGCGCACCTCCACATCCACGGTATAGACGAAGACGATGGCGTTCTTTTTGCGCGCGTCATAGCCGCGCCGGAAGATGGCGTAACCCGGCAGGTCAGCAGCTGGGATGCCCAGCCTTTGCAGGATGGCGGCTTTCAGGTCGGCTTCGGAATGGTCGAGCGGGAGGCGGATTTCGGTGAGGCGCAACATAGCGGCATTTTACCTTGCCGGATGTCTGGGCAATTCCCTGCAGCGCAAAAATTTTTCCAGCAAATGGCGGGTTGTGGGTAAAATGCTTCGGCTCGCATTCGGGTAAGTCAACTCTAGGGAGGAGTCATCATGATCGAACAAACCAATGACACCGGCTACAACAAGATTTTTGTCGTGGGCGCCATCACGGTGGTGCTGGAAATCCTGGCTTTTGTTTCTGGCGCCAATGCGCTTGGTATCATCCTGATCGCCGCTTCGATCGCCACGCTGGGATTCGGCGCGGGGACGATCATGAATTCGCCGGAGCCCAAGCATCACGATTGAGGGATTTTTAGTGGTAAGTTTTTCTGGAGACAGATCGTTGCGGTCTGTCTCTTGTTTTTTGTGCGTATGAACCGGCATGGCAAAGACAAAGACAATCTATAGCTGCACCGAATGCGGCGGCGTGTCGCCCAAATGGCAGGGACAGTGCCCGCATTGCGGCGAATGGAACACGCTGGTCGAAAGCGTGGCCGAGACGCCCGCCGCAGGTGGCAAGAACCGCTTCAGCGCGCTGGCGGCCTCCGGCAAGTTGCAGCAGCTGGCCGAAGTGGAAGCCAGCGAGGTGTCGCGTACGCCCACCGGTATCGCCGAGTTCGACCGCGTGCTGGGCGGCGGGCTGGTGGAGGGTGGTGTGGTGCTGATCGGCGGTGATCCAGGCATCGGAAAATCCACCCTGTTGTTGCAGGCGCTGGCGCATCTCTCCGCCACCAAAAAAGTCCTGTATGTGAGCGGCGAAGAATCGGCGCAGCAGATCGCGTTGCGTGCCAAGCGTCTTTCTCTCGATGCGCGCGAGGTGCATCTGCTGCCGGAGATACAGCTGGAGAAGATTCAGGCCACCGCGGCGCACGAGAAGCCGGACGTGGTGGTGATCGACTCCATCCAGACCGTGTATTCCGAACAACTCACTTCGGCGCCCGGCTCCGTGGCTCAGGTGCGCGAGTGTGCAGCGCAACTCACTCGCGTCGCCAAGAGCAACGGCGTGACTATGATATTGGTTGGCCACGTTACCAAGGAAGGCGCGCTGGCCGGACCGCGCGTGCTGGAGCACATCGTCGATACCGTGCTGTATTTCGAGGGCGACACGCATTCTAGCTTCCGTCTGATCCGTGCCTTCAAGAACCGCTTTGGTGCAGTGAATGAACTCGGCGTGTTCGCCATGACCGATAAGGGGCTGCGCGAAGTCAGCAATCCGTCCGCGCTGTTTCTGTCGCAGCACGGTGCGCGAGTGCCAGGCTCCTGTGTCATGGTCACGCAGGAAGGCACGCGCCCGCTGCTGGTCGAGATTCAGGCACTGCTCGACGAGGCGCATGCGCCCAGTCCACGCCGCTTGTCGTTGGGCCTGGAACAGAACCGCCTCGCCATGCTGCTGGCGGTGCTGCATCGCCACGCGGGCATTGCCTGCTTCGATCAGGATGTGTTCATCAACGCCGTGGGCGGGGTGAAGATCACCGAACCCGGTGCCGATTTGGCCGTGCTGCTTGCCATCGTTTCTTCTCTCAAAAACAAAGCGCTGCCGGAAAAAATGGTGGTGTTTGGCGAGATCGGGCTGGCGGGCGAAGTGCGCCCGGTGCAGCGCGGACAGGAACGTTTGAAGGAAGCCGCCAAACTTGGCTTCACCCACGCCATCATCCCAAGGGCCAACGCTCCCAAACACAAGCTGGAGGGCATGGAGATCGTTGCGGTGGAACGGGTGGATGAAGCTGTTGAGAAGATGCGCTGAGCCTGTTCTGGTGTGAGGTCTGATGCAGGGTGTGCGAACCTTTTTTGCTTACTCCCCCTTTTGGGTAGTTGACTAAAATTCTCGGATTAAGTCTAATGCGCCCCTGTGAGTTTTAAGGAGATGGAATGGACGCCTCCCTCCCCACGGGGGAGAGGGGGCGGTAAAGAAAGGAAGGTAGCCCCTCACGGACCTGACGGCATCTGAGTGCCAAGGTGGAGAATGAAGCTTTCCACGAACGGACGGAGGGGCTGAGATGAATGCTACCAAAAGGGTTATGTGAGCCTGCGGCCTGCATAACGGTGAATAACCCACTATAGGAGTGGATGGCTAATAGGTTGCGCAGGTAGATAACGTGTGATGGCGAAACAGGTCGGACCGCAAGAACGCAAACCTGAATGATGTCCAGCGCTTCGAGCGCGACAAGGAGATGAGGACGTTCTTGGCGAATTTCATCAGGGCCCGCAGGCAGAATCAGGCTTGCAACAAGGCCGGATATAAGACTGCAGCCAATTCTGTTTTCACCCAACACACAATATCTCTTGCCAAACCGGGAGGCGTCCATATAAGGCATCATCATGCAGCTACCTAATCGGGATGGCGATGGCTATCTGGCCGACATGAGCAATTGGACACCGGAAGTGGGCCGTGCGATGGCTGAGGCGGACGGCTTTGAATTGAACGGGAAGAAGTGGGAGCAAATCCTGAAAGCGCGGGAGTATTACGAGGAATTCGGCTCGGTGCCGCCGATCCGCAAGTTCGCCAAGCATATCGGCGAAGACCAGAAGGAGATGTTCGAGCTGTGGATGACCGGGCCGATGAAGCCGATCACCAAGTACGGCGGCATGCCCAAGCCGACCGGCTGCGTCTGAGGGGGCTGCATGAAAGTCACGCCGGACAACGTGAAGGATTACATCCTGCAAGGGCTGCCTTGCGAACATATCCAGGTCGAGGGGGACGGACGGCACTTCGAGGCTGTGATCGTGAGTAAGTCCTTTGAGGGCAAGGGGCCGTTGCAGCGGCACAAGATGGTGTACCAAGCGCTGGGTGAGCGGATGGAAAAAATCCACGCCTTGTCGATGAAGACGCTGACCCCGGAGCAATGGGCCAGTCAGGCATGAATAACAGGCGGAGAGAATGATGGACGAGAAACAGGCGGCATTGGAACACATTGGTCAGACGGTGATGCAGAATCCCATCGTGCTGTATATGAAAGGCACACCGCAGTTCCCGCAATGCGGGTTTTCCGATCGCGCGGCGCGCGTGCTGAGAGCCTGCGGAGTGGCGAACTATGTTGCAGTGAACGTGCTGGAAGACAAGGGCGCTTGGGACTACCTTAAGTTCTACGCCGACTTTCCCACCTTCCCGCAGCTCTATCTCAAGGGTGAATTAATTGGCGGTTCGGACATCATGCTTGATCTTTACCAGCAGGGTGAATTGCAGAAGATGATCGCGGAGGCGCTGGCCTGAGGTGATGTCGAGGGGTAATTAAAGGGGTCGGTGCGGCCCCTTCAGTTTTTCAGGTTGATGTGGGGATGAGCAGACGCAACTCCTCATCGTTCAACAGGTGCCATTCGCCCACCTTGAGATCCAGCGCATCCAGTTCCAGTTGCCCGATACGGGTGCGCTGCAAGGTGCTGCAATGGTTGCCCGCCGCTGCCAGCATGCGTTTCACTTGGTGGTATTTGCCTTGCTCCAGCACGATCTCCAGGCGATGCGCATCCAGTTGTGCGCAATGTGTGGCAGCGAGCGGCGCGGGTTCGTCCTGCAACTGGACGCCATTGCGCAATTGCGTGATCAGCTGCGGGGTGACCGGGTCATGGGCGGTGGCGACATAAAGTTTCGGGACATGGCGCTTGGGCGAGGACTGCGCATGGATGAAGGCGCCGTCGTCCGACATCAGCAACAGCCCGGTGGTGTCATGGTCTAGACGCCCCACCGGCTGCACGCCGCGCCGGGCGTATTGTTCCGGCAACAACGAAAGTACACCGGGGTGGTGGCTGGGTTTGCGCGAGCATTCGTAGTTGGCTGGTTTGTTGAGCGCAATATAGATATGTTCGTGGAATGTCCATACGATGCCATAGACGCTGAAGTTGAGGCCGTGGGGTTCGTATGTGGCGTGCGGGTTGGTAACGGTTTTGCCGCCGATGGCAACTTCTCCGTCCGCGATCAGCTCTGCGCACCATTTCCGAGTGCCAAAGCCTTGCGTTTGCAGGATGCGGTCCAGGGTTTGTTTGCTCATGCCGGGACTTTACCAGATGCGGCGCGGGCAGGTATCGAAGGGCGGCGATGCTGCCCGACTTAGAACACGGGAGGAATGATGCGTGCTTGGTTTTTTGGGGTGGTTGTGTCCATCATGCTGGGCATCCTACCGTCCGCGGTACAGGCAGCATCGGACGAGATCGAGGTCTATGCCGACGAGATCAACGCGGCGGGTGTGTTCGGCATGGAGCAGCATCTCAATTATGCAATGCAAGGTGTGCAGACGCCGGACTATCCTGGCCAGATGGTCTCGCATCACACTTTGCAGGCCACACCCGAGCTTTCGTATGGGCTCACTTCCCGCCTGGAAGCAGGGTTGTATCTGCCGCTGGCTTTCACTGCTGATGGCTATACCTTTCTCAATGGCTTGCGCGCCCGGCTGAAATACATCGCACCCGCACGGGAGTGGGGAGATGGGACGGTGTTCTATGGCTGGAATGCAGAAGCGGGGCGCGTTTCGCAGCGTGTTTCTGACAGCATCTCTGCGGCGGAGCTGCGACCTATACTCGGTTATCGCGATGCGCGCTGGCTGTTGAGCTTCAATCCCATCCTCAATGTCGGACTCGCCGCTCATGTGAGCCACCAGCCTCAGTTCGAGCCAGCCCTGAAAGTTGCCCGCCGGCTGGACGAAAGTGTGCAGCTGGGGGTGGAATATTACGGCACCTATGGTCCATGGAATCATCTTTTGCCACCCAGCCAGCGCGCCCATACGTTCTATGCCGTATTGGATTCCGAGTTCGCCGGGGTGGATGCCAACTTCGGCATCGGTCGCGGGTTCGTTCAGGCTGGCGACAGATGGGTGCTCAAAGGCATCCTGGAGTGGGTCTTCAAGTGAGTTGTGCCCGCACCCTTTTATGGCTCGCGTTGATACAATGCGCAGTTGGGAGGACTTGAAACATGCAGCAGATTCTGAAAGACCGCGATGATCTGAAAGCGCGGGCATTGCTGCTGGGGGATAGGCTCGACCTCAAGCTATTCAAGATTGCCGATTGTTTGGCGACTACGCCGCTGACCATTGAGGTCGGCGCGCATGGCGGCATCGCCGTGCTGTTCCGTTATGGCGTGGTGGTGTTCTTCGGTGTTCAGAGCCTAGACGAGGTACGCTTCGTCGAGTCGCTAAAACCCTTGCTGACCAATGCCTATGCGACGCCGGAGATCGACGAGTTGGAGATACACAGCGGCAAAAACAGCATAGGGGTGCAGAGCGGCGCCGTGTCGCTGGACGGGATCACCTTGGAGAAATTACAGATCATCGCCGATGCGCTGAGCAAGAACCTAGTGCTGTCGCTCTACGAGAAAAAGGTGGCTGGCGAATTC
This sequence comes from Gallionellaceae bacterium, assembly GCA_037446515.1. GTDB lineage: Bacteria > Pseudomonadota > Gammaproteobacteria > Burkholderiales > Gallionellaceae > Sideroxyarcus. The sequence goes on from JBBIIN010000041.1 coordinate 13,502, forward strand.
GACAAGATCGAGCCCTTGGCGCAGGAACTTGCTACACACGGTAAGGTCAGCGTGGGTGCCAAGAATCTGCTGCGCAAAATCGGTTCCATGCTGCTGATCGAGCACCGCATGGTGGGGCGCGCCGAGATTGGCGACAAACCGGAGACGCTGTGGGATTTTCCGCTTCTGGAAGGTTTGTATGCCAGCCTAGAGGATGAGTTCGAGCTGACCGAGCGTCAAGCTGCGCTGGAGCGCAAACTGGGCTTGATCTCAGACACGGCACAGACGCTGGCCGACGTTTGGGACAACAAGCAATTGCACAAGCTTGAGTGGTATGTAATCGGCTTGATCCTGTTCGAGATTGTCATCAGCCTGTACGAGTTGGGCGGCAAGATATTGCACTGATCCTGCTGCATGTTTCCATACACCATCATTTCATGAAAGGACCACACACTATGCGCCATATCGTTGCAATCATGATGGGCACGTTCTTCGTCATGCAGCCTGCGCATGCCGCAGGCAGTTCCTGCGAGGAACAGGCCGCCGCGAAAAAGCTGTCTGGGGTGGCAGCAGACAATTTCATGAACAAATGTCGCCTCACGATCCAGTCTGCGGCAACTTCCTGCGAGGGGCAGGCCACCACGAAAAAATTGGCCGGAGCCGCCAGGAACAATTTCTTGCGCAAATGCTATGAAGGCACGCAGGTCAGGGTGCCGGCGAACGTCTATTGCGAGACTGTCGCCGATGAGAAGAAACTCGCTGGGGCGTCCAGGAAAAAAGCACTGAAGAGGTGCTTGGAAGAGAGAAAGTCTCCCACATAGGCTTGATAGCGAGGGACTTGTTTGGGTGTTTCCGCTTCCGGCAGTCTAGAACTCGTAGCCGAAGTTCACGCCGAGGTGCGATCCGTTAAGCGACGGCGCACCTGTCACATTGACGCCGTTGTTCGTCTTCAGGTTGTATTTCTCTGATACGAAACGCACATAGAGCCAACCTTGCGGTGACATCTGAAAACCCACTTCCCCGACGATGCCGGTGGTGTTGTCGAACGTGTACTTGGTGGTGGCACCATTGATCGTGGCGCTGGCCTCGGGTGAATTGACCAGGCGCAGACCGCCGCCGAGACGCATCTTTTGCTTGCCGGTGTAATAGGCCAAGATTTCCACCGGGACACGGTTGAACGACATGTCTCCGTTTTTGGCGTTGCTGAAGTCGGTGTGATAGTTCGCGCTCAGCATCAGTGCCAGCGGACTGTCGTCAAACTGATAAAGCGCGCCGATGCCGAATTGCACCAAGGAGCCAGCCTTGATATTGGTGCTTCCTCCAGTGGTGTAGGTCGCGGTGAACAAGGTGTCGCCGCCATAGGTCAGGCCACCGTTCAGAACCAGATGCATCCCCGGTTTGGTCGGGGAGGGAACGCTAGCAGCCTGATCTGCGCCAGGCTGAGCCGATAGCGCCTGGGCAGTCAGCGCGAAGGAGAGTAGGGTGGTTGCAGAGATGGCTTTGCAGAATACATTCATGTCTTTTCCTTTTCTAGGGAACGAGGATTCAAATTTGAAGTGCAACACCTAGTCTGAAGAATACCTGATTGGGGGGCGAGCTTGCGGAAAATCACCAAGAACCGTGGCTCGTTCCTTGAGGCGCTCAACGGTCTGTTCCAAGCCGCCAAGCGAAAGGCTCGAGGCTACGCCAGCATCAAGACGATGCGAATCGTGATCTTCCTGAT
>JBBIIN010000042.1:0-14791 GCA_037446515.1 Gallionellaceae bacterium
TCGGCCTGTATGGCAAGCCGACCACCATCAACAACACCGAGACCTTCGCCAGCATTCCCTGGATCATCAACAACGGCGGGCAGAAGTTTGCCGACCTGGGGGTGCCGAACAGCGGCGGCATCAAGCTGTTCTCGGTATCCGGCCACGTCAACAAACCGGGCAATTTCGAAGTGCCGATGGGCACGCCGTTCAAAACCCTGTTGGAGATGGCGGGCGGTGTGCGCAACGGCAACAAGCTGAAGGCAGTCATCCCCGGTGGTTCGTCCATGCCGGTGCTGCCTGGCGAGGTCATGATGGATCTCAACATGGATTTCGACTCCATCCAGAAGGCCGGATCCTATCTGGGCACGGGCGCCATCATTGTGATGGACGAGACCACCTGCATGGTGCGTGCGCTGGAACGGCTGTCCTATTTCTATTACGAGGAGTCGTGCGGGCAATGCACGCCCTGCCGCGAAGGCACCGGCTGGCTGTACCGCATCATCCAACGCATCGAGCATGGCGACGGCAAGCCGGAAGACCTCGATTTGCTGCTCGACCTGTGCGGCAACATCGCGGGACGCACCATCTGTGCGCTGGGCGATGCTGCGGCGTGGCCGGTGCAGGGCATGCTCAAGCATTACCGCAAGGAATTCGAATATCACATCGAACACAAGCGTTGTCTGGTGTGAGGCAGAGGAACGGGTGAGCAATGATCAATATCGAAATTGACGGCAAGAAGATCGAAACCGAAAACGGGCGCACCGTGATTGAGGCGGCGCATAGCGCCGGCATCGCGATCCCGCATTTCTGTTACCACAAAAAATTGTCCATCGCGGCCAACTGCCGCATGTGTCTGGTGCAGGTGGAAAAGGCGCCCAAGCCGCTGCCGGCCTGCGCCACGCCGGTCACCGAAGGTATGAAGGTCTATACCCATTCCGAGCAGGCGGTGAAGGCGCAGAAAGGGGTGATGGAGTTTCTGCTGATCAACCATCCGCTGGATTGCCCGATCTGCGACCAGGGCGGCGAATGCATGCTGCAGGACATGTCGATCGGTTATGGCGGCGAACACTCGCGCTATCACGAAGAGAAGCGCGTGGTGCTGGCCAAGGACATCGGGCCGCTGGTATCGGCGGAAGAGATGAGCCGCTGCATCAACTGCACGCGTTGCGTGCGTTTCGGCCAGGAGATCGCCGGGCAGATGGAGTTGGGACAGGCGTTCCGTGGCGAGCACGCCGAAATCATGTCTTTCGTCTCCGGCACGGTGGATTCGGAACTGTCCGGCAACATGATAGACCTGTGCCCGGTCGGTGCGCTGACCAGCAAGCCGTTCCGTTACAAGGCGCGTTCGTGGGAGCTGTCGCGCCGCCGCGGGGTGAGCGCGCATGACAGCCTGGGTTCCAATCTGGCGGTGCAGACCAAGAACAACCGCGTGCTGCGCGTGCTGCCCGTAGAGAACGAGGACATCAACGAATGCTGGCTGTCCGACCGCGATCGTTTCAGTTATGAGGGATTGTATTCCGGCGAGCGTCTGACCAGGCCGATGATCAAGCAGGGTGGCAAGTGGCAGGAGACCGACTGGCAGACCGCGCTGGAATACGCGGCGAACGGCCTGCGTCACATCGCCAACGGTGCCGGGGCAGAGCAGGTCGCCGCGCTGGCCACCGCCAACTCCACGCTGGAAGAACTCTACCTGTTGCAGAAGCTCATGCGCGGTCTCGGCAGCCACAACGTGGATTTCCGTTTGCGCCAGTCCGATTTCAGCGGCGACGGCAAACAGCAAGGTGCGCCGTGGTTGGGCATGTCCATTGCCGACATCAGTCGCGCCGACCGTTATCTGATCGTGGGCAGTTTCCTGCGCAAGGATCATCCGTTGCTCGCCGCGCGCATCCGCCAGGCGGTGAAGAAAGGTGCGCATGCCTATGTCATCCACTCCGTGGACGATGATCTGCTGATGACGGTGGCGAACAAGGCCGTTGTTGCCCCGAATCAATTGGTGGCTACATTATTGCAGGTGTCAGAGGCGCTGGAGGCGATCAAGAACGGCAAGGTGGTATCCGCCGATGCCGCAGTCGCAGCGATCGCCGCTGATCTTGCCAGCGGTAGCCGCATCGCCGTGCTGCTGGGCAATTTCGCGCAACAGCACCCGCAGGCTGCGCAACTTCAGGCGCTGGCGCAACAGATCGCTGTCCTGACCCAGGGCAAGTTCGGCTTCCTGGGCGAGGCGGCCAACAGCGTTGGCGGCCATCTGGCACAGGCCACACCCGGCGGCAAGGGACTGAACGCCGCGCAGATGCTGGCATCTCCGCGCAAGGCCTATGTGCTGCTGAACGTCGAAGTGGAACTGGATTGTGGCAATGCCCAGCAAGCGCTGGCTGCGATGCAGTCTGCCGATACCGTGATCGCCCTGACAGCATACAAGCACAAGGCGCTGGACTATGCCGACGTGTTGCTGCCGGTCGCGCCGTTCGTCGAGTCTTCCGGTACCTTCGTCAACGCCGAAGGGCGCGTGCAGAGCTTCAACGGTGCGGTCAAGCCGCTGGGCGAGGCGCGCCCGGCTTGGAAGGTGCTGCGCGTGCTCGGCAACCTGCTGAAAGTGGACGGCTTCGAGCATGACACCAGCGAAGCGGTGCGCGATGAGGCGCTGAAGGGCGTGGATGTTGCCGCCCGTTTGAACAATGCCATCAGCGGCATCGAGATTCAGGCTGCGGCTGCGGCGAACGGCATGCAACGCGTGAGCGACGTGCCGATCTATGCCTGCGATGCGGTGGTGCGCCGCGCGCCGTCCCTGCAGGCGACCGCCGATGCGGCCACGCCCAAGGTGTGGATGCGCAGCGACGAACTGACCAACATCGGCGTCAAGGCCGGCATGAATGTGAAGGTCAGCCAGGGGGCGGGCAGCGTAAAACTGGCTTGCGCTGCCGATGACAGGCTTCCCCGTGGCGTGGCGCGCGTGGCGGCGGGTCATGCAGCGACCGCGGCGCTGGGGGCGATGTTCGGAACGATCACTGTGGAGCGTGCATGATGGAGATGCTGCAAGCATTGCAAGAGGCGGGGCAGGGATTGTTCGGCCCGGCATGGCTGACGGTCTGGACCGCGGTCAAGATCATGGTCATCATCGCCCCCATCATGGGCGGAGTGGCCTATCTGACCTTGGCCGAGCGCAAAATACTCGGTTTTATGCAGATCCGCCCCGGTCCCAACCGCGTGGGTATCTGGGGATTGCTGCAGCCCGTCGCCGATGGCCTCAAGCTGTTGTGCAAGGAAGTCATCATCCCCAGCGGCGCCAACAAATTCCTGTTCGTGATGGCGCCGGTGTTGTCGCTTGCACCCGCTCTGGCCGCATGGGCGGTGGTGCCGTTCGGCGACACCTTGACCTTGGCCAATGTGAACGCAGGCATGTTGTACCTGCTGTCCATGACCTCGCTCGGCGTCTATGGCGTCATCATCGCGGGCTGGTCGTCCAACTCCAAATATGCCTTTCTGGGGGCCCTGCGTTCTTCGGCCCAGATCGTCTCCTATGAACTGGCCATGGGCTTCGCGCTGGTGTGTGTGCTGCTGGCGGCACAGAGCATGAACCTGGGCGAGATCGTGCGCGGCCAGAGCCATGGACAGGGCTTGCTGGGCTGGTACTTCATCCCGCTGTTTCCGATGTTCGTGGTGTACTTTATCGCCGGAGTGGCCGAGACCAACCGTGCACCGTTCGACTTGGCCGAGGACGAATCGGCCATCGTGGCCGGCTTCCACACCGAATATTCCGGCATGGGTTTCGCCCTGTTCTTTCTGGCCGAGTACGCCAACATGATTCTGATCGCCGCCATGTCATCGGTGATGTTCCTGGGCGGCTGGCTCAATCCCTTTCAGGGGTGGCCGGTGCTGGGCGCGTTGACCGACGCCATTCCCGGCCTGTTCTGGATGCTGGCCAAAATGTCGGTCATGCTGTTCTTTTTCCTGTGGTTCCGCGCGACGTTCCCGCGCTACCGCTATGACCAACTGATGCGTTTGGGCTGGAAGGTATTCATTCCGCTGACGCTGGTATGGGTGGTGCTGGTTGCCGCGTGGATGCAGACACCGTACTGGATGTGGTGAGCGGGCGAGGGTAGAACATGAAAAAACTGACCAATTTCTTCAAGAGCTTCCTGCTGCTCGAACTGCTCAAAGGCATGTCGGTGACGGGCAAGTATTTCTTTGCGCGCCACATCACCGTGCAATACCCGGAGGAGAAGACGCCGCAGAGCTTCCGTTTTCGCGGCCTGCATGCGCAGCGCCGCTATCCGAATGGCGAAGAGCGCTGCATCGGCTGCAAGCTGTGCGAGGCCGTGTGCCCGGCGCTGGCGATCAAGATCGAGGTGGCGGAGCGCGCCGACGGTTCGCGCCGCACCACGCAATACGACATTGATCTGACCAAGTGCATCTTCTGTGGCTTCTGCGAAGAATCCTGTCCGGTGGATGCCATCGTCGAAACCCGCATCTTCGAATACCACGGTGAGAAGAAAGGCGACCTGTACTACACCAAGGACATGTTGCTTGCTGTGGGCGAAAAATACGAAGAGCAGATCGCCAAAGACAGGGCGGCTGACGCCAAGTACCGGTAACCAGAGGAAGCGACATGAATTTCGAAACCGCCTTGTTCTACCTGTTCGCCGCCATGACCGTGTTTGCGGCACTGCGCGTGATTACCGCGCGCAATCCCTTGCATGCCGTGCTGTTCCTGGTGATGGCCTTCGTCAGCAGCGCCGGTGTGTGGATGCTGCTGGAGGCCGAATTCTTGGCTATCACGCTGGTGCTGGTATATGTCGGCGCGGTAATGGTGTTGTTCCTGTTCGTGGTGATGATGCTGGACATCAACATCGAGCAACTGCGCGAGGGTTTCTGGCGCTGGTTCCCGCTGGGCCTGCTGCTGGCCGCGGTGGTGGTGTTTGAGATGGTGTGGGTGCTGGGCAAGCGCCAGGTCGCCGAAGTTGGCTCGCAACTGGTGCGGCATGCCGCCGATTACAGCAACACCAAGGAACTGGGCCGCCTGATCTATACCGAATATGTGTATCCGTTCGAGCTGGCCGCCGTGCTGTTGCTGGTGGCGATGGTCTCGGCGATCGCGCTGACCTTCCGCCGCCGCCGCGATGTGCGCACGCAGGACATCGGCAAGCAGCTCAGCGTCAAGCGCGATGACCGGGTGCGCATTGTGGCGGTGCCTTCCGCGAAGAAGGTGGAGCAGCATGCAGAGCAGTATGCCGGGGATTGATACAAGGGGACGTCATGTTGAATCTGGGTTTGTCGCATTATCTGGTATTGGGGGCCGTGCTGTTCGCGATCAGCGTGGTCGGCATCTTTCTCAACCGCAAGAACCTTATCGTGCTGCTGATGGCCATTGAGCTGATGCTGTTGGCGGTGAACACCAATTTCGTCGCGTTCTCGCACTATCTGAACAATGCAGCGGGGCAGGTGTTCGTGTTCTTCATCCTCACGGTGGCGGCGGCTGAAGCGGCCATCGGCCTGGCCATCCTGGTGGTGCTGTTCCGTAATTTGCGCACCATCAATGTGGACGATCTCGGCAATCTGAAAGGTTGATACGCATGGATATGCATAGTCTGTATCTGGTTGTTCCACTGGCGCCGCTGTTCGGCGCGATTGCCGCCGGGCTGTTCGGGAAGTGGCTGGGTCGCACTTGGTCGCACCGTATCACCATCGCCATGGTCGCCGTCTCGTTCCTGGCTTCCGTGGCGATCTTTAACGATGTCTCCGCCGGCCACATCTTCAACGGTCCGGTTTATACCTGGTTGACTTCGGGGGATGCCAGCTTCCAGGTCGGCTTCCTCATCGACAAACTGACCGTGACTATGATGCTGGTGGTGACCTTTGTGTCGCTGATGGTGCACATCTACACCATCGGCTACATGGAAGAGGATTCCGGCTACCAGCGCTTCTTCAGCTACATCTCGCTGTTCACTTTCTCCATGCTGATGCTGGTGATGGCCAATAACTTCATGCAACTGTTCTTCGGATGGGAGGCGGTGGGTCTGGTGTCCTACCTGCTGATCGGCTTCTGGTACACGCGTCCCACGGCGATCTATGCCAACCTCAAAGCCTTTCTGGTCAACCGCGTGGGCGACTTTGGATTCCTGCTCGGCATCGGTTTGGTGCTGATGGTGTTCGGCACGCTGGATTATCAGACGGTGTTCAATAATGCGCACAACTATGCCAACGATATGGCACCTGTCCCTGGCGTGTCCTGGGGGCTGATTACCAGCATCTGCATCCTGCTGTTCATCGGCGCGATGGGCAAGAGCGCCCAATTCCCCTTGCACGTATGGTTGCCCGACTCGATGGAAGGCCCGACGCCGATTTCCGCATTGATCCACGCTGCGACCATGGTGACCGCCGGTATCTTCATGGTGGCGCGCATGTCGCCGCTGTTTGAGATGTCCGATACGGCACTTTCTTTCATTCTCGTCATCGGTGCCATCACTGCGCTGTTCATGGGCTTCCTTGGCGTCATCCAGAACGACATCAAGCGTGTGGTGGCCTATTCCACACTGTCGCAACTGGGCTACATGACGGTGGCGCTGGGCGCCTCGGCCTATACCGGCGCCATCTTCCACTTGATGACGCACGCTTTCTTCAAGGCGTTGCTGTTCTTGGCGGCGGGTTCAGTCATCATCGCCATGCATCATGACCAGGACATCCGCAACATGGGCGGCCTGCGCAAATACATGCCGATCACCTGGATCACTTCGCTGATCGGCTCGCTGGCACTGATCGGGACACCGTTCTTCTCGGGCTTCTATTCCAAGGACAGCATCATCGAAGCCGTCGAACTGACGCACATTTCCGGCTCCGGTTTTGCCTATTTTGCGGTGGTGGCCGGTGTGTTCGTCACCGCGTTCTATTCGTTCCGCATGTACTTCCTGGTATTCCACGGCGAGGAGCGTTTCGGCAAGGCGCATGACCACGACCACAACGCGCATGCCGCGCATGACGGAGACCATGACGAGGAGGAGGTGGCGCACGACCACCATCACGGCCTGAAGCCCGGCGAGAAGCCGCACGAAACCTCGTGGGTGATTACGCTGCCGTTGATCCTGCTGGCAATCCCCTCGGTGGTAATCGGTTTCATCGCCATTGGTCCGATGCTGCATACCGAATATTTCGGCGAAGCGATCTTTATTTCCGACAGTCATCCGGCCATGCACGAAATGTACGAGCACTTCGAGGGCGGCGTGCACATGGCCTTGCATGGCATGCTGACCTTGCCGTTCTGGCTGGCGCTGGCGGGGGTGGTGTCGGCCTGGTACTGTTACCTGAAGCGCCCGGAGATTCCGGCCAGGGTGCAGAAAAGGTTCATGGCGATCTACACGCTGCTGGACAACAAGTATTATTTCGACCGTTTCAACGACTGGTTCTTCGCGGGCGGCGCGCGCGGCGCCAGCCGCTTCCTGTGGAAGTTCGGCGACGTGAAGCTGATCGATGGCGCCATGGTGAACGGTACCGCGCGGCTGGTCGGCATGTTCTCCGGCGTGATGCGCGGCATGCAGACCGGTTACGTCTATCACTACGCGTTCTGGATGATCGTCGGAGTTTCCGTGCTACTGACGATACGCACCTGGTTCGAATGAAACAGCACTTGAGCTGAAGGAATAAGCATGATTTTTGGATATCCGTTGATTAGCGTTGCCATCTGGCTCCCCATCGTGTTCGGCTTGCTGGTGCTGGCCACCGGCAACGACCGCAACGCGCCGCTGGCGCGCATGATCGCCCTGGTGGGCGCGGTGCTGGGCTTTTTGGTGACGATACCGCTGTATACCGGCTTCGACCGCATGACCAGCGCCATGCAGTTTGTCGAGATGAAAGAATGGATCGTGCGCTTCAACATCCATTACCACCTCGGCGTGGATGGCATCTCGGTGCTGTTCATCCTTCTCAACAGTTTCTTTACTCCGCTGGTGGTGATCGCCGGCTGGCAGGTGATCGAAAAGCGCGTGGCGCAGTACATGGCCGCCTTCCTCATCATGTCCGGCATCGTCAATGGCGTGTTCGCCTCGCTGGATGCAGTGCTGTTCTATGTGTTGTGGGAAGCCATGCTGATCCCGATGTTCCTCATCATCGGCGTGTGGGGAGGTCCGAACCGCGTGTATGCGGCGGTCAAGTTCTTCCTCTACACCCTGCTTGGTTCGCTGTTGATGCTGGTGGCGCTGCTTTACCTGTACAACCAATCTGGCGGCAGTTTCGAGATCCTCGACTACCACCGTATGGCGATCCCGATGACTGCGCAGATTCTGGTTTTCATCGCCTTCTTCATGGCCTTCTCGGTGAAAGTGCCGATGGTGCCGGTGCATACCTGGTTGCCAGACGCCCACGTGGAAGCACCCACCGGTGGTTCCGTGATCCTGGCGGCGATCATGCTGAAGGTAGGTGCCTACGGCTTCCTGCGCTTCTCCATGCCCATCGCCCCCGATGCCAGCCACAGCCTGTCCGGAGTGATGATCGCGCTGTCACTGATCGCGGTCGTGTACATCGGCCTGGTCGCGCTGACCCAGCCCGACATGAAGAAACTGGTGGCCTATTCCTCCATCTCGCACATGGGTTTCGTCACGCTCGGCTTCTTTATCTTCAATGCCTACGGTATGGAAGGCGCCTTGCTGCAGATGGTCTCGCACGGTTTTGTGTCCGGCGCGCTGTTCCTGTGCATTGGTGTGCTGTATGACCGCGTGCATTCGCGCCAGATCGTGGATTACGGCGGCGTGGCCAACAAGATGCCGGTGTTCGCCGCCTTCTTCATGCTGTTTTCCATGGCCAACAGTGGTCTGCCAGGCACCAGTGGTTTTGTCGGCGAATTCATGGTCATCATGGGTTCGGTCAAGGCCAACTTCTGGTACGCCTTCCTTGCCGCCAGCACGTTGATCTTCGGCGCGGCCTACACCCTGTGGATGTACAAACGGGTGATCTTCGGCGCGGTGGCCAATGAGCACGTCGCCCACCTGCGCGACATCGGCGCGCGTGAAAAGCTGATCTTCATCATCCTGGCGGTCACCGTACTGGGCATGGGGCTCTATCCCTTGCCGTTCAGCGAGATCATGCATGCCTCGGTGAATGACCTGCTGGTGCACCTGGCGCGCTCTAAACTATAAGAGGAAGTCATGACTTACATCTCCACTTTATCTCCCGCGTATGCCGAGATCTTTTTGCTGGTGATGGTGAGCGCGATCCTGATTGTGGATCTGTTCATCGCCAGCCCGGCGCGCACCTTGACCTACATGCTGGTGCAGCTCACCTTGCTGGGCTGTTCGCTGATTACGGTCGCCACCCACCAGAACGGCGTCGCCCACCTGTTTAGCGACATGTTCGTGGATGACCTGATGTCCGACGTGCTCAAGCTGCTGACCTATCTGGCGGTATCCATGATGCTGGTTTATTCGCGCAGCTACCTGATGGTGCGCGGCCTGTTCACCGCCGAATTCATGTCACTGGCGCTGTTCTCCACGCTGGGCATGATGGTGATGATCTCGGCCAGCAATTTCGTGACGCTGTACATCGGCCTGGAAGTATTGTCGCTGTCCTTGTATGCCATGGTCGCGTTGCAGCGCGATTCGGTGGCGGCCACCGAATCGGCGATGAAGTATTTCATCCTGGGTGCGATGGCCTCCGGCTTCCTGCTGTATGGCATGTCCATGATTTACGGCGCGACCGGATCGCTGGACGTGCGCGTCGTGTCGGAGACCATAGCCGGCGGCCATGCCAACGCCGAACTGCTGGTGTTCGGCCTGGCATTCCTGGTGGCCGGTCTGGCCTTCAAGCTGGGCGCGGTGCCGTTCCACATGTGGGTGCCCGATGTCTATCACGGCGCGCCGACCGCGATGACCATGTTCATCGGCTCCGCGCCCAAGCTGGCGGCCTTCGCCTTCCTCATGCGCATTCTGGTTGAATCGCTGCAACCGCTGATGATCCACTGGTCCGGCATGCTGGCCGTGCTCGCCGTGCTGTCGATGGCGGTGGGCAACATCACCGCCATCGCGCAGACCAATCTCAAGCGCATGCTGGCTTATTCATCCATCGCCCACATGGGCTTCCTGATGGTGGGTGTGCTGTCCGGCAGCATCGAAGGCTATGGTTCCGCCATGTTCTACGCGGTGGTCTATGTGCTGATGAGCCTGGGCGGTTTCGGCATGATCATGCTGCTGTCGCGCGAAGGATTCGAGGCGGACAAGATCGACGATTTCAAGGGTTTGAACCAGCGCAGCCCGTGGCTGGCTTTCATGATGCTGCTGCTGATGTTCTCTATGGCCGGGGTGCCGCCGACAGTGGGTTTCTATGCCAAGTTCTCGGTGTTGAACGCAGCCGTGCAGGCCGGTCATATCCCGCTGGTCGTGATGGCCGTGCTGTTCTCTCTGATCGGTGCGTTCTACTACCTGCGCATCATCAAGCTGATGTATTTCGATGCGCCGGAGAGCCACGAAAAGCTTTATGTGCAGCCTGACAGCGGCTTGCTCATCTCGCTGAACGGTCTGGCCGTGCTGCTGCTGGGCATCATGCCCGGCACCCTGATGTCGGTGTGTGCGATCTCGGTGCAGCAGTCCCTGCTGTTGCATTGAACGATCTGGAACAGGAATGAACGATGCTCCCGCTGCGGCGGGAGTGTTTTTTTGAGGGCGGGAAATGGATCTGAGCGAAAAGCGCCTCGATGGCGCCACGATGTACCAAGGCGATTTCATCGAAGTGCGCAAGGACAAGGTCTTGTTGCCCGATGGCGCCACCAGCACGCGCGAATACATCACTCATCCCGGCGCCGTTGCGGTGCTGGCCTTGCTGGACAACGGCAAGCTGGTGCTGGAGCGCCAATTCCGTTACGCGCCGCAGCGCGAGTTCATCGAACTGCCCGCCGGCAAGATAGACCACGACGAAGCGGTGCTGGTTACGGCGCAGCGCGAATTGCTGGAAGAGACCGGATACGAAGCCGGGGAATGGACGCATCTTGCCACGACTTGGCCGTGCATAGGGTATGCCGACGAGCGCATGGAATATTTCCTGGCGCGCGGTCTGAAGCATGTCGGGCGGAATCTGGACGAGGGCGAGTTCCTGGAGGTGTTCGAACTGTCCCCAGCCGAGGCGATGGAGTGGGTCAGGCTGGGCAAGATCAGTGATAGCAAGACCATCATCGGTTTGTTCTGGCTGGAGAAGGTGCTGAGCGGGTCGTGGCAGACGCCAAAGTGAGGCATCGTTGTGGTGCGTGATGAGCTGAAAAGCACCAAAGTAGTGAATGGCGAACGCAGATTTTTCCGTGCATTGAAAAATTGTCCTGATGAAACAATGGTTCTACCAGATGGCACAGTGCTTGCATGCAATTGTCCGAATTGCACTTTATTGGAGAAAACATGGAAAACCTGAAAGTCGGAAGTGATGCATTGTTCATCTTGCTGGGCGCCATCATGGTGCTGGCGATGCACGCGGGATTCGCCTTCCTGGAGCTGGGCACCGTGCGCAAAAAGAACCAGGTCAATGCGCTGGTCAAGATATTGGCAGATTTCTGCGTATCCACACTGGCCTATTTTTCCATTGGTTATGGCTTGGCCTACGGTGTGGATTTCTTCTCGGGAGCAGAACAACTGGCGCAGAAGAATGGTTATGAGCTGGTGAAATTCTTTTTCCTGCTGACCTTCGCCGCAGCCATCCCGGCCATCATCTCCGGCGGCGTGGCCGAGCGTGCCCGCTTCAATCCGCAACTGGCCGCCACCTTCGTGCTGGTCGGTTTCATCTACCCCTTCTTTGAAGGCATTGCTTGGAACCACCGCTTCGGCATTCAGGACTGGATGAACGCCTCGTTCGGCGCCGAGTTCCACGACTTCGCCGGTTCCGTGGTGGTGCATGCGGTGGGCGGCTGGATCGCCCTCTCGGCGGTGCTGCTGCTCGGTGCACGCCGTGGCCGCTACAACAAGGAAGGGCGCATCTCCGCGCATCCGCCGTCCAGCATCCCCTTCCTGGCGCTGGGTGCTTGGGTGCTGACCGTCGGTTGGTTCGGTTTCAATGTCATGTCCGCACAGACCATAGACAAGATCAGCGGCCTGGTGGCGGTGAATTCGCTGATGGCCATGGTCGGCGGCACCTTGGTGGCGTTGTGGCTGGGCAAGAACGACCCCGGCTTCGTGCATAACGGCCCGCTCGCCGGCCTGGTAGCTGTGTGTGCCGGTTCCGATCTGATGCACCCCATTGGCGCATTGATTGTGGGGGGCGTCGCTGGCGCCCTGTTCGTGCTGATGTTCACGCTGACGCAGAACCGCTGGAAGATAGATGATGTGCTGGGAGTCTGGCCGTTGCATGGCCTGTGCGGCGCATGGGGCGGCATCGCGGCGGGCATCTTCGGCGCCAAGGCGCTTGGCGGCATGGGCGGCGTCAGCTTCATGGCGCAGATCACTGGCACTCTGCTGGGTATCGCGATTGCGCTGACTGGTGGCTTTGTTGTTTACGGCGTGTTGAGAAAATGGGTCGGCATCCGTCTTGACCCGGAAGAGGAATTCAACGGCGCGGACCTTTCCATCCACAAGATCTCTGCCACGCCGGAACGCGAATCGGGATGGTAAGAAGATACCTATAAGGAACCCTTGGTCAAGCCCATGCGGTTCATGGGAACTGAAACAGAGGTTCCAGTTGCTTACCGACAAAAGACTCCCGAAAAGCGTAGAGGAATAAGCGGAAAGTCTCCTTCGGCAGCATCTTCATCTTCTATCATTGATGCCCCCAGCCCCCCCCTCATTTTGAGTGGCGAGTTCCTTCAGCACGAACGGCAGGATGCCGCCGTTCCTGTAGTAGTCCACTTCGATCGGCGTATCTATACGGAGGAGGAGCGCAACAGTCTGCGAGCTGCCATCCTTGCGTGTGATGGTGAGCGTGACATCCTGCTGCGGTTTGATCTTGCCGTTGAGGCCGCCAAGGTCGAAGGTCTCGCCTCCATTCAGATTCAATGAAGCCAGCGTATCGCCGCCCTTGAATTGCAGCGGCAGTACGCCCATGCCCACCAGGTTGCTGCGGTGGATGCGTTCGTAGCTCTTGGCGATGATTGCCTTGACGCCCAGCAGTTGCGTGCCTTTTGCCGCCCAGTCGCGCGAGGAGCCGGTGCCATATTCCTCGCCCGCGAAGATTACGGTGGGGGTGCCTGCCGCGACGTATTTCATGGCGGCGTCGTAGATGGACATCTGTTCGCCGTTGTAGAGCGTGTAGCCGCCTTCCACGCGCGAGCCGTCGGCGTTTGGTGGCAACATCAGGTTCTTGATGCGCACGTTGGCGAAGGTGCCGCGCATCATCACCTCGTGGTTGCCGCGACGTGAGCCGTAGCTGTTGAAGTCCTTGACCTCGACCTTGTGCGCTTGCAGGTACTTGCCTGCCGGCGTGGTGGGCTTGAAGCTGCCCGCCGGGCTGATGTGGTCGGTGGTGACGGAATCGCCCAGCAATGCCAGCGCCTTCGCCCCCCTGATGTCGCCCGAGGACTCCCTCTCCCCCCGGGAGAGGGTTGGGGTGAGGGTGAACTCATCGAAGAATGGCGGCCTGGCGATGTAGGTGGAATCGTCCCACTGGTACTGGTTGCCGGTGGGCGCGGGGATGGCGTTCCATAGTGGCAGGTCACGGGTCAAATCGGAATACAGTTTCTGGAAGATCGCCGGGTCGGTCGCGTACTTCATCATGGTGGCGACTTCGTGGCTGTTGGGCCAGATGTCCTTCAGATAGACGGGCTGGCCGTCGCGGCCCGTGCCCAGCGGCTCGGTGCTGAGGTCAATGTTGGCCTTACCCGCGATGGCGTAGGCGACGACCAGCGGCGGCGAGGCGAGGAAGTTGGCCTTGATGTTGGGATGAATGCGCGCCTCGAAGTTGCGGTTGCCGGAGAGTACGGCAGCGCACACCAGGTTGTTGTCGACGATGGTCTTCTCGATGTCTTCGCGCAGCGGGCCGGCATTGCCGATGCAGGTGGTGCAGCCGTAGGCGGCGACACCGAAGCCCAGCTTTTCCAGCGAGTCGAGCAGCCCGGCGTTTTTCAGGTATTCAGTCACCACGCGTGATCCGGGGGCGAGCGAGGTCTTGATGTGCGGCGCGACGGTCAGCCCCTTGGCCACCGCTTTTTTTGCCAGCAGACCTGCGGCCAGCAGCACGCCGGGGTTGGAGGTGTTGGTGCAAGAGGTGATGGCGGCGATCAGCACGTCGCCGTTGCCGATCTCCAGACCGTCCTTGCCAGTCGCATAACGCTTGTTCAGTTTGTCGGCAGGCTGGTTGAAACCGTTCTCGGTCACGGGTTTGCTGAACAGGGTGTTGAAGGTGTCTTTCATCGCGGGCAATGCGATGCGGTCCTGCGGGCGCTTGGGGCCGGCCAAGGAAGGCACGATGCTGGAAAGATCGAGTCCCACCACGCTGCTGTAGTCGATGCTGCCCGCCTGCGGGATGCCGAACAAACCTTGCGCCTTGAAGTACGATTCGAGGGCATCCACTTCTTCGGCGCTGCGACCGGTGTTCTTCATGAACTGCACGGTCACCTCATCCACCGGGAAGAAGCCCATGGTCGCGCCGTACTCTGGCGCCATGTTGGCCAGCGTGGCGCGGTCTGGCACACTCAGGCTGGCGGCGCCTTCGCCGAAAAACTCGACGAACTTGCCGACCACCTTGTGGTGGCGCAGCAGTTCCGTGATGGTCAGCACCAGGTCGGTCGCGGTCATACCTTCTTTGAGCTTGCCCTTCAAATGCACACCGACGACATCTGGCGTGAGGAAATACACGGGCTGGCCCAGCATGCCGGCTTCCGCCTCGATGCCGCCCACGCCCCAGCCGACCACGCCGATGC
>JBBIIN010000043.1:0-14180 GCA_037446515.1 Gallionellaceae bacterium
TAAAGTGGACACCCCAAAAAACGCCTCGAAAGGCACCCTCAAGGTGTATATTCCGGGCTGAATCATATAGTGCCTTGTATTGATTGGGTGTGAAATTTTCGCACACCCTAAATCTTCGGATAAATACGACATGACCCAGCCTCCAAAATTACTTGACCAGGTGCGCGATAAGTTGCGGGTGAAGCATTACGCGCTGCGCACCGAGCAAAGCTATGTGGACTGGATTAAACGTTATATTTACTTTCACGACAAGACCCACCCCAAAAATTTGGGTGCGCAGGATGTCGAGGCGTTTCTGACGCATCTTGCTGTGGCGGGCAAGGTGTCGGCTTCCACGCAGAACCAGGCCAAGAGTGCGATTTTGTTTCTTTACCGCGAGGTGTTGGAGATTCAGTTGCCTTGGCTGGATAAGGTGACGCAGGCGAAGGCGCCGAAGAAGTTGCCGGTGGTGTTGACGGTGGCGGAGGTGCAGGCGGTGTTGTCGCGCCTGCACGGTTCGCATCTGTTGATTGCGTCCTTGTTGTATGGCGGCGGGATGCGCTTGATGGAGGCGGTGCGGCTGCGGGTGAAGGATGTGGAGTTTGCGCGGCACGAGATTATCGTGCGCGAGGGCAAGGGTTTCAAGGATAGGGTGACGATGTTGCCAGAGGCGGTTCTAGCTCCCCTTAAACTTCATCTGGCGAAGGTGCAAGCCTTGCATGATGAAGATTTGGCGCATGGCTTCGGTGAGGTGTATTTGCCGTTTGCACTGGATAAAAAATATCCCAATGCGGGGCGCGAGTGGGGCTGGCAATATGTGTTTCCGTCGAAAAATTTATCGGTTGACCCGCGCTCGGGAAAAACGCGCCGCCATCATGTGGATGAGAAGGGCGTGCAGCGCGCGGTGAAACAGGCGGTGCGCGATGCGGGGCTGACCAAACCCGCCACGCCGCACACCTTGCGCCATTCGTTCGCTACCCACTTACTGCAATCGGGCTACGATATCCGCACGGTGCAGGAGTTGTTGGGGCATTCGGATGTTTCCACGACGATGATCTACACGCATGTGTTGAACAGAGGCGGCAAGGGCGTGGTCAGTCCGCTGGACCGGTGAGACGATGAATCATTTACTTTCTGTTGATGGGTTGACGGCCTCCCTGCGCAACGGCGCGGCCATCGTCGATGGCATCTCGTTCGAGATCGCGGCAGGCGAGACCTTTGCCTTGCTGGGTGAATCGGGCTGCGGGAAATCCATGACGGCGCTGTCACTGATGCGATTGTTGCCGGATGGGGTGGTGAATGGTGGTGGTTCGGTGCGGCTGGGTGAGGTTGCGCTGGAGCATCTTTCCGAAAGCGAGATGCGCGCATTGCGCGGCGGCCGCATGGCGATGATCTTCCAGGAACCGGGGCTGAGCCTGAATCCGGTGATGACGGTGGGCGGACAGATTGCGGAGTCGCTTGCGCTGCATCAGGGCATCAAGGGCAGACGTGCCGAGGAGCAATGCATCCAGTTGTTGCAAAAGGTAGGCATCCCCGATGCGCCGCGCCGCCTGCACGAATATCCTTTCCAGCTTTCCGGCGGCATGAAGCAGCGCGTGATGATCGCGATGGCGCTGGCCGGGCAGCCTGGTCTGCTGATCGCGGACGAACCGACTACCGCGCTGGATGTGACGATGCAGGCCCAGGTGTTGCAGTTGCTGCGGGAGATCCAGGCGAAGCGGAACATGGCCATGCTGCTAATCACGCACGATCTCGGTGTGGTGGCGGAGAACGCGCACAGGGTCGGTGTGATGTATGCAGGGCGCATCGTCGAGGAGGCGGCGCGCGCCACCTTGTTCGAGCATCCCTTGCATCCCTATACCCAGAAATTGTTTGCCGCGTTGCCGGGTCTGCAATCTGCGGGAAGGCCGCTGGCGGCGATTCCTGGCAGTGTCCCCGCGCCGGGCAGCTTGACCGTGGGATGCGCTTTCGCGCCGCGCTGCGATCGCGCCTGGGCGCGCTGTCACGAAGAGAACCCGCCCTGGTATGCGGTGGAGGCGGGGGGCGGTGTGCGCTGCCATTTGTATGCCTCCGGCCTGGAGGGGGGAGAGCGCAGGAAACAAAAGCGTGATGGAGCCGGGCAAGCGCCGGCCATGATGCGGCTGGAGCCTGAGCCGGCGCTGTTGCAGGTGCAGCATCTGCGCGTGCATTTCCCCATTCGTAGCGGTTTGCTGCAACGCACGGTGGGGCAGGTGAAGGCGGTGGATGACGTGTCGCTCTCCATCCCGCGTGGCCGCACGCTGGCGCTGGTGGGTGAATCGGGCTGCGGCAAGACGACCTTGGGCAAGGCGCTGCTGAACTTGAACCCGCGTAGCGCAGGCAGTGTGTGGTTCGATGGCAAACCGCTGGCAGACAGAACGCACACCGCCGGGTTGCAGATGGTGTTTCAGGATCCCTATGCTTCGCTGAATCCCAAGATGCGCGTGGCGGAGATATTGGAAGAAGGCATGAGCGCGCTGCGTATCGGCGGTGGCGCTGCGGCACGGCAGGCGCACATCGACGGGTTGCTGGAACAGGTGGGGCTGCCGCGCGAGGCCAAATGGCGCTATCCGCACGAATTCTCCGGCGGGCAGCGCCAGCGCATCGCCATCGCGCGTGCCTTGGCGGTGTCGCCGCAACTGCTGATCTGCGATGAGCCGACCAGCGCGCTGGATGTATCGGTGCAGGCGCAGATATTGAACCTGCTCAAATCACTGCAACAGGAATTGGGCTTGAGCTATTTGTTCATCACGCACAACCTCGCTGTGGTGGAGCATCTGGCGCATGAGGTGTGCGTGATGTATCTGGGGCGCATCGTCGAACGCGGCACGGCGCAGGAAGTGATGCGCTCGCCCAAACATCCTTACACGCAGGCCTTGCTGTCCGCCGTGCCGCAACTGGACGGCGGCGGGCGCGAATTCATCCGGCTGTCGGGGGAGTTGCCGTCCCCCGCCCATCCGCCTGCGGGTTGCCATTTCGCGCCGCGTTGCCAGCATGCGCTGCCGGTCTGTGCAGCCTATCCAGGCATGACGCAACTCAGCGCCACGCATGGCGTGAATTGCCATCTGTATGCGGCGGAGGTCAGCGGTTGTAAGCCAGTTTGACGCGGCGCGCGCCGCGGTGTTTGGCGTGCGCCCTGGTGCGGGCGGGAGCGCCCGAGGCGATGATGGTGAAGCGTTGTCCGATGCGCAGTCTGCGGCTGCCGTGGTTCATCTCGAGCAGGCTGGCCTGGCTGGCGTGGAAGCGCCGCGCGATGGTGGAGATGGTGTCGCCCTTGCGTACGGTATAGACGAACCCGGCCATCTCCTGTACTGCTGTGGCGTGCATGTTGAACGGAGTGAATTCCTCAGCCGCTTCATCGCCGTTGGCGGGAACCAGCAGTGTCTGGCCGTTGCTGGCGTGCGCGTATTTCGACAGGCCATTGGCCGTGCGCAGTTGCTGTTCGGTGATACCGAAGCGCTCCGCGATGGCCGCGAAAGAATCGCCTTTCTGCGTCTGGAAGGCACGCCATGACACCAGGCGCTGGTTGTTCTTTGCCAGGTTGTCGCGGAACACGGCCACCTTGCCGACCGGCAGCAGTAGCACTTCGTTCGAGTCCTGCAGGATCACCGGGCGGTTGTGCCCTGGGTTCAGCGCGGCGAAATCTTCCATGGAGATCTCCGCCAGATCGGCTGCGACCTTCACATCCATCGGCTTGGAGGTGGTGACGGCGGAGAAGTAAGGCTGGTTGGGGATGGCTTGCAGCGTCAGGCCATGACGCGCCGGATCGCTGACGATGTTCTTCACGGCGAGCAACTTGGGCACGTAGTTGCGCGTTTCGCGCGGCAGGCTCAGGTGCAGGTAGTCCGTGGGCTTTTGGCGCAGGCGGTTCTTGCGGATCGCCGCTTCGATCTTGTGTTCCCCGCAGTTGTAGGCAGCCAGCGCCAGTTCCCAGTCGCCGAATTCGTCATGCAGCTTCTGCAGGTAATCCAGCGCGCCGGTGGTCGCGCCGATAATGTCGCGCCGGCCGTCATACCACCAGTTCTGCTCCATGCCGAAATGCTTACCAGTGGAGGGGATGAACTGCCAGATGCCGGAAGCGCGCGCCACGGAGTTGGCGCCGGGATTGAAGGCGCTCTCGATGACCGGCAACAGCGCGATCTCGGAGGGCATGCCGCGGCGTTCGACCTCTTCCACGATGTAGAACAGGTACAGGCGTGCGCGTTCGCTCATGCGCAGCATGTAATCGGGGTGGCTGGCGTACCATTTTTCATGGCGCTTGACCAAGGGGCTGTTCAGTTCCTGCATGGCATAGCCATTGCGTATGCGCTGCCACACGTCATCTTCGGGCAGAGCGGAGATGCTGGAGAAGTCGCCCTCGACCACGGGCGGGGCGGGTGATTCATCCGTAACAGGTGAAGGTTCCGGCGCAACGATCATGGCTTCGCGTATCGGCGCCGGCGCCTGCAAGCTGACGTCCGCGACCGGATCGTTCCCGGCGGCAAATGCGGGCAACGCCATTGCGCATAACAACAATGCAGCAATGCGGTACGCGGCGTGCAGTCTCAACGTATGGCCTCTTTCAACTGTTCCAGGATCGCGGGATTCTCCAATGT
Organism: Gallionellaceae bacterium; assembly: GCA_037446515.1. GTDB lineage: Bacteria > Pseudomonadota > Gammaproteobacteria > Burkholderiales > Gallionellaceae > Sideroxyarcus. The sequence continues at coordinate 4,593 of JBBIIN010000043.1, forward strand.
GGATACATCCTGCGTGATTTCCTGTCCCTGTGCGATGGCGCGCAGCAGGCGGCGCATGATCTTGCCGGAGCGGGTTTTGGGCAGGTTGTCACCGAAGCGGATTTCGTCCGGCTTGGCGATGGGGCCAATCTCCTTGCCCACCCAGTTGCGCAGGGTCTCGGCAATCTCCCTGGCCTTGGCGGCATCGGTCGGGCGGTGGCTCTTCAGCACCACGAAGGCGACGATGGACTCGCCCTTGATATCGTGCGGACGACCGACCACGGCGGCCTCGGCCACCAGCGGGTTGGCCACCAGCGCTGATTCGATCTCCATGGTGCCCAGACGGTGGCCAGAGACTTTCAGCACGTCGTCGTTGCGCCCCATGATCCAGACGTAACCATCCTCATCGCGGTGTGCCGAATCGCCGGCCAGGTAAAAGCCGCGCATCTCTTCGGGGAAGTAGTTCTTCTTGAAGCGTTCCGGGTCTCCCCAGATGGTGCGGATCTGCGAGGGGAAGGGCTTCTTGATGACCAGCGAACCGCCATGCTGGCTGCCCACCTCATGTCCGGCCTCATCCACCACGCCGATCTCAATGCCAGGGATGGGCAGGGTGCAGGAGCCGGGCTTGAGCGCCTCGACGCCGGGCAGCGGCGAAATCGTGTGGCAGCCGGTCTCGGTCTGCCACCAGGTGTCCACGATGGGGCAGCGTTCCTGCCCGACCACGGTGTAATACCACATCCAGGCTTCCGGGTTGATGGGCTCGCCAACGGTGCCCAGCAGGCGCAGGCTGTTCAAGTTGTATTGCTTGGGCAGGTCGCCGCCCAGTTTGATGAGGGAGCGGATAGCGGTCGGCGCGGTGTAGAACGTGGTGACCTTGTGATCTTGGATCATCTTCCAGAAACGGCCCGCATCGGGGTAAGTGGGGATGCCTTCAAAGATCACTTCGGTGGCGCCCATGGCCAGCGGGCCGTAAGTCACGTAACTGTGGCCGGTGATCCAGCCCACGTCTGCGGTGCACCAGAACACATCGGAAGGTTTGTAATCGAACACCCACTGCATGGTGACCATGGTGCCCAGCAGGTAGCCGGCGCTGGAGTGTTGCACGCCCTTGGGTTTGCCGGTGGAACCGGAGGTGTAGAGGATGAACAAGGGATGCTCGGCATCCACCCATTCGGGTTCGCATTCGGCGCTTTGTCCGGCGATGACGTCGTGCCACCATACGTCGCGTTTGTCGCCACATGCCGAAGCATCACCGTTGCGCTGATATACGATCACGTGGCGGATGCACTCGGCGCCTTCCAGCGTCAGCGCCTCATCCACGATGGATTTCAGCGGCATGGCCTTGCCCCCGCGCTGCTGGCCGTCGGCGGTGATGAGGGCGACGGCCTGTGCATCCACGATGCGTTCGTGCAGGCTCTTGGAGGAAAAACCGCCGAATACCACGGAGTGGATGGCGCCGATACGCGCGCAGGCTTGCATGGCGACTACAGCTTCGATGGACATCGGCAGATAGATGATGACGCGGTCGCCCTTTTTGATGCCGCGCGCCTTCAGGCCGTTGGCGAACTGGCAGACGCGGGCATGCAGTTCGCGATAGCTGACCTGGGTGACCTTGCCGTCGTCCGCCTCGAAGATCAGCGCGGTCTTGTTCGGCTGGGTGGCGAGGTGATTGTCCAGGCAGTTGTATGACACGTTCAACTGGCCGTCCTCGAACCACTTGTAGAACGGCGCGTTGCTGTCGTTCAGCGATTTGGTGAAAGGCTTCTTCCACTGGATGTTTTTGCGCGCCAAGTCGGCCCAGTAACCGGCATAGTCTTTCTTCGAGGCATCCACCAGCGCCCGGTAGGCGGCCATGCCGGACACGTTGGCCTGGTTGACGAAGGTGTCGGAAGGTGCAAAAACGCGGGTTTCGTTGAGTACGGATTGGATGGTGGACATGCTGCCTATCTCCTGATGGTGTTATGCGCCCGTGATCTGTTTCAGGTCGAAGCCCCATTTTTCCGGGTCTTCGACACCGCTGATGCTTTCCTGCGATCTGCTCAAGTCTATCATTTCCGGCATGATGGGCTCATTCGATTTTGTGGAGAAGAAGACCTTGATGATCGGGGTGAGCAGGCTTTGCTCGGTCTGCTCGACGACGACCGCCAGACGTCCGGATTTCAGCCTGACCAAGGTGCCGGAAGGATAGATGCCTATCGTCTTGACGAAGGCCTGGAACACGCGCTCGTCAAAATGGCCGTCCTTCCATTCCGCCATCTTGCGTATCGTTTCTGCCGGTTCCCAGCCGTTTTTGTAGCAGCGGTTGGAGGTGAGCGCATCGTACACGTCGCATACCGCGCCCATGCGCGCGAACAGGGTCAAGCGCTCGCCGCTGATGCCTTCTGGATACCCTTTGCCATCCACTCGTTCGTGATGGTGCAGGCAGACATCGAGCGCGATGGGGGTGATCTGCGGAGCGCCCCGCAACAGTTCCCAGCCTTTGCCGGGATGCGCCTTGACGATGGCGAATTCCTCGTCGCTCAGCTTGCCCGGCTTGTTGAGTACATCATCGGGAATCATCATCTTGCCGACATCATGCAGTAGTCCGGCCAAGCCGGCATCTTTCAAGTCCTGCCCGCTCAGGCCGAGCAGCTTGCCCAGTGCGATCATCAGCGCGCATACCGCCACCGAATGCAGGTAGGTGTAATCGTCTTTGGTCTTGAGGCGTGCCAGATTGAGGAATGCCTCGGGGTTGCGTGCAATGGAGGCGCCGATCTCGTCCACTAGGGCTGCCGCCTCTCCGACCTTGACGGCGTTACCCATGCGCACTTCCTGGAACATGGAGGTGACGGCGGCCTTGCTTTTTGCGTGCAGCATGCGCGCGCGCTCCAGCTCTTGTTGGATCGGGATGCGGGTTTGAGCAGGCTGCGGCGTGTGGATGGCAATGTCGTGCAGTTCGGATGCAACTATTTGCGATTGTTCGGCGGGTGTCATGCTGGGCGTATCGTGCGCCACATCCAGCCCCTTGTTCGTGTCGATCCAGACTTCCTGAATGCCGCAGGTTTGCAGGGTGTGCAGATCGTTGGAAGATTCCAGCAGAAAGGATTTCTTCCAGAACGGATGATCCATCCAGCTGCCGCACAGCTCCTGGATGTACATGCCTAAACGGAGATGTTTGACGTGGATCTTTTTGCGCATGGTCATACAGACATTTAGATGTTCATTTTACCGCAGGCTAGCCGAAGCGCAGCTTGAGCGCCAGCACCGTTCCAGCCAGCAGTAGGGTGATGCTGTTGGCGATGATGATGGGCCATGCCTGCAGCAGGATGCCATAACCCAACCACAGGGCGACACCGAGAGTAAAGCTGGCATACATGGCGAGGGAAATGTCCTTGGTGTGGCGGGTGCGCCACACTTGCCATACCTGCGGGATGAACGAGACAGTGGTGAGGGTGGCGGCCAGGCTGCCTATGCATTCGACCAGAGGCATCAATGTTCCTCGCGCTCGTCATGGTCCACCCAGAGCTGGTGGGCGTCGAGCAACAGGCGGTAACGCGCCTCGTTGGCATCCAGCCGTGCCAGACTTTCCTGAAGCGAGGCTTCCAATGCCTGACGGCGCGCCACCAGGGTTTCACTGAGGCTGCTTTCCCCAAGGCTATAGGCACGCGCCACCAGGTCGGCATTCTGGCGCAGGGAGAGCGCGGCCTCATGCGCCTGTTGCCAGATCTGATAGTTGTTGACGGCCTGTGTGTAGGCGCTGTTGATGTCGGCATCCAGTCGGATGCGCACTGCGCGTTCGCGGTCAGCGGCCATCTCCGCCGCATAGCCAGCCCGATCCGCGTTGGCGGAGCGCAAGCCGGAAGGCAAAGGTATGGAGAAGTAGATGCCGCTGATTTTCTGGTTGTCGCTGAGTTGCGAGGCGTAGCGTATGCCCAGCGTGGGATCGGGTGTGCGGTCGGCACGTGCGCGCTCGGCCAGCTTTTCCTGCTGGCGGCGGTCCGCTTCTGCCATGCCAAGCTCGTGGTTGTGTTTGAGGATGATGCGGTGCCAATCTTCGAGCGGCTGCGCGATAGGCTGGGGTTCCGGGGCGGCGATGCTGTCCGGCAGGGAGAAGGGAGAGAATTGTTTGGCCAAGTCGTTGGCGGCCAGCTCGGTGCGTAACTGTGCCTGGCGCAGTGAAATCCCGGCCAGCGCCGCTGCGGCGTTCACCTGGTTCAGCTCCATGCGCGGCGCGTCGCCCGCAGCGATACGTTTGGCGGTGAGGACGGCCTGCTGATTCAGAATATCCACCTGTTGTTGCCATTGCGCTGCCTGTGTGCGTTCCCGTTGCCAGTTGAACCATAGGCGCAGCAAGGTGCGCGAGGCTTCGTGGCGAGCGTCGCCGAGGGCGTTCTCGCCGCGTGCCACACCTTCCGCGCCGATGTCGCTGTCCAGCCTCATTTTGTTGGGCAGGCGGAACGGCCTTTCCAGCGCCACTTCCCAATCGCGGTAGCCTTCCACTTTGGCTGACTGGAAGAAGTGGTCTTCGTAGGAGCCGCCGCGCAGGGTGAATTCATATTCGCCACTTTCTCGTTTGCGCTGGTCGGCCAGTTCGATTTTAAATTGTGCTTGCGCAGCCAGTACCGCCGGATGGTGATTCAGTGCGGCATCCACCATCTCGTGCGGCGGCAGGTCGGTCAGCCATGCGCTGCCGGCGAACACTGCGGACGGCAGGATGAGCGGTAGTCCGGAAAAGTACAGTGGCGAACGTCTCATTCCATTCTCCCGAATTCAATCACGGGGCTGATCCAGTAGGCGATCTCGGGATTGCTTTCTTCGTGTTTGAGATGGGCGATCAGTGCGCGGGCGTCTTCCAGGTTCATCACGGATTGCAGCGCGACGCGCTGTGAACGTCCGCGTACCTGTTCGATCATGCTGGGCAATTTTTCCTTCTGGCTGCCGCCTTCGGTGTTGAACAGGGAGAAGCCATAGACCCATTCCGGATGCTCCAGTAGATGATCGACCAGGCGCTCCTCCAGCGAGCGGTGGCAGACCAGGGTCAGGCAGCAGTTCATTTCTTTCATGGTTTGCTCCTCACGGGGTCGAGCCCGAAGCGGCGGTACAGCAGGGGGAGTATAACCAGTGTCAGCAGGGTGGAACTGAGCAGGCCGCCGGTGACCACGATGGCCAGCGGCTTCTGGATTTCCGAGCCGGGGCCGTGCGCGAACAGCAGCGGCAGCAGGCCGAATGCCGTGATGCTGGCGGTCATCAGCACCGGGCGCAGGCGGCGCTTGGCGCCTTCATGGATCACTTGGGTGATGTCCATACCCTCGGCATGCAGTTGGTTGAAATAGGACACCATCACCACGCCGTTCAGCACGGCGATGCCGAGCAGTGCGATGAAACCCACAGAAGCGGGCACCGACAGGTATTCGCCGCTGATCCACAATGCGAACACGCCGCCGATCAGTGCGAACGGGATGTTGGTCAGCACCAGTGCGGCCTGGCGCACCGAACCGAAGGTGGCGAACAACAGCATGAAGATGAGGCCAAGGGCAACAGGTATCACGAAGGCGAGGCGGGCGGCCGCACGTTGCTGGTTCTCGAACTGCCCGCCCCAGGTGATGCGATAGCCTTCCGGCAAGCGGATCTGTGCGGCGACGGCGGCCTTGGCTTCCTCGACGAAGCCGACCAGGTCGCGGTCGCGCACGTTGGTCTGAATCACTACCATGCGCTGTCCGTTCTCGCGGTCCACTTTGACCGGACCATCGCTGCGTTCCAGCCGGGCGACCACCGAGAGTGGCACGCTCTGTCCGTTGGGTAAGGGCAGCGTCAAGGCGGCGAACAACGCAGGCGATTGCTGCACGTCGGCTTCACCGCGCACCAGCAACGGGGTGCGGCGGCCCTCTTCCATCACCATGCCAACCTGACGTCCTTCCACTTGGGTGGAAAGGGCGCTGCTGATGTCATCCACGGACAGGCCCAGGCGGCCTGCGGTGAGGCGGTCAATGGCCACGCGGTAGTATTGCACGCCGTTGTTCTTGACGGTGTAGGCATCTTCGCTGCCAGGGATGGCAGCCACAATTTTTACGGTCTGCTCCGCAAGCCCGTTGAGCCTGGACAGGTCAGTGCCGAAGATCTTGATGGCCACATCGCCGCGTGTGCCGGTGAGCATTTCATCAACGCGCATGGCGATGGGCTGAGTGAAGCTGTATTCCAAGCCGGAGAAATCGCTCATGGCTTTGCGCACTGCGTCAATGATGACGTCCTTGTTGGGCGTGCGCCACTCTTCCTGCGGCTTGAGCACAAGGAAGTTGTCTGTTTCATTCAGTCCCATCGGATCGAGTCCGAGTTCATCCGACCCGGCGCGCGACACCACGCCTGCCACTTCGGGAACAGCTTTGAGAATGGCAGTCTGCACACGCTGGTCCAGGTTTGCTGTCTGGGCGAGGTTGATGGAGGGCAGCTTGGCGGTCTGCATGATGATGTCGCCTTCATCCATTTCGGGCATGAAGGTCTTGCCGATGAAAGCATAAACCACCCCGGTCAACGCCAGTGTGACGGCGGCGGCGATAAGCACCATGCGTTCTTTGGCCAGCGCCAAGTTGAGCAGGGGGATGTATAGCTGCAACGCCTTGCGCACCAGCCAGGGTTCGCCATGGTGTGCCGATTTCAGCAGGAAGGAGGACAGCATCGGGATGACGGTGAGCGAAAGCAGCAGTGATCCTGTTAGCGCAAACACGATGGTTAATGCCACCGGGATGAACAGTTTGCCTTCCAGCCCTTGCAGGGTCATCAGCGGCAGGAAGACAATGATGATGATGGCCACCCCTGCCGCCACCGGGGTGATGACCTCTTTGACCGCCCGGTAGATGATGTGCAGGTGCGGGATATGCTGCCGCTTGCGGCCCAGATGGCTGATGATGTTCTCTACCACCACCACCGCGCCGTCCACCAGCATGCCGATGGCGATGGCGAGGCCGCCCAGCGACATCAGATTGGCTGACATGCCGAACTGCTGCATCAGGATGAAGGTGATGAGCACCGCCAGCGGCAGGGTCAGCGCTACCACCAGCGCGGCGCGCAAATTGCCGAGGAAGAGTACGAGCAGGATGATGACTAGCATGATGGCTTCGGTCAGAGCCTTGGATACGGTGTGGATGGCGCGCTGCACCAGGCTGCCGCGGTCGTAGAAGACTTGGGTGGTCATACCTTTGGGCAAGGCTGGGGCGAGTTCAGTCAGTTTGGTGCGCACACTTTCCACGACCTTTTGCGCATTGGCTCCGCGTAAGCCCAGTACCAGTCCTTCCACCGCTTCGCCCTTGCCGTTCATGGTGACGACGCCGTAGCTCGTTAGGCTGCCGATACGCACTTGCGCCACGTCGCTGACGCGGATCGGGTTGTTTCCCGGGTTGGCGATGACGATATTGCCCACGTCCTCCAGATCCTTGATGCTGCCTTCGGCGCGCACCAGCAGGGCTTCATCGCCGTCGCTCAGACGGCCCGCGCCGTCGTTGCGGTTGTTGGTTGCCAGCGCCTGTTGCAGATGCAGCATGGACAGGCCGCGCGCGGCGAGTGCGGTGTGATCGGGTACCACCTCGAAGCAGCGCGCCAGGCCGCCGAGCGAGTTCACGTCGGCCACGCCGGGCAAGGTGCGCAACGCCGGGCGTATCATCCAGTCGAGGACGGTACGGCGCTGCTCCAGCGTATAGCCTTCCCCTTCCATGGTGAACATGAACATCTCGCCCAGCGGTGTTGTGATCGGTGCGAGACCGCCGCTGACATTGCCGGGCAGATCACGCAGGGCGTTGTTCAGGCGTTCCGCCACCTGCTGGCGTGCCCAGTAGATGTCTGTGCCGTCATTGAAATCGAGTGTGATGTCAGCGATGGCGTATTTGGAGATGGAGCGCAAAATACGCTGATTGGGGATGCCCAGCATCTCCAGTTCGATGGGTGTGACGATGCGCGCCTCGACTTCTTCCGGCGTCATGCCGGGCACCTTCATGATGATCTTGACCTGCGTAGAGGAGACGTCGGGGAAGGCGTCTATGGGGAGCTCGTGGAAAGCTGCGACGCCTGCGCCTATGGCCAGCAAGGTTAGCGCCATGACCAGCAGGCGCTGCGTCAGCGCAAATTCGACCAGCTTCGATAGCATTATTCGCTTCCGCCTATGCCCATGGCAGAGGATTTGAGCGCGGACACCCCTTGTACTGCGATCTGCTCATCCCCCTTGAAAGCGCCGCTGACTACGCTGCTTTGCGCGCCTTCGTGCGCCACCGTCACGGTTTCTGTGCGGAAACCGGCGGGGATGCGAACGAACACGACGGTGTCGTTACCCAGTCGCGACAGGGCGTTGTTGGGGATGTTCCATTGTGCTGAAGAGCTGCTCTGGGTGGCGATCGATGCCTCGACGAATTGACCAGGACGCAAGTTGGCGGCACCATCGTTGATCAATGCGCGTACCAATATGGTTTGGTTTCCTCCGCTCAAGCTGCGGCCAATGGCGGTGAGCTTGCCCTTTGCGTCGAAGGCGGGAATGGAAACTTGGGCACCTGTCTTCAGGTTGCGCGCATAGGCAAAAGGTATCTGGATCTCCAGCGCCAGCGGTTCCAGTTTGGCTACCTTGAATAGTGGGATAGCGGCATCGAGCCGTTGTCCGGCGCTGGCGGACTTTTCGAGGATGACGCCGTCGATCGGTGAAGTGATGGAAAGCACGCTGCTTAAGCTGCCGTGTGTTTGCAGCTGCTCTATGGCGTTATCCGACATGCCGGACAGTTTTAGCGCCTGCTTTCTTTCGGCCATTGCAGCATTGGCCTCACGGTATTGGCTCTGGGTGGCGCGCAGTCGACTTTCAGAAATGATGCCGTCTTTCCAGAGTTGTTCATCCCGAGCTAGGTTTTCCTTGGCTAATTGCGACTGTGTGTAGGCTTGTAACAAGCCGCGCTGTGTTTCGGCAAGCGCAGGGCTTTGCAAAGTTGCCAGCACATCCCCCTTGTTGACGGCGTCGCCGACGCCGACCTGTGTCTGTTCGATCATTGCAGCCAGAGGCGTACTGATGGTGAAAAGCTGATTGCTCGGGATAACTACTTGGGCGGGCATGCCGGCCAGTTCGCCTTGTTGCTTGGGGGGTAACGGCGCGGTGGCAATCCCCATTCTCTTCAATTGAACTTCAGTTAGATTTATCTCTTGCGCATTTGAATATTGCAGCCAGCACAATGCGGCGAGCATCAATATAAAAGGTTTGTTCATTATCGTGTTATGGGAAGCTGGCAAGATTAACGAGCGTGTTCAAGATTCTAATATATGCATCGCGCTTAATTAAGCTAAATTCGGCGATACGCCATAGTCCGGCCCCGGTCTTAAAAGTTCCCGGCTTTAGCCAAAGAGGCGAGAAAGGGGTGAGTTTGATGAGTGATGCTAATAAAAAGGTTTGACATTGCTGTGACGCCTACATAGAATGCCGCCCCTCAACTGACGCGGGGTGGAGCAGTCTGGCAGCTCGTCGGGCTCATAACCCGAAGGTCGTAGGTTCAAATCCTGCCCCCGCAACCAAAATTTTGCGTGCACAATTTAGTTGACGAATTTATTTCGTTCTATATAATGCGCGCCTCTTCGCTGCTGAGGCGGTGGAGGAGTGGTAGAAGATCTTTA
>JBBIIN010000044.1:0-14083 GCA_037446515.1 Gallionellaceae bacterium
CCTAAAAACAAACCCCGCCGAAGCGGGGTTTGTTTTCTGCATGTGCTGCGGGCAGTGCAGCGCTTACATCATGCCGCCCATACCCCCCATGTCGCCCATACCCGCCGGGGCAACGGGCTTGTCTTCCGGCAACTCGGCCACCATGCAAGCGGTGGTCAGCATGAGGCCTGCCACGGAAGCTGCGTTCTGAAGCGCGGTGCGTGTGACCTTGGTTGGATCGACCACGCCCATCGCCAGCATGTCGCCATATTCGCTGGTCGCGGCGTTGTAGCCATAGTTCACATCCTTGCTGCCCAACACTTGATTCACGACGACAGAGGGCTCATCCCCTGCATTAGCAGTAATGGCGCGCAGCGGGGCTTCCATCGCGCGCAGCACGATGGTGATGCCGGCATCCTGGTCGTGGTTGTCGCCCTTGAGCTTGCCCACGGCAGCCTTGGCGCGCAGCAGTGCCACGCCGCCGCCTGGGACGATGCCTTCTTCCACCGCAGCGCGGGTGGCGTGAAGCGCATCTTCCACGCGCGCCTTCTTTTCCTTCATCTCGACTTCGGTCGCAGCGCCAACCTTGATCACCGCCACGCCCCCAGCCAGTTTGGCCTTGCGCTCTTGCAGCTTCTCCTTGTCATAGTCGCTGGTGGACTCTTCAATCTGCTTGTTGATGGTGGTGATGCGGTCCTTGATCGCATCTTCCTGACCCACGCCGTCGATGATGGTGGTGTTCTCCTTGCCCACTTCGACGCGCTTGGCCTGACCCAGTTCGGCCAGCGTGGCCTTTTCCAGCGTCAGCCCGACTTCCTCGGCGATCGTGGTGCCGCCAGTCAGGATGGCGATGTCTTCCAGCATGGCCTTGCGGCGGTCACCGAAGCCGGGGGCCTTCACAGCCACGACCTTCAGGATGCCGCGGATGGTATTGACCACTAGGGTGGCCAGCGCTTCACCTTCCACATCCTCGGCGATGATCAGCAGCGGACGACCGGACTTGGCTACTTGCTCCAGCACCGGCAGCAGGTCGCGGATGTTGCTGATCTTCTTGTCGAACAGCAGGATGAACGGGTTGTCCAGCGCAGCGATCTGCTTATCGGCGTTGTTGATGAAGTACGGCGACAGGTAACCGCGGTCGAACTGCATGCCTTCCACCACGTCCAGCTCGTTGTTCAGCGACTTGCCGTCCTCGACGGTGATGACGCCTTCCTTGCCCACCTTCTCCATCGCATCGGCGATGATCTTGCCGATGTCAGCATCAGAGTTGGCGGAGATGGAGCCAACCTGGGCGATTTCCTTGCCGGTGGTACAAGGCTTGGAAATCTTCTTCAGCTCGTCCACGGTGGCGGCGACCGCCTTGTCTATGCCGCGCTTCAGATCCATCGGGTTCATGCCTGCAGTCACGAACTTCATGCCTTCCATCACGATGGACTGTGCCAGCACCGTGGCGGTAGTGGTGCCGTCACCGGCCACGTCGGAGGTCTTGGAGGCGACTTCCTTCACCATCTGCGCCCCCATGTTCTCGAATTTGTCCTTCAGCTCGATCTCCTTGGCCACGGACACGCCGTCCTTGGTGATGGTGGGTGCGCCGTAAGAACGGTCCAGCACCACGTTGCGCCCCTTGGGACCGAGGGTGACCTTGACCGCATCGGCCAGGATGTTCACACCAGCGACCATCTTGACGCGCGCGGCGTCATGAAATTTAACGTCTTTAGCTGCCATGTTTGATTCTCCTCAAATTCGTTGATCGTTTAGGCTTCGATGATGCCGATGATGTCGTCTTCGCGCATTTGCATATATTCAACGCCATCCATCTTGAAAGCCTGGCCGGAATATTTGCCGAACAGCACCTTGTCGCCGACCTTGACGTTCATCGGACGAACCTTGCCGTCGTCGCCGACCTTACCGTTGCCTACGGCAACAATCTCGCCTTGATCCGGTTTTTCGGCGGCTGCATCGGGAATCACGATGCCGGAAGCGGTCTTGCGTTCTTCTTCCAAGCGCTTGACAATGACGCGGTCATGCAAAGGACGAATTTTCATGCTTTTTCTCCTAAAATTCAGTGAGTTGATTATTTGCGTCGGCGCAGAGTTAGCACTTTGCGCCAGCGAGTGCTAATGATAGAGGCGCACATGCTCCATTTCAAGAGTGCGACTGATCTATTTCTTGTTCAGGCCAGAACGGAGCGCAATGCAGAGAACAATTCGGGGTAGCGGAACCGCGCGTGGTGCGCTTGCAACTGGCGCGGCAGTACACTCTGTCCTTCCAGCAACAGACTGGCGCGTTCGCCCAGCACAAGACGGAGCAGGAAAGTCGGCGCAAATGAAGATGCCCGGACAATCAGGGTCTGCGCCAAGGCGTGGGCGAATTCCGCATTGGTGACCGGATGCGGGGTAGTCATGTTGAACACGCCGAATATCCCGGCATCGCGCAACATCCAGCGTACCTGTGCCACGTAGTCGTCGATGTGAATCCAGCTCATCCATTGCCGCCCGTCGCCCAGCCGCGCGCCGAGCTCCAGCCGGAACGGCGGCAGCATGCGACCGAGCAGGCCGACCGGCGACTCAGCACCGTCAGTTGATATCCATCCGCACGCAATATGCGGCAGAGCGCGCGCCCGATCAAGCCGGTCCCACCTGTAATGAGCATCTGCATGGCATCGCCCTCGCTAAAGCCTATAGCCATCTTACGCTATCATTGTGCCCATGGCGTCCAACCCCTCCATCCTCACACGCAGCCTCGCTTCGGTATGGCATCCCTGCACCCAGATGAAACGGCACGAGACGCTGCCACTCGTCCCCATCGCACGCGGTAAGGGCGTGTGGCTGTATGACTTCGACGGCAAGCGCTATGTGGACGCGGTCAGTTCATGGTGGGTGAATCTATTCGGTCATTGCAACCCGCGTATCAATGCCGCCATCACCGATCAGTTGGGCAAGCTGGAACATGTAATGCTGGCCGGCTTTACGCACGAACCGGTGGTGCAACTCTCGGAAAAATTACACGCGCTTGCGCCCGCCGGACTGGGGCATTGCTTCTATGGCTCCGATGGAGCCTCGGCCACCGAGATCGCCCTAAAGATGAGTGCCCACTACTGGCGCAACATCGGCAAACCGGCCAAGAACCAGTTCATCAGCCTGCAGAACAGCTATCACGGCGAGACTCTTGGGGCCCTCTCCGTAACCGATGTCGCGCTGTTCCGCGACGCCTATGGCTCGCTCATCCGCCAGAATGCCACCGTGCCCAGCCCGGATTGGCGCAACGCCGAAACGGGGGAAGGTGTGGAAGCCTATGCCCTGCGCTGCGCTGCTGCTCTGGAAGCCCGTCTGCAAAAGTGCCACGGGCAGATCGCTGCCTTCATCATCGAGCCCTTGGTGCAGGGGGCGGCAGGCATGGCAATGTATCACCCTGCCTACCTGAAACGTGCGCGCGAACTGTGCTCGCGTTATGAAGTGCATCTCATCGCCGACGAGATCGCCGTGGGCATGGGGCGCACCGGCACGCTATTCGCCTGTGAACAGGCGGGTATCGCACCCGATTTCCTGCTGCTCTCCAAAGGCATCACTGGCGGCTACCTGCCGCTGTCCATCGTGATGACCACGGATGCGGTCTATCAGGCGTTCTATGCCGACGAGACCGCGCGCGCTTTTCTGCATTCACACTCCTACACCGGCAACCCGCTGGCCTGCCGCGCCGCACTGGCCACGCTGGACATCTTCACGCAGGACGATGTATTGAGTACCAACCGCGCCAAGACCGCCAGCTTCAACCGCCTCCTGCAACCGTTGCGCAACCACCCCAAGGTCAAGCACTTCCGCAATACCGGCATGATCTGGGCATTCGAAGTGGAAACACCGCATGCCGATTTCGCCCAGCGCTGCTTCAGCCTGGGCTTGCAGCATGAACTGCTCTTGCGTCCGATGGGCAACACGGTATATTTCATGCCACCCTACATCATCAACGAAGAGGAAATGCAGATGCTGGCCGCGAACACCCTGGCCATCATCGAAGCGCTGACATGAGATTGCCCCTTTCGATTTTCCTGCTTTGCCTGGCTTGCAGCACACAAGCCGTCTCGCTGCCTGCGCCAGTCATCAAGGAACTGAAGAAAGCCGGCATCCCGCAAAACAGCATCTCCATAGAAGTCAGTGAAGTGGGCAGACATACCCCGCTCATCAGCCTCAACGCCGCGCGCCCGATGAATCCGGCTTCGACCATGAAGCTGCTCACCACCTACGCCGGACTCGACCTGCTCGGCCCCGCCTACGCCTGGAAAACTGAGGCTTATATCGAAGGCGAACTGAACGATGGCGTGTTGAATGGCAACCTGATCCTCAAAGGCTATGGCGACCCCAAGTTCACCATCGAGCAATTCTGGCTGTGGCTATCCGAGTTGCGCGCGCGCGGGTTGCGCGAGATCCGCGGCGACCTAGTGCTGGATCGCAGCTACTACGACTTGCCGCCGCACGACCCGGCCGAGTTCGATAACGACCCGGTGCGCGCCTATAACGTCGGCCCCGATGCGCTGCTACTGAATTTCAATACCCTGCGCCTGCGCTATATGCCGGGTGGCGCCGGGCTGAAGATCGTCAGTGAGCCCCCTCTGGACGGCATCACCCTCGACAACCGGCTCATGCCACGCAGCGAGCCGGTCAATTGCGACAACTGGGATGACTTCTTTACCGTGCAACCGGGCGGCGACAGCGTGGTGCTGCAAGGCGACTATCCGGTCGAATGTGGCGAACGTGAACAGAACCTCAGCGTGATGCCGCACACGCGCTATGTCGGCGCGGTGTTCCGTGCCTTGTGGAAAGAGCTGGGTGGCTCCATCAGCAACAATGAACGGGAGGGGGTTGCCAGCGCCAGCAGCGCCCTGTTCTCCGTCCACCGCTCCGACCCTCTGAGCTCGGTCATCCGCGACATCAACAAATACAGCAACAATGTCATGGCACGGCAACTGTTCCTGACATTGGGCGAAGCCGGGGCTTCGCCGGATGAAACCAGCGTGTCCGGGGAGGCGATCAATATGCCCCCGCTCAGCATCACGCGCAGTATCCTGACCCTGCATGGCTGGCTGGCGCGCAATCACATGGACTTCAAGGAACTGGTGCTGGAAAACGGCGCAGGTTTGTCGCGCAAGGAACGCATCAGCGCCGCCCATATGGCACAGTTGCTGCAGCACGCCAGCAGGCACCCCCTGAGTGCGGAACTGCAAGCCTCGCTGCCCATCCTGGGCACAGACGGATCAGTGAAAAAACGCCTGAAGGAAAGCCCTGCCGCCAGCCATGCGCACCTGAAGACCGGCACCCTGACCGGCGTCAAAACCCTCGCCGGATATGTCAGATCGAAGCACGGCAAGGAATGGATCGTCGTGTTCTTCATCAACCACCCGAATGCGCAGCGCGGACAGGACGCGCAGGATGCGCTGATCGAATGGTTGCAACAAAGCCGCTAACGGCCAGCATGGTGTCAAGGCGGGAAATAAGCCGTTTTTCTGCTTGCAGTACCCCCCCCACTTATCATGTGCACGGGCTTTCTAGCCTTTTCCAACTTTCCAACTCAAAGGAGTCGTCATGAATAAGCTCATTGCCGTTGCTGTACTTACTTCCGTTATTGCCGCGCCCGCCTTGGCCGAAGGTTTTTATGCGGCGGCAGACATTGGTCAATCCAAGGCCGCTAACGCATGCCAAGGTACGCTGGGGGTCGGCGTGAGCTGTAGCGAAACCGGTACCGGCTTCCGCTTTGGCCTGGGGTATCAAGTGAATCCCAATTTTGCGGTGGAGGGGGGGTATCTCAACGTCAGCGAGGCAGTGAAAATGACTGATACATCATCAGTGCCCGGCTATACCATCACCGCAACAGGAAAGGGAAGGGCACTGCAACTAGCCGGGGTCGGTATCTATCCGGTCAATGAGACGTTTTCAGTCTTTGCCAAAGCGGGGCTGGCAAATGTGAAAGTAGATGTTTCTGGAAGCGTCACACCTCCACTGCCAGGCGTTTCGATATCCGACTCGGGTACTGACAATAATCTGGCGTGGGGGCTGGGTACGCAGTTCAACCTAGGCGAGAAACTGGCAATGCGCGTGCAGTATGAAGACTTGGGGAAAGTAGGCACGGCCGGTTCGGCCAGCAAAGATAAATTCACATTGATATCAGCAGGGCTGGTCGTGAAGTTCTGAAGACAGGTCGGATATGACGAAAAGCCGGGCTTACCCGGCTTTTTGTTTCTTGTAACACCACGCATCATAAGCCCAGCTCACCCCACATCGCATCCACCTTCGCCTTCACCGCCGCATCCATCACGATGGGTGTGCCCCATTCGCGCTGCGTCTCGCCGGGGAACTTGTTGGTGGCGTCCAGCCCCATCTTGCCGCCAAGACCGCTGACCGGTGAAGCGAAATCGAGATAGTCGATGGGTGTGTTTTCCACCAGCAACGTATCGCGCACCGGGTCCATGCGCGTGCTGATCGCCCAGATGACTTCGGGCCACGAGCGCGTGTCGATGTCGTCGTCTACCACGATGATGAACTTGGTATACATGAACTGGCGCAGGAAACTCCACACACCGAACATCACGCGCTTGGCGTGGCCGGCATATTGTTTTTTGATACTGACCACCGCCATGCGGTAGGAACAGCCTTCCGGCGGCAGGTAGAAATCGACGATCTCGGGGAATTGCTTTTGCAGCAGCGGCACGAACACCTCGTTCAGCGCCACACCCAGCATGGCCGGTTCGTCGGGCGGCTTGCCGGTGTAGGTGGAATGGTAGATCGGGTCACGCCGCATGGTGATGCGCTGGATGGTGAATACGGGGAATTTGTCTTGCTCGTTGTAGTAACCAGTGTGGTCGCCATACGGCCCTTCCAGCGCCATCTCATCAGGATGGATGACACCTTCCAACACGATCTCGGCGGAAGCAGGCACTTGCAAATCATTGCCGATGCACTTCACCAACTCGGTCTTGCTACCGCGCAACAGCCCAGCGAACTGGTACTCGGAAAGTGAATCGGGAACGGGCGTGACCGCACCAAGTATGGTCGCCGGATCCGCGCCAATAACAACGGAGATCGGGAAGGGCTGCCCCGGATTCTTTTGACAGTGGTCGCAAAAATCCAGCGCGCCGCCTCTATGCGCCAGCCAGCGCATGATGACTTTATTCTTGCTCAGCACCTGCTGACGATAGATACCCAGATTCTGTCTTGCCTTATTCGGCCCGCTCGTAACCACCAGTCCCCAGGTGATCAGCGGTGCGACATCGCCGGGCCAGCAATGCTGGACAGGGAGTTTGGAAAGATCGACATCCGCACCTTCCCACACCACGTCCTGGCATGGCGCGGACGACAGCACCTTGGGTGACATGGTCAGCACCTGCTTGAGGATGGGCCATTTCTCCCACGCATCTTTCAGGCCCTTGGGCGGTTCCGGCTCTTTCAGATAAGCCAGCAGCTTGCCGACTTCGCGCAGTGCCGCGGTGCTTTCCTCGCCCATGCCCAATGCCACGCGACGCGGTGTGCCGAACAGGTTGGCGAGCACGGGCATCTTGTGTCCGACCACGTTCTCGAACAGCAGCGCGGGCCCCTGCGTGCGCAGCACGCGGTCGCAAATCTCCGTCATCTCCAGATGGGTGGAAACCGGCGCGGTCAAGCGCTTGAGTTCACCGAGACTTTCCAGTTGCGCAATAAAATCGCGCAGGTCGTGATATTTCATTTGTAAAAACTTTCTTCGCCCTCAGGGCGCGTCTTGAACCGCTTATGCAGCCAAAAATACTGCTCCGGCATCTCCAGCACGCGCTGCTCGATGAACTCGTTCATGCGGCGCGCATCGGCCACATCGTCGCCGCTTGGGAAGTTTTCCCAGGCAGGGTAAAAAGTCAGCACATAGCCCGCATCGTCCGGCAATACACGGGTGATGCTCGGGACGACCTTTGCCCCCGTCATTTTGGCGATGCGCGATACCGACATCATGGTGGCCGCCGGCACGCCGAAGAAGGAGATGAACGCGCCATCCTTCACCCCCTGGTCTTGGTCGGGCGGATAGATGAACGGCAGGTTCTCCTTCATGCCCTTGAGGATGGGGCGCAGGCCTTCCTGCCGCGAGTACAATCGCTGCTTGCCGAAGCGGGCGCGTTTCTCCTTCAGCAGACGGGTGAGGTAGCGGCTCTTCTGGTTGGCGTACATGCACACGGTATCCACCTGCTGCGCCACCCATTGTCCGCCTGCATCCATGCCGACGAAATGCGGCGTGAGCAAAATCATCGGCTGCCCGCGCGCGGCCTCGAAATGCTCCGCGCCCTCGACACGGATCAGGCTGTTGATACGCGCCGCGCTCGACCACCATAGGATGCCGCGCTCAACGAAGGCGCGCACGAACATCCTGAAATGCGCGCGCAACAAGCGCGCGCGCGCGGTCTCGTCCATCTGCGGGAAGCACAACGCGAGGTTGATGCGGCCGACGCGCCGCCGGCTACCGGCCAAGCGCCAGGCGACCTCCCCGAACGCATTGCCGATGGCCACGATCACGGGGAACGGCAGGAAATGGATCAGCCACAACAGGAAGACGACCAGTCTCGCGCCCATCACGCCTCCCTGTCCGGCGGCGGGTTCGCACCGCGCGGCACCTTGTAACGGTTGTAGCTCCACAGGTATTGCGCGGGCAGGCGGCGGATGGCCTGTTCCAGTGCGGCATTCATCTGTTGCGGGATGGACGCGGCCGGGTCGAACGCCAGCGGCAGGAAGTGCAATTCATAGCCCTCGCCATGCGGCAGCCGCTCGCCGACACACATGAACACGCTTGCCCCGCTGATCCCGACCAGCCGCCCGATCAGCGTCATAGTATAGGCCGGCCGGCCGAAGAACGGCGCCCACTCCCCTTCCCCGTTCCCCGGCGCTTGATCCGGCAGGACACCGATGACCCCCCCCTGTTTCAAAGTCTTGAACATCTGGCGCACACCGCCCAGATCGGCGCCGACCAGCTGCACCTGCCCGCGCGCGCGCCCCATGTGCATCAGCCGGTCGAGCGATTCCCAGCGCGGCGGCCGGTACATGATGGTCAGCGGCATACGTGCCCCCAGATACAGGCTGGCCACCTCAAAGCAGCCCAGATGCGGGGTTAGGATGATGACGCCCTGCCCTCCGGCGCGCGCCGCATCGAGCTCTGCCAGGCCATGACAGGCTCTGACGCTATCGACCACCTGCGGCAAGGGGCACCGCCACAGCCACGGCAATTCCAGCACGCCCTTGCCCGACTCGCGGATATTGGCATGCAGCAACGCCCGGTATTCGGCCTTGTTGCGTGCCAACCCCGAACCGCGCAGGTTCTCGCGCAAGCGCGAGGCATAACGTCTGGAAAGCAGATACACCGCCCATCCGAACGGGCCGCCCAGCGCGTGCAACAGGCGCAGTGGCAGCCTGGCCAGCAGGTCGAACAGCAGGATCATGCGGAAAAACCCATGAATGGAAGGGAGGGAGATTTGATATACTGCGCGCCCATTTAATTTACCAAGCCATTGATCGGAGAGCCATGAGCGAATTCTTCTTCACATCCGAATCCGTGTCCGAGGGCCATCCGGACAAGGTCGCAGACCAGATTTCCGACGCCATCGTTGACGCGATTCTAGCGCAGGACAAGCATTCCCGCATCGCCGCCGAGACGCTGTGCAACACCGGGCTGGTGGTGCTGGCCGGCGAGATCACCACGACCGCCAACGTCGATTACATTCAGGTCGCGCGCGACACCATCAAGCGCATCGGCTACGACAACACCGAATACGGCATCGACTACAAGGGCTGCGCCGTGCTGGTGGCCTACGACAAGCAATCCCCCGACATCGCGCAGGGCGTGAACAAGGCCTATGACGACAACCTGGACCAGGGCGCCGGCGACCAGGGCCTGATGTTCGGCTACGCCTGCAGCGAGACCGACACCCTGATGCCGTTACCCATCTACCTGTCGCACCGCATCGTCGAGCGCCAGGCCATGCTGCGCAAGGACGGCCGCCTGCCCTGGCTGCGCCCGGACGCCAAGTCGCAAGTGACCATCAAGTATGTCAACGGCAAGCCCGACTCCATCGACACCGTGGTGCTGTCCACCCAGCACGCGCCGGAGATGACGCTGGAGCAGATTCGCGAAGCGGCCATCGAAGAGATCATCAAGCCCATCCTGCCCAAGGAGCTGATCAAGGGCGAGATCAAATATCTGGTGAACCCGACCGGCCGTTTCGTGGTCGGCGGCCCGCAAGGCGACTGCGGCCTGACCGGACGCAAGATCATCGTCGACACCTACGGCGGCGCGGCCCCGCACGGCGGCGGTGCCTTCTCCGGCAAGGATCCGTCCAAGGTGGACCGCTCCGCCGCCTATGCCGGGCGCTATGTGGCGAAGAACATCGTGGCTGCCGGTCTGGCCGACCGTTGCCAGATCCAGGTGTCCTATGCCATCGGCGTGGCCAAGCCGACCAGCGTGATGGTCACCACCTTCGGTACCGGCAAGATTTCCGACGAGAAGATCGCCGCACTGGTGCAGAAGCATTTCGACCTGCGCCCGAAAGGCATCGTGCAGATGCTCGACCTGCTGCGCCCCATCTACCTGAAGACCGCCGCCTACGGCCACTTTGGCCGCGAGGAGCCGGAATTCCGTTGGGAGATGACCGACAAAGCCGCCGCACTGAAGGCCGACGCCGGACTGTAATCCGCTTCACCCATCCCGCCGAGGGGCGCTGCGACCGGTTCAGTCCGGCCAGGCTCGTCGGGGTGGCTACAACAATGTAGCAACGGCGCCCATTCATTTTTCATTATGAATGGAGAGCATCATGTCCAAAGACTACGTCATCGCCGACATCAACCTGGCCGATTGGGGCCGCAAAGAAATCGCCATCGCCGAGCATGAGATGCCCGGCCTGATGGCCATCCGCGCAGAATTCGCCAAGACACAACCGCTCAAGGGCGCGCGCATCACCGGCAGCCTGCACATGACCATCCAGACCGCCGTGTTGATCGAGACGCTGAAGGCGCTCGGTGCAGAAGTGCGCTGGGCCTCGTGCAACATCTTCTCGACCCAGGATCACGCCGCTGCCGCCATCGCTGCCGGCGGCACCCCCGTGTTCGCCGTGAAGGGCGAGACGCTGACCGAATACTGGGACTACACCCACCGCATCTTCGAATGGGCAGACGGCGGCTATTCCAACATGATCCTGGACGATGGTGGCGACGCCACGCTGTTGCTGCATCTGGGTGCGCGCGCAGAGAAGGATGCGTCGCTGATCAGCAAGCCGAGCTCGGAAGAAGAGACCTGTCTGTTCGCCGCGATCAAGGCCAAGCTGGCGACCGACAAGACCTGGTACTCCAAGCGTCTCGCCGCGATCAAGGGCGTGACCGAAGAAACCACCACCGGCGTGCACCGCCTGTACCAGATGCACGCACGCGGCGAACTGAAGTTCCCCGGCATCAACGTCAACGACTCCGTCACCAAGTCCAAATTCGACAACCTGTACGGCTGCCGCGAATCGCTGGTGGACGGCGTCAAGCGCGCCACCGACGTGATGATCGCCGGCAAGATTGCCGTGATCTGCGGCTACGGCGACGTGGGCAAGGGCTCCGCTCAGGCCATGCGCGCGCTGTCAGCCCAGGTGTGGGTCACCGAGATCGACCCGATCTGCGCGCTGCAAGCCGCGATGGAAGGCTACCGCGTGGTGACCATGGAATACGCCGCGAGCCTCGGCGACATCTTCGTCACCACCACCGGCAACTTCCACGTCATCACCCATGACCACATGGTGAAGATGAAGAACAACGCCATCGTCTGCAACATCGGCCATTTCGACAACGAGATCGACGTCGCCTCGCTGGAAAAATACCAGTGGGAAGAGATCAAGCCGCAAGTCGACCACGTGATCTTCCCCGATGGCAAGCGCATCATCTTGCTCGCCAAGGGCCGTCTGGTGAACCTGGGCTGTGGTACCGGCCATCCGTCCTACGTGATGAGCTCGTCTTTCGCCAACCAGACCATCGCGCAGATTGAGCTGTGGACGGAACGCGACTCCGGCAAATACCCTGTGGGCGTGTACACCCTGCCAAAACATCTGGACGAGAAGGTCGCGCGCCTGCAACTGAAGACGCTGAACGCGCAACTGACCGAGCTGACCGACCAGCAGGCCGCCTACATCAACGTGCCGAAGGAAGGCCCGTACAAGGCCGACCACTAC
This sequence comes from Gallionellaceae bacterium, assembly GCA_037446515.1. Lineage (GTDB taxonomy): Bacteria > Pseudomonadota > Gammaproteobacteria > Burkholderiales > Gallionellaceae > Sideroxyarcus. The sequence goes on from JBBIIN010000044.1 coordinate 12,179, forward strand.
CGCTATTAAGCAGACTGATAAGGATATGATGGCGAGGGGCGGACATCAGGTTCGCCCCTCGTAACTTGTTAAACGAAAAAATGCTGCTACGACTGCTACTTATCTGGACCTTGAATTCGCTGGCGCTGATCGCGGTGGCGAGCTTCGTGCCGGGCATCCACGTGGACGGGTTCATGGCCGCGCTCATCGCGGCCTTCGTGCTGGGTCTGGTCAATACGCTGATCCGCCCGGTCTTCCTGGTGCTAACGCTGCCGGTCACCGTGCTCACGCTGGGTCTGTTCATCTTCGTCATCAACGGCCTGATGTTCTGGTTCGCCGGTTCCATCCTGCGCGGCTTTACCGTGGACAGTTTCTGGCATGGTGTGATGGGCGCCGTGCTGTACAGCCTTTTTTCCTGGGCGCTGAGTTCAGCCGCCGCACAAATTGCGAGGAAACATGAGCAATACCAACGTACCGATAAGCTTTGAATTCTTCCCGCCGCAGACGCCGGAAGGCGCGGAAAAACTCACCGCTGCCCGGCAGCGGCTCGCGGCATTCAAACCCGAGTTCTTCTCGGTCACCTTTGGCGCGGGCGGCTCCACCCAGGAACGCACGCTGGAGACAGTACTGAAGATCAAACAAGAAGGCTTTGACGCCGCGCCGCACCTGTCCTGCGTCGGCTCGACGCGCGACAACATCCGCGCTTTGCTGCACACCTATAAGGATGCCAATATCAAGCGCATCGTCGCATTGCGCGGCGACCTGCCTTCCGGCATGGCTAGTATCGGCGAGTTCCAGTACGCCAACGAACTGGTGAGCTTCATCCGTGCCGAAACAGGCGGGCATTTCCACATCGAGGTGGCGGCCTATCCCGAGTTCCACCCGCAAGCCAAGTCCGCGCGCGAAGACATGCTGAATTACAAGCGCAAGATCAACGCCGGTGCCGACTCCGCCATCACGCAATATTTTTTCAATGCCGACGCCTATTTCCGCTTTGTCGACGAGACGCGCAAGCTCGGTGTCACCGCGCCCATCGTGCCGGGCATCATGCCTATCGTGCGTTACTCGCAGCTCGCACGCTTCTCCGACGCCTGCGGCGCGGAGATTCCGCGCTGGATGCGCAAGACGCTGGAAGGTTATGGCGACGATGTGGAATCGGTGCAGGCCTTCGGCCTCGACGTGGTGAGCGCACTGTGCGAAAAACTCATCGCAGGCGGCGCACCGGGGCTGCACTTCTACACGCTGAACCAGGCCAATGCCTCCATCGAAATTTTGAAGCGCCTGGGTTATCACGCATAACCGCCCCCCTCCCCCACCGGGGGAGGGCTGGGCTGGGGAAACACACCATGAAATCTCCAGAGCTTTTATTACCCGCCGCCTCGCTGGACAAGATGCGCACCGCCTACGCCTACGGTGCGGACGCGGTGTATGCCGGCCAGCCGCGCTACAGCCTGCGCGTGCGCAACAACGAGTTCACCCACGAGATGCTGGCACAGGGCATCGCCGAGGCGCACCAGCTTGGCAAACAGTTCTACGTCGCCAGCAACCTGATGCCGCACAACGCCAAGCTGAAGACCTACATGGTCGATATGGAACCGGTGATTGCGATGAAGCCGGACGCGCTGATCATGGCCGACCCCGGTCTCATCGCCATGGTGCGCGAACGCTGGCCGGAACAGTCCATCCATCTTTCGGTGCAGGCCAACACCGTCAACTATGCGGCAGTGAAGTTCTGGAAGTCGGTCGGCCTGTCGCGCGTCATCCTGTCGCGCGAACTGTCGCTGGATGAAATAGAAGAAATACGCCAGCAATGCCCGGACATGGAACTGGAAGTGTTCGTGCATGGCGCACTGTGCATCGCCTACTCCGGGCGCTGCCTGCTCTCCGGCTACTTCAACCACCGCGACGCCAACCAGGGCACCTGCA
>JBBIIN010000045.1:0-13899 GCA_037446515.1 Gallionellaceae bacterium
TATTTGACATAATATACATTATGCGAATTTTGGAATGGCGACGGAGATGCGACAATGTAATTTACTCCAATTGAAACAGCCGCTTGAAATTCTGCGAGGTAGCCAGACCTACTTCTTCCAGCGATATCCCGCGCAGTCTGGCGATCTCTTCTGCGACGTACTTCACATAGGCAGGCTGGTTGGTCTCGCCGCGATGCGGCGTCGGCGCAAGATATGGTGAATCAGTCTCGATCAGTATCCTGTCCAGCGGGATGCGCTGTGCCACTTCCTTGATACTTGCCGCATTCTTGAAAGTCAGGATGCCCGAGAACGAGATATGAAAACCCAGATCGATGGCTGTTAGCGCGACATCGAGGTTCTCGGTAAAGCAATGCATCACCCCCCCGACAGCGCCCGCTTGTTCCTCGAACAAGATGCGCAAGGTGTCCGGAGCAGCCGAACGAGTGTGGATGATAAGAGGTTTGCCGATTTCCAGGGCTACATGGATATGGGTACGGAAACGTTCGCGCTGCCATTCCAGGTCACCAGTCAACCGGTAATAGTCCAGCCCGGTCTCACCGATGGCGATGACTTTGGGATACCGGGCAAGCCGGACGATTTCCTCCTGCGTCGGTTCCTTTTCCAACTCGTAGTCCGGATGCATTCCGACCGAGGCGTACAGGTTGCGGTGCTGTTCGGCCAGCGCCAACACTTGGGGGAAACTGGCCAGATCGACTGAGACGCACAAGGCATGGCTGACATTATTGGCTTGCATATTAGCTAGCAAGACATCGAGCTGTTCGCTTAAGTCCGGGAAATTCAGATGGCAGTGAGAATCGATGAACATGTGTCAGGCTTGTTAGGCTGCAAACAGTTGGCGATAGGACATCAGCAGAGACTCCAAGAACAGGCGCGGGTTGAGCGGATGGAAAGCAGCACGGCGTGCATCCTGCAGTTCCCTCTGGAAACGTAGCAGGGATGATGCTGGGATGTTTTGTGCCAGTTTCAGCAACAGCGTTGATTGTTCTGGGAAATATCTGATCTTGCCGGCCAGTTTCGCGGCAGCCAGATCATGCGCCCATTGCTGCAGGCAATGGATGATATGCACCGGGATGCCGCGCTGCAGTTTCTCGGCAAGTGCCAGCGCATCTAGTCGAGACGGCTGACATATCGCTTCCAGCAGGATGATGCGCTCTTCGGTACCCTCGCCCGATTCCGCCCAGTCCAAGGCTTGCAAAGGGGCGAACCCGGTCTGCACCAGCGCCTGTCCGGGTGACTTCACACCCTTCTGTGCCAGCCATTTGATGCCTATTTCCGGCGAAGGCGTGGCGACTGGGAAGGCCAGGCAGCGACTCAGGATAGTAGGCAGCAATTGTTGCGGTTTGTGCGTCACCAGCAGAAACAGTAGTTTCTCGGTGGGTTCCTCCAGCGTCTTGAGCAGGGAATTGGCCGCATTGTTGTTCATCGCTTCCGCCGGATGGATCAGTATGATGCGGTAACCGCCGCAATGTGCGGAAAGGTTGGCGAAATCGGATAGCTCGCGGATCTGGTCGACGGCGATTTCGCGCGAGGGTTTCTTGCTCCCGGTTTTCTCTTCAGCCTCATCATTAACCGCCATGGCGTCCGGTTGCACCAGCCGGAAATCAGGGTGACTCTCCTGTCCGAACCAATGGCAGGAATCACAGGTGCCGCATGCCAAACCGTCGGCGTCCGGTCGTTCACATAACAGGGACTGGGCGAAATTCAGGGCAAGATCCCGCTTGCCTATCCCTTGCGTGCCTTTTAGCAACAAGGCGTGAGGCAGCCTGTCGCGCAGACTTTGCAGCGCCTGCCATGAATCCATCTGCCATGGGTAGAGTTCTTTCATTTCAAAGCATTGAAATTATTTCTGAAAGTTGTTTCTGAATTTCAGCGGGGGGCTTTTCTGCGCGAATGATGGCATAGCGCTGCGGATACTTGGACGCTCGCGCCAAGTAGGCCTGACGTACGCGTTCGAAGAATTCGCCCTGTTCGCGCTCGAACTTGTCCAGACTGGCAAGATTTGACAAGCGCTGGCGTGCCACCTCGATTGGGATGTCGAACAGCAAAGTGAGATCGGGCTGCAGGTCGCCATGTGTCCAGGACTCCAGTTGCTCCAGTTTCGCTACCGGCACCCCCCTGCCGCCGCCCTGATAGGCGAAACTGGCATCGCTGAAACGGTCTGAGATGACCCAAGTGCCTCGTTGCAAAGCCGGGCGAATGACTTGCTCCACATGCTCGCGACGCGCAGCGAACATCAGCAATGCTTCGGTTTCGGCATGCATGGGTTCATGCAACAACAGCTCGCGCAGCTTTTCGCCCAGCCGCGTCCCGCCCGGTTCACGCGTCACCAGCAGGTCGATACCGCGCTGGCGCAAAGCATCGGCGAATCCATTCAGGCCGGTGCTCTTCCCTGCCCCGTCCACACCTTCGAAGGTAATGAATTTTCCCTGTTTCATTTTTGGTTGAGTTGAAAATGTCTGACCGCATCATTATGTTCGGTCAAGGTGTTGGAAAATTGCGAGCTGCCGTCCCCCCGTGCGACGAAATAAAGTGCTTTGCTGGGGGTTGGATGCAAAACAGCTTGGATGGAAGCCAGCCCAGGCAAAGCTATAGGGGTGGGGGTTAAGCCGCTGCGCGTGTAGGTATTGTAGGGCGTATCGGCATTCAGGTCGTTCTTGTGCAAATTACCATGAAATCTTTCTCCCATGCCGTAAATAACCGAGGGATCTGTTTGAAGACGCATGTTTTTTTGCAGACGATTGATAAACACCGACGCGATCATGGGGCGGTCATCAGGCTGGCTGGTTTCCTTTTCAACGATGGATGCCAGAATCAAGGCTTGGTAGGGGGTGTCCAGTGGCAGGCCCGCATCGCGCTTCTGCCATTGTTCTTGGAGGTGTCGCTGCATCAATCGATAGGCACGTTTCAGTATCGTTATATCGCTGCCCCTCTTGTCGAAGTTATAGGTGTCCGGAAAGAACAGGCCTTCAGGATGTTGCTCGATCGCCCCTATACGCACCAACAACTCAGCATCTGACAAAGTCTCCGAGTCATGACGCAATGCCGGATTGGCATACAGGGTGGCGCGTAACTGTTTGAAGGTTGTGCCTTCAATTATGGTCAGCGAACCTTGCTCTACCAGCCCCTTGCTGATGATGTCCAGCAACTTTAGCGGCGTGACTTCATGTTCAAGCTGGTAGTTTCCGGGCTTAATCTGCCGAGCCTTGCCCAGACTTCTGGCCAATATGATGAATAGCCATTCATTGTTCAACCCGCCTGCCTTGTTGATCTGACTGGCAGCTCCTTTCAGGCTGCTACCCTGTTTCAACTCAAATTCAAATGGGATGTGCTCCAAGGAGATGGGCGTATTGGCGTAATAGACAAACCCTCCAAGCAGGATGGCAAGCAGGAACAGCAACCACAGCATTACATCCTTAATGATTCTCATCCTTCAACCACTCTTGTATCTTCCATGAGAATGGATGCGTAGTACGGAAATAGTTCCCCAGCTTACGCACTGGCCACAAGCCGAACACACTGTTGACCAGAAATATTTCATCCGCCAGCATCAAATCATCTATGCCGAACTCTGTTGTCTTGCATGTTACGTTATGCAGTACAGCCCAATCCATCACGCGATCGCGCTGCACCCCGGCGACACCGCAGCGATCCAAGCTTGGAGTGTACAGAATGTTGCCGCGCAGCATGAACAGATTGCTGCGCGTACCGGAAATGACGGAGCCGGAAAGATCACTCAACAGACCTTCTGGAATATCCTCGTCTTGCCATTCGCTGGCAGCCAGCACATTTTCCAACCGATTAAGATGTTTTATCCCGGCCAGCAGTGGCTGGTGTCCGAGTTGTAATTTGCAGATATGCAGATTTACCCCATGCTGAGAATATTCGGAGGGATAGACTGGAAGAGGAGACAAGCTGAGAATGCGCGTCGGAGCGGCGGAGTCAGAAAGCGCATACCCGCGCGACGAAACTCCACGGGTAATGATAATTTTGGCGACACCGTCGGGTTGGGATAGCCCGAGTTGCTGAAGTTCTTTGGATAGCAGCTGCGCCGATGGACAGGCTATCTTCAACGCATGACAATTATACTGTAGCTTTGCGTACTGGCGCTCCCAACTAACTGGCCGGCCAGCCCTCATGCGCAGGGTTCGGAACACCCCGTCGCCATAGTTTAAACCGCGGTCTGCTGCATTGATCGAACCGGAGAAGGCGCCGTTGGCCAACATCATGGCGCAGGACTCAAATCTTGCGGAATACCAGTGAACCGTTAGTTCCGCCGAAACCGAAGTTGTTGTTCAACGCAGCATCAATTTTCATTGGCCGTGCCGTGTTCGCACAGTAATCCAGATCACACTCGGGATCCTGCTCGAAAATGTTGATTGTCGGCGGAGAAATTTGATGGTGGATGGCAAGCACACAGAACAGTGACTCGATTCCGCCCGCTCCACCCAACAGGTGTCCTGTCATGGATTTAGTGGAATTGATGACCAGTTTTTTGGCATGGTCGCCGAAAGCCTGCTTGATCGCTTCACTTTCGTTCCTGTCACCCAGCGGGGTCGAAGTACCGTGCGCATTGACATATTGCACCTGATCCGGATTCAGGCCGGCATTACGCAGTGCATTGATCATGCTGCGCTTGGGGCCATCCGTGCTGGGGGCGGTCATGTGGTAAGCATCTGCGCTCATGCCATAACCTGCCAGTTCAGCATAAATTTTGGCTCCGCGCGCCTTGGCATGCTCATATTCTTCCAGTACCAGTACGCCTGAGCCTTCTCCCATCACAAAACCGTCGCGCCCCTTGTCCCAAGGGCGGCTGGCCGTGGCCGGGTCGTCGTTACGGGTGGACAGCGCCTTGGCAGAAGAGAAACCGCCAATCGCCAAAGGCGAGATGGTTGACTCCGAACCACCGGCGATCATTACGTCGGCATCCCCGTATTCGATGATGCGGGCAGATGCGCCTATGCTATGGGTGCCTGTAGTGCAGGCAGTGACCACGGAGAAGTTCGGCCCCTTGAACCCAAACATAATGGACAGATTGCCGGAGATCATGTTGATAATGGTGCCTGGAATGAAGAACGGCGAAATTTTGCGCGCGCCCCCTGCCAAGTAATCGTTATGGGTTTCTTCGATCATTGGCAAGCCGCCGATGCCTGAACTGATACAGACGCCCATGCGTTCGGCGTTTTGTTCAGTCACCACCAGACCGGAGTCCTTGAACGCTTCAATGCCTGCCGCCAAGCCAAAATGTATGAAACGATCCATGCGGCGAGCATCCTTGGCCGAAATGTACTGGGTCGCGTCAAAACCTTCGACCTCCCCCGCTACCTGGCATGCGAAGGGGCTGGAATCGAAGCGGGTGATACGCCTGATACCGGATTTGCCTGCCACGATGTTTTGCCATGTTTCGGCAACTCCGATTCCAACGGGCGAAATCGCCCCCAAACCGGTTACTACCACTCTGCGCTTAGCCAAACTGAACTCCGCTACGGAAGAACCCAATGGTTCAGGTTGAATTACTTGGAATGTGCGTTGACGTAGTCGAGCGCTTGCTGAACTGTGGTGATCTTTTCAGCGTCTTCATCCGGGATCTCAACGCCAAATTCTTCCTCCAGCGCCATCACCAGTTCCACAGTGTCCAGAGAGTCGGCACCCAAGTCATTCACAAAGGAAGACTCGTTCTTAACTTCGGACTCGTTCACACCCAGTTGCTCGGCTACGATTTTCTTGACGCGTTGTTCGTTGGACATCCCAGTTCTCCTACTTTAATTAAAATTTAAAAAAGCCTGAGCATTCTATCAAACTCATGCCGTTTTCCAAAACACCCGCACTTATTCCATATACATGCCGCCATTCACATGCAGCGTAACTCCTGTGATATAGGCCGCTCCGGGGCCGGCCAGGAACGCCACTGCTGCAGCAATGTCCATCGGCTGGCCAAGGCGCTTCAGTGGCACGTGCTCGACCAGCTTGGCGCGCTGCTCTTCTCCCAGTGCTTGGGTCATGTCAGTATCAATGAAACCAGGGGCGACATTATTGACAGTGATGTTGCGGCTGCCGATTTCCTGTGCCAGCGACTTGGTGAAGCCGGACATGCCGGCTTTGGAGGCGGAATAGTTGGTTTGCCCAGGATTGCCGCTGCTACCGACCACCGACGAGATGTTGATGATGCGACCGGCACGAGCCTTCATCATGGCGCGCAGCACGGCGCGCGACAGGCGGAACACCGACTTCAAGTTGGTGGCGATCACCTCGTCCCATTCCTCGTCGCTCATGCGGGCAAGCAGGTTGTCCTTAGTAATGCCAGCATTGTTAACCAGGATGGAAACTTCGCCAAACTGCTTGCGGACGCTGTCCAGCATTGCGTCGATTTTTGCCGCGTCATTCACATTCAACACGAACCCCATGCCCTTGATTCCGGCACCCGCAAGATAGCCAGTGATGGCTTGGGCGCCTTTGTCGGTGGTGGCGGTACCGACCACGGTCGCCCCCTGCTTGCCCAGTTCCAAGGCGATGGCTTGTCCGATGCCGCGCGAAGCGCCGGTTACCAGTGCGATCTGTCCTTGCAGTGTCATGCTTTTCTCCTTATGCGAGAGCGGCCAGAGCCGCCTTCAGAGCTTCGCCGTCATTGATGGCCAGAGCCTGCTGGCTGGTGTCGATGCGCTTGTTCAGTCCGGCCAGCACTTTGCCCGGCGCGCACTCCACATTATGTGTGATGCCCTGCTTGCCGAAGGCTTGTACGGTCTCGACCCAGCGCACTGGAGAATACAGCTGGCGTACCAAGGCATCCTTGATTTTCGCTGGATCAGCGTAGGCCGCGACATCAGCGTTGTGCAGCACCGGGATGGCCGGAACTTGCACAGAGACATCATTTAGATAAATACGTAACTTCTCGGCGGCCTCCTTGAGCAAACTGCAATGCGATGGCACGCTCATAGGCAGCATCAGCGCGCGCTTGGCGCCCTTAGTCTTGGCGATCTCCATGCCACGCTCGACCGCGTTGCGGTTGCCAGCGATGACGACTTGTCCGGGTGAATTGAAGTTCACGGCTTCCAACACATCCCCCTGAGAGCCTTCGGCACACACGGCACGCACCGCCGCATCATCCAAGCCGATGATGGCAGCAATGCCGCCCACGCCTTCGGGCACGGCTTCCTGCATGCACTTGGCACGATAGCGCACCAGCGGCAGCGCATCGGTAAAGTTCAGCGCCCCGGCGGCGACTAGCGCTGTATATTCACCCAGGCTGTGGCCAGCCATGATTGCTGGTTTTGCACCATGCTGAGATTGCCAAGCGCGATAGACCGCGACACCGGCAGTCAACATGATCGGCTGGGTGTTCACGGTGGCGTTCAGATTGGCATCGGCACCTTCGGCTACCAGTTGCCACAGATCCTGCTTCAGCACATCGGATGCTTCGGTGAAGGTGTCGCGCACGGCGGAGAAGTCGGCATAGCCGTTCATCATGCCGCGCGACTGAGATCCTTGACCGGGAAAGATGAAAGCGAATCGAGTCATTTATATATACACCCTACCACTTAATGAGGACTGCGCCCCAGGTGAACCCACCACCCACCGCTTCGATGAGAATGTTTTGCCCGGCCTTGATGCGACCGTCGCGTACTGCGACATCCAGCGCCAGCGGAATGGAAGCTGCCGAGGTATTGCCATGCAAAGCAACAGTCTGCACCACATGTTTCATCGGCAGCCCGAGTTTTTTGGCGGTCGCTTCGATGATACGAATATTAGCCTGATGCGGGACCAGCCAGTCGATTTTAGAACCGGAGAGCTTGCACTCCTCCAGCAACTCTTCAACAACTTCACTCAACACATTGACTGCAAACTTGAATACCGCCTGCCCATCCATCGTGATTTTGGGAGCAGCCTTGAGCATCTGGCGATGACGCCCATCGGCATGCAGCGTGGCAGCGACGATCCCAGGCTCGTCCGAGGCGCGCAATATGACTGCACCTGCGCCGTCGCCGAACAGTACGCAAGTGGTACGGTCATTCCAGTCCACCATGCGCGAGAGCACCTCGGTGCCGACCACCAAAACCGTCTTGGCCTGTCCACCACGTATGTACAGGTCGGCCGTGTTCAGGGCATAGACGAACCCACCACAGACCGCCTGCATATCGAAAGCTGGCGCGCCATTCCGGATACCTAGCTTGTCCTGCAAAATACAGGCTGTGCTGGGGAAAGGAAGATCGGGCGAGGTGGTCGCGACGATGACCAAGTCGATCTCTTCAGGAGCGATACCCGCCGCTTCGATGGCTTTCAGACTGGCCTGCGCGGCCAGATCGCTGCACAGCTCGCCCTCGGCCGCCACATGCCGCTCCGAAATGCCGCTACGAGTGAATATCCAGTCATGCGAAGTGTCGACCATCTTCTCGAGGTCGTAATTGGTCAACACCTTGGTCGGCAGATAACTGCCAGTACCGATGATCCTGGAATATGTCATTAAACCGCCCCTTCTGTTTTGCCTTGGCGTGCGTAGTGCCATTTTTCTATATGCTCGCTGATGTGCTCCAGCATGCCGCCGCGCGCCTCTTCCGCCGCCCGCTCGATGGCACACAGGAAGGCAAAACTATCTGCCGAGCCATGACTTTTTACTACGATACCACGCAATCCCAACAAACTTGCCCCATTGTAACGTCGGTGATCCACCCTGCGTTTGAAAGCACCCAATACCGGCATGGCAACCACTGCGGCAAGCTTGGTAAAGATATTGCGACTGAATTCTTCTTTGAGGAACTTGCCCAACATCTGCGCAAGACCTTCCGTAGTTTTCAAAGATACGTTACCGACAAATCCGTCGCAAACCACGACATCGGTAACCCCTTTGAAGATGTCATCCCCTTCCACGTTGCCATAAAAGTTCAGGTCACTGGCTTGCAGCAGTTCCGCTGTTTGCTTGACCACTTCGTTGCCTTTTATGTCTTCGCTGCCGATGTTGAGCAGGCCTATGGTTGGATCGCCCTTGTGTTCAAGCGCAGCAACCAGAGTGCCACCCATCAGAGCGAATTGCAAAAGGTGTTCGGCCGTGCAATCCACGTTTGCCCCCAAGTCCAGCATACAAACCTGCCCTTTGATGGTTGGAAGGAAAGAGGCGATGGCCGGGCGGTCAATGCCGGGCAGTGTTTTTAACACATAGCGCGCTGTAGCCATCAAGGCGCCAGTATTGCCTGCGCTCACGCAAGCCGATGCCTCTCCGTTCTTTACCAGATTAATGGCAACCCGCATGGATGAATCTTTTTTTCCTCGCAATGCAGATTGCGGCGACTCATCCATGCCCACCACCTCGGACGCCGGGTGGATGCGCAGGCGGGAATGATCGTGGAAACCGGTCTTGTCCAACTCGGACGCGATCGCCTCCGGCTGGCCGACCAGCATTACAACATCGTCGGGATGTTTTTTCAGGTAAGAGACCGCCGCAGGTACCGTCACCCGCACCCCGTGGTCGCCCCCCATCGCATCAATGGCTATTGTGACATCCACCGGGCGACCCTCTCAGGCGAAATAATGAACAGACTTCCCGGATGGGAAGTCACGAAAGATGGGCTATTCGCCCTTGGTCTTCAGGACTTTCTTGCCACGGTAGAAACCGCTTGGGCTGATGTGATGGCGCAAATGCGCTTCGCCTGTCGAAGCCTCGATTGCCAAAGGCGGGTTGGACAGGAAGTCATGGGCGCGATGCATGCCGCGCTTGGACGGAGATTTTTTATTCTGTTGAACTGCCATTTAACGACTCCTTACAAAAACTGATAGTCACACTTTTAATTTCGCCAAAACCGAAAACACGCCTTCGGGCTTGCTCTTTTCGCTTTGCGCTGCGGCGCAGGCCCCTTCCGGATGCTTGGGCGCGTAGGGCAAACCAAGCAACAACTCATCTTCGATCAATGCCCACACATCCAAGGCAGCTGAAGCTTCCAGCACTTCCAGATCTACATCTTCATCGCCTTCAGCCAGTCTGTTCGCAGGGAGAAGCCAGAGCCGCATCGTCGTATCCATCGGGTAAAGCAACCCCCCGAGACAGCGCTGACATAGCAACAAACACTTTCCTTGAAAGGACAAGTCAAGCATTTCCTTGCCCTCATCCAAGCGCCCTTTAATACAGAAGGACATCTCACCAGCAGCGCCCGCCCATATATCTTGCAATCTGGGCATATCTTCCAGCCTGATTTTCCCAGCCAACTCCTTGCCATTTCTGGCGAAATCGACACTGTCTATCAAAGGCCGTGCAAACATGAGGCGCGCATGATATATATTTCGCCCCCCCCTGTCAAAAGCCACAGTAAGGAACATCTTGAATTCTCAGCTGCTTGTTTTGGCCTCCACCTCCATCTACAGGAGTCAACTGCTCGCCACCCTGGGACTGCCCTTTCAAACCGCTTCCCCGGAAGTCGATGAAACGCCATTGCCGCATGAAGATGCGGCACAAACCGCGTACAGGCTTTCACAAACCAAAGCGCAAGCCGTGTCCGACCGCTTCCCCAATTCCCTGATAATTGGCTCGGATCAGGTGGTCTTATTGGAGGGAGAACAACTAGGCAAGCCTTTGACCCATGACAACGCAGTACGCCAATTACGCATGATGCGCGGCAAGACTGTCGAATTTCATACTGCGCTCTCTTTGCTCAATTCCGCAACTGGCGAAATACAGTCTGAAGTTGTAACCACGCTGGTGAGTTTCCGCAATTTGAGAGATAGCGCCATCGAAGCTTATCTGTGCAAGGAACAACCGTATCAATGCGCAGGCAGTGCAAAATCCGAAGGCTTGGGCATCGCTCTCATCAGTCGCATTCAAGGGGATGACCCCAATGCCTTGATTGGCCTCCCCTTGATAGCCTTGGTTGGCATGCTTGAAAAACAAGGGATTAGCCCTCTTTCTCCCTAAATAGGTTGCGACTGAAAATCCTTTCTGGTATTAAAGCGCGCCTGTAATTTTTTGCTTTCTCTTGGAGAACACACAATGCCGGTTACTGCCAACAAGCCCACTACTCCTTACAAGCCCAAAAAAGGCGAGGCATATATGAATGCCAAGCAGTTAGAACATTTCCGCTATGTCCTTAACGAACTCAAGACGGGATTAAGCCAAGACATTGACCGCACTGTACATACCATGCAAGACGAAGCCACCGCCTTTGCAGACCCAAACGATAGGGCCAGCCAGGAATCCGATATGAGCCTCGAGTTGCGAAATCGAGACCGCGAAAGAAAGCTCATTAAGAATATCGACAAAATGCTGGCTAGGATTGAAGCGGGCGAATATGGTTACTGTGACAAGTGTGGCGTCGAGATTGGCCTGAGTCGCCTGGAAGCGCGCCCTACAGCGACTCTGTGCATTGATTGCAAGACACTGGATGAAATCCGGGAAAAGCAGGTGGCAAAATAATTGGGGATCCGGAATTTGCTGTTGAAAACTTTGAACGAAGTTGAAGCTGTTGATTGACCTCTGCTGCCAATCATAGGGGCCAATGGCCAAAGAGGTGGCCCCGTAAAACTGGACAGCCCGTTAAGTGGTAGCCTTGCCCACCCAACGCCGTGAATGATACGGCAAACAGAGGAGCAAGCGCATGAGAAGGACGAGAGGGAATCACGCACCTGGATTCAAGGCCAAGGTGGCCTTGGCCGCGATCAAGGGCGACCGGACATTGGCCGAGATCGCTGAACACTTCGAGGTTCACCCCAATCAGGTTTCCGAGTGGAAGCAGCAACTACAGGAATCAGCCGCAGATGTATTCGGCGGGCCGCCGAAGGCGAAGGCGGCCGAACCAGACCTCAAGATACTCCACGCCAAGATCGGGCAGCTCACGCTGGAGAACGATTTTTTAGAAAGCGCGCTCACCAAGGCGGGATTGCTGAGCGCAAGGAAATGATCGACCGTAATGACAAACTCCCCGTTGCCCGACAGTGCCAGATTCTGGCACTGGCCCGCTCGACGGCGTATTACCAGCCACAGCCTGTTTCGCCAGAAGACCTGGCGCTGATGCGTCGGATCGACGAGCCCTGTCTGGCGAGTTCATCCACCGCCTGCGCCATGCCGTAAAGCTTGATGCTTTTGAGTGAGGTGATCATGGCTTCATGCTGCATGTGGCACCTCCCGCAATTGGTCGTAGCGGCTGATGTTGGACTGCGGTTCGATTGCCAGTGTCAGATGGGCAGGCGTATCTACAGGCGCTGGCGGCGCAGGTTCGATCAGCCGCTTGAGCAGGTTGAGCACATGCTGTTTGGACGGCACGCCACTCTCCAGTGCCAGCTCGACGGCGGCAAGCACGGCTTGCTCATCGTGCTGCAATACCAGTGCAAGGATCTCCACCATCTCGCGGTCGCCGCCCATGCATCTGAGCAGGATCGCCTGCAAACGCTTGAAGCCTTCCGGCAGTTCGGTGAACGGCGCGCCGTTGCGCAATGCGCCCGGCTTGCGCTGCAAGACACTCAGATAGTGACGCCAGTCGTACACGGTGCAGCCGATCTTGATGCCGCGCACGATCACTCTGGCGTGTTCGGCAATGATTTGCGCTTCGGCAACAAATACCAGCCTGCTGGAATACACCCGCAGACTGATCGGACGGTTGGCGTAGGAAGCCGGCACGCTGTAGCGGTTGCGCTCGAAGGTGACCAGACAGGTCGGTGAGACGCGCTTGATATGTTCGACGAATCCATCGAATGGGCGGGATGGGGCCATCAGGTGGCTGCGCTCTTCCGCGTAGATTTCGGCAATGCTGTGTTGCGGCCGTTCCGGATGGGGTAGCTCGCTCCAGAGTGTCAGGCAGCGCTGGTGCAGCCAGTTGTTCAGTTCGGCCAGACTACCGAACGCCGGCAGCTTGTTCCAGATGCGGTGTCGCGCGTCCTGCACGTTCTTCTCGATCTGCCCTTTCTCCCAGCCGGAGGCCGGGTTGCAGAACTCGGCATCGAACAGGTAGTGGCTCACCATGGCTTTGAAGCGCAGGTTGACGTCGCGTTGCTTGCCGGGCCTCACCTTGTCCACGGCGGTGCGCATGTTGTCGTAGATACCGCGGGCAGGTACGCCGCCGAAGGCGGCAAAGGCATGGTTGTGCGCGTCGAACAGCATCTCGTGTGTCTGCAACGGATACCCACACGATTTTACGAAGAGCCACTTTTCATTAATTTTTCCAGCAAACTTTCACTCTGTATAATGTGCCACCATTGATGCATCCTCCTTCAGATTTCACGCCCGGGTGGTGAAATTGGTAGACACAACGGACTTAAAATCCGTCGCTTGGATGAAACCAGCGTACCGGTTCGATTCCGGTTCCGGGCACCAACTACAATGTTTATAAACTAGGCTCTTTTGAAAAACGAGTGGGTTAAGCGGCATGAGGATTGATCCTTTGGAAATCAAGCTTCCCTAAAGGCAAACCTTGTCCATTTGGGCGCGGAACATACCAAAGCAGGAAAGCGGCGCAGTGTACCGCTCAATGAAGAGGCACGATCCGCACTCCTAAGTCGGGCAAATTTTAGGGCGAAGTATTGCCCTGCCAGTCCTTGGGTATTCACGAACAGGAAGGGCGAACGGATCGAGAGCGTCAAAACCTCGTTTTCATCAGCTTGTGAAAATGCTGGGATTGAAGATTTCACGGTTCATGATTTGCGACACACTTGCGCGGCTTGGTTGGTTAGCGCGGGGGCATCGCTAATCGAGGTGCGCGACTTGCTTGGTCATAGCACGATCAGAATGACAGAGCGATATGCCCACCTAGCGCCGGACAATGTTCGTAATGCAGTTGCTAGGTTGGATGAGCGGTCACGATTTGGTCACGTTGCCGCTTAGATGGTTTTTTGAGTGTGATGAAATTGCTTGATTTGATTGGTGGGCGATACTGGGTTCGAACCAGTGACCCCTGCCGTGTGAAGGCAGTG
>JBBIIN010000046.1:0-13671 GCA_037446515.1 Gallionellaceae bacterium
AAATCCAGCGACTCCTCCAAGAGCACGGGGCTTTCCAACTTGTCGCTGGAAGAGCATCCGGCAGAGAAACAGCGCGGCGTGGCCGAAACCGAGACGCGCACCGCCTCATCGCGCGCCGCCGGTGAGAACCTGTTCGCCGCGAAGAAAAAGAAAGAGGCGCCTAGGCGCCGCTGGAAGCTGGGGCTGGTGCCCACCACCTTCCTGATTTGCAGCGTGCTGGGTGCGGGATATGGCTATTACGTCTGGCGCGAACTCAATCCGCCCGCGCCGCCGCGCATCACACAACGCCCCGCCACTCCGCCGCCGACCCCCATCACTACGCCCGCGCCGCCGCCTTTGGTCGCCACGCTCACTCCGCCAGTCGCACCTGTGCCTCCCGCCAGCAGTGCCGCCGCCCCGGCAGAGCCCGCACCGCCCAAGGCAGAAGCCGCCCCGCAAAAGACCGCCGTTGCCGCACACCCCGCCAGCAAACCTTTCAGCAGGCCGCGCACCTCCAAGCCTGCGGATCTGCATATCGAACGGGCACAAGAAGCCGATACGCTGTCCACCACGCTGCTGGATGCGTATCAGGCTTACCAGCGCGGCGATTATGTCAGCGCCGAACAAGGCTACCGCAACGTGCTGGGCAAGGACGCACACAACCGCGATGCGCTGCTCGGCTTGGGGGCGATCGCCCAGCGCCAGGGACAGGACGAGACGGCCCAGTATTATTTCCGCCAGGTGTTGCTGCTCGATCCGCGCGATCCGGTGGCAGCAGGCGCCCTGTCGGCCTATGACATGAGCGGTGACGACACGGAAAGCCAGCTCAAGCAGATGCTGGCCGACCAGCCGCGCTCCGGCGCATTGAACTATGCGCTGGGCAATCTGTATGCTGGACAGTCGCGCTGGGCAGAGGCGCAGCAGGCATATTTCAATGCGCGCAGCGCCGAACCTGCCAACGCCCAATTCACTTATAACCTGGCAATCAGCCTGGATCATCTGGGGCAAGGCAAGCAGGCACTGCCGTACTATCAGCAAGCATTGCAACTCGATCCTTCCGGCACGGCGGGTTTTGACCACGCACAGGCACAGCAACGGCTGAACGAATTGAGCGCCGCTGGCCGCTGAGGTAAAGATGGCAGTACAGCAACCACAACTCCAGCAGCCCATCGGTCAGTTGCTGATCGCCAAGGGGGTCATCAGCGAAGACCAGTTGCGCATCGCCACCCAGGAGCAGAGCAAGTCACCGCAGCCGCTGGGCCGCCTGCTGGTGCGGCTGGGCTTCCTGTCAGAAGCGACCATACGCGACGTGCTGTCGGAGAACCTTGGCCAGGAGAGCGTGGACCTGTCCAACGTGGTGGTCGATTCCGCCGCCGTTGCGCTCATCCCCAAAGAGATCGCCCGCCGCTACCAGCTGGTGCCGCTGTCGGTGGAGCCCGCCAGCAAGAACCTCACCCTGGCCATCTCCGATCCCGACAACATCATCGCGCTCGACCAGGTGCGCGCGCTGCTGCGCGACGAATACCGCCTGATCACCCTGCTCGCCAGCGAATCGGACATCCTGCGCGCCATCGACCAGTATTACGGCTTCGAGCTGTCCATCGACGGCATCCTGCACGAGATCGAACCGGGCGAGCTGGAACACCAGTCCATGCTGCAACAGGGCGTCAACGAGTTCAGCCAGCCCGTGGTGCGGCTGATCGACGCGCTACTCACCGAGGCGGTGCAACAGGGCGCTTCAGACATCCACTTCGAACCGGAGAACAGTTTCCTGCGCATCCGCTACCGCGTGGATGGCGTGCTGCGCCAGGTGCGCAGCCTGCACAAGAGCTTCTGGCCCGCCATGGTGGTGCGCATGAAGGTGATGAGCGGCATGAACATCGCCGAGACGCGCGCGCCGCAGGATGGCCGCATCTCGCTGCGCCTGTCCGGTCGCCCCATCGATTTCCGCGTCGCCTCGCATCCCACCTCCTATGGCGAAAACCTGGTGCTGCGCATCCTGGACCGCCAGAAAGGCATCGTGCCGATCAACCAGATCGGGCTGGATGAAGGCGCGCTGGCCACCCTGCTCAGCATCATCGCCAAACCGGAAGGCATCGTGCTGGTGACCGGCCCCACCGGCAGCGGCAAGACCACCACGCTGTATTCAGTGCTGAACCACGTCAACACCGAGTCGGTCAACATCATGACCCTGGAAGACCCGGTGGAATATCCCATCCCGCTGATCCGCCAGAGCTCGGTGAACGAGGCCGCCAAACTGGATTTCGCCAGCGGCATCCGCTCCCTGATGCGCCAAGACCCGGACATCATCCTGGTCGGCGAGATCCGCGACCATCCCACCGCCGAGATGGCGTTCCGCGCCGCCATGACCGGCCACCAGGTGTATTCCACCCTGCACACCAACTCCGCTGTAGGCGCCATCCCGCGCCTGCTGGACATCGGCATCCTGCCCGACATCCTGGCCGGCAACATCATCGGCATCGTGGCGCAGCGTCTGGTGCGCGTACTGTGCAAACACTGCAAGTATCCCTACCAGCCCGACCCCGTCGAACGCAAACTGCTGGGGCTGATCCACAACGAGGAGGTCACCCTGTACCGCGCGGCCGGATGCGATATCTGCCGCCATCAGGGTTACACCGGTCGCCAGGCCATCATGGAAATTCTCAAAATGGATTCCGACATGGATGACCTGGTGGCGCGCCGTGCCAGTATCCGCGACATCAAGCAGGCCGCGCTGGAGCGCGGCTTCCGCCCGCTGGCGCAGGACGGCATCCGCCGCATCCTGCAAGGCATGACCTCGGTCGCCGAAGTGTCGCGCGTGGTGGACCTCTCGGACCGCAGTTGACCGTCAAATGGCGCTCTATTCCTACAAGGCGATCGACGGCAGCGGCAAGACCGCCAAGGGTTTGCAGGATGCCGCCAACCTGATCGACCTCGAACTGCGCCTGAAGCGCGGCGGGCTGGACCTCATCCATGCCAGGGAAGAAGAAAACAAGGCCGCCTTCGGCGCCAGCAAGATCAAGCGCGCCGACCTCATCACCTTCTTCTTCAACCTGGAGCAACTCACCCGTGCGGGCGTGCCGCTGCTGGAATGCCTGGCCGACCTGCGCGACACCATGGAAGAACCCTCCTTCCGCGAGATCATCGCCGCCATGGTGGAATCCATCGAAAGCGGCAAAAAATTGTCGCAGGCCATGGCCGAACACCCCAACGCTTTCGACAAGATCACCACCAACCTGACCAAGGCCGGCGAGGATAGCGGCCGGTTGGTGGATGTGTTCGGGCACCTGACCGAATCGCTGAAATGGCAGGACGAGATGGCCTCGCAGACCAAGAACATGATGATCTACCCGATCTTCGTGGGCACCGTGGTGCTGGCCATCACCTTCTTCCTGATGATCTATCTGGTGCCGCAACTGGTCGGCTTCATCAAGGGCATGGGACAGGACATTCCGATCCAGACGCGCATGCTGCTGGCGACCTCGTCCTTCTTCGTCAATTACTGGTATGTCATGCTGCTGCTGCCCGTAGCGCTGTTCGGGAGCTACAAAATCGCGCTGATCAGCAATCCCAAACTGCAATACCACGTGGACAACCTGAAACTGCACCTGTGGCCGACCGGCCCCATCCTGCGCAAGATCATCCTGGCACGCTTCGCCAACACCTTCGCCATGATGTACAGTTCCGGCATCACCATCCTGGACTGCATCGCCAACTCGCGCGACCTGGTGGACAACCAGGTCATCGCGCAAAGCCTGCAAAATGTGATGAAAGAGATCGAATCCGGCAAGAACCTGACGCAAAGCTTCCAGCAGGCCGGCATCTTCCCGCCGCTGGTGGTGCGCATGCTCAAGGTGGGCGAAGCCACCGGCCAGCTCGACCAGGCGCTGCTCAACGTCAGCTACTTCTATGACCGCGATGTGAAAGACTCCATCAAGAAGGTGCAAGTGATGATCGAGCCCACCATGACCATCATCCTCGGCGCCTTGCTCGGCTGGGTCATGCTGTCCGTGCTGTCGCCCATCTACGACATCATCAGCAAGGTGAAAATCTAATGGCCCGCACCCTCCTGTTCCTCAACGCAGATTCCTTCCTCGCATACGTGTGGGGCAGCAAGGGGGTATCCGGCGAATACCGCTTCTCGAACGATGCCGACGGGCGCGAACAATTTGCCGCTTTCCTTGGCCGCAACCGCCATCCCGCCTACATGCTGGTGGACATCATCGAAGAGGACTTCCACCTGGAAACGGTGCCGCACCTGATCGGTCCCAGCCGCACGGCACTGCTGCAACGCAAGTTTGAGCAATACTACCGCAGCACCCCCTTCCGCCAGGCCACCCTGCTCCAGCGCCAGGCCGATGGCAGGCGCGACGACGAATACCTGCTCTCCGCCCTCACCAACCCGCAACGCATCTCGCCCTGGCTGGATGCCCTGCTGGCGCACCGCATCCCGCTGGCCGGCATCTATTCCGTGCCCAACATCAGCGCGCCGCTGCTGAAGGACATCCAGGCCGAGCATGTGCTGTTGCTGACCTGGGAACGCGATGCCGGCCTGCGCCAGACCTATTTCCACGACAAACGCCTGCACTTCTCGCGCCTGATCCCGATCAACGAAGATGGATCGCTGATCGATGCAATCATCGCCGAGACGCCGCGCACCCAGCAATACCTGAAGAGCCTGTCCCTGCCGCCGCCCGGCGAAATACTGGAAGTACACATCCTCTGCCATGAAAGTGACCGCGCCGGACTCGCCGCGCAACTGTCCGACGACAGCGACCTGCACTACACCTTCATCGACATCGGCGAATTCGCCAAGCAGCGCAAATGCAAACACGAGTTCCATGATTCTGACGCCACGCCGCTGTTCCTGAACCTGTTGGCTACCAAGCCGCCGTCCGCGCATTACGCCAATGCCGACCATACGCATTTCTTCACCCTCTGGCAGCTACAGCGCATCTTCTTCGGCATCGCCATCACGGTTACTCTGGCCGGCCTGCTGTGGAGCGCCATCGCCTTTTGGCAAGGCGACGAACTGGCACAGGAGACCGCCCCGATCAAGGAACAGACCGAACGCCTGCGCCAGGAGACCCAGCAGATACAGCGCAGCTTCGCCAACACCTCCGTGCCGGCGAACGACATGAAGACCGCCGTGCTGCTGGCGCGCAGCCTGAGTGAATATGGGCCCCCGCCCAAGGCCGTGCTGTACGAATTGAGCGCAGTGATGGACACGTTCCCGCGCGTCCTGCTGCGCAAGCTCTCCTGGCAGTCCAGCCCGGCCGATGCCGCCCCCTCGCCCTATCCCGCGCAGCTCATCCTGTTCGAAGGCGAGTTGGACGGCTTCGGCAACGAGCACCGCAAGGCGCTCGACTACCTCGACCGTTTCCAGCAAGCACTGACCCAGCATGGCTACACGGTGAGCGCACAGACCTTGCCGCTCGACGTCAGTTCCAAGGGCAGCATCAGCGCCGAAACGAAAGACCAGAACAAACCCGCGCAGTTCACGCTGAAGATCATCTGGAGGCAACCATGAGCTTCTCTGCCGCCGACTTTGCCGCATTGAAATGGAGCCTGGGCGCCTTCGCGCTCAGCATCGGCATCGCTGCCGGGGCGATCACCTACGGCGAACACTATTTGCGCGATGCAGCACAGCAGCGCCAGACCGCGCAAAAGGCATTGACCGAAGCGCGCAACCAGCTTGCCACCGCGCAGAACGACCGCGAGAACATGGCCACCTATCAGATGGAATACGACGCGCTGCAAGCGCAGAAGGTCATCGGCAACGAAGCGCGACTGGACTGGATCGAAGGACTGGAAAAACTGCGGCAGCAAGGGCTGGCCGCCGACTTCAAGTACACCATCGCGCCGCAACAGCCCTATGCCCCCAATCCGCCGCTCGACGCAGGCAACTTCGCGCTCAACATCAGCCCCATGACCTTGCAGATCGACCTGCTGCATGAAGAACAACTGCTCGCCCTGCTGTCCGCCCTGCACACCCGTATCGAAGGCTGGTTTTTACTCGACCACTGCAATCTGACCGCAGCCGAGCCCACCAACAAACAGGCACGTCTGCTCGCCGAATGCGGCGGCGGCTGGATCACCCTGAAGAACAGGAACGCGCCATGAGACCGCTCTTTCTGTTACTGGCGCTGCTCGCCACGTGTGCCTACCCCGCCCAGGCCAACGAACTCGGACGCCTGTTCTATACACCCCAGCAGCGCATGCAGATGGAAATGGACCATGCGATAAGTGGCAACAAGGACGGCGCTGGGAGCAAAGCCAACAGCATCATGGTCAACGGCGTCATCCAGCGCTCGGACGGCAAACGCCTGGTCTGGCTCAATGGCACACCGCAGCCCGACGCGGTCGGCAGCAGCCAGCCCCCCGCCGCCGTCAGCATCGCCGTGCCCGGCAAACCGCAGCCGGTGCGCGCCAAGGTCGGTCAGCGCATCATCCTCGACCAGCCCACGCCGGAAGAAAAATAAAACCATGCCGCTGCCGCGCACGACCTGGATCGCTCCCTACCCGTCGCGACAGAGTGGCGCAGCCTTCATCGTGATGCTGGTCATTCTGGTCTTGGGCATCACCACCTTTTTCGTGAGCGGCTTGAACTCCGCCTCCCTGCGCAACGCCCAGGACAAGGTCACTGCCGACGCACTGGCACAGGCGCGTGAGGCACTGATAGGTTATGCAGTGAAGGTGCAGATCAGCAACTCCAATCTCTGTTCTCCCAATTGCCCGCGCCCAGGTGACCTGCCCTGCCCTGACCGCACAAACGACGGCATCGCCGATTCATGCAGCAGCCAGGCGCAGCGCATCGGCAGGCTCCCTTGGAAAACACTGGGACTTCCCGATCTGCGCGATGGCAGTGGAGAAGTCCTGTGGTATGCCGTTTCGAACAACTTCAAGAACAATCCGCGCAGCGGCACCCTGAATAGCGACACCGCAGGCACCATCAGCCTGTTCGCCAGCAACGGCGTACAGATGAATGATGCCAGCGCCGGATCAGGCGTGGCCGCCGTCATCATCGCGCCGGGGGCAGTGCTGACGCGGCAGGGCGGCGCTTTGCAGGATCGCTCGGCCGCGGGCATCAACAATCCGCAAAATTATCTCGACATCGTCACCTTGGGTGGCGTCACACACGACAACAGCGCCTTCATAGACAGCTCCGCCACGGATGGTTTCATCCAGGGACGCATCAGCATCTATGATCCTGCCAGCGGCACAGACACGCTGGTGGTGAACGATCAGATACTGGCCGTCAGCCTGGACAGCATCATGCCGGGCATCCAGAAGCGTGTCGCCGCCGAAGTGAAGAACTGCCTGGTTGATTATGCGACGAACAACCTGAGCCGCTACCCATGGGCAGCGCCGATCACCGACCTCGGTTCGACCTATAACGACCAGAATGACATCTATTTCGGGCGCATCCCGGATGACTTGACGGAAACAAGGAACAGCAGCAGCAACAACATGAGCGACCAGTGGGGTACGTGTAATACGCATTTCAACAACACCCCGGCCGGATGGTGGGTCAACTGGAAGGAATCGGTTTTTTACGGAGTGGCCAGAAAGTACAGGCCAAGGGATACCGTTGCACCCAGCTTCCCTTCAACCTGCAGCACCGCCGGTAATTGCCTGAATGTGAACGACACCAGCACCCCTGCGCGTTTCGTTGTCATCGTGGCAGGCAAGCCCTTGACCGCTCCTTTCGACCAGACGAACCGCAGTGCGAACCGCAGCAACGCGTCGTACTATCTCGAAGGCGGCAACCAGAATGCGGATCAGAGCGGCGGCTACACCTTCACACAAAATCCGCCCTCTTCCTCTTTCAACGATACGCTGGTATTCCAATGAACCTGATGCGCGCCCCATCCCGCAACCCACTGGCTGGCTTCTCGCTGGTCGAGATGGCCATTGTGCTCACCATCGTGGGCCTGCTGATGGCCACCCTGCTGCCCAGTCTGACCGCGCAGATCGAACAGCAGCGCAGAAATGACACGCGCAAACAGCTGGCCGAGATACAACAGGCATTGATGGGTTTTGCCATCATGAACGGCAGATTACCCTGCCCCACCATCGAGCCCAATCCTGCTGCTGCTGGTTATGGGGTGGAAGCGTCTAGCTGCCAAAGCGATGTGACACAAGACGGCTATCTGCCATGGAAAACACTTGGCGTATCTGAGATTGATGCCTGGGGTACAAAACGCACCAGCACCAGCAGCCAGTGGTATGGGTATTGGCGCTACCGTGTGGATCGCAAATTTTCCGACGTAACCAATCCGATCACAATGAACACAGGTTTTTGCTCAGGAACAAATGACTGTCTCTTGGTTAAAGACTCTAACGGCAACAACCTGACGGAAACCTCCTCGACTAAGGAGCATCCTGTCGCAATCATTTTTTCAACTGGACCTAATTTGACTGGGGATGGTCAAAACGCGAGCTACCAAGCTACCAACGCGATTTACCAGAGTGATGTTCCCAGCGCTAACTTCGACGACATCCTGATCTGGCTGTCGCGCCCGCAACTGTTCAACCGCATGGTCGCGGCAGGCAAGCTGCCATGATGATGCGCGCCCTCTTGCTGTTTTCCTGCCTGGCGCTGCCATTCACAGCGCACGCTGCAGACGCCCCCGTGTCGGGGACCGTGGCACGCTTGCAGGGCGCAGCTTTCGCCAACCATGAGAACACTTCCAGCAATCTTGCCGAGGGCAGTTTGGTGTTGTCCGGCGACCGCATCATCACCGGGCGCAACGCGCGCGTGGTGCTGAAAATGACCGACGGCACGGAGATCACACTGGGTGCGGACACCGAGTTTGCTATCAACGCCTACCATTATTCGAAGCCGAAGAAGCAGGGCTCCGCCAGCCTGGAGTTGATCCACGGCGTGTTCCGCGCAGTGACCGGTGCCATCGGCAAGCTCAAGGGGCGCGATTTCAAGGTAAAGACTTCCGCAGGCATCATCGGCATACGCGGCACCGATTTCTGGGGCGGCTTCTATTTCTCGCAGGCGCTGGATGTCGCTCTGCTGGGCGGCAAGGGCATCTATGTGGAAAACGCGGCGGGACGTATCGAGATCAGCAACATCGGCGACGGCTCCACCATCCAGAACAATGACACCGCGCCTTCGGCACCCATCCACTGGGGCGACAAGAAACTGAATGCCGCCAAGCAGTCCGTGACGCTGGAAACGGACACGCATCGCTGATTCAGGCGCGCCGCCAGGTGGTGCCCTGCGGCCCATCCTCCAGCACGATGCCCGCCTCCAGCAATTCCTTGCTTGTGCCTCGACCATCCGTCAATCTTACGAATACTCAGCCAGCCAGCGAGCCAAGCAATGATTCAGATGCATTCAGATTGATCTTCTTCAGCTTGGCAATTCCACTGCGCAACCGTTTCTCCCAACCCGGGCCATTGTCTTTGGCCTCTTTGCACGTTTCAAAAATCTCGTCCGGCCTAAAATCCAAGTAGTACTGAAT
Organism: Gallionellaceae bacterium; assembly: GCA_037446515.1. GTDB lineage: Bacteria > Pseudomonadota > Gammaproteobacteria > Burkholderiales > Gallionellaceae > Sideroxyarcus. Next base: position 9,459 of record JBBIIN010000046.1, read on the forward strand.
CAAGACATTTGCCTGCCTGACATCTTTGTTGATTTTGGCCGTTTCGGAAATTTTCCTTTCTGCCGCAACGATAAGTTTGTGCACTGCATACCGATCCGGTCGGGGAATATTCACAAGTACGGCATCGCGGTTACCCAATGCGACTGCTTGGGTCGTATCCCGCATGGAGAATTCCATGAACTTGAGCGGCTGTAACGCAACCGCGAGCCCTTCCAGGTAAATAGGCTCGTCTTTTCTTGAAATTTTGGAAGTCAAGAAATCCACCATAAATGCGGGGTCAGATGGGTTTAAATATCGAGCGCCTTCTGCCCCTGAGAATGTAGAGATGGGGATCAATCCCATCTCTAATGATTCTAAAGCTGTTCTAGTTTCAACTTTGATGTTGGCCGGTAGCGCGATTGAAATGTTTTTGCCCGCATGCGCAAAATCCACGTCCTGTGTTTGCATTCGCTCTGCGGGTGAGATTCCCAGCATGTTGCACATCGTCAAGAATGCGTGCGTACCCACCAGAATCCCGCCGCGCCGGAAGAACCCGTATTCAGAAAGGCGCTTGATAACTCGAAAATGCTTGGGTAATACCGGATTGCACCCCAACGCAACAGCAGCGTCAGCCAAGCGACGAATCGGCATGGCTTCATGCGATTGATGAATTTCGATCAACTGCCTGATCTTTTCGTTATCCGGCCCGATATAAATCTGTATGACCTTGCTATCGATATCCCGATATTGAAAATACCAGTATTTTTTTTGATGGACGTTTTTCGTGCCGAAGCTGCCATTCAATCCGGCAACAGAATTGGTGACGCTCTCCGCCAATACGGAATCAAACAGATCCGCATAGGCGTTTTGTGCACTTGAGGTGAGCTCAATATAAAGTCCCATGCTTGAACTTTATCATACATTTTTTATTTTTGTAGTATAAATACCGGAGCTATACTCGGCGCCAAGTCGTGCCCTGCGGCGTGTCTTCCAGCACGATGCCCGCTTCCAGCAATTCCTTGCGGATGTGGTCTGCTTCGGCGAAGTTTTTGGCTTTCTTGGCAGCGATGCGCGCTTCGATCCGAGTCTGGATCGTCGCATCGTCCAGCCCGCCTTCATTCGCGCCGCCTTGGAGGAATTCCTGCGCATCGCGCTGAAGCAGGCCAAGCACGCCGGCCAGCGCCTTGAGTTGTGCCGCAGCCTCAGCCAACTGATTGCGGTTCACCTCGTTGGCGAGATCGAACAGCACGGCCATCGCCTCCGGCGTGTTGAAATCGTCGTTCATCGCGGCCTTGAAACGTTCTGAATATGGGGTATGCCAATCGAGTGTTCCCTCATCCCCCCCCCTTCTCCCGGAAGGAGAAGGGAGCCTGCCTCCCTCTCCCTCCGGGAGAGGGACTGAGGGTGAGGGAACGCTCTTCAATGCCGTATAGAGCCGCGTCAATGCGCCCTTGGCATCGTCCAGATGCGCATCGGAATAATTCAGCGGGCTGCGGTAATGTGCGCGCAGGATGAAGAAGCGCACCACCTCGGCGTCGTATTTCTTCAACACTTCGCGGATAGTAAAAAAGTTGCCGAGCGACTTGGACATCTTCTCGTTGTCCACGCGCACAAAGCCGTTATGCATCCAATAGTTCACAAATTGGCACTGGTGCGCGCCCTCAGACTGCGCGATCTCGTTCTCGTGGTGCGGGAACTGCAGGTCCGCGCCGCCGCCATGGATGTCGAAATGTTTGCCCAGCAGTTCCGAGCCCATCGCCGAGCATTCGATATGCCAGCCGGGGCGACCCTTGCCCCACTTGGAATCCCACTTCACCTCGTCGGCTTCGCTGTCCTTGGCGTGCTTCCACAGCACGAAATCCAGCGGATCATTTTTGTCACTCGCAACTTCGACGCGCTCGCCTGCGCGCAAGTCTTCCAGCGATTTGCCGGAGAGCTTGCCGTAGCCGTCGAACTTGCGCACGGCGTAGTTCACATCGCCGTCCGCCGCCTGGTAGGCCAGGCCGTTTTGCTCCAGCTGCTCGATCATCTCCAGCATCTGCGGCACGTATTGGGTCGCGCGCGGCTCATGATCGGGGCGTTGCACACCGAGCGCATCGGCATCCTCGTGCATGGCGTCGATGAAACGCTGCGTCAGCGCGTGGATGGATTCCTTGTTCTCCGCCGCGCGCTTGATGATCTTGTCGTCGATGTCGGTGATGTTGCGCACATAGGTCACGTCATAGCCGGAAGACCGTAACCAGCGTTGCACCATGTCGAACACCACCATCACGCGCGCGTGGCCGAGGTGGCAATAGTCGTACACGGTCATGCCGCACACATACATGCGCACTTTGTTGGCTGCTATGGGTTTGAAATCCTGCTTATCGCGGGCGAGGGTGTTGTAGATTTTCAGCATGGGAAATTTCAGAAGGGCATGGGCTTGCCATCATTCAGGTTGAGCCAACCCTTGACGATGCGGTAGATGATCCAGCAGAAGTTGGCGAACAGCACGGCGAAGCCGATCAGGAGGAAGATTGTCAGCAGGCCTACAACCGCCCACAGCAGGCCGAACCAGAAGGTGCGCATCTGCCAGCGGAAATGACTTTCCAGCCAGGTCCCCGCCACTTCTTCCTTTTTCACGTTGTTGATGATGATGCCGACGATGGCAGTCACACCGGTGAAATACGACAGCGCGTAGAGGATGTACACCAGTTGCGTCAGGTTGCGCAGCGACTGGTTCTTCTCTGCGCTCAATTCCACTGCCACTTCACTCATACCGCTCCATCCTCATCCGCGCACCAGCAGCAAGGGCATGGTTGCAGTGCGCATCACGTTTTCCGCCACGCTGCCCAGCAGCATGCGATCCAGCCCTTTGCGCCCGTGCGTCCCCACCACCAGCAGGTCTGCCAGCCAGCGCGCGGCCTCTTCGCTGATCACCGCGCCGGTGCGTACCGCATAGCCCTCCACCAGCCTGGTCTCGACTGCGATGCCCTCGTCCTCGACGCGCTGCCGGTCGCGCTGCAGCAAACGCCTGCCCGCCTCGGCCAGCGCCTTTTCCACATCATCCATCGGCAAGGCGGGCATGCCCTCAATGCCCCAAGTGACCGGCATCTCCTCGCACACATGCAGCAACAACAGATCGGCCCCGGTCAGCCTGGCGAGCTTGATCGCTTCATTCAAGGCGACGGTCGAGGTGTCGCTTCCATCCACAGCAACGGCGATGCGCTTGTACATGATTACCTCCTCAGTTTGGCTCTTTGGCCCACGAATCCTTTAGCGTCACGGTGCGGTTAAACACCAGCTTATTACCGGGTTTATGATCGCGGCGGTCGGTGCAGAAATAACCGAGGCGCTCGAACTGGTAGCGCGTCTCCGGCGGCGCGTCTTTTACGCAGGCTTCCACCCAGCCCTGCACCACTTCCAGCGAATGCGGGTTGAGGTGGGTGAGGAAGTCCACGTCACGGTCGCCGTCCGGCTCCGGCACGTTGAACAGGCGGTCGTACAGGCGGATCTCGGCGGGCAGCGCGTGCGCGCGCGACAGGAAGTGGATCACGCCCTTCACCTTGCGCCCTTCGGGGTTCTTGCCCAGCGTGTCGTGGTCGATGCTGCACTTGAGTTCGATGACCTTGCCGCTTGCATCCTTCACTGCTTCATCGCAGCGCATCACATAGCTGTGGCGCAGGCGGACCTCGCCGCCGAGCGTCAGGCGCTTCCAGCCCGGCGGCGGCATTTCGGCGAAGTCGTCAGCCTCGATGAGCAGGTCCTTGCTGAACGGCACGACACGCTTGCCGAGTTCCGGCATGTTGGGATGAAAGTCTGCTTCGCGGGTCTGCGCGCCGTCGGCATTGGTGATGGTGACCTTGAGCGGGTTGATGATGGCCATCACGCGCGGGGCGCGCGTTTCCAGGTCTTCGCGGATCGCGCCTTCCATGATCGCCATGTCCACGATGTTCTCGCTCTTGGACACACCGATGCGCCTGGCGAATTCGCGGATGCCTTCCGGCGTGTAACCGCGCCTACGCATGCCGCTGATGGTGGGCATGCGCGGGTCGTCCCAGCCGCTCACTTTCTTTTCGTTCACCAGTTGCAACAGCTTGCGCTTGCTGGTGATGGTGTAGTGCAGTTCCAGGCGCGAGAACTCGTACTGGCGCGGGTGGCAGGGGATGGTGATGTTGTCCAGCACCCAGTCGTACAGCGGGCGGTGGTCTTCGAACTCCAGCGTGCAGATGGAATGGGTGATGCCTTCCAGCGC
>JBBIIN010000047.1:0-12819 GCA_037446515.1 Gallionellaceae bacterium
ATTCGAAAGAAAGACCATGAAGAAAATCCTAGTTACCGGCGGTGCCGGATTCATCGGTTCCGCCGTCGTGCGGCAATTCATCAACGACACCGACTATCACGTCGTCAATGTGGACAAGCTGACCTATGCCGGCAATCTGCAATCGCTGGCAGCGATCGCGGACAATCCGCGCTACCGCTTCGAGCAGGTGGACATCTGCAATGCCGCCGAGGTGGCGCGCGTGTTACGCGCATACCAGCCGGACGCGGTAATGCATCTGGCCGCCGAATCGCATGTGGATCGTTCCATCAGCGGCCCGGCGGCCTTTATCCAGACCAACATCGTCGGCACCTACACGCTGCTGGAAGCGGCGCGCAACTATTGGAACGGACTGGAAGGCGCGCGCAAGGCCGCGTTTCGTTTCCACCACATCTCCACCGACGAGGTGTATGGCAGCCTGGGCGACACGGGCTTCTTCACCGAAGATACTGCTTACGAACCAAATTCACCGTACTCGGCCAGCAAAGCCTCCAGCGACCACCTGGTGCGTGCCTGGCACCACACTTACGGCCTGCCGGTGGTCACCACCAACTGTTCCAACAACTACGGCCCGTATCATTTCCCCGAGAAGCTGATCCCGCTGGTTATCCTGAATGCCGTCAACGGCAAGCCGTTGCCCATCTATGGCAAGGGCGACAACATCCGCGACTGGCTGTATGTGGACGACCACGCGCGTGCACTGCGCTTGGTGCTGGAAAAGGGCAAGCTGGGCGAGACCTACAACATCGGGGGCTGGAACGAGAAGACCAACCTCGAAGTGGTGCAGTCCATCTGCGCCATCCTCGACGAACTGCATCCGCAGGGGGCGCCGCATGGCAAGCTCATCACCTATGTGGCCGACCGTCCCGGACACGACAAACGTTACGCCATCGATGCCAGCAAAATCGGGCGCGAGTTGGGCTGGAAGCCGCAAGAGACCTTTGACACCGGCTTGCGCAAGACGGTGCAATGGTTTCTGGACAATGGGGACTGGGTGCGCGGCGTGACCAGCGGCGAATACCAGGGCTGGGTCAGCAAGAACTACACGAACAGGAGCGCCGCATGAAAGGCATCATTCTCGCCGGAGGTTCCGGCACCCGTCTGTACCCGGTGACGCTGCCCGTCTCCAAGCAGCTCCTGCCCATCTACGACAAGCCGATGATCTATTACCCGCTGACCACGCTGATGCTGGCCGGAATACGCGACATCCTGGTCATCTCCACCCCGCAGGACACGCCGCGTTTCGAGCAATTGCTGGGCGACGGCAGGCGCTGGGGCATCAATCTCCGCTTTGCCGTGCAGCCCTCGCCGGACGGTCTGGCGCAGGCCTTCATCATTGGCGAGTCATTCATCGGCAACGACAGTTGTGCGCTGGTGCTGGGCGACAACATCTTTTATGGACATGGTTTCGAAGGGCTGCTTGGCAGCGCTGCCGCCAAGCGCGAGGGTGGTACTGTGTTCGCCTATCGCGTGACTGACCCGGAACGTTACGGCGTGGTCGATTTCGATGCGCAAGGCCATGCCTTGAGCATCGAAGAGAAACCCAAACTGCCCAAGTCCAGCTATGCCGTTACCGGCCTTTATTTCTATGACAATGAAGTGGTCAGCATCGCCAAATCCATCAAGCCTTCGCCGCGCGGCGAACTGGAGATCACTACTGTCAACCAACTCTATCTGGAGCGTGGCAGGCTGGATGTGCAAGTGATGGGGCGTGGCAGCGCATGGCTGGATACCGGCACGCACGACTCGCTGATGGAGGCATCCCTGTTCATCCAGACGCTGGAGAAACGGCAAGGACTGAAGATTGCCTGCCCGGAGGAGATCGCCTTCCGTAAGGGCTACATCACGGCGACCCAGTTGGAAACGTTGGCTCAGCCACTGGCGAAGAACGGTTACGGGCAATATCTGCTTACCATCCTGAAAGAGAGTTTCTAGTGCAAACCGTCCCGACTTCCATTCCGGACGTGCTCATTATCGAGCCCAAGGTGTTCGGCGATGCGCGCGGCTTTTTCTACGAAAGTTACAACCAGCAAAAATTCCAGCAACTGCTGTGCCGCGATATAAGCTTTGTGCAGGACAACCACTCCCGTTCGGCGCGCAATGTGTTGCGCGGCCTGCACTACCAGATCAGGCAGCCGCAAGGCAAACTGGTGCGCGTGACGGCGGGCGAGGTGTTCGACATCGCGGTGGACATACGCCGCTCTTCGCCGACCTTTGCGCAGGCGGTCGCGGTGCACTTGAGCGCAGAGAACAAGCGCATGCTGTGGATACCGGAAGGTTTTGCCCATGGCTTCCTCGTGCTGTCTGAATACGCGGAGTTCCTGTACAAGACCACGGATTATTGGGCACCAGAGCATGAGCGCTGCATTGCCTGGAACGACCCCGAACTGGGCATAGATTGGCCGCTGCAGGGGGTGGCCCCCTTGCTTTCGGCCAAAGATGCTGCAGGCAAGTTGTTGCGCGATGCGGAATTGTTTGCATGAGCCGCATCTTGCTCACCGGCGCCAACGGGCAGGTGGGATGGGAGCTGCGGCGTCTGCTTCCTTCGGCCAGCCAGATCATCGCGCTCACCCGAGCCGAGCTCGATCTCGGTCGTCCGGAGGCGATACGGCAGGCGGTGCGCCTGCATCAGCCGGACATCATCATCAACCCGGCAGCTTATACGGCGGTGGACAAGGCCGAGAGCGAACCGGAACAAGCGATGGCGGTGAACGGCATTGCCCCCGGCATCCTGGCCGAGGAGGCCAAGGCGCAGGGCGCGCTGCTGATTCACTATTCGACCGATTACGTGTTCGACGGCAGCAAACCGGCGTTTTACCTTGAAACCGATACACCCAATCCGCAGAGCGTGTATGGCCAAACCAAGCTTGCGGGTGAAGAAGCCATCCGGGCAAGCGGCGTGAACCATCTGATTTTTCGCACCAGCTGGGTTTATGGGGTCCACGGCGGCAATTTTCTGAAAACGGTTTTGCGGCTGGTCAGGGAACGCAGCGAGTTGCGCATCGTGGCCGATCAGGTGGGTGCGCCGACTTGGGCGCGCTTGCTGGGCAGGGTAACGGCGGAAATCGTGAAGCGTTGGCAAGAGCGGCCGGAGCAGAATCTGTGCGGCCTGTATCATCTGACCGCAGGCGGCCAAGCCAGTTGGCATCGCTATGCCGAGGAAATCGTCAGCCAGGCTCGGCAATATGACGACGTGCTGGCCGCCAAGGCGCTGGACATCCGGCCTATCGCCACGCACGAATATCCCTTGCCCGCCAAGCGCCCGGCCAATTCGCTATTGGCGACCGGCAAGTTCCGGCAAGCTTTCAATATCGAATTGCCACAATGGCAGGACGACCTGGCGGACTGCGTGCGTGAACTTTACGAGCTCAATGCAACGACCGGTTAATGCGTTCCAGATCGGCTTCGGTCAGGTTGCCGGTGGCTGCCTTCAGGCGCAGTTGGCTGACCAGGTAGTTGTATTGGGCCTGATACAGATCGCGGCGCGTCCCATACATCTGCTGTTGCGCGTTGAGCACATCGAGGCTGGTGCGTACACCCACTTCCTGGCCCAGCTTGCTGGCTTCAAGCAGGCTCTCGCTGGATTTAAGCGCCTGCTGCAAGGCTTGTACCTGGGCAAGGCCGTTCACTACCCCAAGATAAGCCTGGCGCGTCTGTAGCTCTACGTTGCGCCGGGTGCTTTCCATATCCTGGTTGGCTTTTTCGCGGTTGGCTTCCGCCTCGCGCCAGCGGGATTGTGTTGCACCGCCTTGGAACAGGGGCAGGTTGAGTTGCAACCCGACCGAGGTGTTGCGCGTGTCACCGCAGAAGGTGAAGGTGCAACCGGTGTTCTTCGCATAATTGCCGACCATGTCCAGCGTGGGCAGATGGCCGCCACGATTGCGCGCGACCTCCTGTTCCGCCAACTGGTAAGCGGCCTGCGCAAAAGCAACCTGGAAATTGCCGTGCTGGGCGTCGGCGACCCACTGCTGCACATCGGCAGGATCGGGAGATTCAAGCTTGAAAGCAGGGCCAAGCGCACTCAACTCCTTGGCGTCTCCATTGATGAGTTGTTGCAAAGTGCGGCGTTTCACTTCCAGATTATTGGCGGCACCGAGCTCTTGCGCCACGATCAGGTCATAGCGTGCCTGTGCTTCGTGGGTGTCCGTGATGGTGGCGGTGCCCACTTCGAAGTTGCGCTTGGCTTGAGCCAACTGTTGCGAAATGGCGGTCTTTTGCGCGGCGGCCAGCTGTACCGAATCCTGCGCGATCAATACGTCAAAATAGGCTTGTGCGCTGCGCAGGATAAGATCCTGCTCGGCCAGCTTGAACTGGGCATCCGACAGCGCCACCTGCCATTCCGCTTCGTTATAGGCTGCCCAGTTCTGCTCGCGGAACAGGGGCTGCATCACGCTTACACCATAGCCGTGGCTGTTATATTTTATAGCGCCATAAGGCGCCGAGACATCGTTGTAGGTGGTGTTGGCAGTCAGATTGACGGACGGCAGCAAAAGCGCACGCCCTTGGGTGAGTTTTTCCGTACCGGCCTGTTGAGCAGCGCGCGCCGAGGCGAAAACCGCATCCTGGTTGCGGGCAGCGCGGTAGATGTCAATCAGGTCGGCGGCGTATCCTTGGGCGACAGCACCCAAGCTCAACACCAAGCCAGCGGCAGCTCCAGACAGCTTCATAGGCACACTCCAATATTAGAATACACTAATATTACATGCTCTGGTGCCGTAACACAAGTGAGAAACAGACTCAGAATACAAAACGTTGCGGCTGCTTGGCATTTTGCAGCGGGGCAACTACTGTCTCGAACAAAATTGCGGTTTCGTAATCGTCTTGTGTGGTGCGCGTCACCAACTGTGCCTGCATGGCGGGGGCGTCTCCCACCACGGCAAACAGGCGTCCGTCCATGGCAAGCAATCTCTTGTAGGTTTCGGGCAAGACTGGAACGGAACCTGTCAGCACAATCGCGTCGTATCCCTGACCGTCCCAGCCATTCGCGGCGTCGCCAACACGCAGGGTGACATTGCCGACGTGATGGGCGGCCAGGTTGTGGCTGGCAGTCGTGCTTAATTCCGGCACAATCTCGACACTGGTAACATGGTTTGCCAATTTGGCCAGCAGCGCGGTGAAATAGCCGCTGCCGGTGCCGATCTCAAGGACGTTGTCATGCGCATCCAAGTCCAGCGCCTGCAATGCGCGGGCTTCCAGTTTGGGTTGCCACATGGTCACGCCGTGCCCCAACGGGATATCGATGTCGGCAAATGCCAAGGACTTGTATGCTGCCGGGACAAACTGTTCGCGTCGCACAACCTTGAGCAGTTCCAACACCTTGGGATCGAGTACGTCCCACGGCCTGATCTGCTGTTCAATCATGTTGAAACGAGCCTGCTCGATATTCATGGTCTTCCTCCTCTGAAAGCCTTTAGCCATTGTGGCGGCGCAGTATAGCACCCTGCCTATGCCTCAACCAACGCGCGTCCCAGCCGGTTTCCCGCGCAGCCGGGCAAACAATGCGCGCAGCCGCTCGATGCCGTCGTCCACATAGGTGTACACCACTGGGATCACCAGCAGGCTGAGGAAGGTGGAGGTGATCAGGCCGCCGATCACCACGATGGACATGGGCGAGCGGAAACTGCCGTCGCCCATGCCTAGATCGAGCGCCACTGGCAGCATGCCCGCGCCCATCGCCATGGTGGTCATCACAATGGGGCGTGCGCGCTTCCTGCAAGCATCAAGCAATGCCTCCGTGCGATCCATGCCGCGCTCGCGGCGCGACACGATGGCGTATTCCACCAGCAGGATGGAGTTCTTGGTGGCGATGCCCATCAGCATGATGAGGCCGATCATGGACGGCATGGAGATGGCTGTATGCGTTAGGAACAGCGCAAGGAACGCCCCCGGGATGGACAGGATCAGCGCCCACAGGATGGTGGCCGGTTGCATGAAATCCTTGAACAGCAGCACCAGTACGATGTAGATGCACATTACACCGGTGAACATGGCCAGCCCGAAACTGGCGAACAGCTCCTTCATCGCCTCGGCATCGCCGATCGGCGCGATCTCCACGCCTGCGGGCAGGTTCTTGAGGGAAGGCAGCGCCAGCGCAGCAGCCTGCACCTTGCCCAACGGCTGCCCAGCCAGCTCCACATCGAAGGTGATGTTGCGCTGCCGGTCATAGCGGTCAATTTGCACCGGACCGCTTTCGATGCTCAGGGTGGCCACATTGCCCAGCATTACCGGCCCGCGCGCACCCTGCACCACCAGGCGCGATAGCAGTTCAAGATCTTGCCGCGCATCGTCGCGCAGCTTGACGATGATGGGCAGTTGCCGGTCTGGCAGGTTGAGTTTGGCCAGCGCCTGGTCATAATCGCCGTTGGTCGCGACGCGAAGGGTCTCGGCGATGGCGCTGGAGGTGACGCCGAGATCGGCCGCCTTGGCGAAATCGGGGCGCACCACGACCTCCGGACGCAGCACGCTGGAATTGGATACCACGTTGCCAATACTGGGGATGGTGCGCAGCTCCTGTCCCACTTTCAGCGCATGCGCCGCCAGCGCCTCGCCGTTCTCGCTGGTGAGCACCAGCTGGTATTTGTCGGCAGAAGAACCCAGGCCGACCTTGACACGCACGCCGGGTAACACGGTCAGCGCATCGCGCAGGGCGCTCTCGATGAACTGCTTGCGCGGGCGCTCGCCGCGCGGCTTGAGCTGGATGGACAAGGTGGCTTTGCGGGCCTCCGGCGAGCTGCTCGGTTCAAAGGCGTTGCCGCCCGCCGCGCCGCCGCCGATGGCGGTATAAACCAGCGTTACATTGGGATTTTGCATGACGATCTGACGCGCCTGCTCGGCCAGTGCATAGGTCTGCTCAAACCTGCTGCCCGGTGGCAAAGTCAGCGTTACCTGTGTTTGCGACTGGTTGTCCTTGGGCTGGAAAGCCGTGGGTAGCGTCCCTGCCAGCATGAAGGAGCCGAAAAAGAACACTGCCGTCACGAGCAGCGTTTTCTTGCGGTTCTCCAGGCACCATTGCGCCCAGGTCAAATACCGCATGATCCAGGACGGTGTGTCATGCGCTGCGCGTGGCCGCAGGAAGTAGGCGGACATCATCGGTGTCAGCATGCGCGCCACCACCAGCGAGAACAGCACCGCCACCGCCGCCGTCCAGCCAAACTGCACGAAAAAACGACCCGGTATGCCGCTCATGAAAGCCGTGGGCAGGAACACTGCCACCAGCGTGAAGGTGGTGGCGATCACCGCCATGCCGATTTCGTCCGCGGCTTCCATCGCCGCCTGGTAAGGGGTCTTGCCCATCTCCAGATGGCGCATGATGTTTTCGATCTCCACGATGGCATCATCTACCAGCACCCCGACCACCAGAGACAAGGCCAGCAGCGTGACCAGATTGATGGTGAAACCGAACAGGTACATACAGGCGAAGGTGGGGATCACCGCCAGCGGCAGTGCGGTGGCCGCGACGATGGTGGCGCGCGCGTTGCGCAGGAAGAACACCACCACGATCACCGCCAGCAGCGAGCCCTCAAAGATCATTTCCATCGACCCCTTGTAGGTCTCATACACTTGGTCAACGGTGTTGAACACTTTCTTGACGGTGATCTCCGGTCGGATCTTCTTCAGTTCGGCCAAGGTTTCATCCACACCCTGTGCCACCGCCACGTCGCCCGCGCCCAGCGAGCGCACGATCTCGAAGCCGATCACCTGCTTGCCATCCAGCAAAGCGGCACTCCGGCGTTCCGCGATGGTGTCGCTGACATCTGCCACTTGGTCGAGGCGGATACGCCGCCCGTCGCGCAGGCTGATTTCCATTTGCGCCAGTTGCTCAGCCGTCTTCACCGTGGCCACGGTGCGTACCGATTGCTCCATGCCGCCCAGGTCGGTGCGCCCGCCTGGCGCCTCCTGCTGGATCTGGTGCAATTGTCCGGACACCTCGGTGGCGGTCAGATTGAGCGCCAGCAGTTTGATCGGATCCAGCTCCACGCGCACCTGGCGTGTCACGCCGCCCACGCGGTTTACTGCGCCCACGCCCTTGACGCCCAGCAGCAGCTTGGACATGTTGTTGTCCACGTACCAGGACAACTCTTCCTCACTCAAATTGGGAGCAGCGATGGTGTAGGTCAGGATGGGCTTGCTGGCGAGCTCGACCTTGTTGATGACCGGGTCCAGCATCTCGCGCGGCAAGTCGCTGCGGATACGCGACATGGCCGAGCGCACATCTTCCAGCGCGGCATGCGAATCGCGTTCCAGACGGAATTCCGCATTAACCACCGCCACACCATCCTTGACCTGCGCATACAAATGTTTCAACCCTTGCGCGCTGGCCAGTGCATTTTCGATCTTGCGCGCCACCTCGACCTCCATCTGGTCCGGGGAGGCGCCGGGCATGGACGCCGTTACCGTGATCATGGGCAGGTCAATGTCGGGGAAGAGTTGAATCTTCATGGCCTTGAATGCTGTGAAGCCGGCAAAAGCGAGCATCACAAAGGCCAGTATCGCCGGGATGGGGTTGCGAATGGACCAGGCAGAAACGTTCATTTCACCACCTGGACGATATCACCTTCGGCCAAAAAGGCCCCACCGCTTTCCACCACCGGCTCGTTCGTATTCAGTCCTGACTTGATCTCGATGCGGTCGCCGCTGCGCTGCCCGGTTTTCACCGCGCGTTCATGTACGCGCCCATCGGCTGCGACGATCAGCACATAGGGCAGACTGCCGCGCTGCAGCACGGCGGATTGCGGCAGGGACGACAATGTACGCCGCCCGCCGCTGATGTCGAACGTGCCGCGCGCGTAAGCGCCTGCGACCACGCCATTGCTTTCGGGCAGGGTGACCAGTGCATAGCCATAGCGCGTTTGCGCACTCACCGAAGGTGATATGGCGCGCACCACACCCTTGAGGGTGCGGCCTTCGCCCACCATCACCTCCGTACCCATGCCCTTGCGCAGCAGCATCAGTTCTTCGGCGGTCAGATCGGCGCGCCACTCGAGGCGGCCCTTGCGGATCAGGCGGAACAGCTCCACGCCGGGTTGCGACATCGAGCCCACGTTGGCATTGGCGTAGGAGATCACGCCATCGTCCGGTGCCACGATGCGTCCTTGCGGTGCATCATCACTTCCGCGTGCAAAATTATCCAGCGTCACCAGCACATCGCCCTGCTTCACATGATCGCCGATGCTGGCCCGCACCTCGGCGATGCGCAGTCCCTGCACCTGGGCGCTGATGATGGCCTCCTGCCAGGGGATGATGCTGCCGTTTGCCGACAGGGCGCGTCCCCATTTCTCCTCGCGCAGCAAAGTGGTGCGCACGGTCAGGGCGGGGCGGCTGGCGGTTGCGGTGGCCGTTTCCGCCGCAGTGGCATTCAACACGAAGGATATGCTGAAAATTTCCAAAAGCAGACAAGCCCACACGCATTTTCCATGAAGCAAAATTTTCATTGATGACCTTTCCGTCTGTTCCATGGGCGTGCAAGCAGCCCGTATTGTCAACGTGTAATGATAGCAGTCCGGCACGATCACGCTACACCATAACACCACGATATGCCGCCTAATCCCTGTAATTTGTAGCAGAATGAACACCGCTTCCTTTTACACAAAGAGGCTTGCCATGCGTCCATACGTCATACCGTTCCGGCAACTGGGCATCGCCGACATCCCCGAAGTGGGCGGCAAGAATGCCTCGCTCGGCGAAATGATCGCCAACCTGGGCGCTTCCGGTGTGCAGGTGCCGGATGGGTTTGCCACCACTGCCAGCGCCTACCGCGACTTCCTTGCCCAAGGCGGGCTGGATGAACGCATCGCCGCCACCCTGGCGCAACTGAATATCAATGAAGTGGCCGCGCTGACCGAAGCGGGCCGCAAGATACGCGGCTGGATCGTGCAAGCGCCATTGCCGCAACGTCTGGAAGCAGAAATACGACAGCATTACGCGGTGCTCTCCAGCAGCAGTGAAACCTCCTTTGCCGTGCGCTCCTCCGCCACTGCCGAAGACTTGCCGGATGCGTCATTTGCCGGGCAGCAGGAAACCTTTCTCAACATCTGCGGCATAGACAACATCCTGCACGCCATTCGCGAGGTGTTTGCCTCGCTGTACAACGACCGCGCCATCTCCTATCGCGTGCACAAGGGCTTCAAGCACAGCGATGTCGCCCTTTCCGCAGGGGTGCAGCACATGGTGCGCTCGGACAGCGGCGCTTCCGGTGTGATGTTCACGCTGGACACCGAATCCGGTTTCAAGGATGTAGTGTTCATTACCTCCGCTTACGGACTGGGCGAGATGGTGGTGCAGGGCGCGGTGAACCCGGACGAGTTCTATGTGCACAAGCCGCGCTTGGCCGACGGTTACCCCGCGCTGATCCGGCGCAGCCTGGGGACCAAACAACAACGCATGGTGTTCGACGCGCAATGCTCCGCCGGGCGATCCACGTGCATCGAGGCCGTACCCGCGCATGAACAGGCGCGCTTTTCCATCAGTGATGCCGACGTGCTGCAACTGGCACGCTATGCGGTTGCCATCGAACAGCACTATGGAAGGGCTATGGACATCGAATGGGGCAAGGATGGCGTGGACGGCAAGCTGTACATCCTGCAAGCGCGCCCGGAAACGGTGAAATCACAGGCAAGCTCCGGGGCAGCGGAGAAGTTCACTCTCAAACAGCGCGGCACGGTGCTGATCGAAGGCCGTGCCATCGGTCAGAAGATAGGCACGGGCCATGTACGCTTGGTCGCTAGCACCCGCGAGATGCACAAGGTGCAGGCCGGCGACATCCTGGTCACCGACATGACCGATCCGGACTGGGAGCCGGTGATGAAAAAAGCCGCCGCCATCGTCACCAACCGCGGCGGGCGCACCTGCCACGCCGCCATCATCGCGCGTGAATTGGGCGTCCCCGCCATCGTCGGTTGCGGCCACGCCACCAGCGCCCTGCAGGACGGCGAGCAGGTCACCGTCTCCTGCGCCGAAGGCGACACTGGCTATGTCTATCACGGGGCATTACCGTTCGAAGTTAGCGTCAGCAGCGCCGAAGCGTTGCCGCAGATCCCGGTCAAGCTCATGCTTAATGTCGGCAATCCCACACTGGCGTTCGAGTTCGCTCAACTGCCCGCAGCGGGCATCGGTCTGGCGCGGCTGGAGTTCATCATCAACAACCTGATCGGCGTGCATCCCAAGGCCGTGCTGGAATGCGACAAACTGCCGGCCAAGTTGCGCGAAGCCGTGCTGCAACGCGCGGCGGGTTATGCCAGCCCTACGGACTTCTATATCGAAAAGATCACCGAAGGCGTCGCCACGCTCGCCGCCGCGTTCTGGCCTAGGCCGGTGATCGTGCGCCTGTCCGATTTCAAGTCCAACGAATACAGCAAGCTGCTGGGCGGCGAGATTTACGAACCCAACGAAGAGAACCCGATGATCGGCTTCCGGGGGGCGGGGCGCTATGTCGCCGCCAACTTCGCGGACTGCTTCGCGCTAGAATGCCAAGCGATGCAGCGCGTGCGCGAAGTGCTGGGCTACACCAATGTTGAGATCATGATTCCCTTCGTGCGCACCGTGGGCGAGGCGCGCGAGGTGGTTGCCGCGCTGGAGCAGAACCGGCTCAAACGCGGCGAGCATGGCCTGCGCCTTATCATGATGTGCGAGATCCCCTCCAACGCGCTGCTGGCCGAAGAGTTCCTGCAATACTTCGACGGCTTTTCCATCGGTTCCAACGACCTGACTCAACTGACTCTGGGACTGGATCGCGATTCCAGTTTGGTGGCCGATCGTTTCGATGAGCGCGATGGCGCGGTGAAGGCTCTACTCAAGATGGCCATCAGTACCTGCCTGCGCCAAGGTAAATACATCGGCATCTGCGGCCAGGGGCCTTCCGACCATTTCGACTTCGCGCAATGGTTGATGCAACAAGGCATACAGACCATATCGCTGAACCCCGACACGCTGCTCGATACCTGGCGCAGGCTGGGGCAGGGCAAATAGCCGCCCCACAACTACGGGTAAGCTTGTGTTTTGCCCGCCTTTCCAGTACCTTGCGACCCTCGCTAGGGGTCTGCCCGAGAAGTCGAAATCGTGGCAGTGAGACACACCCTTTGAACCTGTACGGGTCATGCCGTCGTAGGGAAGCATCCTCCGGTGCTCCCCGTTATTTTGGAGCACCACCATGAATGCACCTGAATTCCTCTCTTCCACCGCCCACGTCGATGAAGCCGCCGTCAAACCGCTGCCCAACTCGCGCAAGATCTATGTCGAAGGCAGCCGCCCCGATATCCGCGTGCCGATGCGCGAGATCACGCTGACCGACACCCATCTGAACAACGGCGTCGAGAAGAATCCGCCGATCTATGTGTACGACTGCTCCGGCCCCTACACCGACCCGGCAGTGAAGATCGACATCCGCTCCGGTCTGGAGGAGATGCGCGCCAAGTGGATCGAGGAACGCAACGATACCGAAGCGCTGCCACGCCTGAGCTCGGACTATGGGCAGCAACGTCTGCACGACCCGGCGCTCGCTGGCATGCGCTTCAACCTCAAGCACACGCCGCGCAAGGCCAAGGCGGGCATGAATGTCACGCAGATGCACTATGCCCGCAAAGGCATCATCACGCCGGAGATGGAATACATCGCCATCCGCGAGAACCAGAAACGCGACGGGCTTTCCGAGATGATGCTCAAGCAACATCCGGGCGAGAACTTCGGCAAGGCCATGCCCAAAGAGATCACGCCCGAGTTCGTGCGCGACGAAGTCGCCGCCGGTCGCGCCGTCATCACCGCCAACATCAACCATCCTGAAATCGAACCGATGATCATCGGCCGCAA
>JBBIIN010000048.1:0-12422 GCA_037446515.1 Gallionellaceae bacterium
AGCAAATCCTCAAAACCACTTCCGTTCAGGCTCATGTCAGGATTGGAAAATACTCTCCACCACCACAATGGGACATCAAAAACTGAAATTCGCTCCCAAGGTCAGGCCGTCAGCTTTGTCGATCAGCACGCCGTCCATCTTGTAATGGTTCCATTCCAGCCGCAGCACTCGATCCGTGCCGCCATACAGGTTGATATCGAGACCGGCGCCGAAGCTCAATCCGAATCCGCTGTTCAGGTTGAGCGCTTGCGTGGAGGTCAACGGCTGGGACAGAGACCAGTAACTGCCGCCCAGTTTGCCATAAGCCTTGAGGTTGTTGGAAAGCGGTTGGGTCATCACCGCCGAAACGGAGAATAGGATGGGGTCGAACAATTTCCGGGTGACGCCGAGATCGGTGACGCGCACCGATCCCATGCCGATCAGGTCGCACTGGACGGATAAAATTTCATCCAAGCGGAAGCCGACAAACCCGTGCAGATTGGCAGAGCTGGACTGGAGGTTCGCGCCCTGCGAGAGGGAGGGGAATGTATTCAGCACGCCGCCACGGTTCATCGAGAAATTCATCCAATCGAACCCCAGCCCCCAATAACCGGAAGGGGCTGCTGGTTTGGCCAGCGGATCGTCTAGGGCGTCGCCCAATGACCAAGACGGTGCGGCAAATGCCAGCAGGCTCAACAGGGCGAGATTGCGCAGTAAGGATGTCATAGAGCCTCCGATAGGAATGGGTTCGATAGTGATCGACAATACAGTTGTTCCTGCTCCGCCAACAGTATTCCAGTTCATGCGCGGCGGGTCAAACGCATCGCGGCGGCTTTGCGCTTACAATGTGCGTATGAATGCGATCCCATCAGAAATGCCCGCCATGGCGGATCAGAGATACATGCGCGAGGCGCTGGCGCAGGCCATACTGGCCGGACAAACCGGGGAGGTGCCGGTCGGCGCGGTGGTGGTGAAAGACGGCGAGGTCGTCGGGCGCGGATTCAATGCGCCGATCTCGCGCCACGACCCTTCCGCCCATGCCGAGGTCATGGCGCTGCGCGATGCGGCGCAACGCATCGGCAATTACCGCCTGGTGGGCTGCGAGCTGTTCGTCACGCTGGAACCCTGTTTGATGTGCGTGGGCGCGATGTTCCATGCGCGCGTGGCGCGGGTGGTGTATGGTGCGCAAGAGCCCAAGACCGGCGCGGCGGGCAGCGTGTTCAACCTGTTTACCGAGCCGCGTCTGAACCATCATGCGCGCATCGAAGGCGGCGTACTGGCGGCGGAGTGCGGCCAGGTGTTGAGCGATTTCTTTGCGCGGCGGCGCGCCGAGCAAAAGGCGCAATGAATATCCTCATCCATATCCCTGAGCAGACGCTGGAGTTGTACGACTGCGGCAGGCTGCTGAAGCGTTACCGCGTTTCTACCAGCGCGAACGGCACAGGCGAGGAGAACGGCAGTTTTTGCACGCCGCGCGGTCGCCATGTGATCCGCGCCAGAATAGGCAGAGGGCAGCCGGAGAATGCAGTGTTCGTGCAGCGCCGCCCCACTGGCGAAATTTATACGCCGCAACTGGGCGCCGCGCATTCTGGGCGCGACTGGATTCTGACGCGCATCCTGTGGCTGTCTGGTTGCGAGAGCGGCTACAACCGCTCCGGCACTTGCGATACCATGCGCCGCTACATCTATATCCACGGCACGCCGGACAGTACCGAATTGGGCAAGCCTGGCTCGCGCGGCTGCATCAGGATGCACAATGCGGAACTGGTAGAATTGTTCGATTTGGTCAGCGCGGGAACGGAAGTCGAGATACTTGTGTGAGGAGAAACAGCGATGAGCAATCCTTTCACGGTCAGTCTGATCAGTTGGCACGACGGCGAGCCCCTGTTGCGCGCCATCCGCGAGGCGGTGTTCATCCGTGAACAGGGCATCGCGGTTGCACTGGAATGGGATGGGCTCGATGAGAACTGCCGTCATGCCTTGGCCCTGAGTCTGGGTGGCGATGCGGTGGGCTGTGGCAGATTGCTGCCCGATGGACATATCGGGCGCATTTCCGTGCTGCCGCAATGGCGCAAGCAGAAAGTGGGCACCGCGCTCATGGAAGCGCTCATCAACGAGGCGCGTGCGCGCGGCTGCAAACAAGTGGATGTGGATGCACAGACCCATGCGGTGCCGTTCTACCAGAGCATGGGTTTCTCTGTGCACGGCAAGGAGTTTCTCGATGCGGGGCTGCCGCATATCAAGATGAAGCTGAAGTTACTTCCCCGTTAAATATTCGTCCACGTCGAAATTCATCATCGCTTCGGGATGTGCGACGGTGAATCCGGCAGTCAGCATGCCAGTGGCCACGCCTTCCACAAACATCAGGATGGCGGATGGCGCGAACAGGTGGTAATGAATTTCGGCGCCGGTGTAGTGGGTTAGCACCAGCAATACCAGGCTGCTGGCTAGCATCAGCAGGACGATGCTGACCAGCGCGCATAAGAAGCCGTTGAAGAGCACGAAGAAGAACAGGTTCTTCGGAAAGTTGCGCTGGCTGAAACGCAGCACCAGTTCGTTGAACATCACCGGCAGGGCGATCATCAGCAGGCCGTTCAATCCCAAGGTGAGCAGCGACATGTCGGCGCGCAGCCAGGTGGCCAGCATCACTAGCGACAGAGCCGCCGTGGCGATCTGCCAGCCGAACATTAGCACGAACAAGGTGGCGCCCAGCACGTGGAAGTTGAAGCCGGGGCGGATGCCGGCGTTGAACTGCCACAGCAGGAAAAGGCCGAACAGCAGGCCGACCAGTGCATTCACCATCGCGGGGTTGTCCAGCAGCTTGCGCCAGGGGGCGGAGCGCAGGGCGCGCAACAGGAAAACGGCATAGAGGAAATTTGCCAGCCACAGCCAGTCGCTGGCGAACAGTTGCGCGGGCAGGTTCACGGCAGCGGATAGGGCAAAGGTTGGAATTGCAAGCGCACGCCGCCGCTTCCCCCCAGATGCACGGAGAAAGTCTCATGGCTGGCCGTGGTGCAGACCGCCAGCAGGTCATGGCCACCCTGCGGCGCAGCGGCTGCCTGCACTACCATGCCACAGGGCTGGCCTTCCGTTTCGGTACTGAATAATTCGGCACCCGCCGTCGGTGCAGGATCGCCCTCGACATGGGCCAGATACATGCGGCGCTTGGGCTTGCCGAGGTAGTGCATGCGTGCCACTACCTCCTGTCCCGGATAACAGCCTTTCTTGAAGTTGATGCCGCCTATCAGCTCGAAGTTGACCATCTGCGCCACGAACGCTTCCTGCGTTGCGGGCTGGATGAAGGGGATGCCTGCGCGGACGTCCAGCAAGTCCCAGCATGGTGCGCCTGCAGCAACGGCAGCATCGAGCGCGGCCCACAATTCTTGTGCATGTTGCGGGGTGGTGACGACCTGGAAGCGTTGCGCAGCAAGGCGCAGCACGGTGTCGCCGCCGTGTTGAACCTGTTCCATAGGCTGCTGCGGCAACACGGGATAGTTGCCTTGCAGCAGGCTGTGCGCGGCAGGGCCGCTGATGCCCAGGCATACCAGCTCGTCGCTCGCGTCGGATATCTTCACCTTGCTGCGCAGCACATACATGGAAAGCTTCTTGCGCACGGCCTCGACCAGCCCGCGCGGCAGTTGCAGCAGATAATCGTCGCCCGTGCGCCACACCAGGAAGCTCGCCAGCATGCGCCCCTTGGCATTGTTGAAACTGGAAAGCTGTGCGCGGTTGCTGTCCACTTCGCGGATGTCGTTGGAGAGCAGGTTCTGCAAAAAGCCCTGCGCGTCCTCGCCACTCACCTTGAGCAGACCGAATTGCGATAGGTCGCAGCGCACCGTGCCCGCTGCAGTTGCGGTGCGTTCGGCGGAGGCATCGCCGAAATGCTGCACGATGCCGTTTTGTATTGTCGCGCCTTGAGTGGCGAGGAAGGCTTGCCAGTCTGTATTCATGGTGTTTCTCGTATGCTTGCTGGGTGGTATGTTACCGCGAAGGCAAGTCTTTCGGCTAAACTCTCGCGCATGAGATGCCTGCCCGCGATCCTGCTACCGTTCCTGCTTGCTGCCTGCGATGGAGGGTTGTGGAACAACCCCTATCCGGCGGAGGACGATGGCAAATCCATCCTCTACACGGCCTTTACCGAGCGTCCCAAGCATCTCGATCCGGCGCAGGCCTACAGCGAGAACGAATATGAGTTCCTGGCGCACATCTACGCGCCACCGCTGCAATACCATTATCTGAAACGTCCCTATCAACTGGTGCCGCTGGCCGCCAGCGGGATGCCGCAGGTGACCTATCTCGACAGCAAGCACCGGCGCCTGCCGCAGGATGCCGCGCCGCAACGCATCGCTTACAGCGTGTACGAGATCCATATCAAACCGGGCATGCGCTACCAGCCGCATCCCGCCTTTGTGCCGGCCTATCAAAATCTGTCTGCCGACGACCTGCGCGGCATCCGCACGCTGACTGATTTTCCGCTGACTGCCACGCGCACCGTGACGGCGGCAGACTATGTGTACCAGATCAAGCGGTTGGTGCATCCGTGGCTGCACACGCCCATCGCCGGGGTGATGGTGGAATATATCGCCGGGCTGAAGGAATATGCCACTGCGCTGGAGATTGCCGCCAAGGTGCATCCCGATGCCTGGCTCGACCTGGATGCCTATCCGCTGCCGGGTGCCGAGGTGGTGGATGCCACCACCTATCGCGTCACCATCAAGGGGAAATATCCGCAGTTCGCCTACTGGCTCGCCATGCCCTTCTTCTCGCCCATGCCGCCGGAAGCCGAGCGCTTCTACGCGCAGCCCGGCATGAAGGAGCGCAACCTGTCGCTGGACTGGTGGCCTGTCGGCAGCGGGCCGTATTACCTGTCGGAGAACGATCCCAACAAACGCATGGTGATGCAGCGCAACCCGTATTACGACAGCGAGCGTTATCCCGCCGAAGGCGAGGTGGGTGATGCCGCTGCCGGGCTGTTGCAGGACGCAGGGAAATCACTGCCGCTGATCGACAAGGTTGTGTTCTCGCTGGAGAAGGAGACCATCCCCTATTGGAACAAATTCCTGCAAGGCTATTACGACGCCTCCGGCATCAGTTCGGACAGCTTTGACCAGGCCGTGCAGGTCGGTGTCAGTGGTGAAGCGAACGTCAGCGATGAGATGAGGCGCCAGGGGATCACGCTTTCCACCTCGGTCGCCACTTCCACCATGTACACCGGCTTCAACTGGCTCGATCCGGTGGTGGGGGGCGGTTCCGAGCGGGCCGCCAAGTTGCGGCGTACCATCGCCATCGCCATCGATTACGAAGAGTTCGTCTCCATCTTCGCCAACGGGCGCGGCATCGCCGCGCAATCGCCCATCCCGCCCGGCATCTTCGGCTATCGCGCTGGCTGTGCTGGCATCGATCCATACGTGTATGACTGCGTGGATGGCGAAGCCAGACGCAAGCCCATCCAGGAAGCCAGGAGGTTGCTGGATGAAGCCGGCTATCCCGGCGGCGTGGAGGCGGCGACGGGCAAACCGCTGGTCATCCATTTCGACACCACGCCCGGCGGTATCGGCAACAAGGCGCGGCTAGACTGGATGCGCAAGCAGTTCGACAAACTGGGCGTGCAGCTCGAAGTGCGCAGCACCGATTACAACCGCTTCCAGGACAAGGTACGGCACGGCGATACGCAGATGTTCTATTACGGCTGGAATGCAGACTACCCGGATCCCGAGAACTTCCTGTTCCTGCTGGATGGGTCGCAGGGCAAGGTGAAACATGGCGGCGAAAACGCCAGCAACTACGACAACCCGGAATACGACCGCCTGTTCGCGCAGATGAAGAACATGGACAACGGTCCCGCGCGGCAGGCCATCATAGAGCGCATGCTGGAACTGCTGCGCCGCGACTCGCCCTGGCTGTGGGGTTTCCATCCCAAAAACTATGTGCTGCAACACGGTTGGCTGCACAACGTCAAGGCCAACATCATGGCCAACAACAAGCTCAAATACTGGCGCGTGGATGCGGTGCAGCGCGATGCCTTGCGCCGCGAGTGGAACCGGCCCGTGCTGTGGTCGCTGTGGCTGGGGGCGCTGTTGCTGGCGGTGTTCTGCGTGTGGATGTGGCGGGTGTTGCGCCAGCGCGAGAGGTCGCGTGGGCAGGCATGAACCAGCATGGCGGCAAGGTGTGCGCAGTCATGTAAGAGCGATGCCGCCGCAAGCAGTGCAATTTCCATTGTCAGCCCGCCATGCTGGCGTTACAGTTCGCACCATACACCCACAAGGAAAAGAGGCTCGATATGGCGTTGCTGATAACAGTGGTGGTGGTCGCGGTCCTCATGCTGCTGGCCTTTTTCCGGGCTTCCATCTGGAACTGGCTGATCGCTATCAGCGTGATCGTGCCGGTGGTGGCGATGCAGAGCCGCATCTCCGACGACGCCTTGCAGGCCATCTATATCGCGTTGCTGCTGTTCGTGTTGTTGCTGGGAGTGCCCTTCCTGCGCCGCGCGCTGATCAGCAGTTTCATCCTCAAGATATTCCGCAAGATATTGCCGCAGGTTTCGCAGACCGAACAGGAAGCGCTCGATGCCGGCACGGTGTGGTGGGATGGGGAACTGTTCAGCGGTCGTCCGCGCTGGAGCCGTTTGCTGGCTTTGCCGAAAACGGGGCTTTCCGAGCGCGAACAGGCTTTCCTCGACAACGAGGTGGAGCAGCTTTGCGGCATGATTGATGACTGGGATGTTACCCACACGCGGCAAGACCTGCCGCCCGAAGCCTGGCAATTCATCAAGGACAAGGGCTTCTTTGGCATGATCATCCCGAAGGAGTACGACGGGCTGGAATTCTCTGCGCAGGCGCATTCGGCGGTGGTCACCAAAGTGGCCTCGCGCAGCGGCACCGCCGCAGTGACCGTGATGGTGCCAAACTCCTTGGGGCCTGCGGAACTGTTGCTGAAATACGGCACGCAGGAGCAGAAGGACAAATACCTGCGCCGCCTGGCCAGGGGACGGGAGGTGCCATGCTTCGCGCTGACCGGCCCGTTTGCGGGTTCCGATGCGGGCGCGATCCCCGATTACGGCAT
Source organism: Gallionellaceae bacterium (assembly GCA_037446515.1). Taxonomy (GTDB): domain Bacteria; phylum Pseudomonadota; class Gammaproteobacteria; order Burkholderiales; family Gallionellaceae; genus Sideroxyarcus. Next base: position 7,042 of record JBBIIN010000048.1, read on the forward strand.
CGTCTGTTACGGCGAATTCAACGGCCAGCAGAATGTGCTGGGCATGCGCGTCACTTGGGAAAAGCGCTACATCACGCTGGCTCCGGTGGCGACTCTGCTGGGATTAGCGTTCAAGCTATATGACCCCGACCATCTGCTGGGAGCGGAAGAGGCGCGGGGCATCACGCTGGCCCTGATTCCCACCGACACCCCGGGCGTGCACATAGGCCGCCGCCATTTTCCGCTCAACTCGGCTTTCCAGAACGGCCCCACCCAGGGCAATGATGTATTCATCCCGATGGATTACATTATCGGCGGCATGACCCGCATCGGTCAGGGCTGGCGCATGCTGATGGAGTGCCTGGCGGCAGGGCGTTCGATTTCGCTGCCGGCCAGCGCCACCGGCGGCATCAAGCTGGCAGCGCGCAGCAGCGGAGCCTATGGACGCGTGCGCAAACAGTTCCATGTGCCGGTCGGCAAGTTCGAAGGGGTGGAGGAGGCGCTGGCGCGCATCGGCGGGCATGCCTATGTTGTGGATGCCGCGCGCAAAATGACCGCGTTGGCAGTCGATCTGGGCGAAAAACCGTCGGTGGTTTCGGCCATCGTCAAATATCACTGCACCGAGCGCGGTCGCAGGGTCATCAACGACGCGATGGATGTGCATGGCGGCAAGGGCATCTGCATGGGCCCGGACAACTATCTGGCGCGCAACTACCAGCAGACCCCCATCGGCATCACCGTGGAAGGCGCCAATATCCTCACGCGCAGCCTGATCATCTTTGGCCAGGGGGCGGTGCGCGCCCATCCCTATGTACTGAAGGAGATCCACGCCGCGCACGAGCAGAACCCCAAGAAGGCGGTGTGCGAATTCGACGAAGCGTTCTTCGGACACATCAGTTTCAGCCTGAGCAACGGCGTGCGCACCCTGCTGTATGCCTTGAGCGGCGGTCGCCTGATTGCCGTGCCGACCGAGGCGCCCACGCACCGTTATTACCAGCTGCTCACCCGCTACTCGGCGGCCTTCGCTTTTGCCGCAGACGTCGCCATGCTGTCGCTGGGCGGCGCGCTGAAGCGGCGCGAGAAGTTATCCGCGCGGCTGGGAGACGTGTTGAGCCAGCTCTACCTATGTTCTGCGGTGCTGAAGAAGTTCGAGGACGATGGCCGCCCCGACGATGACCTGTCGCTGCTGCAATGGGCCATGGAGGACGGCCTGTATCGCATCCAGACGGCGTTCGACGGTGTGATGCAGAACTTCCCCAGCCGTTTCTTCGCGCTGTTGTTGCGTGCGCTGATCTTCCCGCTCGGGCAATGCCGCCGTCCGTCTTCCGACGCATTGGGGCACCGCATCGCTCAGCTCTTGATGCAGCCAGGCGCAGCACGCGACCGCCTGACTGCGGGGATGTACCTGCCACAGGATGAGCAGGAAGCGGTAGGCGCGCTGGAAGCGGCGCTGGCCAGCACATTAGCCTGCGAACCGTTGCAGGCTGCGCTGGAGAAAGCGCGCAAGGAAGGCAAGCTGAAAGCGCGCGATGAATTGCAACTGATCGCCGAGGCGCGCGACAACGGGCTCGTCACGGCGGAGCAGTCGCTGCAACTGGAGCGCGACTATGCGCTGCGGTGCAAGGTCATCATGGTGGATGACTTTGCGCCGGAGCAACTGCGAGCGCACGGATGAACAGCCTGCACGACAAGGTCGTATTCATCACCGGCTCAAGCCGGGGCATAGGGCGCGAGATCGCGCTACGCTGCGCGCGCGATGGGGCGAAAGTGGTTATCACTGGCAAGACTGCCGAGCCGCATCCCAAACTGCCCGGCACCATCCATAGTGTGGCGGATGAGGTGGAGGCGGCAGGCGGCGAGGCGCTGGCGCTGCAACTGGATGTGCGCGACGAGAACGCGATCGTGGCTGGGGTCGAACAGGCGGTCGCACATTTCGGCGGCATTGATGTGCTGGTCAACAATGCCAGCGCGATCAACCTGACCCCGACTCTGCAAACGCCCGCAAAGCGGCTGGATCTGATGTGGGACGTGAACATGCGCGCGACCTTCCTCGCCTCGCAGGCTTGCATCCCGCACCTGAAGCAAGCGGTGAATCCACATATTCTCACGCTGTCGCCGCCGCTGAACCTGGATGCCAAATGGTTCGCGCCGCATCTGGCCTATACCCTGTCCAAATACGGCATGAGCATGGTCATGCTGGGGCTGGCGCACGAGTTCGCCGGCGATGGCATAGGCTGCAACTGCCTGTGGCCGCGCACCACAATCGCGACGGCGGCCATCGAATTCAATTTTCCGCCCGAACTGATGAAAGCCTCGCGCAAGCCCGCCATCATGGCCGATGCGGCGCACGCCATTCTGACGCGCGACAGCCGGACGTGCAGCGGCAACTTCTTCATCGACGAGGAAGTGCTGCGTGCGGAGGGGGTGAGCGACTTCGACCGTTACGCGATGCAGGCCGGAACGAAGCTGTACGGGGATCTGTTCCTGTGACTACAAGAAAACCAAGGGGAGTTTGAGATGCACGGCAAGGAAGATGTCATTACACCGGAACAGGCGGTGACGCTGTATGGGTTGTTCCTGGAGCGCGTGAAGCGCACACCGGACAAGGAGGCCTACCGCCATTTCGATAAACTGGCCGGCAACTGGGGCAGTTTCACCTGGCGCGAGATGCGTGACCAGGTGGCGCGCTGGCAGGTGGCACTGGCGAAAGAGGGATTGGCCAAGGGCGAGCGCGTGGCGTTGATGCTGCGCAACTGTCCGCAATGGGTGATGTTCGACCAGGCCGCGATGTCGCTGGGCCTCATCACCGTGCCGCTGTACACGGTGGATCGCGCCGAGAACATCGCCTACATCGTCAACGATTCGGGGGCGAAGGTGGTGCTGTTTGAAACCGCCGAGCAATGGCAGGAACTGAATGCGGTGAAGGCGCTGATGCCCAGTGTGCAGCGCTTCGTGTCGCTGGACGAGTTCGCCGCTGACGAGCCGCGCCTGGTGCCTGCCGCGCGTTACCTGCCCGCCAGCGCGGACCTTAAAGCGCCGCCTGCCTGTGACACGCACGAGCTGGCCAGCATCATCTACACCTCCGGCACCACCGGCAAACCCAAGGGCGTGATGCTGAGCCACCACAACATGCTGAGCAACGCGCATGCCGCGCTGGGAACGTTCGTGGTGTATGCCGACGATCTCTACCTGTCCTTCCTGCCCTTGTCGCACACCTTCGAGCGTACCTGCGGCTATTACCTGCAAGTGATGACCGGGGCGACCGTGGCCTACGCGCGCTCCATCCCGTTGCTATCGGAAGACCTGCAAACCATCCAGCCCAGCCTGCTGGTGTCGGTGCCGCGCATCTACGAGCGCATCGCGACGGCGATCCATGCCAAACTTGACGAGGGTTCGGCGCTACGCAAGAAGCTGTTCATGTTCGCTGTCGAAGTGGGCTGGGCGCGCTTTCTGCACCAGCAGGGACGCGGCGGCTGGAAACTATCCTTCCTGCTGTGGCCCATCCTCGACAAACTGGTGGCGGCCAAGCTGCTGGCTCGTCTGGGCGGGCGTTTGCGCACCGCGATCACCGGTGGTGCGGCGCTGGATGCGGACATCTCGCGCCTGTTCGTCGGCCTCGGCCTGCCGGTGGTGCAGGGCTATGGCCTGACCGAGACCAGTCCCATCGTGACCGGCAACCATCTGGACAACAATTTCCCGGATAGCGTGGGGCAGCCCATACGCGGTGTGCAGGTGAAGCTGGGCGCGCAGAACGCGCTGCTGGTGAAGGGGTCGAACGTGATGCTGGGCTACTGGAACAACTCCGAAGCGACGAAGGCGATGATAGACGACGAGGGTTGGCTGAACACGGGCGATATCGCGCGCATCAGCGAAACCGGCCACGTCTATATCACCGGGCGCCTGAAGGAGATCATCGTGCTGGCCAATGGCGAGAAGCTGCCGCCGGCCGACATGGAAGCCGCCATCCTGCACGATCCGCTGATTGACCAGGTGATGATCTATGGCGAAGGAAAACCGTATTTGGTAGCGCTGGCCGTGCTCAATCCGCAGGTGTGGCTGGAGGTCGCGGCCAAGGTGGGGGTGCTGCCCGACTTGCCGGAGTCGCTCACCGACAGCAAGGTGGAGGCCGAAGTGCTGGGGCGCATTGCGCGCAACATCAGCAGCTTCCCCGGCTATGCCAAGGTGAACCGCGTGTTGCTGCTGACCGAGCCGTGGAGCATAGACAACGGCCTGCTCACGCCCAAGCTGAGCATGAAGCGCAACAAGATCACGACGCGCTTTGCCAAAGAGATAGATGCCCTGTACGCAGGACATTGAAGGAGAAGAACTGTGAACACAGCCGTTACCGCCCTGCCCGACCGTGAACCCACTCTGCGCGTGGCGGCGATGCCGTCCGACGCCAACTACACCGGCGACATCTTCGGCGGCTGGCTGATGGGGCAGGTGGACATCGCCGGCAGCATCCCCGCCGTGCAGCGCGCACGCGGTCGCGTCGCGACGGTGGCGGTGAATTCCTTCGTGTTCAAGCAACCCATTTTCATCGGCGACGTGGTGAGTTTCTACACGCGCATCGTCAAGACCGGCACCACCTCCATCACCGTGGATGTGGAGGTCTATGTGCAGCGCGACCCGGCCAATCTCATCTGCCACAAGGTGACCGAGGCGCAGCTGACCTATGTCGCCGTGGGCGAAGACCGCAGGCCGCGCCCGTTGCCGCTGGAACATTGATGCAAACTTGGTCCGTTCGTGGTGAGCATATCGAATCATGAACCGACTTTTATCCACGTTCGCTTCTTCGACAAGCTCAGGGCTAACGGTTACCAGTAAGAGGTGGGCATGAGTACATTGCAGATTCGTAAAGTCGCTGTGCTGGGCGCCGGCGTGATGGGGGCACAGATCGCCGCGCATCTGGTCAACGCCAACGTCGAGACGCTGTTGTTCGAACTGCCGGCAAAAGAGGGCGACAAGAACGGCAATGTGAACAAGGCACTGGAGGGGTTGAAGAAGTTGGACCCGGCACCGATCGCCAGTCCCAACAAGCTCAGCTACATCCAAGCTGCGAACTACGACCAGCATCTGGACAAGCTGCGCGAGTGCGACCTCGTCATCGAGGCCATCGCCGAGCGCATCGACTGGAAGTCCGACCTCTACCGCAAGGTCGCGCCGTTCGTGAATGCGGATGCCATCTTCGCCACCAATACTTCGGGGCTTTCCATCAACAAGCTGGCCGAGGCATTTCCCGAAAATCTGCGCCACCGCTTCTGCGGCATCCATTTCTTCAATCCGCCGCGCTACATGCACCTGGTCGAACTGATCCCGTGTGCGGGCACCGAGCCGCAACTGCTGGATGAGCTGGAGACCTTCCTCGTCTCCACGCTGGGCAAGGGCGTGGTGCGCGCCAA
>JBBIIN010000049.1:0-11708 GCA_037446515.1 Gallionellaceae bacterium
GCCGCGCCCCATTCGATGAGTTCATGCGGGACACAAGGGCAGTCTCCCCGCGCGGCGTGGTTCGGATAGAATACGGACCCTTCCGTTCATTGCGCGGCACTTCATCATGGCTGACATCCCACCTATCGTCCTTACCTTTGCGGCTACCGATCCCAGCAGCGGCGCGGGCATGCAGGCGGACATCCTGACCATCGCCAGCATGGGTTGTCATCCGCTGTCCGTGGTGACTGGCATCACGGTGCAGGACACCAGTGGCGTGGACGATGTGCTGGCGATGGAGGCGGATTGGGTGGTGGATCAGGCGCGCACGGTACTGGAGGACATGCCGGTCGCCGCTTTCAAGATCGGTCTGCTGGGCAGCGTGGAGAACATCGCGGCCATTGCGGAGGTGATTTCCGACTATCCCGATGTGCCGCTGGTGCTCGATCCCGTGCTGGCTTCCGGGCGCGGTGATGAGCTGGCGAACGAGGATATGATCGATGCGCTGCGCGAGTTGTTGTTGCCGCAAACGACCATCCTGACGCCGAACAGCATGGAGGCGCGCAGGCTGGTGCAGGACGAGGACAATGAGGCCGACGATCCCAACCTCGGCGAGTGCGCCAAGCGTATCCTGCAACTGGGTTGCGAATATGTGCTGATCACCGGCACGCACGAGAACACGCCCAAGGTCATCAACACCTTGTATGGAGAGAGCGGTACGGTGCGCAGCGATGCCTGGCCGCGCCTGCCCGGCATCTACCACGGCTCCGGCTGCACGCTGGCTTCGGCCATCGCGGCCTTGCTGGCGAACGGGCTGAGTATGGAGGATGCCGTGCGTGAGGCGCAGGAATACACTTGGGAGGCGCTGAAATACGGTTTCCGTCCCGGCATGGGGCAGCATATCCCCGACCGTTTCTTCTGGGCGCGCGACGAAGACGGCGCAGAAAAAGACGGTGAAGAGACGCGTCATTAAGCCCGCTGTTGCTGGCCTCTACGCCATCACGCCGGACCTTGCCGATACCGCAGTGCTGCTACGCCAGGTGGAGCACGCGTTGCAAGGGGGCGCGCGCATCCTGCAATACCGCAACAAATCCGCCGACACGGCCTTGCGCCTGCAACAGGCGAACGCCCTGAGACGCCTCACGCGTGCCTACGCCGCCACCTTGATCGTAAACGACGACGCGCATCTGGCGGTACGGGTGGATGCCGATGGGGTGCATGTCGGCGCTGAGGATGGCAGCATCGACGCAGTGCGCAGCGTGATAGGCGCAGACAAACTCATCGGTGCGTCTTGCTATAATCGCGCGCCGCTGGCGGTGGAGGCGGTGCGGCAAGGGGTGGATTACGTGGCCTTCGGCGCCTTCTTCCCCTCCAGCGTGAAGCCCGGTGCAGTGCGGGCAGACGTTGCGCTGCTGCACACAGCGCGCAAGGAATCGAGCGTGCCGATCGTGGCCATCGGTGGCATCACTGTACAGAACGGTGCGGCGCTGGTCGAAGCGGGCGCGGATGCGCTGGCGGTGATTTCGGCACTGTGGGATGCGCCGGACATTGCGCAGGCGGCAAAAGAGTTTTCCAATTTATTCAGGCAAGGTATCCAGCATGATTTCGCATAATCAGGAATTGTTCGACGAATCCCAGAAGATCATCCCCGGCGGGGTGAACTCGCCAGTGCGCGCGTTCAAGTCGGTGGGCGGCACGCCGCTGTTCTTCCAGCGCGGCCAAGGTGCGTATGTGTGGGATGCGGACGGCAAGCGTTACATCGATTATGTGAATTCTTGGGGGCCGATGATCGTCGGCCATTGCCACCCCGAGGTGGTGCAGGCGGTGCAGGCTGCCGCTGCCGAGGGCCTGGGCTTTGGCGCGCCAACTGCCGCCGAGCTGGAGATCGCCGAGATGCTGTGCAAGATTCTGCCGTCACTGGAGATGGTGCGCCTAGTCAGTTCCGGCACCGAGGCGACCATGACCGCCATCCGTCTGGCGCGCGGTTTCACCGGACGTTCACGCATCATCAAGTTCGAAGGCTGCTACCACGGCCATTCCGACGGCCTGCTGGTCAAGGCCGGCTCCGGCGCGCTGACCTTCGGCCAGCCTAGCTCGTCCGGCGTGCCCGCCGAAATCGCCGGGCTGACCACGGTGCTGGACTATAACGATGCCGCTGGACTGGAAAAGGCCTTTGCCGAATTCGGCCATGAGATCGCCTGCGTGATCGTGGAGCCGGTGGCGGGCAACATGAATCTGATCTTGCCAAAGCGCGAGTTCCTCAACGCGATGCGCAAGCTGTGTACCAAGCACGGCGCGGTGCTGATTCTGGACGAGGTGATGTCCGGTTTTCGCGTCGGTCTGCAAGGAGCGCACGGCCATTTCAACATCAAGCCGGACCTCATCACGCTAGGCAAGGTGATGGGCGGCGGGCTACCCGCCGCCGCCTTCGGCGGACGGCGCGACATCATGCAATGCCTAGCCCCACTGGGGCCGGTGTACCAGGCCGGTACATTGTCCGGCAATCCAGTGGCGGTGGCGGCGGGACTGACCACGCTGAAGCTGGTGCAAACGCCCGGCTTCTACGAACGCCTGACGAAGATCGCCAAGGACATGACCGACGGCATCGCCGCAAGTGCGAAAAAACACGGTATCGCCTTTAGCGCGCAATCCATAGGCAGCATGTTCGGCCTGTATTTCAGCGCGAAGGCGCCTACCAGCTATGCCGAGGTGATGGCTAGCGACAAAGCTGCGTTCAACCGCTTCTTCCACGCCATGCTGGCGGAAGGTGTGTATCTTGCGCCATCGGCATTCGAGGCTGGGTTCGTATGTGCCGCGCATAGCGATGCGGACATTGCCGCGACTATCGCGGCGGCAGATCGCGTCTTTGCGAACTGGTGATGGGACTGTTTTCCAAAGCGAACTTCTTCACCACGGTCAATCACCTGAAAGATCTGCCTGACCACGGCGGGCGCGAGGTGGCTTTCGTGGGGCGCTCCAATGCGGGCAAGTCTTCGGCGATCAACACGCTGGCTAACCATACGCGGCTGGCTTTTACCAGCAAGACGCCGGGACGCACACAGCACATCAACTTCTTTGCGCTGGGCGAAGGTAAATTCCTGGTGGACTTGCCCGGCTACGGTTATGCCAAGGTGCCGCCGGACGTGCAGGTACATTGGGAGAAGTTGCTGGGCCAGTATTTGCAGACTCGTGAAGAATTGGCCGGGCTGGTGGTCATCATGGATGCGCGCCATCCCCTCACCGAGCGCGACCAAGGCATGCTGGATTGGTTTGCGCCCACCGGAAAACCAGTCCATATCCTGCTGACCAAGTCCGACAAACTGAGCCGCCAGCAGTCCACGCAGACATTGCGCGAGGCGCGGGCGTTCCTGCAAGAACATTTCCCGCAATGTACGGTGCAGCTGTTCTCCAGCCTGAAGAAGTTGGGCATGGACGAGGCTGAAGCAGTGATCGGCGGATGGTTGTCAGAATAGGCAGGCAAAAAAATGCCCCTGAATCAAAGGGGAAAGATTCAGGGGCAAAGTCTTAACTAGGGTTAAGACACCCGCTCAGGGAGGAGAAACGGGAAGCAACTTTCGCTGCTCACAGAGTCAGACGGGACTATGCGAGAATAGTTCCCTTATCTTACAAATTTATTAGGGATAGCCATGCAAATACTCGGACAATACCCTCAATCGCGGATGCGCCGGATGCGCCGAGACCAGTTTTCGCGAGATTTGATGCGAGAGCACATGCTCACTCCGTCGGACTTCATTTACCCCGTCTTTGTGCTCGAAGGCAGCAACAAGATTGAGGACGTGAAGTCCATGCCGGGTGTGCAGCGCAAGACGCTGGACCGGTTGCTCAAGGATGCCGAGCAATGCATGAAACTGGACGTGCCGGTGATGGCAATCTTCCCGGTGATTGATGCACCGCTGAAGAGTCTGGATGCGAAAGAGGCGTTCAATCCCAAGGGGCTGGTGCCGCGCGTGGTGGCTGAGTTGAAGAAGCACTTCCCCGAATTGGGTGTGATGACCGATATCGCGCTTGATCCTTATACCAGCCACGGCCAAGATGGTTTGCTGGATGACAGTGGTTATGTGCTTAACGACGAAACCATCGCGGTGCTGCGCAAGCAGGCGCAATGCCACGCTGCTGCGGGGGCGGACATTGTTGCTCCTTCTGACATGATGGACGGTCGCATCGGTGCGGTGCGTGCGGCGCTGGATGAGCACAAGCACATTTACACACGCATCATGGCCTACTCGGCCAAATACGCTTCCAGTTTCTACGGTCCGTTCCGCGATGCGGTGGGTTCGGCAGGCAACCTTGGCAAGGGCAACAAGTACACCTACCAGATGGACCCGGCCAACTCTGACGAAGCGTTGTGGGAGGTTGGCCTGGACTTGCAGGAAGGCGCGGACATGGTGATGGTGAAGCCGGGCATGCCTTATCTCGACATCGTGCGGCGCGTGAAGGACGAGTTCAAGGCGCCGACCTTCGTATATCAGGTGAGCGGTGAGTACGCGATGCTGAAAGCCGCAGCACAGAACGGCTGGCTGAACGAAGAGGCCTGCGTGCTGGAGGCGCTGTTGTCGTTCAAGCGTGCCGGAGCGGACGGCATTCTGACCTACTTTGCGCTGGACGCGGCGCGCTGGCTGAAGTCAGGCGGCTAGCAAGGCTTCTACAGCGCCAATGTCTGCATGCGCAGCAGGGTGTCGGCTACCGCTATGGTGCGCGTTCTCCGGCATGACGATCAGATGGATGAGCGAGCCTGAGGTGCTGGTCAGCGTGTAGCTGGGCACCAATTCATCGTGCCCATTCAAGCGAATGCGCCATTCTCCGTCCTCGAATTCGATACCCTGCTTGAGCAGGAACAGCAGTACAGCCTTGGCGTCGTCACTGAACAGCATAAGGTTGATGTCCGAATTCTCGTTGGCCGTGCCACTCAACACGGAGCCGATCAGGTAAGGGTGGAAAGAGCTGAATAAGCGCATGGCGGCAAGGGCGTCCGTGCGCAGTTGCCTGAGGATGTGCGGGTTCGTGGTACTTTGGAACAGTGCGCGATGACGGCTCAGGGCATCTTCGACCTCTTCGTTGCTGGGCAGATGCTGGGTGTCTGCGGCCCCTAGTTGCCTGGCTGCCTTGCGCTTGGCAAACGCGAAATCGGTGATACCCTCTTCAGCCATCAAGCGCGCGGTTTGATGCGCAAGCTGTTCGCGCATCAGATCGCGGCGTAAGGGATAGAGGTGCTTGCGCATTAAAACAGCAGGTCGCCAGAGCTTTCGGCAGGTTTGATGGATTCCTGTATTACCGTTTTTTGTTCGGGCGGCAGGTTTTCTTCGTAGAAATATTCGATGCGATTGCCTTCCGGGTCGCGCAAGCCGTTGTCATTGATGCGAGCTGTAACGACATGTTCAGGTACCGAGTATTCAAACTCGGGGGTGCTCTTCAATATCGTACCCATATAGTCAATCCAGATAGGCAAGGCGGCGCCCCCGCCAGTTTCCTTTTCTCCCAAGCTATGCGGGGTGTCATAGCCTATCCAGGCGACAGCAACCACGGTTGGATGAAAACCGCAGAACCAAGCATCCATGGAGTCGCTGGTGGTACCCGTTTTGCCGGCCATATCTTGCCGTCCCAGCGACATGGCGCGGATGGCCGTGCCGTGCTTCACCACATCCTGCATCATGTTCACCATGGTAAAGGCATTGCGCACGTCGAGCACCTGTTCGGCGCCTTTGCCGGCTTCAACTGGGGTGGCTTGGCTGATGATATTGCCTTGGCCATCCTCGATGCGTTGTACCAAATAAGGGGTGACCCTGTATCCGCCATTGGCAAAGACGGAATATGCGCCAGCCATTTGCCAGGGAGTGACTGATACGGCTCCCAGCGCCATGGTTAGATATGGGCCAACTTTTTCTTTTTCAAAACCGAATTTGGTGACGTAGTCCTGAGCATAATCAAGTCCTATGGACTGTAATATGCGGATGGACACCAGGTTTTTGGATTTGGTCAGCGCCTGCCGCATGCGCATGGGGCCCTCAAAATCCCCGTCGAAATTCTTGGGTTCCCAAGGTTCGCCGCCAGTCTGTATCGGGTCAATAACCAAGGGCGCATCATTGATGATGGAGGCAGGTGTAAAGCCTTTCTCCAGAGCGGCAGAGTAAACGAAGGGTTTAAAGCTCGAGCCAGGCTGGCGCCAAGCCTGGGTGACATGGTTGAATTGAGTTCTGTTGAAATCAAAGCCTCCGATCAGGGCGTAAACTGCGCCGTCGCGAGGATTGGCAGATACGAAGGCGGCTTCAACTTGGGGGATCTGGGTAATTTCCCAGTTTCCTTTTTCGTTCTTGCGCACCCGGATCAAGGAGCCGGGTCTGAGCCTGCGGTTGAGCGAAGTTCTGTCCCCCAGTGTTTGCAGGGCAAAACGCAAACCCGCGCCCTGTATGTCGGCAAGCTGCCCCCCTTTGACATAGGCCGTTAAAGTTTTGGGGCTGACAGTTTTGACGATGGCTGGCAGCAGATCATCGCTGGCCTGCACATCCTGCAGCGCATCTTCAAGCAGGTCATCCGTGTTGTTCTTTTTCAGGTCAACGTATCCTTCCGGGCCGCGATAGCCGTGGCGTTGGTCATACTCCAGCGCGCCCTTGCGCAACGCTGTGTAGGCTGCAGTCTGGTCGTTGGAGCGGATCGTGGTATAGACGCTATACCCTTGGGTGTAGATGTCTTCCTGAAAGCGGTCATACATCTCTTGTCGAACCATTTCGGCGACATAGCCGGCGTGGATGGAGAGTTCTTGATGGTAGGCGGTCTGCTTGGTTTGCAGGGGAGCCTTGACGGCGCCTTCGAATTCTTCTTTGCCAATATAGCCCAAATCGCGCATGCGTCGCAGGATATATTCCTGCCGGAGCTTGGCGCGTTTGGGATTAACCACGGGGTTATATGCGCCGGGAGCCTTGGGAAGGCCGGCGAGCATAGCCATCTCAGCCAGGCTGAGTTGGGAGAGCGGCTTTGAGTAATATGCCTGTGCCGCAGCGCCGAAGCCGTAGGCGCGTTGCCCCAAATAAATATGGTTGATATAGAGCTGGAGAATTTCGTCTTTAGTCAGATTGTGCTCAATCTTAAAAGCGAGCAGCATTTCATTGAATTTTCGCGTCAGCGTTTTTTCTTTGGACAAGAAAAAATTGCGAGCCACTTGCATCGTAATCGTGCTCGCCCCCTGTTTGACGACGCCTGATGTGAAATTGGAAATGGCGGCACGGAAGACGCCGTGGTAATCCACTCCGCCGTGCTCATAGAACCGGTCATCCTCGGCAGCAAGGATGGCCTTTTTCATCAATACAGGAACATCCTCAATCTTGACCAGCTCGCGCCGCTCTTCCCCAAATTCTCCAATCAGCACCCCGTCTGCGCTATAGATACGCAACGGCATTTTGGGGCGGTAATCCGTTAGAGCCTCAAGCGAAGGCAGGGTGGGATATGTGATAATCGCCGCGACAACCAGAAACAACAAGGGGAGCAGCGGGAGTGCAATCAAGCCCACGGCAGGGTAGAACCACCAGCGAGAAGTCATAGATATCAGGATGAACAGGGCGGCGAATTATATCGTTCATAACGGGCAAAATGTGCATACAGAAAAAACTTTACAGTCTTGGGAGTTATTGCTAGGATTTAAACCACTTTATACGGAAAAGCGCTAACTATCCTATGATTAAAGGGAATTTCGACATTTCGTTAGATTTTCTACAGACGTCGACCCCGCCTCTGATTGGAGTCGACATTAGCGCATCTTCTGTCAAGATGGTCGAATTGAGCCAGGTGCCCAAAAAAGGCGGGTTCATCGTAGAGCGTTATGCAATAGAGTCCTTGCCTTCAGATGCGGTGAGCGACGGTAACATCAACAACTTGGACGCTGTTTCCGAAACTTTGCAAAGAGCATGGAAGCGCATGGGAACTCGCATAAGGAATGTGAGTATGGCGTTACCCGCTGCTGCGGTGATCAGCAAGAAAATCATGTTGCCTGCGGGTCTCCGAGAAGATGATTTGGAATATCAAGTCGAGTCGGAAGCCAATCAATATATTCCTTTCGCGCTGGAAGAAGTTAACCTGGATTTCCAGGTGTTGGGATCCTCCCAGGCGAACCCGGAAGAAGTGGAGGTGTTGCTTGCCGCATCGCGCAAGGCTAATGTCGAAGACCGAGTGGCCGCTGCCCAGGCAGCGGGCCTCAAAGCGGTCGTGATCGATGTGGAGCCTTACGCGGTGGAGGCGGCCTTTGAGCAAATCCGCGTGCAGCTTCCTGGCGGGGCGGCGGATCAGTGTGTGGCGGTGATTGACATTGGCGCGAGCGTGATGAATGTCAATGTAATGCGCAACGGAGAATCGGTATATGTTCGTGATCAGCAGATTGGCGGACAACAATTGACTCAGCAAATCCAGAGCGCTTTCGGATTGTCTTTGGAAGAGGCGGAGTCGGCCAAAAGAAATGGCGGACTGCCGGAAAACTATGAAAGCGATGTGCTGACACCCTTCCGTGAAAGTGTCGCCATGGAAGTTGCCAGAGCCTTGCAGTTTTTCTTCACCTCAACCCAATACAACGAAATAAGCTATGTCGTCCTGGCTGGGGGGTGTTCGGCGCTCGCCGGGCTGGATGAGGCGGTGGCAACGCGCACCCAGGTCAGCACCTTGATTGCCAATCCCTTCGAGCTGATGACTTTGTCAAGCAGGATCAAGCCGCGTCAGTTGCAAGCCGATGCGCCAGCATTGATGATAGCCTGTGGCTTAGCCATGCGGAGGTTCGATCCATCATGATACGTATTAACCTGTTGCCGCATCGCGTTGAAAAACGCAGGGCAAAACAACTCCAGTTTGTGGTTTTGAGTGTTATCTCTATTGTGATTGGCGCATTGCTAGTGGGTTTGGTACACGTCGCCATCAAGACGCAAATTTCCTATCAGGAGCGCCGCAATACCTATCTGAAACAAGAGATAGCCATTCTTGACAAGCAAATCGAGGAAATTAAGAAGCTGCGCGAACAAACGCAGGCGCTGTTGTCGAGAAAGAATGTGGTCGAGAATTTGCAATCCACACGCTCCGATGTGGTACACCTACTGGATCAGATGTTGCGTATTTTGCCGGATGGTGTCTATTTAAGAACTCTGAAGCAAACCGGGTACAAAATCAGCTTGGTGGGTTATGCGCAGTCTAATGCGCGCGTTTCAACGCTTATGCGATCAATCGAAGATTCTCCTTGGCTCGATTCTCCAACCTTGGTAGAGATACATTCGACAACTGCGAATGGCGCGCGCGTGAATGAATTTTCCCTGAACTTTAATCTGACCAAAACGGCAGCTCCGGCGGCGCCAACAAACAAGAAAGGCGGATGACATGAACTTTCTTGAAGAGCTGAAAAATGTTGATCCCAAGAAACCGGGCAGTTGGCCTTGGTTGGTCAAAATGGCCGCGTTTGTGGCAATGTTCATCGTCGTTGTCGGTATCGGAGCGGCATTTGATTGGCAGGATCAGTACGCGGCACTGCAACAAGTCCGGCAAGAAGAAGACAAGCTGCGCGATACCTTCTTGGCCAAAAAACGCGAGGCGATCAATCTCGACATCATTAAAAAGCAATTGATAGATACTCAGCAGTCGTTCGGGGCGTTGTTGAAACAACTGCCCAGCAAGTCGGAAATGGACGCCTTGTTGACTGACATTAATCAGGCTGGATTGGGTCGTGGTTTGCAATTTGACCTTTTCAGGCCGGGCACCGAAGTCCCCACGGGAGTTTTTACGGAGCAGCCTATTTCCGTCAAAGTGGCAGGTAATTATGACGATCTGGGGAACTTTGCCAGCGACATTTCCCAATTGCCGCGTATCGTTACTTTAAACGATATCTCCATTAGCCCTGGAACGGGGGGGATATTGACCATGGAAGCCATCGCCAAAACTTATCGCTATCTGGATGAAAATGAGTTGGCAGCGCAAAAGCGCTCAGATAAGTCGGCGGGGGGCAGAAAATGAATAAGTCTTACGCGGCGTTTTTGGTAATTCTGGCTCTTGCAGGTTGCGGCGGAGAAGAATTCCAAGATCTGCGCGATTTTGTCAAAAACGCAGGGGCGGATATGCGCGGCAAAGTGGAGCCGCCGCCTGACATTAAACCCTATGAACCCTTTGCCTACGATAATGCCACCAAGCTTCCGGATCCATTCAAGCCGCGCAAACAGGATGTGCGTGCAGCTAATCGTTCAGGACAGAATCAGCCCAATCTGGATCGCCCGAAAGAAGAATTGGAAGACTTTCCATTGGAAAGCCTCAGAATGGTCGGTTACTTGTACCGTAATAATGTGGAATATGCGGTGATCCGCTCTGCCGAAGGGAAAATATATAGAGTGAAGGCGGGCAATTATATCGGCCTCAATTTCGGACAGATATTGTCGATTTCTGAAACAGAAATGAAGATCAAAGAGATGGTGCAGGATAGTGCTGGCGATTGGACCGAGCGTGAAAGCAGTTTGCAGCTGATCCAGAATTAGGAGTGAAAACATGAAATTACTTAAAGAGACGCAAAGCCTCATTCGATTATTCACGATACTTCTTACTTTGTGTGCCGGAATGGCACAAGCACTGGCTGCCAGCGATGAGATGAACAGCATACAAGCTGTTACCGCAGGGACGGAGGTGGGAGGCAAACTGGTGCTAAGGGTGAGCTTGAAGTCCGCGCCATCGGCTCAGCCCGCCGCATTTACTATTAATACGCCTCCACGGATTGCATTCGACTTCCCTAACACGGCAAATGGCTTAGGCAAGACCATCCAGGAATTTGGTGAAGGGGATTTGCGCAGCGCGAATATTGTTCAGGCAGGGAGTCGCACACGTGTGGTCGTCAACTTGACGCAGATGCTTGGTTATGACACGCGGCTCGAAGGCAACGATGTCATTATTACGTTGTTGCCCAAAGGCGGGGCAAATGGCGTGGAAGCGGCTGCTCCCGTACATTTTGCCGATACCTCGACCGGTGGCCAGAAGCATAGCCTGCGTGATATTGATTTCCATCGCGGCAAGAATGGGGAGGGCCGGGTTCAGATAGACCTTTCAGACGCCGATATTGGCATTGATATCAAACAACAAGGCAAGGCATTGGTGGTGGATTTTCAGCGCACCAGCCTGCCTCGTAACTTGCAGCGCAAGCTGGATGTGTCGGATTTTGCCACGCCGGTGCAGATGATCGATGCGTTTACCCAAGGCGGCAACACCAGGTTGTCCATCGAACCCAAGGGATTGTGGGAATATTCCGCTTACCAGGCTGACAACAAGTTCATCATCGAGGTCAAAACCGTTGTTGAAGACCCTAACAAATTGGTCAAAGGTAATGCGCCTGGATATTCAGGTGACAAGCTGACTTTGAACTTCCAGAATATTTCTACTCGCGAAGCGCTGAGCGTCATCGCAGACTTTACCGGGTTGAATATGGTGATCAGTGACACCGTATCGGGCAGCCTGACTTTGCGTCTGAAGGATGTGCCGTGGGATCAGGCCTTCGACATCATATTGCAGAGCCGCGGATTGGATATGCGCAAGAATGGGAATGTCATCCAAGTGGCGCCGCGCGAGGAAATTGCCGCAAAAGAAAAGATAGATTTTTCTGCACGACAGGAAATCACGGAATTGGAGCCTTTACGTACGGAAAATTTCCAGTTGGCTTATGCCAAGGCTGCCGATGTACTCAAGCTGATTTCCGATGAGAAGCAGAAGATACT
>JBBIIN010000050.1:0-10922 GCA_037446515.1 Gallionellaceae bacterium
ACACGGGCGGCGCGGCGGCGGACAGCTACAGCGATGTGCAACTGGCGTACTTCCACTATTTCTGAAGCAACGCTTCTATCGATTCATTCCGCTTCACACCACCTGCGCGATGATCCAATAGCGCGCGAATTTCCCGACGGCGATGAACAGCAAGGCTTGCCAGGGGTTCTGGCGCAGCCAGCCTGCGGCCAGGCACAGCGCATCGCCGATGAGCGGCACCCAGGCGAGCAGCAGGGCGGGACTGCCATAGCGGCGCACTTTTTCCACATGCTTGAGCTGTTGCGTCTGCGGCAGTGTCCAGCCCATGCCGAAGGTGACCATGCTACCCAGCGTGTTGCCGAGAGTGGCCAGCCCCAGCGCGGGCCACAGCAGTTCCGGGTGTAGCTTGAGCACGCCGAGCAGCACCACTTCCGAGCTGATGGGCAGCAGCGTGGCGGCGATGAAGCTGGAGAAGAACACGCCCCACAGGCTGAGATCGCTGGTGAAATAGGAGAGTAGGGCGTCCATGTCGGCTCAGTCCAGGGTGCGTTTGAAAGTTTTCAGCCCGATGCCCAGCACCACGGCGATGAACAGCAGCAGCGGCCACACTTCGGGCAGCAGCAGGGCGGGGTCGTTGCCCTTGAGCAGGATGCCGCGCACCAGCCGCAGGAAGTGGGTGAGCGGCAGCGCATTGCCGATGTCCTGAGCCCATTGCGGCATGCCGCGAAAGGGGAACATGAAGCCGGACAGCAGGATGGAGGGCAGGAAGAAAAAGAAGGTCATCTGCATGGCCTGCAACTGGTTGCGCGCGATGGAGCTGAAGGTGATGCCCAGCGTGAGGTTGGCACAGATGAAGATGAACACCACGCCATACAGCAGCAGCATGCTGCCCAGCATGGGCACGCTGAATATCCAGCGTGCCGCGGCGAGGATGACGGTGACCTGGATCAGGCCGATGAGGATGTAGGGCACGATCTTGCCGGTCATCACCTCCAGCGGGGTGGCGGGCGTGGCGAGCAGGTTCTCGAAGGTGCCGCGCTCGCGTTCGCGTGTCATGGCGAGGCCGGTCATCAGCACCATGGTCATGGTGAGGATGACGCCGATGAGGCCGGGCACGATGTTGTAGGCGGTGATGCCTTCCGGGTTGTAGCGCCGGTGCACGCGCAGCTCCACCAGACCGTTCGGGCGTGGCGCATGGAAGCCGGGCAGGTCGGGCGCGAACACTTCATTGCCCAGGCGGTTGAGCACGGAGAGCGCACCGCTGGCGGCCACCGGGTCGGTGGCATCGGCTTCCACCAGGATGGCGGGCCGTTCGCCGCGCAGCAACTGGCGCTCGAAATCCGGCGGGAAGCTGACCACGAATTGCGCCTCGCCTCGATCCAGCCGCAGCGCGGCTTCGCGTTCGCTGCTTACGCTATCGATGATGTCGAAATAGTTGCTGTTCTTCATGGCGGCCACGTAGTCGCGCGTGAAGGCGCTGGCCTCATGCACCATCACCACGGTGGGCAGGTGCTTGGGGTCGGAGTTGATGGCGAAGCCGAAGATGAGCAACTGGATGACGGGGATGCCCAGGATCATGCCGAAGGTGAGGCGGTCGCGCTTGAGCTGGATGAATTCCTTGATGACAATGCCGAGCCAGCGCTGCCAGCTCATTTTGCGCAAATGGACGTGCAGGCGCCTGATGCTCATGCGAATTGGTCCTGTGCGTCGCGCATCAAGTGGATGAAGGCATCTTCCAGCGAAGGTGCGCTACGCTCGATGAGCAACTGGTGGTCGCGCGCGAACTGTTCGATGGCCAGACCCAGCAGCTCGGCATCGCGCCCCGACACATGCAGCGCGGTGCCGAAGGTGGTGACCTGTTCCGCGCCGGGCAGCCGCTTCAGTGCTTCGGCATAGCGGTGGGCATGCAGGCCGCTCACTTCCCAGGTGGTCAGTTGCTGTGCGCTGACGATCTCGGCGGCGCTGCCGCTGGCCAGCAACTGGCCATAGGCGATGTAGGCCAGGCGGTGGCAGCGCTCGGCTTCATCCATGTAATGCGTGGAGACGAGGATGGTGATGCCCTGCGCCGAGAGGCGGTGTATCTCTTCCCAGAAATCACGTCGCGCTTTCGGGTCCACGCCTGCCGTGGGTTCGTCCAGCAACAGCAGCTTGGGGCGGTGCAGCAGACAGGAAGCCAGCGCGAGGCGCTGTTTCCAGCCGCCGGAGAGCGTGCCCGCCAACTGGTTGCGGCGCGCGGTCAATCCCAGTTCGTCCAGCGCCTGCGCCACGGCGGCATGGCGATCCTGCATGCCGAACATGCGCGCGACGAAGTGCAGGTTCTCGGCCAGGGTGAGGTCGTCCCACAGCGAGAACTTCTGCGTCATGTAGCCGACGTGCTTCTTGATCTCCACGTTCTCTTGCAGCACGTCGTAGCCCAAGCAGGTGCCGCTGCCGCTGTCGGGCGTGAGCAGGCCGCACAGCATGCGGATGGAGGTGGTCTTGCCGCTGCCGTTGGGGCCGAGGAAACCGAAGATCTCACCTTGCTTCACTTGCAGCGCCAGGTCGCGCACCACGCGCTTGTCGCCGAAGTGTTTGTTGAGGCCGCTTACATCGATGGCAAGCGTCATTTAAGGCTGACGTCCAACGGCAATCCGGGGGGCAGGCGCGGTGTATCTTGCGCGTTGGGCAGGGCCTCCACGCGGAATACCATCTTCTCCCGTGCGCCCTGGCTGTAGATGACCGGCGGCGTGTATTCCGCAGTGGCGGCGACGAAGGTGATGCGGGCGGAGATGGGCGCGCCGCAACCATCGCAGCGCGCTTCGATGGCCTGTCCGGCATGCAGGGTGGCGATGAGTTTTTCCGGCACGTAGAAGCGGATCAGCCTGCGCTCGTCCGGCAACAGGCTCAGCACGGGCTGGCCCGGCGGCACCCACTCGCCCCGGTGGTAATACACCTCGGTGATCAGGCCGTCGGCGGGAATGAAGCCGGTCTTGTTGGCGAGTTGCTCGCGCAACACGCGCACCTGTGCGGCGGCCTGCACCTGCGCGGTGAGCAACTCGTCAGTGCGCGAGGGCGAGGCGAAGTTCTGCCGGGCCAGTTCTTGCTGGCGCTTGAGTTGGGCCGTGGCCAGTTGCAGGGCTGCTTCGGCGGCGCGCAACTGTGCTTCCAGCGCGGCGGGGTCGTCGCGGTGACGCGGTGTGCCCTGGTCGCCCCCCAGGGTGAAGGCTTGGTGGCCGCGTTCGGCGTGATCGCCGCGCGCCAGGTTCAAGGTTTCCAGGTAGCCGCCTTGCGGCGAGGCGAGATAGAGCCATTCACCTTCTGCATAGCCTTGGTAGGTGCTCGGGGTGGAAGGCGCACACGCTGCGAGCAGCAGGAGGCAGGACAGGGCAAGGAGCTTGCGGATGGAGAAAAATATGGACATGCCGCGAGGCTATCAAACCCACCCCATGAAGGCAAACCGTCAATGGGGGGCGAGATTAGTTACAATGCGCGCCTCGATTGGAGGGAAAGACATGACACAACTGGTTTCGTTAAGGGATTTGCCGCAGGGCAACATCTTTCGCAAGGGCGATGTTTTCGTATTGTTCGGCGAATTGTTCGGGCGCGGCTATGCCAATGGCCTGGTCAACGAGGCGCGCAAGGCCGGTATGACCGTGGTCGGCATCACCGTAGGCCGCCGCGACGAGAACGACAAACTGCGTGCCTTGACCGCCGAAGAATTGGCCGCCGCCGAAGCCAATCTGGGCGGTCGCATCATCAACGTGCCGCTGATGGCGGGCTTCGACATGGATGCGCCTGCTGGCGAGGCGACGCCCACCGAGCTGCTGGGCAAGCTGACGCTGAAGACCTGGCAGGAAGACAAGCTGGATTTCGCGCACATCGAGAAGTGCCGCACCGTGGGCGTGCAGCGCTTCAAGGACTCGCTGGCACAGGTGATGGCAGAGCTGGACAGGTTGATCCCGGACGGCAGCAATGTGTTCTTCGCCCACACCATGGCCGGCGGCATCCCCAAGGTGAAGGTGTTCCTGGCCATCGCCAACCGCGTGTACAAGGGGCAGGGCGAACGCTTCCAGTCCTCACGTTCGTTGCTGGACAGCGACCTGGGCAAGCTGATCCTGATGAATTTCGACGAAGTGACGGCCAACACTTTCCAGTACCTGATCGAAGGCAGCGCCGCCATCCGCGCCCGCGTGGAAAGCAAAGGTGGGCAGGTGCGCTATACCGCCTACGGCTACCACGGCACCGAGATCCTCATCGGTGGCAAATACCAGTGGCAGACCTACACCAACTACACCCAGGGACAGGCCAAGATGCGCCTGGAGCGCCATGCCGAAGCGGCCTGGAAACAGGGCATCAAGGCCACGGTGTACAACTGCCCCGAAATACGCACCAACTCTTCCGACATCTTCGTCGGCGTGGAGCTGTCGCTGTTCCCCTTGCTCAAGGCACTCAAGCGCGAAGGCGGCGGAGCCTGGGCCGAGACGCAGTGGCAGGCCTGCCGCGAGGTGTTGCAGGAAGGCCAGACGCTGGAAGACCTGCTGCAAAAGATCGACGCCTACAACGACAGTCCGGTGATGCAAGGCTTCCGCAACTTCGCCGCCTGGCCCATGGACAACACGCCGGAACTGGCCGAAGTGATGATAGGCACCTCCGATGCCATCACCGCCATGCACAAGGATCGCAAGGTGCTGGTGACGGATGTGCTGAGCGCGCTGGTGCTGGAAGGCACCGGGCCGCTGATGTTCTACGAGACCTCCAACCCGGCAGGCCCGGTGTTGTGGTTGAACCACGACATCATCGCCAGGCAGCTCAACCGCACGCACGCTTGAGCGCGCAGCGCGGCAGCAAATAAAAAGGCGGGGTCGATCCCCGCCCTTTTCTTTTGTGGCTGTCCTTATTTGCCGAGCAAAGCGGAGAAAACTTTCCTGGCCAGCTCGCCGGTGGCCTGCAGCGGGTTGGCGCGGATGTTTTTTTCCTGCTCTGCCATCATCAGGAACAGGCCGTCCAGCGCCTTGCGCGTGATGTATTGGTCAAGGTGTGCATCCTGCTCCTTTACCAAGCCCAGCTTTGCGCCTTTGCTGGCGAAGCGATCATAAGCCTGGGCCAGACTGACTTGTTGCATGGAGTGCGCGATGATGGGCGTGAAGCGCTCTCCCAGCGCGGTTTCGGTATTGCGGCGGAAATATTGCGTGGCCGCGTCGTCCTGGCCCAGCAGGATGTCCTTGGCATCGCTCAAGGTCATGTTCATGATCGCGCCGAGCAGCAGCGTCCTGGCTTCCGGCACGGCGGCCTCGGCAGCGCGGTTCATCGAGGCGACGAGCTGGTCGGAATATTTGCCCATGCCGACGCGGCGCAGCACGCGGTCTGCCTTGAGTAAATTATCCGGCAGCGGGATGTGCACCTTGTCGTTGCCGAGATAGCCGTTTTCGCGCGCGAGGGTGGCGACCGAGGTCTCGGCACCCTGGGCCAGCGCCTGGCGCAGGCTTTCGGCCTGGTCCTGCGCGCTGAATTGCGCCAGACCGGTGGGTGAGGCTGGCGCAGGAGCAGCCACCTGTTGTTTCAGTCCGTTGAGTTTTTCCTTGAGGCCGTTCAGGTCGAGCGCGGCAGCGGAGGCGCTCGCCATGAACAAGCTTGCCAGCAAAATGCGACGCATCATTTTTTGCGCGGCGGCATCAGGTCGGTGATGGTGCCTTCGGCCATCTCGGTGGCGAAGTTGAAGGTTTCCGACAAGGTCGGGTGCGGGTGGATGGTGAGGCAGATGTCTTCCATGTCTGCGCCCATCTCCAGCGCCAGCACCGCCTCGGCGATCAGTTCGCCGGCATTGCTGCCGACGATGCCCGTACCGAGGATGCGGCGCGAGGTCGGGTCGAGCAGCACCTTGGTCGAGCCTTCTTCGCGTGCGATGGACAGCGCACGGCCCGATGCGGCCCAAGGGAACACGCCCTTCTCGTAGGCGATGCCCTGAGCCTTGGCCTGCGTCTCGGTCAGGCCCATCCAGGCGACTTCCGGATCGGTGTAGGCGACGGAAGGGATCGTCATCGGCTCAAAGAATGCCTTGTGCCCGGCGATGTTCTCCGCCGCGACTTTGCCTTCATGCACTGCCTTGTGCGCCAGCATCGGGTTGCCCACGATGTCGCCGATGGCGTAGATGTGCGGCACGTTGGTGCGCATCTGTTTATCGACGGGGATGAAGCCGCGTTCGTTCACGATGAGTCCAGCTGCTTCTGCATTGATGAGGCGACCATTGGGGCTGCGACCCACTGCCATCAACACGCGGTCATACACTTGCGGTTCGGCAGGCGCTTGTTCGCCTTCGAACGTGACTTTCAAGCCGACCTTGGTCGCTTCGATCTTGGTGACCTTGGTCTTCAGCATGATGGCTTCGTAACGCTTGCTGATGCGGGTGTGCAGCGGTTTCACCATGTCTTTGTCTGCGCCGGGCATCAGTTGGTCCATCAACTCGACCACGGAGATCTTAGTGCCGAGCGCGTCGTACACCGTCGCCATCTCCAAACCGATGATGCCGCCACCGATGACCAACATGCGCTTCGGCACATCCTTCAATGCCAATGCGCCGGTGGAGTCGATGATGCGCTCGTCGTTGTAAGGGAAGCCGGGGATGCGCGCCACGCTGGAACCTGCGGCGACGATGCAGCTGTCGAAGGTGACGACCTTCTCGCCCTCGGCGGTTTGCACCGCGAGGCTATTGGGCGAAGTGAATTTCGCCGTGCCGCGTACCACCTGCACCTTGCGCTGTTTCGCCAGACCAGCGAGGCCGCCGGTGAGCTTGCCGATGACGTTTTCTTTCCAGGTGCGGATCGCGTCGATGTCGATCTTGGGTTTCGCAAAAGTCACGCCGTGATGGCTGACTTCTTCCGCCTCGCTGATGATTTTGGAAACGTGCAGCAACGCTTTGGAGGGGATACAACCCACGTTCAGGCACACGCCACCGAGAGTTGCATGCTTTTCGATGAGAACGACTTGCTTGCCTAGATCGGCTGCGCGGAACGCAGCGGTGTATCCGCCGGGGCCGGCGCCCAGCACGACCACTTCAGCGTGGAGGTCGCCTTTGGCTACAGCGGCTGCTGGAGTCGGGGCGACCTGCGGCGCAGCAGGAACGGCAGCCTGTGGTGCGGGGGCGGCTTTGGCCGGAGCCGGTGCAGCGGCACTGCTTTCCAGCAGCAGGATGACAGCACCTTCGCTCACCTTGTCGCCCAGCTTGACCTTCATCTCCTTCACTATGCCGTCAGCGGGCGAGGGAACATCCATGGTGGCCTTGTCGGTCTCCAATGTGATCAGCGCCTGTTCCTTGTCCACCGCGTCCCCCGCCTTGACGGCGATCTCGATGATGGCGACGTCCTTGAAATTGCCGATGTCGGGTACCTTGATTTCGATAGTGCTCATGATTTCTCTTTCTTGTTAGATGCGGATTTGCCCGTTGCCGAGCACGATGAATTTCTGCGAGGTGAGACCTTCCAGCCCCACCGGGCCGCGCGCGTGGATCTTGTCGGTGGAGATACCGATCTCCGCGCCGAGGCCGTATTCGAAACCGTCGGCGAAGCGCGTGGAGGCGTTCACCATCACGCTGCTGGAGTCCACCTCGCGCAGGAAGCGCATCGCCTTGCTGTAATTCTCGGTGACGATGCTATCGGTGTGCTGCGAGCCGTATTGCGCGATGTGCGCCAGCGCGGCATCGAGATCGCCCACCACGCGGATGCTCAGGATCGCAGCGAGATATTCGGTATGCCAGTCCTCTTCGGTGGCAGGTTTCATTTGCGCGACCAGCTTGCGTGCCGCTTCGTCGCCGCGTAGTTCGACGCCTTTTTTCAGATAGATGTCGCACAGTTCCGGCAGCACCTTGGAGGCCACGCTGGCGTTGACCAGCAGCGTCTCCATCGCGTTGCACACGCCGTAGCGGTGGGTCTTGGCGTTGTCGGCGATCTTGATCGCCTTGGTAATGTCGGCCTCGTCATCGATATAGACGTGGCACACGCCGTGCAGGTGCTTGATGACCGGGATGCGCGCCTCGGCGGAGATGCGCTCGATCAGCCCCTTGCCGCCGCGCGGCACGATCACGTCAACATAGTCCTTCATGGTGATGAGTTCACCCACTGCCGCGCGGTCGGGGGTGTTCACCACCTGCACCGCAGCCTCGGGCAAGCCAGCCTCGCGCAATCCCTGATGCACGCAGGCGGCGATGGCCTGGTTGGAATGGATGGCTTCGGAGCCGCCGCGCAGGATGGCGGCATTGCCCGACTTCAGGCACAGCCCGGCCGCGTCCGCCGTTACGTTGGGGCGCGATTCATAGATGATGCCGATGACGCCCAGCGGCACGCGCATCTTGCCGACCTGGATGCCGGACGGACGGAATTTAAGGTCGCTGATCTCGCCGATGGGGTCGGGCAGCGCGGCGATCTGGCGCAGGCCTTCGGCCATGCCTTTGACGGTCTTCTCGGTCAGCGTGAGGCGGTCGATGGCAGCGGCATCCAACCCGGTCTGTTGCGCTGCGCTTACGTCCTTGGCATTCTCGGCGATGAGCTTGCCGCTGTTGAGCAGGATTGCCGTCGCGATGTGTTCCAGCGCGCGGTTCTTGGCGTTGGTGTCGGCCCGAGCCATCATGCGCGAAGCTACGCGCGCCTGCTGCCCGATGGTCTGCATGTAGTGCTTGATATCGTTCATGTCGCTTCCAGATTTCGAGTGAGGCGTATTTTAACATCCCGCTTGCGCTAGAATGCGCGCTCGTTCCCAGAGGCCACAGCATGTCCGACATCCTCAACAAAATCCTGGCGGTCAAGGCGCAGGAGGTGGCAGCGGCGCTGTCTGCCAAGTCCTTGCCCAAGTTGCGCGCGGAAGTGAAGCTGGCTGCCGCGCCGCGTGATTTCACCGGCGCCATCCGCAACAAGATCGCGGCCGGGCAGGCGGCGGTGATTGCCGAGATCAAGAAAGCCAGCCCGAGCAAAGGGGTCATCCGCGCCGATTTCCGCCCGGCGGAGATCGCCCGGAGCTATGCGCAGCATGGCGCGGCCTGCCTTTCCGTGCTGACGGACGAGCAGTTCTTCCAGGGCAGCGCGGAATATCTGCAACAGGCACGCGCGGCCTGTGCATTGCCGGTGCTGCGCAAGGATTTCATCGTCGACGAGTACCAGATATGGCAGGCGCGTGCGATGGGCGCGGATGCCATCCTGCTCATCGCTGCGGCATTGACACTGAAACAGATGCAGGATTTCGAGAAGCTGGCGCACAAGCTGGGCATGGCCGTGCTGGTGGAAGTGCATGACGGCAAGGAACTGGAGATCGCGTTGCAGCTCAAGACGCCGTTGATCGGTATCAACAACCGCAACCTGCGCACCTTCGAGGTCAGCCTGCAAACCACGCTCGACCTGCTGGCGTTCATTCCGCAAGAGCGCATCGTCGTCACCGAGAGCGGCATCTTCACTGCGGATGATGTGCAGCGGATGCGCGACCATCAGGTGCACACCTTCCTGATCGGCGAGGCATTCATGCGTGCGCCCGATCCGGGCGCCGAGTTGTCCGCGCTGTTTGCGGACGCCTGACGATAAATTTATCTCCCTAGCTGAGTTTGATTGCAGTTTTGTGACTGCAAGCCGTGTTGTCGCGCATGTGCGACAGCGAGATGAAATTTTTATTACAAACCGGTTTTGGGTTCTTTCGCGGGCAGAATGCGCGCCGAATTCTCAACGGGGAATTTCGCGCCTGCCTGCCGCATGGGCTGGCAACAACCTAAACAACCAAGGAGTGAAAGATGCAAAAGAAACTGATCGCGCTGGCTGTCGCCTCCGCAATTTCCGCCCCGGCGTTCGCCGACAATGCCAACGTGACCGTGTATGGCAAAGCGTTCCTGACGTTCGACCAGGCAAGCAGCAATGCCGCAGGCGCAGTCAGCCAGATGCGCGTCAACACCAACGCTTCGCGCTTTGGCGTGAAGGGTACGGAAGATCTGGGCGATGGCCTGAGCGCGCTCTACCAGTTCGAAGTGGAAATGGATGCGGACGGCAATGCCGCTAATGGTTTGGGCAAAACTCGCAACAGCGGCGCCGGACTGGAAGGCGGCTTCGGCAAAGTGGTGCTGGGTTACTGGGATACTCCCTTCAAGGTCGCGCACAATGCGATCGAGCTGTTCGACAACACATCCTCCTGGAGCGCCACCAAGACCATCGGTATTTCTGCGGGCAAGGATTACAACACCCGCCAGAAGAACATGATCCAGTACTGGTCTCCCAAGATGGCCGGTTTCCAGGTGGCTGCGATGTATAGCCCGGACGAAGCCAAGACCGCGACCACCAACAAGAGCATCTTCTCCTTGTCTGGCACCTATGAAATGGATGCGCTGTTTGCTGCCGTGGCCTACGAAAGCCGTGCCGATGTGGCCTTCAATGGCACGACCGACAGCGCTTTCCGTGGCGTGGCCAAGTACAACCTGGGCGACTTCTGGCTGGGCGGCATGCTGGAAAACATCAAGACCAACACCGCTGCGACTACCAGCGTGACCGGCAACAACGTGGAACTGGTCGGCGGCATGAAGTTCGGCACCAGCGGCGTGGCAGCGAGCTATGCCAAGGCGGGTTCTACCGCAGTTGGCGCAGCAGCGGCCAACGATGTGACCCAGGCCACCCTGAAGTATTCCTACACCTTCTCCAAGCGCACCGAACTGTTCGCCGCGTATGCGTCGCAAAAGACCAACGCAGCGACCAGCGTGACCAAGTCGTACATCGGTGGCGGTCTGGTGCATTCTTTCTAAGCAGTCTTTAGAAATTCTGCAAGTTGTTATGACGGGTGCCTGCAGGCACCCGTTTTTATTTCAATTTAGCGCGCAAGATACCTTGTTGCGAGAACACAACGTGGCGTTGAGGAGCTTTCCGCCTGGCGCGGACGTTGCCTTAAAAAATTCGGTTCTTCATCAATTCCACTGTGAAGATTTATTCAATGCGGCAGAATTTAGTTTT
>JBBIIN010000051.1:0-10763 GCA_037446515.1 Gallionellaceae bacterium
AGCGCGACCTTGGCGATGTGCGCGGCGGCTTCGTCGATCTCGATGCCGTAGAACTGCGAGACCTTGACACGGCACAGGTGCGAGACATCGAGCAGACCACCTCGCCCCACATTGGTCATGCCGATCTCACTCATGGCTTCGATGGTATCCATCTCCAGCAGGCGCAGTTCGCGGTAGCCGATGACGAGGAAGTTGCCGCAGCCGCAGGCCGGGTCGAAAAAGGTCAGCGTGGGCAGTTTGTCGTAGAAGGCTGCCAGCAGTTTCTTGTTCTTCTTGATCTTGCTCAGTTCGGCGCGCAGCTCGTCCATGCACAGCGGGTTGATGACGCGCAGGATATTGCGCTCGCTGGTGTAGTGCGCGCCAAGTTCGCGGCGGGAGGCTTTGCGGTTGCTGCTGTCCGCGCCGTCGGGGTTGTGTTCTTCCAGTACGCCCTGGAACATCGCACCGAAGATGGCGGGGGAGATGCCGCTCCAGTCGAGCCGGGCGCAATCTATGAGTTGCTGGCGCAGTTCGCTATCGAAGCTAGGAATGCGGGTGTTCTCGGCGAACAGTGCGCCGTTGACATAAGAAAACTGCGCAAGGGCTTCGTCGAGATTTTTTTGGCGTTCGTCCTCGGGGGTATTCAGTATCTGGAATAACTCGGCCAGCACGCGTCCTGTGTCGCTGCCATCCTCGCGCGTGGTTTCCAGCAGGCGGCGGAAGATGCCGTTCTCGCCGAAGATGCCGGTGTCCTCGGCAAACAGGCAGAACAGCAGACGGGTGAGCAATACTTCGAGGTCGCGACCTTTGAAGTTGGCGCGCAGCAGAGCCTCGTGCAGCTTGCTGATGGTGTAGGCGGCGCTGCGGTCGGCCTCGGATTCTTCGGTGTAGTCGGTCAGTTGGCCTTCGACCAGGAACATGAACCAGTCGGCCTTCTTTGAAAGGTCGGCCAATTTGCATTGATGATAGCCGCCGCCTGATTGCAGGTCGTAGAGGCGGATGCGGGCGAAGTCGCTGGTGATGATGTAACGCGGGCGCTCTTCTTCTTTGAGCGATAGAAAATACTCGGCGGCCTGATTGAAGGCGGCATCGAGGTCTTTGCCTTTGCTCTTGTGTTCGACGATGAGCTTGCCGGGGATGAAGCTGTCGATGAACCCTTGCGCGCCGCCCAGCTTTTTGACGGAGTGTTCGTAGAGGGTGGCGCTCTCCGCGCGGATGCCGAAGCATTCATAGAAACGCAGCCAGAAGGCTTGCGCTTGGCTGCGTTCGTTGGATGCGCCTTGCTGTTCCTTGGCGAAGGCGGAGAGGCGTTTGCGGATTTCGTTGCGGGTGAGGTTAGCCATGCACCGCGCTCCGCCCTACTTCGCGTTGGCTTCCGCCGCGCGTACCCGGGCAGCCAGTTTGTCCAGCACACCGTTGACGAACTTGTGGCCGTCGCTGCCGCCGAAGGTCTTGGCCAGTTCCACCGCCTCGTTGATGACTACGCGGTAAGGCACTTCAGGTTGCTGCACGAGTTCATAGGCGCCGAGCAGCAGCACGGAGTATTCCACCGGGCTGAGTTCTTGCACGGGGCGGTCGAGGTGCGGCGCGATCTGTTCCACCAGCGTTTCGTGCCGGGCGAGCACGCCGTGCAACAGTTGGCTGAACAGGGCGGTGTCGTAGCGGCCCAAGCTCTTTTCGGCGAGGGTGGCTTTCTCGATGAGGCTGGCAGGTTTGCCGGACAGTCGCCATTCGTAGATGCCCTGCATGGCAAGTTCGCGCGCGCGGTGGCGCGGGCTTTTGGTTTTGGGCGAGGCTTTGCTTGCACTCATGCGAGTTCCTTCAGCAGATTGGCCATCTCGATGGCGACCAGCGCGGCTTCCGCGCCTTTCACGTTCATGCGCACTTCGGCCTGTTCGTCGGTGTCGGTGGTGAGGATGGCGTTGGCCACGGGCACGCCGCTGCGCAACTGCACTTCGCCGACGCCGCGCGCGGATTCGTTGGAGACGATCTCGAAGTGATAGGTGTCGCCGCGGATCACCGCGCCCAGCGCGATGAGGGCGTCGAACTTGCCGCTTTGCGCCATGGTTTGCAGCACCAGCGGTATTTCCAGTGCGCCGGGCACGGTGGCGAGGGTGATGTCGTCCTCGCTCACGCCGCTCTTCACCAGCTGCATGCAGCAGGCGGCCAGCAACCCTTCACATACCACCTCGTTGAAACGGCTCTGCACGATGCCGATGCGCATATTTTTGCCGTCGAGGTTTTGGGCGATTTCCTTCATGGTCATCCTTTGTTATGACAGTAACGCACCACTTCCAGGCCAAAGCCGGTGAGGCTGGGCATTTTGCGCGGAGTGGCGATGAGGCACATCTTCCCGACGTTGAGGTCGCGCAGGATTTGCGCGCCGATGCCGTAGCTCTTGGGGTCCCAGCGCGCGGGGTGCGCATCGGGCTGGGCGGCGGCGCGTGCCAGCAGGTCGGTGGAAGTTTCGGTGTGGTGCATCAGCACCAGCACGCCCGCCTCCGCATGGCTGATGCGCTGCAGGGCGTCGTGCACGCTGGTGGTGCCGGGCAGACTGACCTGCTCCAGGAAATCCAGCGCGGACAGCGGTTCATGCACACGCACCAGGGTCTCGTGCTGCGGCTGGATGTCGCCCCGGGCCAGCGCCAGATGCACGCGCTGCGTGGTCTTGTCGCGATAGGTGAACAGTTCGAATTCGCCATAGGCGGTGCGCACCATGCGCTGTGCCACACGCTCGATCAGCGTCTCGTTGTGGATGCGGTATTCGATCAGGTCGGCGATGGTGCCGATCTTCAGGCCATGTTGCCTGGCGAACGGGATAAGGTCGGGCAGGCGCGCCATCTCGCCATCCTCTTTCAGGATCTCGCAGATGACCGCCGACGACGTCAGGCCGGCCAGACGCGCGAGGTCGCAGCCCGCCTCGGTGTGCCCGGCGCGCACCAGCACGCCGCCGTCGCGCGCCATCAGCGGGAAGATGTGGCCGGGCTGCACGATGTCCGACGGTTTGGCGTCCTTGTTGGCGGCAGCGAGGATGGTGCGTGCGCGGTCGGCGGCGGAGATGCCGGTGGTAACCCCCGTCGCCGCTTCAATGCTCAAGGTAAAATTGGTCGCCAGCGGCAGACCGTTTTCGCGCACCATCAGCGGCAGGTCGAGCTGCGCGCAATGTTGCTGCGTCAGCGTCAGGCAGACGAGGCC
This sequence comes from Gallionellaceae bacterium, assembly GCA_037446515.1. Classification (GTDB taxonomy): domain Bacteria; phylum Pseudomonadota; class Gammaproteobacteria; order Burkholderiales; family Gallionellaceae; genus Sideroxyarcus. Next base: position 3,175 of record JBBIIN010000051.1, read on the forward strand.
GCGCGCGTGTTTGGCCATGAAGTTGACCCTCTCCGGCGTGGCGAACTCGGCAGCGAACACGAGATCGCCTTCGTTCTCGCGGTCTTCCTCGTCCACAAGCACGACCATGCGCCCGGCGCGTATCTCTTCGATGATCCCGGTGATCGGTGCGACTTCTGTCATGGAGGTTTCCTGTCCGGCCTGCGCAATGTTGTGAGGCGCGGATTTTACCATCATCGGCAGCCCGCCCGTCCTGCAACAGCCGGAATACGCCTATAATCCGCGCATCGCTTCCCACATTCCTTCCATGAGGCGCGCCAATCTTTCCAAATGGGCCATCCGCAACCAGTCCGTGGTGCTCTATCTGCTACTGGCCTTGCTGGTCTCCGGCGTCATCGCCTACCTTGAGCTGCCGCAGAACGAGGACCCCGAATTCACCTTCAAGGTGATGACAGTGAAAGTGCTGTGGCCGGGCGCCACCGCGCGCGAGGTGGAGCAGCAGGTCACCGACCGCATCGAACGCATGCTGCAGGAGACGCCGTGGCTGGACAACATCGCCAGCGCCTCCAAGCCGGGCGAGTCGTTCATCTTTGTCACGCTGCGCGATGACATGCCGCGCGCCGAACTCGGCAATGCCTGGGCGATGGTGCGCAAGAAGCTGTTCGACATGCGGCGCACGCTGCCGGAGGATGCGGGACGCCCCATCATCAACGATGAGTTCGGCGATACTTTCGGTTCCATTTACGCCTTCACCTCGGACACCCTGAGCCCAGCCGCGCTGGAGCGCGAGGCCAGCGCGGCTCGCCAAGAGTTGCTCAAGCTGCCCGGCGTGTACAAGGTGGAGCTGGTGGGTGAACAGGAAGAGAAGATCTACATCGAGTTCGACAGCAACAGGATCGCCGCTTACGGCATCGATCCGCTGAAGATCGCCGCCGCGCTGAAAGCGCAGAACGCCATGGAACCGGCAGGCGACATTGTCACGCATTACGATGTCGCCCGCCTGCGCATCAGCGGCGATTTCCATTCGGTGCAGAGCATCCAGGACATCGGCATCGCGGCGGCGCGGGGGCAGGTGTACCGCCTGGGAGACATCAGTCATGTCTATCGCGGCTATGAAGATCCGGCGCGATTCAAGATGAAATTCCGCGGCCAGCAGGCGGTCGGGCTGGCAATCTCGATGACCAAGGACGGCAATGTGATCGAACTCGGCAAGGCGCTGGACCGGGCGTTCACCGGCATACGCGCGCATCTGCCGCCGGGCATCGCGCTGCACCATGTGGCCGACCAGCCTGCGGTGGTCAAGCGGGCCATCGGCCAATTCATGCGCGCGCTGCTGGAAGCCTTGCTCATCGTGCTCGCCATCAGCTTCCTCAGTTTGGGCTGGCGTGCCGGCATGGTGGTGGCGCTGTCCATCCCGGTGGTGATGGCAGGCACTTTCCTGGCCATGAAGCTGCTGGGCATAGACTTGCAGCGTGTCTCGGTCGGCGCGCTGATTATCGCCATCGGCCTGCTGGTGGACGACGCCATGATTGCGGTGGAGATGATGAAGGTGAAACTGGGTGAGGGCTGGAACAAGGCCAGCGCAGTGGTGTATGCCTATTCCAGCACGGCCTTCCCCATGCTGACCGGCACACTGGTCACCGCTGCCGCCTTCCTGCCGGTGGGTCTGGCCAAGTCGTCGGCAGGTGAATACACCCTTTCAATCTGTATCGTGGTAACGCTGTCGCTGCTGGTCTCGTGGGTCGTGGCGGTCATCTTCACGCCTTTCATCGGCTACCATTTGCTGCAGGAACACCGCCATGTCGCCGAACCGCTGTACCAGAACGCGTTCTACACCCGCTTCCGCAAGCTGGTGATTGCGTGCATCGAGCGCCGCAAGCTGGTCATCGCCGCCACCTTGCTGCTGTTCCTGCTGGCCCTGCTCGGTTTCACTCGGGTGGATCAACAGTTCTTCCCGCCCTCCGAGCGCAACGAGTTGCTGGTCGATGTGTGGCTGCCGGAAGGTACCGCCTTTTCCATGACGGAAGGCATCACGGACGGGATCGAGCAGCATCTGAAGGATGATCCCGGCGTGGAGCGCTATACCAGTTACCTCGGCGGCGCCACACCGCGCTTCTACCTGCCGCTCGATCTGGCGGCGCCCGCCCCGAACTATGCGCAGATCGTCGTTACCGCGCGGGATTTTGCCGCGCGCGAGACGGTGCTGAAGAACCTGCGCCAGTTGCTGGAGGGGCACTATGCCGCTTTCGGCATCCGTGTGGCGCGCCTGGAGAACGGCCCGCCGGTCGGCTATCCCGTGCAGTTCCGCATCATCGGCCCGGATCTGAACAAGGTGCGCGGCATCGCCGAGCAGGTCATGCAGCAGGTGAAGGCCCATCCGCACACCAAGAATGTCAGCCAGGATTCCAACGAACCGGTCAAGACCGTGCGCATCGATCTCGACCAGACGAAAGCGCGCAGCTACGGCATCTCATCGCAACAGTTGTCGCGCTACCTGCAAATGCTGCAATCTGGCGTCACGGTCACGCAGTACCGCGATGCCGACCAGCGCATCGAAGTGGTGATGCGCGCGGCGGAGCAGGGCCGGCGCAGCGAGGCATTCCTCAGGAATGTGCGCATCCCGACTTCCAACGGGCAGTTCGTGGCGCTTTCCGATATCGCCACATTGCATGACGGCAGCGAGGAAGGCATCGTCTGGCGCCTGAACCGGATGCCGGTGGTGACCGTGCGCGCGGACATCCCAGACACCCTGCAAGCGGAGACGGTGAGCAGCGCCATTGATCAGCAGCTCGCCTCCCTGCGCGCCAGCCTGCCCGGCGGCTACCGCATCGAAACAGGCGGCGCAGTGGAAGATAGCGGCAAGGCCACCGATTCCATCATCGCCGTATTGCCGCTGATGTGCTTCATCATCCTCACCCTGTTGATCGTGCAACTGCGCCGCTTCAAGCTGGTGGCGATGGTGTTGCTCACCGCGCCGCTCGGCCTGATCGGCGTGACTGCAGTGCTGCTCGGCTTCCATGTCGCATTCGGCTTCGTCGCCATGCTGGGCATGATCTCGCTGGCCGGCATGATCATGCGCAATTCGGTGATCCTGGTGGACCAGATCGAGCAGGACGTGCAGCAGGGCCTGTCGCGCCATGCCGCCATCGTGGATTCCACCGTGCGCCGCGCGCGCCCCATCCTGCTCACCGCCGCCGCAGCCATCCTGGCCATGATTCCGCTGACGCGCAGCGTGTTCTGGGGGCCGATGGCCGTGGTCATCATGGGCGGGCTGTTCGTCGCGACCCTGCTCACCCTGCTGTTCCTGCCCGCACTGTATGCGGCCTGGTTTGGCGTAAAGGCGGAAACCATGCAAGGTGAACGCACATGAGACGCAGCATGCCCGCACTGGCTGCCTTGCTGCTGATGTCCACCTCAGCACACGCGGAGGAGTATGCTGCCGAGTTCGAGATCGGCATCGGCGTGTTCGCGCTGGCGAAGAACGGCTCCGATCTGCGCGTCAGCTTCCGCCTGCCGCAAAGCCCTTACCGCATCGGCTTCCGCAAAGTGGGCTGGACCGACACATTCCATGACCCGTTCACCGGCCGCGCACTCACCAACACCCATAACTCCATGAACGGCCCCTTCGTCGAATATCTGTTCCGCCCGGAAGAGAACTCCAGTTTCTATGCAGGTCTGGCGCTGCTCAACTGGTCGCGCACGGAGGAGGCACTGCTGGTCAACACGCCAGCGGGTTCGGCATCCACTACCAACCTCTACTTCGGCGGCGGTTACCTGAAGCGCTTCGCAAGCCACGGCTTCTTCAATCTGGGCATGTACCTCGGCCCTTCTGCCAAACTCAATACCCAGACCACCGTCAGCTCGGAACAAAGCTCCGGCGGATTCGACACCGTGGTGCAGATAGGCCTGGTGTTCTAGGCATGCATGTCAGGAACGAAATAAAAAAGGCACGCTAGCGTGCCTTTTTTATTTCGTTCCTGAAAATCGACTCAGTGCTTCGAATGACGCTCGGTGTCTTTATCTCCAGAGTCGCGATCCGTATCTTCGACGCCCTGATGACGTTCAGTATCCTCCGCTTCATCCTTTTTTCCGGATACTGGCGTGGCAACTGGAACCGGAGCAGTCACCGTTGTCGCCGCTTTCACCGGAACCCCGGCAGGAAAGGTCGCAGTGGCGGCGGGAGCCGCTGATGGAGCCACCGCTGGTGCAATAACAGGAACAGGAACGGGAGCAGGAGCAGTTACCAGCGTGGCCGCTTTCGCAGGGGCGGTCGGCGGAAAGGTTGCCGTCACGGCAGCAGCGGAAGCTCCGACCGCATAGGCGGAGGCCAACAAAGCGATAGATAAAATGACCGTCTTTTTCATGGATGTCTCCTGAAGATAAAAATAACCACTGCTTGAAACACATGCTGAACGACACAGCGGCATTCTGCATTTAGCAAGATACTTGCCACTCGACACCAGCACTCCAATCTACTGATTAAATTAAATTTAATCCAATCTCCATGCGCAAATTTCCCGACCCATCCTGACTGGTGGACAATTTTCGGCACAGGCCATGACTTTTTTCAGCTGCCGTTATTTGCCTCCCCGGACAGCATGCGCTCGACATAGCGCGCCACCAGGTCGATCTCCAGATTCACCCGTGCGCCTGCCGCCAATGCATGTAGCGTGGTGACTTGCAGGGTGTGCGGAATGAGATTGACTTCGAATTCGGCACCTGCCACACGGTTGACGGTGAGGCTGACGCCATTGATGGTGATGGAACCTTTGGCCGCGATGTATTTCGCCAGCGACCGCGGCGCGTGCACGACCAGCCGCCAACTTTCGCCGATGTCGTTGAACGCTACTACCTCGCCCACGCCATCCACATGGCCGCTGACCAGATGCCCGCCCAACCGGTCGAACAGGCGCAGCGCCTTTTCCAGGTTGACCGGCGCACCCTGCTGCTCCAGGCCGGTGGTGCAGTTCAGCGTCTCGCGCGAAACATCGACCGTGAAATCGTTGCCGTCCAGCGCCACCACGGTCAGGCATACGCCGTTCACCGCGATGCTGTCGCCGAGCTGCACGTCCTCCATGCCCAATGCGCGCGTGGCCACGGTCAGACGCAAGCCGCCATCCCTATCCTGCGCCGTCCTGATATGACCGACATCGGCCACAATCCCGCTGAACATATTGTCTCCTATCCCTTCACGCGCGCCACGATACGCAAATCGCTGCCGACCTGCCGCACGTCCTGCCATACCAGTGCGATGCGCTGCTCCAGCGCAGTCAGTTCGCCCAGCGCGGCGATGCCGCGCGCCATATCACCCAGCAGTTGCGGCGCGAGATACAGCACCAGCTCGTCCACCAAGCCGGCCTGAAACAGCGCACCGTTCAGCGTCCTGCCCGCCTCCACCAGCACTTCGTTGATGCCGCGCCGCGCGAGGTCGCGCAGCGCGGCGACCAAATCCACGCTCTCTGCCTCACCAGTCAACACAACAACCTCTGCGCCTGCCTCGCGCAGCGCGGCGATCTTGCGCGCATCACTGGAGGTAGCGTAGATCAGCACATTGCCGCCGCGCAGGATAGCGGCACTCGGCAGCATGCGCAGTCCGCTGTCCAGCACTACACGCAAAGGCTGGCGTTCGACCGCAACATCGCGCACGTTGAGTTGCGGGTCGTCGGCCAGCACAGTGCCTATGCCGGTGAGCACCGCACAGGAACGGACGCGCCAGTGCTGCACGTCCTGCCGCGCCGCCTCACCCGTGATCCATTTGCTGACGCCATTCGCCAGCGCGGTACGGCCATCGAGGCTGGCGGCGATCTTGCTGCGCACCCACGGCATGCCGCGTTCCATGCGCGAACAAAAGCCGATATTCAGTTCACGCGCCGCGCTTTCCATCAATCCGCATTCCACCTCCATCCCGGCAGCGCGCAACCGAGCGATGCCTTGTCCTGCGACCTTGGGGTTGGGATCCTGCATGGCGGCGACCACGCGCGCCACGCCTGCCGCGATGAGCGCATCGGCGCAGGGTGGCGTGCGCCCATGATGGCTGCATGGTTCCAGCGTGACATAGGCCGTCGCACCGCGCGCCTTGTCGCCTGCGGCACGCAGGGCATGTACCTCGGCGTGCGCTTCACCTGCGCGCTGGTGCCAGCCTGCGCCGACGAGTTGTTCGTGCTTGATGATGACGCAGCCGACGCGGGGATTGGGCGTGGTGGTGTGCAGCCCGCGCCCGGCCAGTTGCAGCGCATGCGCCATCCACTGACTGTCAGCGGCGGTCAACATGTTCAGTCGGTATTGCGGCGGCGCGGCGTGCGTTTGCTGACCGCATTGATGGCATCGGAAAAATCGTCCACATCCTGGAAGCTCTTGTACACCGAGGCGAAGCGGATGTAAGCCACCTTGTCCAGCTTGAGCAGCTCTTTCATCACCAGCTCGCCGATCTGGCGCGAAGGAATCTCGCGCTCGCCGCTGGCAAAGACTTTCTGGGTGACGTTGTCGATGGCGGCATCCACCAGTTCGGTCGGCACCGGGCGCTTGTGCAGCGCGCGCGTGAAGCTGGTGCGCAGTTTTTCTTCATCGAACTCGCTACGCATGCCGTTCTGCTTGACCACCTGCGGCATGCGCATCTCCACCATCTCGTAGGTGGTGAAGCGCTTGTCGCACGACAGGCAGCGACGGCGGCGGCGGATACTGTCGCCCTCCTCGTTCTCCCGCGTGTCCACCACCTGGGTGTCGGGACCTTTGCAGAACGGGCAACGCATGGCCGATATTTACGCGCCGTAGACCGGGAAGGCAGTGGTCAATTTCTTCACTTCGCCCGCCACGCGCGCGATCACCGCTTCGTCGCTCGGTGCATCCAGCACGTCGGCGATCAGGTGAGCCAGTTTCTCGGCTTCCAGCTCCTTGAAACCGCGCGTGGTCATCGCCGGTGAGCCGATGCGGATGCCGGAAGTGACGAACGGCTTCTCCGGATCGTTGGGGATGGCGTTCTTGTTGACAGTGATGTGCGCCTTGCCCAATGCAGCCTCGGCATCCTTGCCGGTCAGCTTCTTGGCGCGCAGATCGACCAGGAACACATGGCTGTCGGTGCGGCCGGAGACGATGCGCACGCCGCGCTCGGTCAGCACCTTGGCCATCACGCGCGCGTTGTCGATGACTTGCTTCTGGTATTCCTTGAACTCCTTGCTCGCCGCTTCCTTGAACGCCACCGCCTTGGCGGCGATGACGTGCATCAGCGGGCCGCCTTGCAGTTGCGGGAAGATCGCCGAATTGAGCGCCTTCTCATGCTTGGCCTTGGCCAGGATCAGGCCGCCGCGCGGGCCGCGCAGCGTCTTGTGCGTGGTGGTGGTCACGAAGTCGGCGATACCGACCGGGTTGGGGTAATAGCCCGCCGCAACCAGGCCTGCGTAGTGCGCCATGTCCACGAACAGGTAGGCACCAACGCTGTCGGCAATCTGACGGAAGCGCTGCCAGTCGATAACCAGTGCGTAGGCCGAAGCGCCCGCCACGATCATCTTGGGTTTGTGCTGCGTCGCCAGACGCTGCACTTCGTCGTAGTCGATCTCTTCCTTGTCGTTCAGGCCGTACTGCACGGCGTTGTACAGCTTGCCGCTGATGTTCAC
>JBBIIN010000052.1:0-10680 GCA_037446515.1 Gallionellaceae bacterium
GGACAAAACTCTTTCAATCAATCAATCCCAACAACGCGCCGCCTGAGCAAATCCTCAAAACCACTTCCGTTCAGGCTCATGTCAGGATTGGAAAATACTCAACTCGCCGACAAGCTGGGCCGCACCTATCATGCCCGCCTGATGCTGCGCCACGGAAATGCCAATATTCAACTGACCGCGCAACACCAGCCCGCCCCACGTACCAAGGCCGATTTAGATCAGATCGCCGCCCTCCACGCCAGACAGCCTGTATTCACCATAGGCGGTGGAAGCACGTTCCCCATCCCCATCCCCAAGCCACAGCACACCTGCTACACCTGCTTGCCCTGCGCCCCCAGACGGAAATTGGTGCCGCCGACATCCACCCCGATCAGCAATGGTAACGCCACGATGACTTAGCCTATTCCGAGCGGCGCATGGTTCCACCCGCATCCGGGTCGCCTCCGCCCACACTGATGACATGCTGCAAATCCACCGGAACCGGCAGCTTGAGCAGGCGATACAGGTTGGACAGGTTCTGCCGGAACAGTCGATCGAAGGAAGATACGCTCAGCGCCGAGTTGTAGTCGCCGAACCACCAGAACCAGTCGGAGCCCTCGCAGTCGGCCAGCTGCTCGGTGGCTAGGCGCAACTCCTCCGCACTCAAGCGTCCGCTGTTGGACACAATGTCATAACTGCGTTTGGCTTCGCACAACAGGTCCCAGCCGCGGTTCTTGTCCGGTGAACCAATCCAGGTGCTGAAAGTGCCATAGACCCAGCTGCCCGAGACCATCTGTTTCAGATGTCCAGCAGCGGTGTGAATTTCTTGAGACTCGATACCGCGCACGCACTCTTCGAACGTGACCGTACGGATGAACGGATGCCCTTCCAGCTTGGCGTATAGCTCGGAAAGGAAGTAATAGCCGTTGTAGGGGTAATACTCCCAGGCGTTCTCGCCATCCAGAATGATGGAAACCACCGGATCCTGTTCCCCGGCGGTGCGATGGTAAATCTCCTCCAGCTGGTGGATGAAATCGGCAGCCGCATCATCTCCTTTCCATTTGGCATATTCAAAACCGATGCGGTCCGACAACTGGTCATCACGAAAGAAACAGTACACTGGCCGCTCCATGTCTTCCATGAGATAAGGCTTGTACAGATAGGCCGGTTTGCCCTGTAGGCCGTTGCCGTTCATCTCACGCTGCAAGCTATGCACCAGTACGGCCTGCCCGGTCGCCGTCCAGCGGCAGCCGTGCTCGCCCAGCAGCTTTAGGGTCGGCCTGGATAGACTGCCCTCCGACGGCCACATGCCCTTGGGCGCTGCGCCGAAATGGCGGATATGGCTCTCCACCGCCCTCGCCAGATGCGCCTGCGCGCGGCGCAGTCCGCCTGGGTAGTAGTTCGCTTGCGGCAGCGGTGCTTCAGGTTCGCTCTCGCGTGCCGAGTTGAAATCGAGTAACAGCGGCAAGATGGGATGATTGTAGGGCGTGGTCGATATTTCTACCTGGCCGCGCTCCGCCAGATTGCGGTAGCGTGGGACGATACCGGCGATCAACTCGCCGATCAGCGTGAACAGCTCCATGCGCTCGGCATAGCTGAACTGGCTGCCCTTGCTCATCAGCCGCGCCACGACCTCGCTGCCGCGCCGCACACTCTCCCCCATCCACACTAGGTGATACCACACCAGCAGATCGGCCAGATACTGACCGGACAGGTAGGTCACGGTCTCGCGCCCGCGCCCCTCCATCATCTTTTGCAAGTCGAACAGGTGCTGGTAGGCACGGTAAGGTTGCAACATCTTGGTGTGGTTGCTCTTGAAGCAACTATCCAGGATATGCAAGCGCTCCTCTTCGCCCAAGTCATCCAGCCGCTCATGGCAGAGCATGCGCAGCAGACGGTCATGCACCTGCCCGGACTTGAACTGCTGCTCGTAATCGAGCAGTTGCTCAACCAGGATGGGCACGAAATTCACCACTGCCTTGGACTTGGGATGTTGCTCCAGATGGTAGGCCATGTCGGTGTAATCCTTCATGGCATGGAGATAGGTCCAAGGCAGCGTGAACTCGCCCGTCAGGTAATCGCGATAATCCGGCTGGTGCATGTGCCAGCACAAGATCAGTTGCAACTTCTTGTGATGATTCTTCTTATTCCGGTGCAGCATAGTTATTTACAGGGGAAACCGTTTATCTGACGTGATGGATGGATTGCCCGAGCATATCAGGGGTAACCAAGGTAATGCCCCCTTTTGACACATGAAAACGTTTGGCATCCTCCTCGCGATTGAAACCAATCTGCATCCCGTCGGGTATCTCGCACTTGTTGTCCAGCACCACGCGGTGCAGCTTGGCGCTCTTTCCGACGCGACAACCGGACAGGATGACCGAATCGCTGACGTTGCTGCGCTCACCCACCCGCACATCGGAGAACAGCAGAGAATGCTGGACGCGCGCGCCGCTGATGATGCAGCCGCCGGACACCATGGAATCAATGGCTTCACCGCGCCGGTCATCGTCATTGAACACGAACTTGGCGGGCGGCAATTGCTCCTGATAGGTCCAGATCGGCCAGCTTTTATCGTACAAGTCCAGGTCAGGAACCACGCTCACCATCTCCATATTGGCTTCCCAGTAGGCATCAATGGTGCCCACGTCGCGCCAGTAAGCGCATCCGCCCTGTTTCATCCCCACGCAGCTCTGCTCAAAACGGTGCGCATAAACACGGTAACGTTCAATCAGGTAAGGAATGATATCGTGGCCGAAATCGTGTGTGGAGGATTTGGTGTCGGCATCGCGCACCAGTTGTTCATACAGGAATTTGGCGTTAAACACATAGATGCCCATGCTGGCAAGGGCGCGACCAGGCTTGCCCGGTATCTCGGTCGGATTGGCCGGCTTCTCGCTGAACTTGATGATGCGGTCTTCCTCATCCACGGTCATCACACCGAAGCCGCTGGCCTCCGCCACCGATACCTCGATGCAGCCGATGGTCATATCGGCCTGGCTGCGCACATGCGCCGCCAGCATCTCGCCGTAGTCCATCTTGTAAATATGGTCGCCGGCCAGGATGACGATATATTCCGGGTTATAGCCGCGCAGGATGTCAATGTTCTGGAACACCGCGTCCGCCGTGCCGCGATACCACTCCTCCTGGATGCGCTGTTGCGCCGGCAACAAAGCAACGAATTCGTTGAATTCGCCGCGCAGAAAACCCCAGCCCTTCTGGATGTGTTCGATCAAGGTGTGCGCCTTGTATTGCGTGACCACGCCGATGCGGCGGATGCCGGAATTGATACAGTTGGACATGGGAAAGTCGATGATGCGGAACTTGCCGCCGAACTGCACCGCCGGCTTGGCGTTCCAGTCGGTCAGATTGTGCAGCCGGCTGCCCCGCCCGCCCGCCAATACCAATGCGACCGTATTTTTCGTGAGTGCGCTGATGAAGCGCGGTGAATGCATATCCTGTGCCATGATGCTCTCCCTGTTGATTGCTACTCCGTGTCACTTCCCCAATATATTGTTATACAGTTCCAGATAAAGTCGCGCGCTGTGCCGCCAGCCCACATCGTGCCGCATGCCATTGAGTTGGATGCGGCGGAAGGTGTTGGGGTCGCGGTAGCATTCGATGGCCCACTTGATGGTCTGTTGCAGGGCCTGCGCACCTGCATCGTCGAATACGAACCCCGTGCCGCCCTCCAGGCTGGCGTTGATGACCGAATCCGCCAACCCGCCGGTACGCCGCACCAAAGGCGGTGTGCCGTAATGCATGCCATACATCTGGTTCAGGCCGCACGGCTCGAAACGCGACGGCATCAGGAAGATGTCCGCGCCCGCCATGATCTGATGGGAGAGCGCCTCGTTGAAGCCGATGGTAACCGACACGCGCCCCGCATAGCGCTGCGCCAGTTGCTGGTAACGCCGCTCAAACTCCGCTTCGCCGCTGCCCAGCACCACCAATTGCGCCCCGCTCTCCAGCACGGCAGGCAGGCATTCCAGTAGCAGGTCCAATCCTTTCTGATAAGTCAGGCGGCTGACCACACCCAACAGCGGTGCGTGCTCGTTGACCTCCAGCCCCAGTTTCTTCTGCAAGACCAGTTTTCCCTGTGTCTTCTTCGACAGGTCATGCTGGTCATAGCGTATTTCGAGATACTTGTCCGTCGCCGGATTCCATTCATCTTCATCAATGCCGTTGAGGATACCGCTGACATCGGCCTTGCGCGCCGTCAGCAAACCCTGCATGCCATAGCCCATCTCGGTCGCCTGTATCTCGTGCGCATAGGTCGGGCTGACCGTCACGATGCGGTCAGCGAACTGCAATCCCGATTTCAGGAACGACAGGTGGCCGTGGAATTCCACCCCATGCAGGTTGAATGCCGAGGCGGGTATCTCAAGTGGCGCGGACCAAGCACGCTCAAAATTACCTTGGAAAGCGATGTTGTGGATAGTCATCACGCTCTTCGCCTGCCCCGGCTTGCCCAGTTTGAGATAGGCCGGCACCAGCCCCGTCTGCCAGTCGTTGCAGTGCACCAGCTCGGCCTGCCAACCCACCGGCGTATCGCTGCTGACCAGCAATGCCGCTACCCTGGACAGCATGCCAAAGCGCATCGGGTTATCGGGCCAATCGCCGCCCAGATGGTAATGATATGGGCCCGCCACGCGGCAGAAATATTGTGGTGCATCCAGCACATATACCGGCACCTTGGTTCCCGGCATCCGGGCGCTCAACAGCTTCACTGGCGGTTGCCCGGCAAATACCGGGAACGAGGCCGCCACCTTTTTGTTCTCCAGACCATCCAGCACCTGGCTGTATCCGGGGATCAGCAGCCGCACGTCCTGCTTCAATTCCTGTAAGGCGGCCGGCAACGACGCGCTGACATCGGCCAGACCGCCGGTCTTGATCAACGGATGCACTTCCGATGTGGCAAACAGGATGCGCCTCATGATTTTCTCGCCAAGGATTTGTAATGGTTGATGAGCCCGTTGGTGGAGGCGTCGTGGCTATGCACGGAGCGCCCGTCGCGCAGTTCGGGCTGGATGTGCGCGGCAAGCTGCTTGCCCAGCTCCACACCCCACTGGTCATAGGAGTTCAGATTCCAGATGATGCCTTGCACGAAGATCTTGTGTTCATACAGGGCGATCAGACGCCCAAGTGTACGCGGGGTCAACAAATCGAACAGGATGGAGTTGGTCGGCTTGTTGCCCTCGAATACCTTGTGCGGCAGCAGCTCGGCTATGGCATCCGCTGCCATGCCTTGCGCCTTGAGTTCCGCCCGCGCTTCGTCTGTCGTCTTGCCGCGCATCAACGCTTCCGTCTGCGCGAAGTAGTTCGACAGCAGTGTGGAATGATGTTCGCCCAGCGCATAATGGCTGCGCGCCGGCGCGATGAAATCCGCCGGGATCATCTGCGTGCCCTGGTGGATCAACTGGTAATAGGCGTGCTGGCCATTGGTGCCCGTGCCGCCCCACAGCACCGGCCCGGTGGCATAGTCCACCACTTCACCTTGGCGATCCGCGCGCTTGCCATTGCTCTCCATGTCGGCTTGCTGAAAATAGTCGGTGAAATACTGCATGGACTGGTCGTAAGGCAGGATGGCATAGCTCGCCGCACCGAAGAAATTGCGGTACCAGATGCCTATCAAGCCAAGCACCACCGGCATGTTCTGCTCCAGCGGCGCGGTGCGGAAATGCACGTCCATGTCATAGCCGCCACGCAACAACTCTTCGAAATTATCCATGCCAACGTACAGTGCGATGGACAACCCAATGGCCGACCAAAGCGAATAACGGCCACCAACCCAGTCAGAGAATTCGAACATGTTGGAGGGATCGATACCGAATGCCGTCACTTCTTTTGCATTGGTGGACAGCGCCACGAAATGCTTGGCCACATGCTGCGCATCGCCGGCGCGATCAAGCAGCCATGCACGCGCCGAGCGCGCATTCATCAGGGTTTCCTGGGTGGTGAAGGTCTTGGAAGCGACGATGAACAGCGTGGTCTCCGGGTCGAGGCGCGCCAGATTGCTCGCTAGGTCCGTCCCGTCCACGTTGGAGACGAAATGCGCGCGTAGCCGGCCATCGGCATACGGCTGCAAGGCCTGGCACGCCATCAGCGGCCCCAGGTAGGAGCCGCCGATGCCGATGTTCACTACATCGGTGATCGCCTTGCCGGAATAGCCACGCCATACGCCGTTGTGCACACTATTGCAGAACAGACGCATCTTCTCCATCACATGGCGGATGCCGGGCAGCACGTCAATGTTATCCACGCGCACCGGCGCATGTTTTGGATCTGTGGCCGCGCGCAGGGCGGTATGCAGCACAGCGCGATGTTCGGTGAAGTTGATCCGGTCGCCGCCGAACATGCGCTCTCGCCACTCCTCCAGCCGCGCCTGCCGCGCCAAGGCAAACAGCAGCGGCATCGTCTCCGATTGGATCAGATTCTTGGAATAGTCGAGCAGCAAGTCATCCAGGCGCAGCGAGAAACGCTCAAAGCGTTGCGGATCGGCCGCGAACGCCTGACGCAGAGAAAATTGCCGCAGGGAGAGTTGATGTTGATGCAGCGCTTGCCAAGCCGGAGATTGCGTTAATAGAGACATTTCTAAACCCATCTGAACCTGTTTGTCCTGCCCGTATCCTTCTTCACCCTGCGGCGGCGCTCCCTGTGCTTCAGCGCATCCTTTGCAGCACAATGCCGGCCAGCGGCGGCAGCACCACTTCGATGGACTGCCCGTATCCGTTGCACGGTGCCTCCGTGGTGTAGAGACCATAGCCATTCCCCATGTTGGAGCCACCGTAATAATGCGAGTCGCTATTGAATATCTCGCGGTACCCTCCCTTGTCCGGCACGCCCACACGGTAGGCGTGTCGCGGCACCGGTGTGAAGTTCAGAGCCACAACCACCTCCGAACCGTCGCGCGCGATGCGCCGATAGACCAGCACCGATTGCTCGGCATTGTCGCAGTCTATCCAGGCGAAGCCTTCATGCGAAAAATCCTGCTCGTGCAGCGCCGGGATCTCGCGGTAGAGCCGGTTCAGGTCGCGCACCAGCACCTGCACTCCGCTATGCTCGCTGCGCCCCAGCAGATACCAGTCCACTTCCGCCCCCACCTTCCACTCCACCCCCTGGGCGAACTCGTTGCCCATGAAATTCAGCTTTTTGCCGGGATTGGTCATCTGATAGGTGAACAGCAGCCGCAGGTTGGCAAATTTCTGCCAGGCATCACCCGGCATCTTGTCCAGCAGGGATTTTTTGCCATGCACGACCTCGTCGTGCGAGAACGGCAGCACAAAATTCTCGGTATAGGCATACAGTTGGCCGAAAGTCAGCACGTTCTGGTGATATCGGCGATGCACCGAATCGCGTTCCATGTAGGACAGCGTATCGTTCATCCAGCCCATGTTCCACTTCATGGAGAAACCCAGCCCGCCAATGTAGGTCGGACGCGACACCATGGGCCAGGAGGTTGACTCTTCCGCGATGGTCAGCGAACCGGGGAAGCGCTCGTGCGTCATCACGTTCAACTCGCGGAAGAACTCCACCGCCTCGATGTTCTCGCGCCCGCCGTATTTGTTTGGCAGCCATTCGCCCGCCTTGCGCGAATAATCCAGATACAACATGGATGCCACCGCGTCCACGCGCAACCCGTCGATGTGAAATTCGCCCAGCCAGTAATGCGCATTGGCCAGCAGGAAATTGCGCACTTCATTACGGCCATAGTTGAAGATCAGCGTGCCCCAGTCCTGGTGCTCGCCCAGGCGAGGATCCTCATGCTCATACAGTGCGGTGCCGTCGAAACGCGACAGCGCCCAACCGTCCTTTGGGAAATGCGCGGGCACCCAGTCCAGGATTACGCCGATGCCGGCGACATGGCAGCAATCCACAAAATAGCGGAAATCATCGGGCGTGCCGTAACGGCTGGTCACGCCGAAATAGCCGGTGGTCTGGTAACCCCAGGACTCATCCAGAGGATGCTCGCTGACCGGCATCAGCTCGATATGCGTGTAGCCCATCTCCTGCACATAGGACACCAGACTTTCGGCCAGCTCGCGGAAATTGTAGAAACGCCCGTCCCAATGCTTCTTCCAGGAACCGGCATGCACCTCATACACGTTCAGCGGCAGATGCTGCCAATCGCGCACAGCGCGTTGCTCCATCCAGGCCGAATCGCGCCACCCATAACCGCCCAGCCGGGTCACCCGCGAAGCCGTCCCCGGGCGCATCTCGAAACCGAAACCGTAGGGATCTGTCTTGGTCAGCACCTGGCCGGTATGCCGGTTGCGTATCTCAAACTTGTAGAACTCGCCCGGGCCAATATCGGGTACGAATATCTCCCACACACCGCTGCTGCCCAAGCTGCGCATCGCATGCACGCGGCCATCCCAACCGTTGAAATCACCCACCACACTGACCCGCCCCGCATTCGGCGCCCACACCGCAAAACGCACGCCCCACACGCCCTGCAACTCCATGTGGTGCGCCCCCAGCATACGGTAAGCCTGCTCCAGACGACCCTGCGAGTACAGGTGCAGGTCATGGTCACTGATGCTGCTGGCAAAGGTGTAGGCATCATGCACTTCCAGCACGTGTTGATGGAAATTCAGTTGCAACAGGCAGGGGGTCGGAAGAGAGCCCTTGCCACGCCAGACGAACAGCCCAGCCGCGTCGGCGCGCGCCAAAGGTTGCCAGCCGCGCCCATCCTGCACGGCAACCTCCGCCGCATAAGGCTGGAACACCCGCAACACCCACTCTGATTTGATTTGATGTAATCCCAGATAGGAGAAGGGATCATGGTGCCGTGCTTCGAGTACAGCACGCTTATTATGATTATCGCTTGGCATATTGTCGCTCCCGGAGCGCAATATAGCCCTTATGGTGCAATCGGACAACCAATAAGCGTTTTTGCAAATGCTTTGGGTCTCTGTAAGGGAAACCGGTGTGACGCGACTAAGTAGCGCATCGGCCATTTAGACCATGCCTACATTTCAAAGAGACCAGCATGCAATTCCATCATTTAGCCAAAACTTTGATTTCCTCCGGTGCGCTGGCCGCCATGAGCGGCGCGGCACTGGCTGCTCCCTGCGGCGCTGCCAATCCCTGTGCTGCACGTTCAAAGAAGCCCACATCAGCCAACCCATGCACAGGAAAGAATCCCTGTGCGGGCAATCATCGGTGCATGGCAAAACACAAGCATAAGAAGGCCAATTCCTGCGCTGCGAAGAATCCTTGTGAGCCTCCTCAAAACCCGGGGCGATTCAGATTGGGCTTCTTGGTTTTTCCACCTTGAAGAACCAGCGCTGAATCCAGCCTCGCTAACCGCACATACATATCACTGGCACAAGGCAGGAGCCGTAAAAGTATACCTCGAAAGCACCGAGTCCCTGTCCATAAAGGCCGGCACGGAAGGCAGTTGCACTGGTATCTGCGACGCACCCGTGAAACCAGCCTCTCCGCGGGCCATCAAGATCTCGCCACCCGGGGCGGTCATGGCCACCTGGCCGGAATTCACTGAGACATAGACACCCGGCTGGATTTTGTTGCCGGTATCCGTACCAAACAGTTTGCCGGCATCCACCTTGATGTCTTCTGGTTTCGGTGTCTGTGTATCCAGCAGCACAGGCGGCGTGCCCAGCAGTTCCGGCTTTGCGCTGGCCTGCGGAATGACGGCATTCTGACCCGCTCCCACCACGATGCTGGCGCTCTCCCCGCTCAGGCTGATCTCGCCGCTGCGCATCGCCACATGCAGTTCGCCATCCGCGCCGCCGCATTCCGCCATTTCATATTTCCCGCCCTCCGGAGAAGCGGCATCCTTGCTGGCGCACACCATATCGAACGCCGTACCGCGTATGCCGATGGTGGCGGTGGCTGCGCGGAACTTGACCTTGTCGCGGTTCAGCTTGCCGAGCAGTCCGGTCACCACGCGCATGCCACCCTTCAACAGATCGAGTGCCATGCTGCCCTCGTTGGCCCGGGATGCGATGAAGCGATATTCGGAAACTTTCATGCGCGACAGCCTGGGCAACACCAGCCGCGTATTGTCCAGCATCACCAAACCCGCACTGCCGTCCGCCTCGGAACTGAGTATGTCGCCCTCGAACAGCGGCGAGGCCATCGACAGCTTGCGTGTCATGCCATCCACACCGCGCACATTCACCGTTCCCTGCACCCACACCGCCTTGCCTGCCGTGCCTGAGGAGGCACTGGTCTTGTCCTGCGTTTTCTCGGCAGCTTCCTGTTCCATTTCGCAATCCAGCCCGTCGCACAAGCGCGCCACGAAGTCCGTGCCGCGGATACCTAGCGTCGCGGTATGCGCGCGCAACTGATACGCGCCCTTGTTGCGGCTAATCAGTCCTGTCACCTGGCGCAGGCCGCCCTTCAACAAGTTCATTACGAACGAGTCTTCCGCCGGCTTCAGCTCCTGGTAGGTATAACTCGCCACCAGCAGCCGCGAATTTGGACGCACCACCACCTGTGTTTGATCCGCAAACACCACCTTCGCATGACTGCCGAATTGCGTGACGATGGTGTCGCCCTGCTCCAGTGTGCTGCCTTGCGCCAGCGCATGACTGGGTTGTCCGGCATGCTCCACCGACACCACGCCCTGCACCGATTCGATCCGCGCGATGGGCTCGGCCTGGCTCATCACAGGCAATAGCAAGCACAGCAGCAAGGCGTAACGTTTATGCAAGGCCGTCATCATGATGCCCT
>JBBIIN010000053.1:0-9798 GCA_037446515.1 Gallionellaceae bacterium
TCTTCATTCCAGATCGCAGCGTCTGGTATGTAAACGGTGATGATGATGCGAATGCTTTCCTGAACATCATCGGCATAAACTACGTGTATCGCTCTTATTCCGGCCATTCCAAGAAGCAAGGCACTGGCGAACGGAGTATCGTTTGGGTAGCTCTCGATAATGCTTCCGCTCGCTATCGCTTGTTCTATCTCTTCTTCCGTGATGCCTCTTTCGTGCATCCGCTTAACGGCGTGCTGTCTGTAGATGATTTTCATGGCGGGCAGTTTAAGCCTTTCCCAGATTTTCCGGAAACTCTTCATTCCAGAAGAATTCCGAGATCTTCTCATCGTTCTTCCACACTTCGCCATCGAGGCCGATTTTCCGATACTGCTCGATCTCGTACCCGCACTGAAAAAAGCAGCGTAGGCATTAACCGCAAGGTTTCCACTTAAGAAATGGGAAATTCTGTCCAATTGAACGGAGCCACTTCTCCGGTTCGCTGCCGCAACCCAGCCTCTACACAAGGGGCTGTTTTGGGGTCGGTATAATGACTCTCGGCCACGGGCTGCCGCCCAGACGGTGTGGATGGTGCAGGGTGGCCCGCAGTCTGGCTTATAATGCGCGCGCTTTCCAACAAGGTGAAAAGCCATGATTAAGCTTGGACTCAACATAGACCACGTCGCCACGCTGCGTCAGGCGCGCGGGGCGCGTTATCCCAATCTGGTGCGCGCCGCGCTGATCTGCGAGGAGGCCGGGGCCAATGCCATCACTATCCACCTGCGCGAAGATCGTCGCCACGTCCAGGATGCCGACGTCAATATCCTGCGTGGCATGTTGCAGACGCGCATGAACCTGGAATGTGCGGTGACTGAAGAGATGATAAACAATGCCCTGCGTGTGAGGCCACACGACATCTGCCTGGTGCCGGAGCGGCGCGAGGAACTGACCACCGAGGGAGGGTTGGACGTGGTGAAGTATTTCGACGCAGTGCAGCGCGCCACCCAACGCTGCATGGAAGCAGGCATCCGCGTGTCATTGTTCATCGATGCGGATGAGAAGCAGATCGATGCGGCGAAGCGCGCCGGTGCGCCGGTAATCGAAATCCACACCGGCAAATATGCTGATGCCGACAGCATGCCCGCGCGCGAAGCCGAACTGAAGCGCATCCACGATGCGGTGCTGTACGCGCATTCCTTGGGCATACAGGTCAATGCCGGGCACGGACTGCATTACCATAACGTGCGCCCCATTGTCGCCATCCCGCACATCGCTGAACTCAACATCGGCCACGCCATCATCTCCGAGGCGCTGTTCATCGGGCTGGAGCAGGCGGTGAAGAATATGAAAGCTTTGCTCGTTCCGTGATCTTCGGCATCGGCACCGACATCGTCAGCGTCGCCCGCATCGAGGCAGCCTGCCAGCGTCACGGTGCTGCCTTTGCCGAATATCTGCTCACCGCGAACGAACTCGCCGAGTACGCGCAGCAGGCGCACCCGGCACGTTTCCTTGCCAAGCGCTTCGCCGCCAAGGAGGCATTCGCCAAGGCCACCGGGCAAGGCCTGCGCCATCCTGTCACGCTACACAACATCGAAGTGGGACACGACGCATTGGGCAAGCCGCAATTCCGTTTCGCCCCCGAACTTGAACAACTTTTGCGTGTATCTGGAATCACTCGCCACCATTTGAGCATTAGCGACGAACACGAGCATACGGTGGCTTTCGTTATTCTTGAAGGAGAGCAGTGATGGGCTTGGGGCCGGTGATGCTGGATGTGTTGGGCAAGACATTGACACCGGAAGACGAGGTGCGGCTCCAGCATCCGCTGGTGGGTGGGGTGATTTTATTTGCGCGCAATTATGAATCACCCGCGCAACTGGCCGAGCTGACCGCCGCCATTCGTGCCCTGCGCACGCCGCCGCTGTTGATCGCGGTGGATCACGAGGGGGGCAGGGTGCAGCGTTTCCGCGAGGGCTTCACGCGCATCCCGCCGATGCGCGAGTTGGGCAAGGTCTATGACCGACATCCCAAGCGGGCGAAGCATCTGGCACAGCAGGTGGGATTCGTGATTGCTTCGGAGTTGCGCGCCTGCGGGGTGGATTTCACGTTCGCTCCGGTGCTGGATGTGGATTACGGTGCGAGCAGCGTGATCGGCGACCGTGCTTTCCATGCCGAGCCACAGGCCATCGCGGAGCTGGCGCACAGCCTGTTGCTGGGTTTAAAGCAGGGCGGGATGCCCACGGTGGGCAAGCATTTCCCCGGCCACGGTTACGTGTGTGCCGATTCGCATGTGGATATTCCGGTGGATGAGCGCAGCTACACCGACATCGAGTTATGCGATCTCATCCCGTTCCGGCAGATGGTGAATTTCGGCCTGACCGCAGTGATGCCCGCGCATGTCATCTATCCCAAAGTGGACGACAAGCCTGCCGGTTTTTCCAAACGCTGGCTAAAAGACATCCTGCGCGGCGAACTGGGGTTCGAGGGCTGCATCTTCAGCGATGACCTTTCCATGGAAGGGGCGACGGTGGCCGGCGGTATCGTGCAGCGCGCCGAGGCAGCGCTGGATGCGGGCGCGGACATGGTGCTGGTGTGCAATCGCCCGGATTCGGCGGACGAGTTGCTGGCGGGGCTGAAGCGGGAGATGCCTGCGGTGAGCCGCGCGCGGCTGGTGCAGATGCATGGCAAGCCGCATCCGCGCACGCTGGCGCAGTTACATGAGGATGCCGAGTTCATCAAGGCGCTGCACGAGGTCGGCAAGATCGGCATCAGCGAGGGCGAGCTTCCGCTCTAACCATTTGCGATAGAATCCGGCACGTCATTTTTGTTTGCGGAAAAGATGAGCGAATTCCAGTTAGTCCTGTTGATCATCGGCGCCATCGTCGTGGCCGCCGTCTATCTCTATGGCCTGTGGCAGCAGTGGCGCTACCGTCGCAGTCTGGGCCGGGAATATTCCGAATCCTTGCCGGTTGCTGCGGGGAAACCGCTCGAGGCCGGAGCGGACGAGGCGCTGGACGAGCGCCTGGCACAAGACGCCGGCCAGGCGTCATCGCAGGAGCCGTGTGTGTCCCCGGACGATAAGGCCGATTACGTGGTCACCCTGTATTTCAAATTCCCGCTCACGGCGCAGGCGCTGGATGGTTTCTGGCAGCGCCGTTTCGATTATGGCAAGCCGGTCCAGGCTTGCGGTTGCAACGCGGCGAGCGGTAACTGGGAACGTCTCGTGCAGGAAAGCAGTGCTTCTTACAGCGCAGTCAGGATCGCGCTGCTGCTGGTGGACCGTAGCGGGGCGATCAGCGATACGCGGCTGAATGATTTCCGCGAACTGCTGGGCGAGATCGGGCGAAAACTGGATGCCGACATGACGCTGCCGCTGGCCGATGCGGCCATCGAGCGCGCACGCGAGCTGGACAAGTTCTGTTCGGAGGTGGATCAGATGATCGCCCTCAACATCCTGCCCGGCGGCGGGCGCGAACTGTTCGGCAGCGAAGTGGCGCAGGCCATGCAGCAGATCGGCATGAGTCTGCAGGCCGACGGCACTTTCCACCAGATAGGCGAGGGCGGCGCCACCCTGTTCACCCTGGGCGCTGCGGACGGCACGCCGTTCCAGCACCATACGCTGGACCAGATGCGCGTGGGCGGTCTGTCCTTGCTGCTCGACATTCCACGCGTCGGAGAACCGGTCCGGCGTTTTGACGAGATGACCCTGCTGGGCATGGAGATCGCCACACTGCTGCGCGCGACGCTGGTGGATGACCAGCGTGTGGCGCTGGGCAAGGCCGCGCTGGCGCAGATACGCGCGCAGGTGGAAGCGGTGGAAGCGCGCATGCTGGCAGGCGACGTCGCTCCCGGCGGCGCACAGGCGTTACGTCTGTTCTCTTGATGGAAGTCGCGCAACACATTGCCCGTTTGCGCGCCGAGATCGAGCGGCACAACCATGCCTACTACGTGCTGGATGCACCCACCATTCCCGACGCGGAATACGACAAGCTGTTCCGCGAACTGCAAGCCCTCGAAGCGGAACATCCCGAACTGCTGACGCCGGATTCGCCCACGCAACGCGTGGGCGGACGTGTGTTGGAAGGTTTCGCGCCGGTGAAGCATGCCGTGCCCATGCTTTCCATCCGCACCGAGACCGATACCGAGGCCAGCGGCGCATTCCATTTCGACACGCGCGTGAAGAATGCCCTGGGCAAAGTCGATGAGATCGAATATGCCTGCGAGCTGAAGTTCGACGGACTCGCCATCAATCTGCGCTACGAGCGTGGTGTGTTGGTACAGGCCGCCACGCGCGGCGACGGTGAGACCGGCGAGGATGTCACGCAGAACGTGCGCACCATCCATTGCATCCCGTTGCATCTCAAGGATTGCAAGGCGGAGGTGCTTGAGGTTCGGGGCGAGGTCTACATGTCACGCAAAGACTTCAACCGATACAACGAGAAACAGCGTGAGAAAGGCCTGCCGACGTTGGTCAACCCGCGCAATGCTGCTGCGGGCAGCCTGCGCCAGCTCGATCCGGCGCTCGCGGCGCAGCGCCCCTTGTCGTTCTTCGCCTACGGTCTGGGTGAGGTGCAGGGCTGGGCATTGCCCGCCACACACAATGCCGTACTCGATGCACTGGAAAAATTCGGCCTGCCGGTGTGCGGTGAGCGTGCCGTGGTACGCGGGGCGCAGGCATTGGCCGCTTTCCACCAGCGCATCGCCGCGCAACGGGATGCCCTGCCGTTCGACATCGACGGCGTGGTGTACAAGGTCAACAGCCTTCCGCTGCAACGCGAACTGGGTTTCGTTTCACGCGAACCGCGCTGGGCGGTGGCGCACAAATATCCTGCCGAGGAGCAGCTCACTCTCCTGCGCGACATCGAGGTGCAAGTGGGACGCACCGGCAAGATGACGCCAGTGGCCAAGCTGGAGCCGGTGTTCGTTGGCGGCACCACGGTCTCCAACGCCACGCTGCACAACGAGGACGAGATACGCCGCAAGGACGTGCATATCGGCGATACCGTGATCGTGCGCCGCGCGGGTGATGTGATCCCGGAAGTGGTCGGCGTGGTGCAGGAGCGCCGACCTGTCCATGCCCAACCCTTCGTGATGCCCGCCACCTGCCCGGTGTGCGGCAGCCATGTGGTGCGCGAAGCAGGCGAGGCCGATGCGCGCTGCAGCGGCGGGCTGTTCTGCGCGGCGCAGCGCAAGCAGGCCATCCTGCATTTCGCCGGACGCCGTGCGATGGACATCGAAGGTTTGGGCGACAAGCTGGTCGAGCAACTGGTGGACGAGAACATTATCCGCTCGCTGCCTGACTTGTATCGGCTGGACGTGGCGACGCTGGCGGCATTGGAGCGCATGGCCGAGAAGAGCGCGCAGAACCTGGTCGATGCGCTGGCGCAGAGCAAGCGTGCCACGCTCAATCGTTTCCTGTTCGCGCTCGGCATCCGCCATGTGGGCGAGAGCACGGCCAAGGACTTGGCGCGCCATTTCGGCAAGCTGGACGCCATCATGCAGGCGACGCCGGAGCAGTTGCTGCAAGTGCCGGATGTAGGGCCGGTAGTGGCGCAGAGTATCCACGATTTTTTTGCCGAGGCGCACAACCGCGAAGTGGTGCAGCAGCTGCGCGAGCTGGGGGTGCAATGGGAAGAACATGACGGCGCATCGCAGCGGGCGCTGCCGCTGGCCGGTCAGACCTTCGTGCTGACCGGAACGCTCGCCAGCCTGAGCCGCGATGAGGCAAAATCGCGTCTGGAAGCGCTGGGGGCGAAAGTGGCGGGCTCGGTGTCGAAGAAGACCGACTGTGTGGTGGCGGGTGTAGAGGCGGGCAGCAAGCTGGACAAGGCCCGCGAACTGAACGTGCCGGTGTGGGATGAGCAGCAGTTATTGAACCGACTGAAAGAGTACGAACCGTCATGAAACAGAAAATCACAAAAGCGGTGTTTGGCTACGGTCGCCCATTGCTGCGGCAATGGGCTTAAGGAACATCTGATTAAGTCCGCATGAGTCACGTTGCTGTCCAAATCGCGATGATCGCCAGGCGCGCGACGAAGGTCGTGGCCGGGACTACGATAAACGGTCTTTATGGCACTAAGAATCACTCATGGCAAAAAATCGAAATGGAGCATCAATGAAACGTATCACAAAGGCCGTTTTCCCTGTAGCCGGCCTGGGCAGCCGCTTCTTGCCCGCCACCAAGGCCACGGCCAAGGAGATGCTGCCCATCGTGGACAAGCCGCTGATCCAGTATGCGGTGGAAGAGGCAGTGGCGGCGGGCATCACCGACATGGTGTTCATCACCGGACGGCACAAGCGTGCCATCGAGGATCATTTTGACAAGGCCTACGAATTGGAAGCATCGCTGCAAGCCGGCGGCAAGACGGAACTGTTGCGCATCGTGCAAGAAGTGGTGCCACGGCATGTGAACTGCATCTACATCCGCCAGGCCGAGCCACTCGGCCTGGGCCATGCGGTGTTGTGCGCCAAGCCGGTGGTGGGGGACGAGCCGTTCGCCGTGATCCTGGCCGACGACCTGATCGACGGCGAGCCGCCCATCGTCAAACAGATGGTGGATGTGTATGAGCGCTACCAGTGTTCCATCCTCGGCGTGCAGGATGTGCCGCGCGCGCATACCCGCCAGTACGGCATCGTCAGCAGCAGCAGCCTCGCCATCGGCATCGAACAAGTGCACGGCATTGTGGAGAAACCCAGGCCGGAGGACGCGCCTTCCACGCTCGCGGTGGTGGGACGCTACCTGCTGACGCCGCGGATCTTCCATCATCTGGAGAACATCCGCCCCGGCGCGGGCGGCGAGATCCAGCTCACCGATGCCATCGCGCAACTGCTCAAGGAAGAGCAATTGCTGGCCTACCGCTTCAACGGCATACGTTATGACTGCGGCTCCAAGCTGGGCTATCTGCAAGCGCAGGTGGTGTATGGACTCAAGCATAAGGAACTGCGCGAGCAGTTTGCCGCTTACCTGCAAACGGTGGTGTGATGCTGGATAACGACAGTGCGCGCAAGGTGCTGGCCGATGCCGAGCTGTTGTTCGACCCGGCACAGGTGCAGGCCGCCTTGCATCGGGTTGCGCAGCAGATCAACCGCGCGCTGGCAGACAGGCATCCGCTGGTGCTGTCGGTGATGGGCGGCGCGGTGGTATTCACCGGGCAACTGCTGCCGCTGCTCGATTTCCCGCTGGATTTCGACTACCTGCATGTGTCGCGCTATGGCAGCAGCAAACAGGGCGGCGAGTTGCACTGGAAGGTGGCGCCGCACGAGAATGTGCGGGGCAGGGCGGTGCTGGTGCTGGACGATGTGCTGGATGAGGGCGAGACCATGCAGGCGATCCGCCAGCGTGTGCTGGCGCTGGGTGCGGCGGAGTTCCATTGTGCGGTGTTCGCCGACAAGCGGCATGGCAGGCCCAAGCCGTTATATGCCGATTTCGTGGGGCTGGAATTGCCGGACCGTTTCGTATTCGGTTTCGGCATGGATGTGCAAGGTGCGTGGCGCAACCTGCCCGCCATTTACGCAGTGAAGGAATAATCATGCTAGCGATCATCGGCGGCACCGGCCTCAACCAACTGGGCAATCTCAAGATCACTCACCGGCAGGTGATGCGCACGCCGTATGGCGAGCCATCCGGACCGATCACCTTCGGCACCATCAAGCAGCACGAGGTGATGTTCATCGCGCGCCACGGTTACGGCCACACCATTCCGCCGCACCTGGTCAATTACCGCGCCAACCTGTGGGCGTTGCGCGACCAGGGGGCCCGGCGCGTGATCGCGGTGGCCTCGGTGGGCGGCATCCGCGCCGACCTGACGCCGGGGACGCTGGTGACGCCCGACCAGATCATCGACTACACGCACGGGCGTGCCTTCACGTTCTACGACGGGCGCGATCAGCCGGTAACGCATATTGATTTCACCTGGCCTTACAGCGTTGGCATGCGCCGCAAGATATTGGAGTCGGCGGCCAAGGCGGGCGAGCGCTGCCTGGATGGCGGGGTGTATGCGGTGACGCAGGGGCCGCGCCTGGAGACTGCCGCCGAGATCGATCGCTATGAGCGCGAGGGGGCGGACATGGTGGGCATGACCGGCATGCCGGAAGCCGCCTTGGCGCGTGAACTGGGACTGGAATATGCCGCGGTCGCTGTGGTGGTGAACCATGCGGCCGGGCGCGGGGGCAGCGCGCAGGCCATCCCGCTGGACCAGATCGGCGCCGTGGCGCAACCCGCGATGGCGCGCGTGCGCAAGATCCTTGAATGCCTGGTGGAATGCGATGGCGATTAGGGAAGTCTTGCGCATGGGCGATACGCGTTTGTTACAGCGTGCGGAGCCGGTCAGCAACTTCACCAGCCGCGCCCTGCGCGAACTGCTGGCGGACATGCGCGACACCATGCGCGCGCTGGACGGCGCCGGGTTGGCCGCGCCGCAGATCGGCGTGAACCTGCGCGTGGTCATTTTCGGCGTGGAGAAGAACCCGCGCTATCCCGATGCGGAAACCGTGCCGCAGACCGTGCTCATCAACCCCGTTATCACCCCCTTGTCGGATGAGATGGAAGAAGACTGGGAGGGCTGCCTGAGCGTGCCCGGCATGCGCGGCCTGGTGCCGCGCCACGCCAGCCTGCGCTACCAGGGGAGCGATGCGCAGGGGGCGCCCATAGACCGCACGGTGTCGGGCTTCCATGCGCGCGTGGTGCAGCACGAATGCGACCATCTTGATGGCATTCTTTACCCCATGCGCATCCTCGACCTGCGCAACTTTGGTTATACCGACGTGCTGTTTCCGGGACGGGACATGCAGGACGATTAGAGGGAATTCTCCGAACATCAACAATCCCTGGTGCTGCGCAGCCTGGTGACCTCACTGCGGCCCTATTGGGGATATCGCTCTCCTCGGTGTCGCACTCCAACTCGGCGCGCTGGCGGCGCAATTTGGTCTATTGGTTCTGTTGTCCGATACGGTTGGCCTTGTGCGCAAGCTCAAGGTGGCGGCAGATTCCAGACACAGGCGGCCTGTTAAACGCATCAGGATTCTAGTTCCCACGGCTTTCCGGTAAGCTACGCCCCCCAGTTTCCCATTCAGAAAGTGCAATAAAATGGCCCAAGGTCAATACGTCATGTCCATGCTCCGCGTGAGCAAGATCGTTCCCCCCAAGCGTCAGATCATCAAGGATATTTCCTTGAGCTTCTTCCCCGGCGCCAAGATCGGCCTGCTGGGTCTGAACGGCTCGGGCAAGTCCACCGTGCTGCGCATCATGGCGGGTGCGGACAAGGAATACGACGGCGAGGTGCAGCGCGAACCCAATATCAAGATCGGCTACCTGCCGCAGGAGCCGCAGCTCGACCCGGGCAAGACCGTGCGCCAGGAAGTGGAGTCCGCCTTGGGCGAGGTCATGGAAGCACAAGCCAAGCTGGAAGCGGTGTATGCCGCCTATGCTGAGCCGGATGCCGACTTCGACGCACTGGCCGCCGAGCAGGCACGGCTGGAAGCCATCATCGCCACCAGCGGCAGCGATGCCCAGCACCAGATGGACATCGCCGCGGACGCGCTGCGCCTGCCGGACTGGGATGCCGTGATCAAGAACCTTTCCGGTGGCGAGAAGCGCCGCGTGGCGCTGTGCAAGCTGCTGCTGGAAAAGCCCGACATGCTGCTGCTGGACGAGCCCACCAACCACCTCGATGCCGAATCGGTGGAATGGCTGGAACAATTCCTGGTGCGCTTCCCCGGTACTGTGGTCGCCGTCACCCACGACCGCTACTTCCTCGATAACGCCGCCGAGTGGATTCTGGAACTGGACCGCGGCCACGGCATCCCGTGGAAGGGCAACTACTC
>JBBIIN010000054.1:0-9149 GCA_037446515.1 Gallionellaceae bacterium
TGCACGGCCATCTGGTCACCGTCGAAGTCGGCGTTGAACGCGGAGCAGACCAGCGGATGCAACTGGATCGCCTTGCCTTCAATCAGGATCGGTTCAAACGCCTGGATACCCAGACGGTGCAGCGTCGGCGCACGGTTCAACATCACCGGATGTTCGCGGATGACCTCTTCCAGGATATCCCACACGATGGGCTCTTCCGCCTCGACCATGCGTTTGCCGGCCTTGATGGTGGTGGCCAGCCCCATCTTCTCCAGACGTTCGAAGATGAACGGCTTGAACAACTCCAGTGCCATCTTCTTGGGCAGACCGCATTGATGCAACTTGAGTTGCGGGCCCACCACGATCACGGAGCGACCGGAGTAGTCCACGCGCTTGCCCAGCAGGTTCTGGCGGAAACGACCGCCTTTACCCTTGATCATGTCAGCCAGCGACTTGAGCGGACGCTTGTTGGCGCCGGTCATCGCCTTGCCGCGTCGACCGTTGTCCAGCAAGGAGTCCACCGACTCCTGCAACATGCGCTTCTCGTTGCGCACGATGATGTCCGGCGCTTTCAGTTCGAGCAGGCGGCGCAGGCGGTTGTTGCGGTTGATCACGCGGCGGTACAGGTCATTCAGGTCGGAGGTGGCGAAGCGACCGCCATCCAGCGGTACCAGCGGGCGCAGCTCAGGCGGCAGCACCGGCAGCACCTCCATCACCATCCATTCCGGCTTGATGCCAGAAGACTGGAATGCCTCCAGCACTTTCAGGCGCTTGGCGTATTTCTTGATCTTGGTTTCGGACGTTGTGCCTTCCAGTTCGGCGCGCAGTTTCTCCACCTCGGACGGCACGTCCAGCGCGCGCAGCAGGGCGCGGATGCCTTCTGCGCCCATCACCGCGTGGAATTCGTCGCCGAACTCTTCGATCTTGGCAAGGTAATCATCCTCAGACAGCAACTGGCCGCGGTTCAGCGGGGTCATGCCGGGCTCGGTCACCACATAGGCTTCGAAATACAGCACGCGCTCAATGTCGCGCAGCGTCATGTCCAGCACCATGCCAAGACGCGACGGCAGCGATTTGAGGAACCAGATGTGCGCCACCGGCGAAGCCAGTTCGATGTGTCCCATGCGCTCGCGGCGCACCTTGGACAAAGTCACTTCCACGCCGCACTTCTCGCAGATCACACCGCGATGCTTGAGACGCTTGTACTTGCCGCACAGGCATTCGTAATCCTTCACCGGGCCGAAGATCTTGGCGCAGAACAGGCCGTCGCGCTCGGGCTTGAAGGTGCGGTAGTTGATGGTCTCCGGCTTTTTCACCTCGCCATAGGACCAGGAACGAATCTTCTCGGGAGAAGCCAGACCGATCTTGATCGCGTCGAACTCTTCCTTCTGCGTGACTTGCTTGAACAGATCCAGAATTGATTTCATGTGGTAACTCCTTAGTTAACCTTGTACGCAGCCGATTAGTGACGTTCCAGATCGATGTCGATACCCAGCGAGCGGATTTCCTTGGTGAGCACGTTGAACGATTCCGGCATGCCGGCGTCGATCTTGTGGTCGCCCTTGACGATGTTCTCGTACACCTTGGTGCGGCCGTTCACGTCGTCCGACTTCACGGTCAACATCTCCTGCAGGATGTAGGACGCGCCATAGGCTTCCAGCGCCCACACTTCCATCTCGCCGAATCGCTGGCCGCCGAACTGCGCCTTGCCGCCCAGTGGCTGCTGGGTGACCAGCGAATACGGGCCGGTCGAACGCGCGTGCATCTTGTCGTCCACCAAGTGGTGCAGCTTGAGCACGTGCATGTAACCCACGGTCACCTTGCGGTCGAAGGCGTCGCCGGTGCGACCGTCGTATAGCTGTATCTGGCCGGAACGCGGCAGGTCGGCCAGCTCCAGCAATTCCTTGATCTCGGCTTCGGAAGCGCCGTCGAACACCGGGGTGGCAAACGGTACGCCCGCTTTCAGGTTGCGGCACAGCTCGACCACTTCGGCGTCGCTGAGCGCGGCAACCTCGTCAGCCTGCTCGCCCTTGTAGATCTTGCCCAGCAGCTTGCGCACGTCGGCGGTCTTGGCTTCAGCGTCCAGCATCTGGGCGATCTTCTTGCCCAGCCCCTTCGCCGCCCAGCCCAGATGCACTTCCAGCACCTGGCCGATGTTCATACGCGACGGCACGCCCAGCGGGTTCAGCACGATGTCCACCGGGGTGCCATCGGCCATGTGCGGCATGTCCTCCACCGGCACGATGCGCGACACCACGCCCTTGTTACCGTGGCGGCCGGCCATCTTGTCGCCGGGCTGCAGGCGGCGCTTCACCGCCACGTACACCTTGACCATCTTCTGCACGCCGGCTTGCAGCTCGTCCCCCTGGGTCAGCTTTTTCTTCTTCAGCTCGAACGCCGCGTCGAACTCGACGCGCTTCTGCGCCAGGCCTTCCTTGACTTGCTCTAGTTGCGTGGCCACCTCATCGTCCGCCACGCGGATGTCGAACCACTGGTGCGGCTCCAGGCTGTGCAAATAATCCTTGGTCAGCTTGCTGCCCTTGGCCAGTTTCTTCGGGCCGCCGTTGGCGGTCTTGTTGTGCAGCAGTTTTTCCAGGCGCGTGAACACGTCGTCCTCGACAATGCGCATCTGGTCGGCCAGGTCCTTCTTGTAGCGCGCCAGCTGGTCGTCGATGATCTGCTGCGCGCGCTTGTCGCGCTGCAGCCCTTCGCGGGTGAACACCTGCACATCAATGACGGTGCCGGACATGCCGGCCTTGACGCGCAGCGAAGTATCCTTCACGTCGGATGCCTTCTCGCCAAAGATGGCACGCAGCAGCTTCTCTTCCGGCGTCAGCTGCGTCTCGCCCTTGGGCGTGACCTTGCCCACCAGCACGTCGCCCACGTTCACTTCCGCGCCGATGTGCACGATGCCGCACTCGTCGAGACGCGCCAGTTGCGCTTCGGACAGGTTTGGGATGTCGCGCGTGATCTCTTCCGTGCCCAGCTTGGTGTCGCGCGCCATCACGGTCAGCTCTTCGATGTGGATGGAGGTGAAACGGTCTTCCGCCACCACGCGCTCGGAGATCAGGATGGAGTCCTCGAAGTTGTAGCCGTTCCACGGCATGAACGCGACCATCATGTTCTGGCCCAGCGCCAGCTCGCCCATATCGGTCGAAGCGCCGTCGGCCACCACGTCGCCGCGCGCGATCAGGTCACCCACGCGCACCAGCGGACGCTGGTTGATGTTGGTGTTCTGGTTGGAACGGGTGTACTTGGTCAGGTTGTAGATGTCCACACCGACCTCGCCCGCCACCGCCTCGTCATCATTGACACGAACCACGATACGACCGGAGTCCACGTAGTCCACGCGGCCGCCGCGCCAGGCCTGCACCGCCGTGCCGGAGTCCACCGCCACGGTGCGTTCGATACCGGTGCCAACCAGCGCCTTCTCGGCACGCAGCACGGGCACGGCCTGGCGTTGCATGTTGGCGCCCATCAAGGCACGGTTGGCGTCGTCATGCTCCAGGAACGGGATCAGCGAAGCCGCCACCGACACCACCTGCGCCGGCGCCACGTCCATGTATTCGATGTTCTCCGGCTCGGCCAGCACGAACTCGTTATGCTGGCGCGCGGACACGATGTCGTTGGTAAAGTGACCCTTCTTGTCCAGATCGGCATTGGCCTGTGCGATGGTGAACTTGCTTTCCTCGATGGCGGACAGGTATTCCACGTCATCCAGTGCGCGGCTCTTGGCCACCTTGCGGTACGGCGTCTCGATGAAGCCGTATTCGTTGGTGCGCGCATAAAGCGCCAGCGAGTTGATCAGGCCGATGTTCGGACCTTCCGGCGTTTCGATCGGGCACACGCGGCCATAGTGGGTGGGGTGCACGTCGCGCACCTCGAAACCCGCGCGCTCGCGCGTCAGGCCACCGGGGCCCAGCGCCGAGATGCGGCGCTTGTGCGTCACTTCGGCCAGTGGGTTGGTCTGATCCATGAACTGCGACAGTTGCGAAGAACCGAAGAACTCCTTGATCGCCGCCGAGATGGGCTTGGCGTTGATGAGGTCGTGCGGCATCAGGTTGTCCGCCTCGGCTTGGCCCAGACGTTCCTTCACGGCGCGCTCGACGCGCGCCAGGCCGACGCGGAACTGGTTCTCGGCCAGTTCGCCCACCGCGCGCACGCGGCGGTTGCCCAGATGGTCGATGTCGTCAATCTCGCCGCGGCCATTGCGCAGCTCGACCAGTATCTTCACCACCTCCACGATGTCCTCGTTGGTCAGGGTCAACGGGCCGGTCAGCGCCTCGCGACCCACACGGCGGTTGAATTTCATGCGACCGACGTTGGACAGGTCATAGCGCTCTTCGCTGAAGAACAGCCCCTGGAACAGGCCCTCCACCGCCTCTTCGGTGGGCGGCTCGCCGGGACGCATCATGCGGTAAATCGCCACGCGCGCGGTCCACTGGTCGGTGGTCTCGTCGGTGCGCAGGGTCTGCGACACGAACGCGCCCTGATCCAGGTCGTTGATATACAGCGTGTTGATCTTGGCCGCGCCGGCGGCTTGCAGTTTGCCCAGCAGGGCGGGGGTGATCTCATCGTTGGCGTTGGCGATGATCTCGCCGCTGTCCTTGTCGATGACGTTATGCGCCAGCACGCGGCCCGCCAGGAACTCCTCGCCCACGGCCAGCTTGTCAATGCCCGCCTCTTCCATCTCGCGGATGTGGCGCACGGTGATGCGCTTGTCCTTGGCGACGATGACCTTGCCGGCCTTGCCGACGATGTCGAAACGCGCCGTCTCGCCGCGCAGGCGCTCCGGCATCACCTCGAACTGGATGCCCTTCTTGCCGAAGTGGAAAGTATCGAACTGGAAGAACATGGCCAGGATCTGCTCCGGCGTATAGCCCAGCGCCTTCAGCAGGATGGTCACCGGCATCTTGCGGCGGCGGTCAATACGGAAGTACACGAAGTCCTTGGCATCGAATTCGAAGTCCAGCCAAGAACCGCGGTAAGGGATCACGCGCGCGGAGAAAAGCAGCTTGCCGGAGCTGTGCGTCTTGCCGCGGTCATGCTCAAAAAACACGCCGGGCGAACGGTGCAGCTGCGACACGATCACGCGCTCGGTGCCGTTGATCACGAACGAGCCGGTATGCGTCATCAGCGGGATCTCGCCCATATACACTTCCTGCTCCTTCACCTCCTTGACGGTGGGCTTGGAAGCCTCCTTGTCGAGGATGGTCAGGCGCACGCGCGCACGCAGCGGCGAAGCGTAGGTCAGGCCGCGCTGCTGGCACTCGCGCACGTCGAACGGGGGCATGCCCAGCTGGTAGCTGACGAAATCCAGGCGCGCGAACTTGTTGTGGCTCTCGATCGGGAAGATGGAGTTGAACGCGGCCTGCAAGCCGTCATTCTTGCGCTGCTCGGCAGGCGTCCAGGCCTGCAGGAAAGCGCTGTAGGATTCCAACTGGGTGGACAACAGGAAAGGCACCGGCAAAGCGCCTTTACGCTTCTCGAAACTCTTACGAATGCGTTTCTTTTCAGTGAAAGAGTAGCTCATATAATCTCCACAACAGTTGGGGAAAAGACAGGGGGCAACAAGCACACAGTGCGCTCGCTGGCCGCTGGCTTCTGCTCAATAACAACCCGCTTCCAGTTTTCTTTTCAGAAGCGGCAAAAGGCTGACGGGGAATCCGTCAGCCTCATGCAACGCGCAATGCTTACTTGATTTCGGCAGTTGCGCCAGCTTCGATCAGCTGCTTAGCGATGGCATCGGCGTCAGCCTTGCTCACGCCTTCCTTCAGCGTCTTCGGTGCGCCGTCCACCAGATCCTTGGCTTCCTTCAAGCCCAAGCCGGTGATCGCGCGCACCACCTTGATCACGTTCACCTTCTGGTCGCCAGAAGACTTCAGGATCACGGCGAACTCGGTCTGTTCAGCAGCGGCAGCGCCACCGCCAGCGGCAGCGCCACCGCCAGCAGCGGGAGCAGCCATCGCAGCGGCGGACACGCCGAACTTCTCTTCGACCGCCTTCACCAGTTCGTTCAGTTCCAGCACGGACATGCTGTCCAGTGCTGCCAAAAATGCGTCTTTATCGAATGCCATGTTGTTCTTCCTAAGTTGAATGGTTGTTTAATTAAGCAGCAGCGCCAGCCTTTTGATCCGCCACGGCCTTGATGACCATTGCCATTTGCGAAATCGGGGCCTTCATCACGCCCAGCAACTGCGCCAGCAGCACTTCCTTGGAAGGCACGCTTGCCAGCGCCGTCACGCCAGCCGCATCGAGAACCTTGCCGTTGTAGGCGCCGCCCTTGATAACCAGCTTGTCGTTCGTCTTGGCGAACTCATGCACCACCTTCGCAGCAGCCACCGCATCGGCGCTGATGCTATACACCAGCGGACCGACCATCTTGTCCGCCAATGCCTCGAAGGGAGTGCCCTGTACCGCACGGCGCGCCAGCGTGTTCTTCAACACGTGGAAATACACCCCCTCCTTGCGTGCGTTGGCGCGCAAGGAGGTGATCTGGGCGACCGGGATGCCGCGGTACTCAGCCACGACGATGGTCTGAGCCTGCGCCACTTGTGCACTGACTTCCGCGACCACTGCCTGCTTTTCTTGCAGATTAAGAGCCAAAGTCTTTCTCCATCTTTATATCGGACATCTTGCGACGCCCGGGTTAACGACCGCGTCCTCAAGTCAGGAGAAAACCACAACCACTCCTGCTCGCGGGCACACCATCTGCGTGGGCCGACCAGACTGCATCGTTTAAGCCTCGAGCCAACTGCACCTTTGGCACCTACGGTCTTTGACGCCTATGTTGCCAGCGATGCAAAGAACTTGAAGGCGGCGCGGACACATATCCGCACCGCCGAAACACTACATCAGGCCGCCAGGCTGGCCTGTTCGATACGGATGCCGACACCCATGGTGCTGGAGATCGCCACCTTCTTCAGGTACACACCCTTGGAAGAAGCCGGTTTGGCCTTGTTCAGCGCATCGATCAGCGCCAGCATGTTTTCCTTCAGCGCTTCCGGCGCGAACGAGGCGCGACCGATGGTGCACTGCACGATGCCGTTCTTGTCGGTGCGGTACTGCACCTGACCGGCCTTGGCGTTCTTCACGGCACCCGCCACATCGGGCGTCACAGTGCCAACCTTGGGGTTGGGCATCAGGCCGCGCGGGCCGAGGATCTGGCCGAGCTGGCCGACGATGCGCATCGCGTCCGGAGAGGCGATCACCACGTCGAAATCCATCTTGCCGGCCCTGATCTGTTCGGCCAGATCGTCGAAGCCGACGATGTCCGCACCCGCAGCCTTGGCCTCTTCCGCCTTGGCGCCCTGGGTGAACACGGCAACGCGCACGCTCTTGCCTGTGCCCTTGGGCAACACCACGGAGCCGCGCACCAGTTGGTCGGACTTCTTGGCGTCGATGCCGAGGTTCACGGCAACATCGATGGATTCATCGAACTTGGCCTTGGCGGTCTCTTTCACCAGCTTGAGCGCCTCGTCCAGCGGATACAGCTTGTTGCGATCGACCTTGGAGGCGATGGCCTGATAACGCTTGGAAACTTGCGCCATGATTATTTCACCCCTTCCACAGTAATGCCCATGCTGCGCGCGCTACCGGCGATGGTGCGCACCGCGGCATCCAGGTCAGCCGCCGTCAGGTCGGGCTGCTTGGTCTTGGCGATGTCTTCCGCCTGTTTGCGGGTCAGCTTGCCGACCTTGTCGGTCTGCGGCGTCTTGCTGCCCTTCTGCACACCGGCGGCCTTCTTGATGAGGATGGTCGCGGGCGGGGTCTTCATCACGAAGGTGAAGCTCTTGTCCGCAAACGCGGTGATCACCACCGGAATGGGCAGGCCGGGTTCCACGCCCTGGGTCTGCGCATTGAACGCCTTGCAGAACTCCATGATGTTGAGGCCGCGCTGGCCAAGGGCCGGGCCGATGGGAGGACTGGGGTTGGCCTTACCGGCCGGGACTTGCAGCTTGATATAGCCGACGATTTTCTTTGCCACGTTGCTACTCCTTTTAGTGGGTTCAACGCATACCGCAACCGCTCCGATACGCTCCCCGTTGCACGATGCCGGTCGCCCGGCGCTCAGATCAGGACTTTTCTACTTGCCCGAAATTCAGCTCCACCGGCGTCGAGCGGCCAAAAATGGTGACCGCCACGCGCAGCTTGCTCTTGTCGTAATTGACGTCTTCCACCACACCGTTGAAATCGGTGAACGGACCTTCCTTGACGCGCACCGCCTCGCCCACCTCAAACAACACCTTGGGACGCGGCTTCTCCACACCCGCCTGCATCTGCTGCATAATATTGTCTACTTCGCGCTGCGAGATGGGAGACGGTTTCATCGCCGTGCCGCCGAGGAAACCGGTGACCTTGGGGGTGTTCTTCACCAAGTGCCAAGTGTCATCGGTCATATCCATCTCGACCAACAAGTAACCCGGAAAGAACTTGCGCTCGCTGATGCTCTTCTGCCCCGCCTTCAGCTCGACGACCTCTTCCACCGGCACCAGTATCTGTCCGAACAGATCCTGCATGCCGGTACGCTCGATGCGCTCCTGCAAGGCGCGCTGCACGCTCTTCTCGAATTGCGAGTACGTATGCACCACATACCAACGCTTGGACATCACTCACCCCGCCCCATCAATTTGTTGACGATCATCAGCAGGCTGGCATCCACCGCCCACAGGAACAGCGCCATCACCACAGCAAACAGGATCACCACGCCAGTGGTCTGCATCGTCTCCTTGCGGTTCGGCCACACCACGCGCTTGGCTTCTGCCACGGAATCCCCGGCAAAGCCGAAGAACTGCTTGCCGGAAGCCGTCGTCCAGAGCACGCCTGCGGCGGCCAGCACGCCCAGCAACACCGTCAGCACGCGCACCACGGCGGCGCTTTCGCTCAGAGCGTAATAACCGGTGACGCCCGCCACGACGAGCAACAGCGCAACCAGCGTTTTGATCTTGTCAGCCATGTACGTCCGTTCTACTGATTAAATGGCAGGCCAGGAGGGTCTCGAACCCCCAACCCTCGGTTTTGGAGACCGATACTCTACCAATTGAGCTACTGGCCTAATTAAACCTTTACAAACGACAACGGCGGAGCGAGTTCCGCTCCGCCCCTGCCATCACTTTCTTACTCGATAATTTTTGCAACCACGCCGGCGCCGACGGTGCGACCGCCTTCGC
>JBBIIN010000055.1:0-8829 GCA_037446515.1 Gallionellaceae bacterium
TGGAGCAGTTGCCGTTACATCTTGCAATGAACTTCCGCGTGGTGGATGAGCATGGCCGGCAGTTGGGGGTGGGGCGGAACTTTGCAGCGCTGCGCGGCGAGTGGGCGCCCAGAGCGTCCCTCACCCCAACCCCTCTCCCTGGGGGCGAGGGGCTTAACCACGCACGCCGCTCCGGCGCCCTCTCCCCCCGGGAGAGGGCGGGGGGTGAGGGTGGAGCGAGGGAACAATCTCCATCGCAACGCCACACCATCTGGGGCTTCGGGGGTTTCAAGGGCACCAGTACGGAACAGCGCGCCGGACAGACCATCACCGTGTTCAACGCACTGGTGGATGCTGGCGATGCCGTGACCTTGCAAGCCTTCGATACTGCGGACGAAGCGCGCGCCGTGCATCGCGCCGGGCTGCGCCGCCTGTTCATGCTGGCGCTCAAAGAGCAGGTGAAATATCTGGAGAAGAATCTGCCCGACCAGCAGAAGCTGGCGATGCTGTTCATGCCATTCGGGAGCGCACAGGATTTGCAGCAGCAGATATTGAGCCTGACTTTCGACCGCTGTTGCCTCAACGAACCGTGGCCGGAAAGCGAAAAGGAATTCGCCGCGCGCAGTAAGGAGGCCAAGGCACGCCTCAATCTGGTGGCACAGGAGATCGCGCGGCTGGTGGGGGCGGTGCTGGCCGAATACCAGGCGGTGCAGAAGGCGCTGCCGGGATTCAAAGCGCACGGACAGGCGACGCAGGACATCCGCAGCCAACTGGAAGGGCTGCTGCACAAGGAATGGATCGCGGCCACGCCCTATGAGCGCCTGCAACACCTGCCGCGCTACCTGAAGGCCATCAACGTGCGCCTGGAAAAATTGCGCGCCAATCCCACGCGCGACGCGCAACAGCTCGCACAGCTGCAGCCCCTGCAACAACAATGGCAGCGCAGGCTGCAAGCGCAGCAGGGGGGGGATGCACGGCTGGAGGACTTTGGCTGGATGTTGCAGGAGTTGCGCGTATCTTTATTCGCGCAGGAATTGAAGACGCCGGTGATCGTGTCGGCCAAGCGGCTGGAAAAGATATTGGCATCCATGAACGGTTAGAATCCGCGAACAGGTCAGGAAGGTTGAACGATGTCGAACAAAAAAGTGGATGTGTTGTTGGTTGGCGCGGGGGTGATGAGCGCCACGCTGGGCAAACTGCTGGCGCAGCTTGACCCTTCTTTAAAGATCGAGATGGTCGAGCGGTTGTCGCGCGTGGCGCACGAGAGCTCGCACGCGCTGCACAACGCGGGTACCGGGCATGCCGGGTATTGCGAGCTGAACTACACACCACAGCAGGCCGACGGCAGCGTGAAGATAGACCGCGCTTTGCAGATCAACGCGGCGTTCGAGGTGTCGTTGCAGTTCT
The DNA here is from genome assembly GCA_037446515.1 of Gallionellaceae bacterium. Classification (GTDB taxonomy): domain Bacteria; phylum Pseudomonadota; class Gammaproteobacteria; order Burkholderiales; family Gallionellaceae; genus Sideroxyarcus. The sequence continues at coordinate 1,387 of JBBIIN010000055.1, forward strand.
GGTCCTACCTGGTGGAGCAGGGGCTGCTGCCGGAGCCGCACAAGTTCATCAACCCGGTGAGCCACCAGAGTTTCGTCACCGGCGAGCAGGACGTGGCTTTCCTGCGTGCGCGTTACCAGGCGCTGCATCGTCATCATCTGTTCGAGGAGATGGAATACAGCGAAGACCCGGCAGTGTTGCGCCAATGGATGCCGCTGGTGATGCAGGGGCGTGACGAGGGGCAGGCGGTGGCGGCGACGCAGGTGCGGCATGGCACCGATGTGGACTTCGGCTTCCTGACGCGCAAACTGGTGAAAGCCTTGCAGAAGCAGCCGCATTTCGAATTGCAGACCGGGCATACGGTGATGAGCCTGCGCCAGCATCAGGACAAACGTTGGCATGTGCGCGTGCAGGACAACCACAGCGGCAAGGTGCGCACAATCGAGGCCGGTTTCGTGTTCCTCGGTGCGGGCGGCGGGGCGTTGCCGTTGTTGCAGAAATCCGGCATCCCGGAAGCGAAGGGGTATGGCGGCTTCCCGGTCAGCGGGCACTGGCTGATTTCCCGTCATGCCGATCTGATCCGGCGCCACACCAGCAAAGTCTATGGCCGGGCACCGCTGGGTGCGCCGCCGATGTCGGTGCCGCACCTGGATGCGCGCATCATCGAGGGCGAAGCGGTGCTGCTGTTCGGCCCCTTCGCCAGCATGACCACACGATTTCTCAAGGCAGGCTCAGCGCTGGACCTTTTTTCCTCACTCAAGCCGGGCAACCTCAAGCCCATGCTGGCGGTGGCGCGCGATAACCTCGACCTGACGCGCTATCTGTTCAGCGAGGCGCTCAAGTCGCAGAAGGACCGCGTGGGGGCCTTGCGCGAGTTCTATGCGGAGGCGCAGGAAGCCGACTGGCAGCTGGCTTCTGCGGGCAAGCGCGTGCAGATCATCAAGGAGTGCAACACGCGCGGCGGCAAGCTGGAGTTCGGCACCGAGATCGTTACCTCGAAAGATGGCACGCTGGCGACCCTGCTCGGTGCGTCGCCCGGTGCCTCCACCTCGGTGCAGGCTATGATCGACGTCATAGCACGCTGTTTCGGGAAACGCCTGCAGACGGCGGAATGGCAAAGCAAGATGCGGGAGATGATCCCGTCTTACGGGGTCTCGCTGGACGATGATGTGGCGCTGCTGCACGCGGTGCGCCGCCGCACGCTGTCGGTGCTCAGGCTGGAGCAGGCGAGCCGCTGAGGTTCAGGCGTTGAAGCGCTTGGCAATCAGCACGGCGTTGCTGCCGCCGAACGCGAAGGAGTTGGACATGACGGCATCGAGCCTGACGCCATGTCGGCCTTGGTTGGGCACGTAATCGAGGTCGCACTCCGGATCGGGCTGGCGCAGGTTGATGGTGGGCGGGATGGCTTGATGCTGTAGTGCCAGCACGGCGGCCATGAATTCCACTGCGCCGGTGGCTCCCATCAGGTGGCCGTGCATGGACTTGGTCGAACTGACCGGCACCTTGGCGGCATGCGCACCGAACACCTGCTTGATGGCTTTGGTTTCCTCGACATCGCCCGCCAGCGTGGCGGTGCCGTGGGCGTTGATGTAGTGGATGTCTTCCTGGCGCAGGCTGGCATCGCGCAGCGCGTTGAGGATGGTGCGCGTCTGTCCGGCGGAATCCGGCTTGGTGATGTGGCTGGAGTCGGATGAGCAATCGTAACCGGCCAGTTCCGCATAGATCTTTGCGCCGCGCCGTCTGGCGCGTTCTGCTTCTTCCAGCACCAGCACCGCCGCACCTTCGCCCAGCACCAGTCCGTTGCGGTTCTTCGAGAACGGCTTGCATGAGGCACCCGGATCATCCGGGTCTTCCGTGGCCAGCGTGCGCAACGCTTCCCATGCTTTCATCGCGCCCAGCGTGAGGATCGCTTCCGAGCCGCCCGCCAGCATCACGTCCGCGTAACCGTGCTTGATCTGCCGGTAAGCTTCGCCGATGGCGATGGCCGACGAGGAGCAGGCCGTGGCGTAGGTCATGTTCGCGCCCTGCAGGTGATACTTGATGGAGAGGTGCCCGGCTGCGGCGTTGTTCATGCTCAACAACACGCTCAGCGGCTTGATGCGCGTCGAGCCGTGGCGCAGCAGTTCGACATAGCCTTCTTCTATCGTGCCGACGCCGCCCTGGCAGCAGCCCATGCAGACTCCGGCACGCGGCATCTCGGCTTCGGCAAGCTCCAGACCGGCATCGTGCACGGCCTGTTCGGCGGCGACCAAGGCGAGCTGGCTGAAACGCTCGATGCCGCTCAGTTGCATCTTGCTGAAATGGGCGGCAGGGTCGAAATTCTGCACCGGCGCACCGATACGGATGGCCAATTGTTCGATGAAATCGGTTTGCAGGCGTCGTATGCCGGAACGACCCGCCATCAGGTTGTTGAAGAAATCTGTCGTGCTATTGCCTACCGGAGAGATGATGCCCAGACCGGTGATGACGATGTGCCTGCTCATGGGGATTATTGTGCGGCGGGCTTTTGTTCGGCGATGACCTTGTTCAATAGATTGACCACATCCTGCAGCGTTTTCAGCTCGACACGCTCTTCCGGCAGCTTGATGTGGAGTTCGTCTTCCAGATTGAACATGAACTCGATGACGGACAGGGAGTCCAGCCCCAGGCTTTCCAGCGTGGCATCCGGGGTGAGGCTTTCGGGTTTGAGGTCGAATTGTTTGACCAGCATGTCTTTGATGGTTTGCAGGGTGTCCATGCTTCATCCGCTCCAATGGTTAAATGCTGCCCCGGATTATAGCAGAGCCTGCGCGCGCCTATTCGGCGCGTAGACATTACGGCGCGTCAGCGTGTTGCGTTTGGGACAGGAAGCACAGGATTTCCGTGGCGACCCGCTCACGTTCGTTATCCACCGTGATCATGTGGTAGCAGTCATGCAGCATCACCAGTTCCTTGCGGGCTGCCCCCAGATGTTCTGCGATGAAATGCGCACTGCGCGGTGAGGCGACCTCGTCTTCCTCGGCGTGCAGGATGATCGCCGGGACGGTGATGCGCGGCAGCGCCCGCTTGACCGAAGCGATCATGCGCTCCGCCTCCTGGATGGCGGGCAGGTTGAGGCAGCTGGCGCCGACCATGGAGGAATCCTTGTGCGCCATCTCGCGTGCCACCCATTTGCGCAGTTGCTCGTTCTTCAGGCCGAATGGCTCGCGCTCGCGGTAGGTGTACCAGTAGCGGATAGGCCAGATGTAGCCGATGTAGCGCAGCGGGCGGTACCAGGGCATCGCCCAGCCGTCGTACCACAGCGTGGTCGACAGCAGCACCAAGGCAGCAGGAGCGTCGCCAGATTCGGCGGCCAAGCTGAGCGACAACGTGCCGCCTATGCACAGGCCACCGAGGGCGACGCTGCGGTATTGGCGCTGCAATGTGCGCAACTCGGCCAGCGCCGCGGCATGCCAGTCCTGCCAGCGAGTGACCGAGCGCGGGGTGTCGCCATGCGCAAAGCCATAACCCTTGATATGCGGCATGTGCACCGTATAGCCCGCTTGGTTCAGGCGCTTGGCCAAGGGCAGCAACTCCGTCGGGCTGCTTTGCAGGCCGTGGATCAGCATAACGGCATCCTGGCCGCCGGGCATCGTGACTGGATTCATGGAGGAGGAGAAGGTGAAGGTCTGAAGCATTCTAGCAAGTATCTTTGCTCCGGTCAGCCGGAGTGGAGTGTCGATACGCTGCGTTATAATCGGGGCGCTGTCCTGGTGGACAGATGAAGCTTGTGGTGTGGGGGAAATGATGAACAGACAGGAAATCGAACTATTGAGCAAAGAGATCGAGATGCTGATGGCGGAACGGACCAGATTGCTCAAGGTGGCGGGGATGGCTGCCGTGCTGGTGGCCAATGCGGATGCGCGGCGCTTGCAGGATGGGGTGGCAGAAGCTGCGGAGCAGCTGTCGGAATTGCTGAACGCGCTGCCCGAGGAGACCTTGCAGGACGCGCTGGATTCGGTGGGCGCCCATTCAGGTAATTGACCTTACAGTATGGCAAGACAAAAGATCGGCCTGATCCTGATGGGGGGCGGTGCACGTGCGGCTTACCAGGTCGGCGTGCTCAAGGCGATCGCCGAATTCACGCCTTATCGCGCGCGCCTGCCGTTCGATGTGGTGTGCGGCACTTCTGCCGGGGCGCTCAACGCGGTAACGCTGGCGGTCAATGCGCGCCATTTTCGCATCGGCATGCGTTATCTTCTGAATATCTGGAACAATGCGCGGGTGAGCGATATCTACCGTTCCGATGTGCTGGGGGTGTTGAACAACAGCGGGCGCTGGGTGCTGGGGCTGCTGTTGAGCGTGTTCGGCAGCAACCGCCTGAACCGCGTGTCCATGCTGGACAATCGCCCCATGCGCACTTTCCTTGAGCAGGCGCTGCCGTGCGAGCTGATCCAGCAGCGCATCGATGAGGGCTTGATCCACGCCATCGGCATCACTGCTTCGGGCTACGGGTCGGGCCATTCGGTGACTTTTTACCAAGGGGCGCCGGGGATACAGCCGTGGAAGCGGGCGCGTCGCGTCGGGATGCCGACGCAGATCAACACCGAGCATTTGCTGGCCTCCTCCGCCATCCCTTTCCTGTTTCCCGCTGTCCATGTGAACCGCGAATTTTTTGGCGATGGCTCCATGCGCCAGATTGCGCCCATCAGTTCAGCCCTTCATCTGGGGGCAGATCGCGTGCTGGTGGTGGGGGTCGGGCACGGTGCGGCAGAAGAACAGAAGCGCGCCAAAATCGACACCTATCCTTCGCTGGCCGAAATTGCCGGGCATGCGCTGGATAGCATTTTCATTGATAGTCTGGAGGTGGATCTGGAACGGTTGCAGCGCATCAACCGCACCATCAGCCTGATTCCTGGCGAGGCGGGGAAGAACACCGGCTTGCGCCATATCGAGGCGCTGGTTATCACGCCCAGCCAGCCTTTGGAGAAGGTGGCGGAGCGCCATGTCGGCCAGTTGCCCTGGCCCATCCGTTTGCTGCTGCGGCTGGTGGGGGCAATGCGCGGCAGCGGCGCCAACCTGGTCAGCTACTTGCTGTTCGACAGGCATTATTGCCGTGCGCTGATCGAGCTGGGCTATCAGGACGCGCTGAAGCGCCGCAGTGAGATTCTGGCCTTCTTCGAGCAGGCCGGGGCCGATACCTGTGAAGATATTCCCCAATGAGCGTGGCGGAAAAAGGGAGTCCGGCCCCGCTGACGTTCGCCCTGCTCAGGTTGCTGGCGGATGGCGATTTCCATTCGGGGGAGCGCATGGCGCGCAGTCTCGGAGTTTCCCGCGCCAGCGTGCATAACGCTTTGCACGGCATCGAGCAATACGGCTTGACGCTATACCGGGTGCGCGGGCGCGGCTACCGTCTGGCGCAGCCGATCCATTGGCTCGATGCCGGTGCGGTCGGACGTTTTCTGGGCGACCGGCAAGGCCGCATTCGTCTGGAGGTGATGGAGCACGCTGCCTCCAGCAATGCCTTGCTGTTGCAGCGTGCGGCTCAAGGCGAGGAGGGCGGGACGGTGCTGGCCGTGGAATGGCAAAGCGCGGGCAGGGGACGGTTGGGGCGCACGTGGCATTCCGGCTTGGGCGGCGGGCTGACCTTTTCGCTGCTGTGGCGATTTGCCGGCGGTTTGTCGGCTTTGTCCGGACTGAGCCTGGCCGTCGGCGTAGCCATAGTGCGCGCATTGCGCGAGCTGGGAGTGCATCAGGCGGGCTTGAAGTGGCCTAACGACATCATGCTGCCGGAAGGCAAGCTGGCCGGCATACTGCTCGAATCTCAGGGCGATATGCTGGGTCCTTGCGCGGTGGTGGTCGGGGTGGGGATGAATCTTGCATTGCCTGAAGTGGCACGGCAACGCATCGGGCAGGCGAGCAGCGACCTGTTAGGCTGTGGCATTACATTGCGGCAGCGCAACCAAGTGTTGGGGCTGCTATTGAAGCATTTGGCCGATATGTTGCCGGAGTTTGCCAGCCAAGGTTTTGCGCCGCTGCGTGCGGAATGGGAAAGCTATCATGTCTTCCAGCAGCGTAGGGTGCGTTTACTGGTGCCGGATGGCAGGAGCGTCGAGGGTGTCGCGCTGGGGGTTACCGGAGAGGGGGCGTTGCGCCTTGCGGATGCGCAAGGGGAGCAAGTTTGGAATGCGGGCGACATCAGCCTGAGGGAGGCGTGAATGCTGTTGTTGGATGCCGGGAACAGCCGTTGCAAGTGGGCATTGCTGCGTGATGGGGAATGGGTGCAGCATGGTGTTTGCGCACATGCCGATATTTTGGGTTTGTCGCACGTGCTGGCAGAGCAATCAGCCCCATCGCACGCCCTTATTTCCAACGTGGCGGGGACGCTGGTGGAAGGGCATCTGCGCGGGCTATGCGCAGCCTTGGGCGTCATTCCCGAGTTTATCGTTGCGCAACCAAGCCAATGTGGAGTGAAGAACGGCTATCTGCCGCCGCATCAGTTGGGCAGTGACAGGTGGGCGGCGCTGATCGCGGCTTGGCAACGGGTGCGTGGTGCGTGCCTGGTGGTGCATTGCGGCACGGCCACGGTTGTGGATGCGCTGTCTTGTGAGGGGGATTTTCTCGGCGGGCTGATCATGCCGGGCGTGGACTTGATGCAGCACAACTTGGTTGCTGGCACCAAACAAATCCTTTCTGCATTTGGCCACCTGTGTGATTTCCCGCTATGCACCGCAGACGCGGTGTATAGCGGTGCGCTGCGTGCGACGCTGGGGGCGATCGAACATCAGTATAAGTTGCTGGGCAAGCGCATTGCCGAACCCGCCTGTCTGTTGAGCGGTGGCGCTGCGGGCAAGATCGGGCCATCCCTTGAACTGCCGTTTGAATATGTGAGCGAATTGGTTCTGCATGGTTTGCAATGCATCGGAGAAAACAGGAAATGAGCAAATGGTTGGTGGGAGTGCTGTTGCTGGCCAATGTGTTGTTTTTCTCTTTCATGAACTGGGGCAGTACGCTATTGGATGATGCCGGGACCGTGGGTGTACAACCCGAGATCAGGCCGAGCAGCATGACGTTGGCGAACCCGCCGACAAGCAATCCGGTCCCTTCGACGCCCATGCCGCCCGCCTCCAAACTGGCTTCAGAGCTGACGCCCGTGACTTCGGAGCCGCTGCAATGTGTCGAGTGGGGTGAGTTTTCCGGCGCTATGCAATCCAGGGCGCAGGCGTTGTTGGCGGAATTGCATCTGGGGGCGAGATTGACGCAAAGGGTGGTCGAATACGACAGCGGTTTTTGGGTATTCATGCCGCCATTGAAGAATCATGCAGAAGTGCAGCGCAAGATAGAGCAACTGAAGAAGCGTGGCGTGAAGGAATATTTCGTGGTGCAGGAAGAGAGTGAGTGGGCGAACGCAATTTCCCTGGGCGTGTTCAAATCCGAAGATTCTGCGAGAAAATTGCTGGCCGACTTGCGCCAGAAGGGGGTGCATAGCGCCAAAATGGGGGAAAG
>JBBIIN010000056.1:0-8703 GCA_037446515.1 Gallionellaceae bacterium
TAGCACTGGCATATTTGTCAGCTATGGCCGAATAACGGACGATTCAAATCGCCCGACAACTAGCAAACAGAATTCACCCCTTATCCCAATACGCCGTCGCCACGCCCTCCCCTAGATCGGCTTCGATCAGGCGGCGGCGCACTTCAATCAAGCGGGCGATCAGTGCGGGTTCATGCCTAGAGTAAGTATCGGCATCCGCAATGCGATTGACCACGACACCGAGCAGTTCGGTGATGGCGTTGCCGATGGAGTTCTGGCTTATGGTGACGATGAGTTTGCCTGCATCGTTGCGGTAGATGATCTGTTTGAACGCGGGTTGCCAGCGGATGGCGTTGGCATATTTCGCATCCACGATGCAATGGTCGCGCACTTTCTTGGCGGTCTTCATGAAGTCGTTGTTAAACAGCAGCACGCTCTTGACCTGTTCCGGGAAATAGACGTCTGGCAAGATGGACGCGTTGTGCGTGGAGACCTGCGAGAAAAAAGTGCGGTAGAAATCGAGGAAGCCCTTCAGGACATCGTCGTATTCTTTCCAGAAATGCACGTCCTTGAGTGCGGCTGCTCCTCCCTGCACTTCCCAACTCGGTAAGCCCTGCGGATAGCCCGTGAGTGCGATGCGCGCATCATTTTCGCTGGCGGGTTTGAGTATCTTTAGGCTCAAGGCCTTGTCGAAGAACTCGCGATACACGTCGCGCATATAGGCTTGAAACAGACTGTGTTGTCCACCATCGGTGAGGTTGGGATTGTCGGTGTCGGCCAATTTTGCCGCGCGCAAGGTCACCATCGGAAACACGATGAAGTGGTTGTGCAACATGCGGATGCTGGGTACGCCGGGCGAGGTCAACGGCCATGTCGCATCCAGACTTGCCTCGCCTGCCAGAATCAGCGCCTCATCTGGATCGGGATATTGTTCCAGCATGTAGTCGATGACGATCTGGTTCATGCGATTCCATACCTGTTTGACATCGTCCGCCACCTGCGTGCGTCGTACGGGGCGCCCCAGCGGATTGAGGATGGACTTGGAGGTGTTGTAGATGATGGAACAATCAAACTCGGTGCTGTGCCCCAAGGCTTTGCGATAGAGCAACAGATTTTCCGCATTCACCATCAGACCGTTGTTGTTTACCAGGTCGTTCAGGTTCTCGGTGCTATTGAAGAACTCGTTGTGCTTCAGCCCCTCAGGAACTGCCAAAGGGATGGAGCGGAAGGGAGTGACAATCTCGCGCGGACTGGATCGCATCATGTTCAGATAACTGGCGAACCGCGATTGTCATCGCCACCCGGCATCGCCGCAGCGGGCGAAAAAATGTAGATACATTTCGTTCGCTGTCGCTGACTCACATCAAGTCTGCGCCCAAGGCAAGCCTTCAAATCGCCAGCCATTGTGGGAGTTGCGGTGATGATTGTCGTCGAGGTCGCCTTCGAAACCGTGGGTAACATTGTACACATCTTTCAGCCCCGCTTTCTCCAGCGCTTCTCCCGCGTCGGCGGAGCGGCGTCCTGAACGGCAGATCAGAACCACGGGGCGGTTGACACTGGCAGCCTTGCGTACATGGGCGATGAACAGGGGATTGATCTCCCAGTCCGGGCCATCCACCCAAGGGATATGGATCGATCCGCGCGGGTGGCCGACGAACATGTACTCCATCTCGCTGCGCACGTCGATGAACACCGCCTCAGGGTTGGCTTGCAGGAATTCGTATACTTCTTTCGGGGTAAGATGCTGCATGGTCGTCTCCCTTTGTTGTACTTGGTTGTGGATTATAGACCCATTAAGGAAACACTGAATCAGTCCGAATTTGCCGCTCATGAATGGACACGGCATTTTTGCAAAATGCGCGCAGGATGCTGTTTCCAATCTATAGCCTCATCGGGAGCCGGTTTCTTGGTGCTGTAGGGGTGGCTATAGCCGAAGCGTGTATGTTTTGTTGAAATTTAAGGGGAATCGTCATACTCTTGCGCCTCCCTTCAATCATGAAGCTTGGATGCCACTTGGGTTGCCCATGAGCGTTCGCAGCAAAATGCAGCCGGACGAGCCGACGAACGATGCCTCATTCGTCTGGACCCGGACTACCGAGTTTATCCCGCCAGGCGAAGATGGCGGCGTTGATGCATGCGTGTCGCAGCAATTTGCCGCCCCTCGCGGCAGCGATCTGAAAAACCTGCTGAACACTTTCCTGGAAACATATGCCGGCCTGGCCAAAGCCAAGGCTGGCATGATTCGCGTCATATTGCCAGACGAACAGACCTTGCGGGTCATCTGCGCCGTCGGCCTGAGCGGCGAAGAACTCGAAACCGAACATGTCGCCGATTTGATTTGCGAAAACTGCGGCAAGGACGCTTTCCGCCACGGTCTGTGCTCTACCGATGTCGATGCCTGTAGAACTCGGCAATTTGGGGGAGACCACAAAGAGTTCCGCTCGGTCATCTCCATTCCGCTGGAAAGCCGCAACACCCCAGGCGTCCTGCTAGGCGTATTCACGCTGTTTTTTGGCACTCCGCAGTCATTGTCCGGCCATGCCTCGAACATGGCCGCCAGCTTTGCAGAATTGCTGGCTGCCCTGATCGAGCATGTCAAATCGGGCCGGGAAGCCAAACGGATGGATCTGCTCATGGAAAGGCAGTCCATCGCCAACGAGATTCACGACTCGCTGGCACAAACAGTGAATTACGCGCGCATGAGCACTGCCTTGCTGAGCGATGCCGTGCGCAGCAAGAATGAGCTCATGGCGGTGAAATACCTGCGCGACCTTGACGAGGCGCTGGAGATCGGCCAGAAGGCTGTGCGTTCGCTGATCACTGATTTCCGCAGCGAGATGGATCCCGCCGGACTGTTGCAAGCGTTGCAAAGGCTGGTTGAACAATTCCGCAGCCAGCACGACATCGCCCTCGATTGCAGCATCCGCGTCGCGGACCTCGATCTTCCGCTCGAACACGAGATACAGACCTATCTGATTGTGCGCGAAGCGCTATCCAATATCGCGCAACATTCCAGCGCCAGCCATGCGCGACTAATCATCGACCAGCGCTGCGGCTATTACATTTTCATCGTGGAAGACAACGGCATCGGCGCTTTCTCCCCGGTCGAAGGGCATTACGGCATGATTATCATGCGCGAACGCGCGCAGCGCATCGGCGGAGAACTCAAAGTGGAAAGCACGCGCGGACTGGGAACGTGCATTCAACTCTATTTCCCGGAAACCGCAGCAAACTGGAGAAGCTAGGATGACTAATCCGTTGAAACTCGCACTCGTGGATGACCAAGGACTATGCCGGCGCGGCTTGGGCGAATTGCTCAGTCACAGCTACGGATTCAACGTGCTCGGCACCGCCGGAAGCCTCGATGAATTTCGCCCGCTGCTCGCCGACAAACCGGATCTGCTCATCATTGATCTGCGCATGAAGCCGATGGACGGCCTGACCATGCTGGAGCTGTTGCGCAGCGAAGGCTGTACCACGCCCGCCATCATTTTGACCATGAGCGATTCCGAGATCGACATGGCCAATGCCATCCGCGCCGGGGTGCGCGGCTACCTGCTGAAGGACATGGCTCCCGAAGAGGTAGTGGATGCCATCCGGCGAGTCGCCTCCGGCGAGCTGGTCGTCGCCCCCAGCATGACAGTGAAAATGATTCAGTTGTTGCGCGGTGAACAGCCAGGGCAGGAAGCCAAGAATTCCCTCAAACTGCTGACCGAGCGCGAACGCGAGATACTGCAACTGCTCTCGCGCGGCGAAAGCAACAAAGCCATCGCACAGACACTGAGCATCAGCTATGACACAGTCAAGCAGCACGTGCGCCATATCCTGAACAAACTGAACCTTTCATCCCGTGTCAAGGCCGCCGTGCTGTTCGCCAAGGAACAGGGCAACCCTGACAGCATTGATACGCGCCCATAGCGAGTAGCCCGTCGGGGTTATGCTCGCCACACCCTATTTGGCTATAGCGTGCGTCAAATGGATTTGCGCTAATGGCGACCTCAACAACTTAGGGGAGAGCCATGGCACATATCGTCATCATGGGTGCAGGCGTTGGCGGCATGCCTGCGGCCTACGAAATGCGCGACAAGCTGGACAAGAAGCACAAGGTCACGGTGGTTAACAACGGCGACAATTTCCACTTTGTGCCGTCCAACCCGTGGGTGGGCGTCAAGTGGCGCGAACGCAAGAATATCGAATTTCCCGTACGCAGCTATCTGGAACGCAAGGGTATCGAATTCATCCCGTCCGGTGTCAAGCGCGTCCACCCCGAACAGAACCAGCTCGAATTGAACGACGGGAAAACTCTCAAATATGACTATCTGGTAATCGCCACCGGCCCCAAGCTGGCCTTCGATGAAGTTGAGGGTCTTGGGCCGCATGGTGGCCACACCCATTCCATTTGCCATGTGGATCACGCGATGAAGTCGCATGACGAATGGGAAAACTTCTGCAAGCACCCCGGCCCCATCGTGGTCGGCGCGGTGCAAGGCGCGTCCTGCTTTGGTCCCGCTTACGAGTATGCATTCATCATGGACACCGACCTGCGCAAACGCAAGGCGCGCAGCAAGGTGCCGATGACCTTCGTCACTGCGGAACCCTATATCGGCCATCTCGGGTTGGGCGGGGTCGGCGACTCCAAGGGCATCCTCGAATCCGGCATGCGTGACAAGCACATCAAGTGGATCTGCAATGCCAAAGTCACCAAGGTTGAAGCCGGCAAGATGTATGTCACCGAACACGACGATATGGGCGTGGAAAAAAAGAAGCACGAGCTGCCGTTCAGCTACAGCATGATGCTGCCCGCCTTCAAGGGCGTGGATGCCGTATTCGGCATCGAGGGACTGACCAATCCGCGCGGCTTCATCGTCGTGGACAAGCACCAGCGCAACCCCAAATACAAGAACATCTTCGCGGTCGGCGTGTGCGTGGCCATCCCCCCCGTCGAACCAACCCCCATACCCTGCGGCACACCCAAGACCGGCTACATGATCGAGTCTATGGTTACCGCCACCGTACATAATATCCATGCGGATCTGGTGAACGAACCCGCTGATACGGAAGCAACTTGGAATGCTGTGTGCCTGGCCGACTTCGGCGAGAGCGGCGTGGCCTTCGTCGCCATTCCGCAGATTCCGCCGCGGAATGTGAACTGGTTCTCCGAAGGCAAGTGGGTGCACTTGGCCAAGGTCGCCTTCGAAAAATATTTCATCCGCAAGATGAAGAAGGGCACCTCGGAGCCCTTCTATGAAGGTAGCATCATGAAGATGCTGGGGATCGAAAAATTGAAGTGATCGAGCCCTGCGCTGAAAAAGAAGAGCCCCATCGTCTCGGGGCTCTTTTCATTTCGGGCAGGCGCAGGAGCTTCCTCCCCTCCATCAACTGTGAATGTCGAAGCGTATCACCCGATAGAAGCCCCAAAAATACGGCTCTACAGCAGGCTGACATGCCAGCGATTTGCCCTGGCCTCGCAGCGCCTCCTGCAATTCACTTTCGACATCCTCCTGCCAGAATCCTGGCAAAAAAGGTTCCAGCGACCCCAGCAGCCAGCGGAAAGGCCAAAAACGGTAGAACATATGTTTGCGCGGCGTGCCGCCATATTCGGTGATGAGCACTGAGCCGCCGCGTTTCACCACGCGCGCCAGTTCGGCATACACATGCTGCCGCGCGGCGGGCGGCAATTCATGGAACAGGAAGAATACGATCACTTGATCAAACGTGTCGTCGGCATACGCCAGCACTTCCGCATTCATGCGCGCCAGATGGCAGCGGGCGGCAGCTTGCCAGGTCTTGCCGCGCGCCAGGTCCAACTGACCGCCAGCGACGTCGCACAGGTGCAGATCCCCGGCGGCATGCCGCAACAGCGCAGGCGTGAGCTTGCCATACACGCAGGTCAGTTGCAGCAGCCGTGCATCCGCACGGGCGTCCACCCGGCGCAGCGTCGCCTTGAGCAGGTTCTCGTATTGCCCGAACAGGATGGCGTTGATAACGGGCTGATGGTCGAAGAACCAGATGCTCTTTTCCCACAGGTAGGCCCACCAATAGTAGCGCGCCAGATATTCCGGTATGCCGCCCTGGAGGAATTTCCGGTAGAGGCGCATGCGGTGTCCTCAGGGTAGCTGGCGCGGTTTGCGCGGCGCATGCGCGAAGGCGCGGTCATACAGCCAGTTCGGCAGGCGTTTCAGCAACCACCCCACCACGCCCATCTGCCAGGGCACCACCGCAAAAGAACTTCCGCGTGCGATGACCCGCGCCATACGCGCTGCCGCATCGTCCGCTTCGATGATGAACGGCATGGGATAAGTGTTCACATCGGTCATCGGCGATTTGATGTAACCCGGCGCGATGGTAACCACCTCGATGCCGCTGCCGCGCAATTCCACGCGCAGGCTTTCCAGATAGGAGATCGCCGCCGCCTTGGAGGCCGAGTACGCCTCGGAACCGGGCAGGCCGCGAAACCCGGCCACGCTGGCGATACCCACTAATTTTCCCTGCTGCGCCGCGCGCATCGCCTGGATGAAAGGCTGGAAAGTCTTGGCCATGCCGAGCACATTGATGTCCATCACTTGCTGGAAAACGTCTAGGTCTTCGGCGTGTTCGGTGAGCGTGCCGCGGCTCACGCCCGCATTGGCGATGACGATGTCGGGAGTGCCAGCGCGCGCCATGAAATCCTGCGCAGCGGCGCGAAGGGCTGACGCGTCGCGCACGTCGAGCGCATAGGGAAACACTCTGTTGGGATATTCGGCGGCAAGGTTTTGCAGCAACTCGTCGCGGCGGGCAATGGCGGCGACAGATGCGCCGCGCTCAAGGTAATGCCGCGCGAGGGCGGAGCCGATGCCGCCCGATGCGCCGGTGATGACTACCTTCAACGCCACTTATTTTCTGTTGCGTTCTTTGCGGGCGACCTTCACCACCTCATCCAGCACACGGATGGTCTCCTCGGGCGTCAGCCCGGTGATAATGTATTTGCCATCCACCGCGATGGTGGGCGTGCCGCGCACGCCATAGGCTTGCACCATCTGGTTGCTGCGCATCACCTTGCTGCCCATTGAGAAGGAGTTGTAAGCAGCGCTGAATTTGGCGCGGTCCACACCGTGCTTGACCACGAATGCACTGATCTGTGTTTCATCGCTAAGATCGGTGTTGGTCACGTTCCAGGCTTCGAACAGGGCGTCGTGCAAGCGCTCGAGCTGCCCCAGCGCCTCCAGCGCATAGAAGGTGCGCGCCATCGGTTCCCAACTATCGCGGAAGATGACCGGCACATATTGCAGCTCGACATCCTTGGGCATTTTCTTTTCCCAGGCGCTGAGCTGAGGATGCAGATGGAAGCAATGCGAACAGCCGTAGAAGAAGAACTCCAGTACCTCGACCTTGCTGCCGCTGCTGACCGGCTGCGGTGGATTGAGCAGTTTGTAGTCGCGCCCCGCCACCACTTCAGCATGGGCCAGGGTCACACAAAAGAACAGCAGCGCTGCGGCGATCTTGCGAATAATCATCATGGTCTCCTGTGAGTTACTGCGCGTGTTGCGCGGTGGCATTGATGCCGTTCTGCTTCAGGCTGGCGATGGCCGCATTCGCCTCGGCCAAGCCTTTATAAGGCCCCAGACGCACGCGATACCAGACGCCCTTGCCGGGTATGTCGGCTTTCTGCACGCTGGCCTCCATGCCGGTGAAGGCCAGCTTGGCTTTCAGCTTTTCCGCTTCATCCTGATTCTGGAACGATCCCGCCTGCACGATGTAAGGCGTGGCATCCGCTGGTTTCGGCGGCACCACCTGCCTGGGTGCGGGTGGAATCACAGCCTGTGGTTTGGCTGTGGCCGCTTTATGCTGTAGCTCCAACGGAACGTTCTGCTGTTTGTCCGGCAGCACCTTGTAGAACTCGTAATGCGGCGGCTCGGCCACGCCGGAAGCCGCGACCGGAGCGCTCGCCGCCTGCGGCGCTGGTGCGACGGGTACAGGCGTTCGCGCCGAAAAACGCGCTTCCTTGTTGCTGAAGGAGGCAGGGTTCTTTTCCAACATATACCAGGCGACGAATCCGGCAGCGGCCAGCCCCAAGGCTATGCCCACCACCATGCCTGCCACCACTTTGGATTTTTGTGCCCCGCCGCCACCGCCTGCCTTGGCCATACCCGTTCCTTTACTCTGTTGTGCCGCTCACATCTTTTCCGGCGCACTCACGCCGAGCAACGCCAGGCCGTTCTTGATGACTTGCGCCACAGCCGCGATCAGCGCCAGCCGAGCCAGCCTGGTCTTTTCATCCTCGACGAGGAAGCGCGAGGCATTATAGTAGCCGTGAAAGTCCGCCGCCAAATCTTTCAGGTATACGGCGATCTGGTGCGGCGCGAGGTCGTTCGCCGCCGTCTCGATCTGCTGCGGGAAGTCGATCATCTTCTGCAACAATACCTTTTCGTAATCGCTGTCCAGCGGCGAGAGATCAGCATGCAACAAGGATTGACGGTCGCCGCCCCACTGCGCCAGCACCGCATGGATGCGCGCGTGGGCATACTGGATGTAATACACCGGATTGTCATTGCTCTGCGCCTTGGCCAGGTCGATGTCGAACACCAGTTGCGAATCGGGCGAGCGCGCGGCGAGGAAGTAACGCGTGGCGTCGCAACCCACTTCGTCGATCAGGTCGCGCAGCGTGACATAGCTGCCCGCGCGCTTGGAGATCTTCACCTCTTCGCCGTTCTTCAGCACCGTCACCATCTGGTGCAGCACATAGTC
>JBBIIN010000057.1:0-8534 GCA_037446515.1 Gallionellaceae bacterium
ACATGCCGCCGATCTGCGGGATGGTGACGTGGCTCTCGTCGATGATCATCAGCGCATTGGGCGGCAGGTAGTCCATCAGCGTGGGCGGCGCTTCGCCCGCAGCACGACCGGACAAGTGGCGCGAATAATTCTCGATGCCCTTGGTGAAGCCGATCTCGGCCAGCATCTCCAGATCGTGGCGCGTGCGCTGCTCGATGCGCTGTGCTTCCACCAGTTTGTTCTCCTTATGAAAGAACTCGATGCGCTCGGCCAGCTCGACTTTTATCGTTTCGATGGCCTGCAACGTTGTTTCGCGCGGCGTCACGTAATGGCTGGAGGGATACACCGTGTAGCGCGGCAGGCGCGTCTGGATGTGGCCGGTGAGCGGGTCGAACAACGCCAGCGATTCCACCTCGTCGTCGAACAATGTCACCCGCAGCGCGTTCTCATTACTTTCCGCCGGGAAGATGTCGATCACGTCGCCGCGCACACGGAAGGTGCCGCGCGCGAAATCCATTTCGTTGCGCTCGTATTGCATCGCCACCAGGCGCTGAATAATGTCGCGCTGCGTGACCTTCTCGCGCTCGCGCAGGTGCAGGATCATGCCGTGGTAGTCCACCGGGTCGCCGATACCGTAGATAGCCGACACCGTGGCCACGATCACGCTGTCCTCGCGCTCCAGCAGCGACTTGGTGGCTGACAGCCGCATCTGCTCAATCTGCTCGTTGATGCTGGAATCCTTCTCGATGTACACGTCGCGCGACGGCACATAGGCCTCGGGCTGGTAGTAGTCGTAGTAGGAGACGAAATACTCGACCGCGTTCTCGGGGAAGAACTCGCGCATCTCGGCGTACAGCTGTGCCGCCAGCGTCTTGTTCGGTGCCATGATGATGGCCGGCCGCCCAGTGCGCGCGATCACGTTGGCCATGGTGTAGGTCTTGCCCGAGCCAGTCACGCCCAGCAGCGTCTGGAACGCGAGACCATCCTCGATGCCTTCAACCATCTGCGCGATGGCCGTGGGTTGATCGCCGCTTGGCTCGAACGGCTGGTGCAAGCGCCAAGGGCTGTTGGGGAAGGTCTGGATTTTCATAGTAGTTTGTGATTCTAACGGGAAAGCGTTGCCTGCGCGTACAGCCATCATGGACAATCAAAGCTCTGCCTCCAGAAAACACCGCATGAAAAATTTTTCGAGCCACGCCACTTCCATCGCCCTTACCGCCTGGGTGGGCAGCCTATGGGCCATCGGCTATCTGGCCGTACCCATCTTGTTCCATGCCCAGCCGGACAGGCAACTCGCCGGGCTGCTGGCCGGTCAGATGTTCGCGGCGCAGGGTTATCTCGGCATGACGTGCGCCGCCTATCTGCTGCTGCACCGCTGGCTGATTGTCGGCAAGGCGATGCTTCCGGAGCGCGCGACACTGCTGATATTCGCCATGCTTGCCATCACGCTGTTCATCCAGTTTGGCATCCAACCCTGGATGGCGCAGATGAAGGCGCAGGCCTTACCGCAGGAAGTGATGCAAAGCGCGTATGCCGCCAGCTTCCGGCTGTGGCATGGCGTATCGAACATGCTGTACCTGATCGAAAGCCTGCTGGGCAGCGCCCTGCTGGTGGTCTCGCTCGCTACGCAGAAATGAAAAGAGCCGCTGGCGCGGCTCTTTCTTTACGCCTCTGCGGGCAGAAAATCATGAGAGCGCCTTGATGACGTCTTCCACGACCTTCTTCGCATCGCCGAATACCATCATGGTCTTGTCGAGGTAGAACAGGTCGTTGTCCAGCCCGGCATAGCCAGTAGCCATAGAGCGCTTGACCACCAGGATGGTGCGCGCCTTGTGAGCCTCCAGGATGGGCATGCCGAAGATTGGGCTGTTGGGATCGTTTTTGGCCGCTGGATTGACCACGTCGTTGGCGCCGATCACCAGCACCACGTCGGTGTCGGCAAATTCGTTGTTGATTTCTTCCATCTCGAACACCTGGTCGTAAGGCACTTCGGCCTCGGCCAGCAGCACATTCATGTGGCCGGGCATGCGTCCCGCCACGGGGTGGATGGCGTAACGCACGTTGACGCCCTTTTCGCCCAGCAGGTGCGCCATCTCGTTGATGGCATGCTGCGCGCGCGCCACGGCCAGGCCATAACCCGGCACGATGATGACGGAAGATGCATTGCCCATCAGGAAAGCCGCATCGTCCGCACTGCCGCTGCGATAGGTTTTCTGCTTGCCGTCGTCGGCTGCCGCCGCGCCCGCGCCGCCGCCGAAGCCGCCCAGGATTACATTGAGGAAGGCACGGTTCATCGCCTTGCACATGATGTAGGAAAGGATGGCGCCGGAGCTGCCTACCAGCGAACCGGCGATAATGAGCATGTTGTTGTTCAGCGTGAAGCCGATTCCCGCCGCGGCCCAGCCGGAATAGGAGTTCAGCATGGACACCACCACCGGCATGTCTGCGCCGCCGATGGGGATGATGATGAGCACGCCCAGCAGCAAGGCGATGGCGGTCATCAACAGGAACGGCGTCCAGGAAGGCTGCATGAAAAACACCGCGCACAGCCCCACCGATACCAGCCCCAGGCCGAGGTTCAGCCAGTGCTGACCGGCGAAGCGCACCGGTTTGCCGGAGATCTTGCCGGACAGTTTGCCGAAGGCGATGATGGAGCCAGTGAAGGTGATCGCGCCAACAAAGGTGCCGATGAACAGTTCGATACGGTTGCTGGAATGCAGTGCTTGGCCGGGAAAGGACACGATGCCGTAGGCGAACGGATTGTTGAAGGCCGACATGGCAATCAGCACCGCCGCCAAACCAACCAGAGAGTGCATGGCTGCCACCAGTTCCGGCATTTGTGTCATCTGGATGCGCTTGGCGACCACGGCACCGATGCCGCCGCCGATGGCGATGGCCAGCAGGATATACACCACGTTGTGGGTCACGCTTAGCGTGGTCAGCACGGCGATGGTCATGCCGATCATGCCGAACAGGTTGCCGCGCAGGGCGGAAACCGGGGAACTCAGGCCTTTCAGCGTCAGGATGAACAGGACAGCGGCGGCAAGGTAGGCAAGTGCGACGGAATTGGCTGACATTTACTTATCCTTCTTCTTGAACATATCCAGCATGCGCTGGGTGACCAGGAAACCGCCGAACACGTTCACCGCCGCCAGCACCACCGCAATGAGGCCGAGCCAGGTACCCACGTCCATTTTTTCAGGGGAGGCGGCCAGCATGGCGCCGACGATGATGATGCCGGACACGGCATTGGTCACCGCCATCAGCGGCGTATGCAGTGCCGGGGTAACGTTCCATACCACGTGGTAACCGACGAAGATCGCCAGCACGAACACGGTCAGGTTGAGGATGACAGGATCGACTCCGCTCATGTTTCGCTCCTTTATTTGCTAACGACCGCACCGTCGATCGCGATTAGCGAGCCGGCGATGATGTCGTCTTCACGGTTGATGTTCATGCTGCCGCCAGCCTTGGGGTCGCACAACAGATTGATGAAGTTGAGCAGGTTGCGCGCATACAGGGCCGATGCGTCCGCCGCCACGGTGCCGGGCAGGTTGGATTCGCCCACGATGGTCACACCATGCTTCACCACGGTCTGGTTCAATTCGGTCAATGGGCAGTTGCCGCCTGCTTCTGCGGCCAAGTCAACGATCACCGATCCGGGTTTCATGTTCTTCACCATTTCCTCGGAAACCAGCACGGGCGCAGGGCGTCCGGGGATCAGCGCGGTGGTGATGACGATATCGGCCTGCGCCACGCGCTTGGCCACCTCCGCTTTCTGGCGCTCCATCCAGCTCGCGGGCATGGGACGCGCATAGCCTCCCACCCCCTGCGCGCACTCGCGCTCCTCATCCGTTTCGTAGGGCACATCGATAAATTTCGCCCCCAGCGATTCCACCTGCTCTTTCACGGCAGGGCGCACGTCGGAGGCTTCGATCACCGCGCCCAGACGTTTGGCGGTAGCGATGGCCTGCAACCCCGCCACGCCCACGCCGAGCACCACCACGCGCGCCGCCTTCACCGTGCCTGCCGCCGTCATCAGCATGGGCACGAAGCGCTTGTACAGCCCCGCCGCCACGATAACCGCCTTGTAACCGGCGATATTGGCTTGCGAGGACAGGACATCCATAGCCTGGGCACGCGAGGTGCGCGGCAGTTTTTCCATCGCGAAAGCAGCGATACCTTGCTTGGCGTAGGAAGCGACCAGATCGGTGTTATGTGGCTGCAACAGGCCGACCAGCACAGCCCCTTTGTTCATCTTGGCAAGCTCGTCCGCACTTGGCGCACGCACCTTGAGCACGATCTCGGACTGGGAAAGAATGTCTTGCGCACTGGCCAGCTTGGCCCCGGCCTTCTCAAATTCTGCATCGGGAATACTGGCTCCGCCACCCGCCCCGCTCTGCACGGTGACCTGATGTCCCGCGGCCACCAGTTTCTTCACTGTTTCCGGTGTCGCTGCAACGCGCGTCTCGCCTGCCTGCGTCTCCGCAGGTATCCCTATACGCATGGAACTCCTCCTATTCGGCTATATAAACGCCGCGGCAATGCGGGCGTATGTTTCAAGCGGCACGGATTATATATGAGCTTGCCAGGCAGCAAAGGGCTTTTACATATGACGCATGCCATGCAGATATAGATACATTTTCTTATTGCAAAACCCGTAAATATCTAGAACAATCCACAGCGGTGTTGAGCCAAACCCAATCAATAAAGGAGAAACGTATGAACCGTAAGGAACTGATTGACGCCCTGTCCAGCAAAACCGGCAGCAGCAAAGCCGACGCAGACCGCAACATCGCAGCACTGATCGATATCATCACCGCCACACTGAAGAAGGGCGACAGCGTCGCTCTGGTCGGTTTCGGCACCTTTGAAGTACGCAAACGCGCTGCCCGCACCGGTCGTAATCCTGCTACTGGCGCAGAACTGAAGATCAAGGCTTCCAAGGCTCCCGCTTTCAAGGCTGGCGCAACGCTGAAGGCAGCGGTGAATGGCGGCAAGAAATAATCGCTGACCATAAATCGCTTCGTTTCGGCGCATTGCGACCGGAACGGGCAAACGAAACGGGGTCGAACAAATTCGACCCCGTTTCGTTTATTGACCGCCAGTTAGCTGTATCGGCCTAATTGCGTGTTCCCGGATTGCGCTTATGCTCAACCGTCATCGCGGCCAACCTTGCAGTTTGCCACTCTGCCAGTTGCTCCCAGGAGAAGCGCCATTCCCAATTGCCTTCGGCAGTACCCGGATAATTCATCCGATGCCGGCCATCCAGCCCCAGCACATCCTGCATCGGGAAAATCACCGTATTGGCCGCCGAGGCCGAGAGCACATACATCATCGTCCAGTTGATTTCGCCACCATCGCACCCCAGATAACGTTTGGCAAATTCTTTCTCATGCTCCTTGGCCGTCCGCCACCAGCCGATGCACGTATTGTTATCGTGCGTCCCGGTATAAGCCACCGAATTGGCAACATAGTGATGCGGTAAAAAATAATTGCGTTCGTCTTCGCCAAATGCAAATTGGAGGATGCGCATTCCGGGAAGCTCGAACTTGTCGCGCAACTCGATCACGTCAGGCGTAATCAATCCCAAATCTTCTGCGATGATGGGCAGATTGCCGATGGCTTGCTTAAACACTTCAAACAAAGCATCGCCGGGGCCCGGTTGCCATTCCCCTTCTTTGGCCGTCAAGGCCGCAGCCGGGATCGCCCAGTAGTTGGCAAAACCCCTGAAATGGTCAATGCGTACCAGATCGAACTGCTTCAGCGCATGTTGCACACGACCCAGCCACCAGGCATACCCTGTCTGAGCATGCACCTCCCAGCGATATAGTGGATTGCCCCACAACTGACCGGTCTCACTAAAGTAGTCCGGCGGCACGCCGGCCACCCGGAGTGGACGCCCTATTTCATCAAGCTCGAAGAGCTCCTGGTGTGCCCACACATCGGCACTGTGATAAGCCAAAAAGATGGGGATGTCGCCAATAATGCGCACCCCCATGCCATTCGCGTAGCGTTTGAGTTCATCCCATTGCCATGCAAAGCACCATTGGCAGAATTTCCAGAAACCGATTTCATCCGCGAGCTTCTTTGCCGCCTTGTCGAGTGCCGCCACATTGCAGGCGCGCAGATCTGCTGGCCAGCTTTCCCATGCGTGCTGTTGTCTGCCGATGGCCTTGAACATCGCGTAGGCATCAAGCCATGTTTTTTCGCGCTGGCAAAACTCGGAATAAGCGGCATGCCCTTCATCAGATGGATGGGTAAAGAAACGCTCTGCCGCCAGCCGCAGCCTTTGCATGCGATAGGACTTCACATAGTCATAGCGCACCCTATCAGCCTCGAAACCGGCATGCGGAACAAGTTCATGCATTTCCAGCCATCCACGGTCTGCCAGTTTTTCCAGGTCGATTAGCAGCACGTTCCCGGCATAAGCGGAATCGCTCATATAGGGCGAATTGCCAGGCCCGATCTCCCCTAAAGGCAGCACCTGCCAACAGGTCTGGCCTGCACTGGCTAACCAATCGATGAACTGAGAAGCTCCGGAACCAAAATCACCGCTGCCGTACTTGCCGGGAAGGGAGGTGGGATGAAGCAAAATTCCGCTGGTACGGGTAGATAACATAGGCAACCCAAACTACCGGTGCCGAATAATGAAATGTTGCACGGGCGGCGACCTTCCCTGTGCGACCTCAACCGTTCCGCATCTAACTCCACATGCATGACTTATCCAACACATGCAGCGAGCACCATCAGCGGAAGAAAAGTGGGGTGGCTGATCGGGCTCGAACCGACGACAACTGGAATCACAATCCAGGGCTCTACCAACTGAGCTACAGCCACCATTGAAACTTGCGCATTCTGGCGTGCCCGACAGGAATCGAACCTGTAACCCCCAGCTTAGAAGGCTGGTGCTCTATCCGGTTGAGCTACGGGCACCATTCTTATCGGTCACCAATGCGACTTTTTTGGTCGGGGTGGAGAGATTCGAACTCCCGACATCCTGCTCCCAAAGCAGCGAGGCGCGCATTATATATGCTCTTGTTTATTTTTCAAGAAATTTGCTTAGCTTCTAATTCTTGTTCACATGTTGTGAACAAATAAACTCGTTAATTTTCAAAGGCCCAATTTCAAGTATTAGAAGATCATATTGTATCAACCTACTGCCACTAATTCGCCACAAGCCGCTTCAGACAGGTACTTTTCTCGACGTATTTTCTAAGGCAATTATCCATTCCCTGTTTAGTCTATCTAGGGGATCGCCGATTTCACCCTCGGCTAGGGGTGGCATCGGGCTGGTTGGGGTCGAGGATCCAGTTGTCGAGGTCGTCGCGCTGGTGGTAGGTGTAGGTGGTGCTGTCCACGATGGTGTTGATGCCATCGCCCACTTCGATGAGGTCGTCTCCGCCTTGGGTGGCGTTGATGGTGCCAGCCTCCCCCAAGCCGACATCGTGCATGATCGGTTCCATGTCTCCAAGTACCTTGGGGAAGCGGTCGATGCGGTGCGCAAACAAGAACATCGAAGCCTGATGCAAGCGGGTAACTCGCCGCTGACCGGAAGCAAATGGGCATGGCTCAAGCGTTATCCCGATGGGCGCAGTGCCGAGGCGGTCGCGTTCCGGGACTTGAATCAGCTCAACCTCAAGACCAGCCGAGCTTGGCGCATCAAAGAAACCTTCATTCAGTTCTGGGTCTATCGCTATACGGGCGCAGCTAGGCGATTCTTCGATGCTTACTTTTCAGACAACGGCTTCATTGGAAGCGGAGCCTTGGGACTTCGATATTGTTGAGAATTGAAATCTGGACAACTCACCACCGAATCCGCACTCCTCACCGGCTCACGCAGGATGGTTTTCGCATAGGCATTGACGTTGCCGTTATTACGTTCTGCTACCGCTTCTCCAGCGGTGTAATAAGACTTGAGCCGACTTGATGCGGGTATGCCCATCAGGTTGGCTTCAAGCAATTGGGGCGGAAATTCAGTCAATGGAATTTGTTTCCACTCGTCGTTGACGTATTTGAACAGGACATAGGGCGGGTTCGGCCTGCCCCATTTGTTGTAGGCGATGCAACCCGCCGGGCTGGTCGCCAAATAAGGGATACCATCCACCACATCGAGTAGCAATGCGCTCAAGCTGTTTGCATCTGGCTTGTCATCCCGGTATTCGGTTGTCCACCAAATTCTTTTCCCCCTTCCCGGCAACGTGAATGTAATGGTCTGATCCAGCGGTGTCCGTTCTCTCGCTTCCAGTCCCGGGTAACCCCCAAGGCTGAAATGGCGCTCGACTACAATCACTCGACCGTCGTGCAGCAGCACTTCCTCCTTCCACTTTTTAGCACCGGACAGTCCTGCGCAGGCACTAATGGTGGAGCCAAGCAGCAAAAGCATTCCGAGTTTGGCGAGTCGTTTCATCATTCCATTGACGGTTCTCATGCTGCGACCCTCCATGCGTGAGCTGCTTCATCATTCGCCGCATCATCAGGTATTGCCTGCCCGCTCACCGGTTGGAAAAGATGGTCCGCGCTGACCGTCCAATCCAAACTATTGGCGACCCAAT
>JBBIIN010000058.1:0-8176 GCA_037446515.1 Gallionellaceae bacterium
GGCATGATCGCGCTGGCCGGCATCATCGTGCGCAACTCCATCCTGCTGGTGGACTTCGTCAACCTGCAATTGAAGGAAGGCATCGACCTCCAGCACGCGGTTATCACCGCGGCGGCGGCGCGCGCCAAACCCATCATCCTGACGGGACTGGCGGCCATGCTGGGCGCGCTGTTCATTCTGGATGACCCGATCTTCAACGGGCTGGCGTTGTCCCTGATCTTCGGCATCCTGGTCTCCACCCTGCTCACGCTGGTGGTGATCCCCGTGCTGTATTACGCCACGCTGTACAAGAAATTTCAGTAAAATCGCCAACCCTAAGGAGCTTAGAGCATGAACGCAGAACGCATCGTCCGTATCGCCGCGGGGAGTTTTGTCCTGTTGTCCCTCTCGCTAGGCGTGGAAGCCAGCCCGCTGTTCGTCAGCAAATACTGCTTGCTGTTCACCGCCTTCGTCGGCCTGAACCTGTTGCAGAGCGGCTTTACGCAGATCTGTCCGTTGAACAGCATTCTCGCCAGGTTCGGCGTCAAGGGCAGTTGTTGAAAAAGACCGCAGGCTTCTCCCTTTCCTTTACCCACATCAGCCTGGCCCTGGTCGGCCTGATGTGGGTTTTCCCTTTCCTGTATTACCACCACGCCTATCCCATCACCACGTTCTACCAGGAATGGGGCACGGCGCTGCTGGGCGTGTGTGCCTTGCCGTTGCTGCTGACGGCGCGCTACTGGCAGGCGCCGCAGGTCCCGCGCATTGTGCTGCTGCCCATTGGCCTGCTGCTGCTGGCGCTGCTGCAATTCTTTGTCGGGCGGCTGCTGCACTTCGATCAGGTGCTCCTGCTCGCGCTATATTTTTTGTTCGCGGCCCTGTTGATGCTGCTGGGGCGTCAGTTGCGCGAGGAGCTGGGCTTGTCCTACGCTGTTGCTGCGCTGGCCATGTTCCTGCTGGCGGGGGCGGAACTGGATGCGCTGGCCGGGATATTGCAGCACTACCGCTGGCATAGTTTCCTCGATGCGGTGGTGACGGTGAAGACCTCGGATGCGGTTTATGGCAACACCGCGCAACCCAACCACTTTGCTAACTATGTTGCGCTGGGATTGTTCTCGCTGGGGCTGCTGTCCTGGCATTTCAAATGGCGTGTTTGGGCGGTGGCGTTGCTGGCGACGCCCCTGCTGTTCGTCATGATGTTGTCCGGCTCGCGCAGCGCCTGGCTGTACTTGTCGTTCGCCGCCGCGCTGGCCTGGGGGTGGCAGCGGCGCGATGCCGTCATGCGTCCGCTGTGGAGATATGCCGCGCTGCTGCTGGCGGGATTCTTCATCATGGCGTTCGTGGTGCAGATCCCCTGGCTGCAGGGCGCGCACGGCGGCTACGATTCCGTGCAGCGCATGTTCGGTGATGCCCGCAGCGGCAGTATCCGCCTGCTCCTGTGGCAGGAATCGCTACGCATGCTGGCGCATTTCCCCGTGCTGGGCGCTGGGTTCGGGCAGTTCGCCTACCAGCACTTCCAGTTGGCGGCGGAGGTGCGCAACCCCCAGATCACCGGCCTGTATAACAACGTGCACAACATCGTGCTGCAACTGGGTGTCGAAGCCGGCATCGCCGGGATCGGCATCCTGCTTGCTACGCTCGTTCTCTGGCTCAAGGGCGCATGGCAGCAGGCGCAGCGCACGCCTTACCACTGGTGGGGCTACTCTGTGCTGGCCGTGCAGGGCATCCACAGCCTGCTCGAATATCCCTTGTGGTACCTGTATTTCATTGGCATCGCCGCGGTCGTGCTGGGCATGTTCGACAGTGCCTCCTTCCGCCTCGAACTGCGCAGCATGGGACGCCTTTCCGTGGCGACCATGCTGCTGCTTGGCGTGCTGGCCCTGGCGCAGGGCATGCGTTCCTACAAGCATCTGGAGAACTCCCTCATGCTGCGCAGTCTGGCCGCCAGCGATGTGGCCAACGTCGCGCGTGCGCGCGATGAACTGCTGACCGCGCACCAGTACCCGCTGTTCAGCTCCTATGCGGAATTGTTCATCGCCAACATGATGGAGCCCAGCGCCGATCATCTGCGCGAGAAGCTCGAACTGAACGAGCGCATGCTGCGCTTCATCCCGGTCGCTTCGGTGGCCTACCATCAGGCATGGCTGCTGGCCTTGTCGGATCGCCAGGCCGCGGCCAGGGAGGTGCTGGAAAAGGCCATCTGGGCCTATCCGGAGGACTTCCCTTCCGCGCGCACCGAGCTGACCGGTCTGGCAGGCAAGGATCCCGCGCGTTTCGCCGCTCTGTTAGAATTCGCCACCCAAAAATACGAGGAGTACCGCAGTGCTGCAGTTCCTGGAAAATAACCTCATCGTGGTCACCATCGCCATGGTCAGCGGCTACATGCTGTTCTGGACATACTTCGGCAACCGCCTGCGCGGCATCAAGGATGTCGATACCGCGGGGGCAATGACGCTCATCAACCGCCAGAACGCGCTGGTGCTGGATGTGCGCGAGCAGTCCGAATACGACGCGGGGCATATCATCAACAGCCGCCTCATCCCGATGGGGCAGTTGCGCGAGCGCATCGGCGAACTGGAAAAATACCGTGAGCGTCCGCTGGTGGTGGTATGCCGCAGCGGTAACCGTTCTGCTTCGGCGAGCGCCTTCCTGAACAAGCAGGGTTTCACCGGCGTGCACAACCTTGATGGCGGCATCATGGCCTGGCAGAAATCCAGCCTGCCGCTGGAGCGCTAGGCGAACGTCATGGCCAAGGTCCTCATGTATTGCACCGAGGTGTGCCCCTACTGCATCAACGCGGAACGGCTGCTGCGCAGCAAGGGCGTATCTGTGATCGAAAAGATACGCATCGACCTGCTGCCGGAGCAGCGCGCCATCATGGAAGAACGCACCGGTCGCCGCACGGTGCCGCAGATTTTCATCGGCGCAACCCATGTTGGCGGATTCGACGACCTTTCCGCGCTGGATCGCGCGGGCGGGCTCACGCCGTTACTCAACTCATAATGGAAAAAGCAATGACTGATACTGCATCCAGCCAGCCGGCAGCACCCGTGTTCAACATCGAAAAACTGTACGTGAAAGACCTGTCGCTGGAAGTGCCCAACGCGCCGGCCATCTTCCTCGAGCGCGAGAACCCGCAGATCGACCTGCAATTGCACACCCAGGCCAATGCCATCGAAGAAGGCGTGTTCGAGGTGCTGGTGACCATCACTGTGACTGCCAAACTAGCCTCCAAGGATCAGGTCATGTTCCTGATCGAGGCCAAGCAGGGCGGCATCTTCCAGGTGCGCAACATCCCGGCGCCGGAAATCGAGACCGTGCTGGCCGTGATGTGCCCGAACATCCTCTATCCCTACCTGCGCGAAGTGGTGTCGGATGTCGCGGTGCGCGGCGGTTTCGCGCCCGTGCTGCTCAATCCCATTAACTTCGAGGCGCTCTACCAGCAGCAGAAACAGCAGGCGCTGGCCCAGGCTGCCGAGGCGGTCAAACATTGATGAAGCGCCTGGCGGCCATCATCGCGCTGTGCTCCGCGTGCTGCGCGGCAGCCGCCTTCGATTTCGTTTCGGTGGCGGAACCGGCCATCCTGTATGACGCCAATTCGCTCAAGGCCAACAAACTGTTCGTCGCCACGCGCTTCCTGCCGCTGGAGCAGATTGTCGTGTTGGAGAACTGGGTCAAGGCGCGTGATTCCACCGGCAAGATATTCTGGATCGAGAAGCGCTTCCTGAGCGGCAAACGCTATGTCGTGGTCACGGCGGACAGCACCGCCGTGCGCGAGAACTGGGATGACAGTGCGCCGGTGGTGTTCATGGCGCCGCGCCAGCTCGGGCTGGAATGGCTGGGCAATACCGGCGTGGGCTGGGTCAAGGTGCGCCACCGCGACGGCGCCACCGGTTATGTGAAGAGCGGCGATGTCTGGGGCGAATGACGCTTTGTCGCCCCGGCGCGGGGTGGCAGGTTGACCATGCGCGTCGCCATATTGGGTGCGGGAGCATGGGGCACGGCGCTGGCGGTCAGCCTGGCCGCGCGCCACGAGGTGCATCTGTGGGCGCGCGATGCCGCCCAGGTTGAAGCGATGCGCCAGACGCGCC
This sequence comes from Gallionellaceae bacterium, assembly GCA_037446515.1. Taxonomy (GTDB): domain Bacteria; phylum Pseudomonadota; class Gammaproteobacteria; order Burkholderiales; family Gallionellaceae; genus Sideroxyarcus. The sequence continues at coordinate 4,071 of JBBIIN010000058.1, forward strand.
GCAATCAGCGGTATCTGCCCGACGCCGCCCTGCCTTCTTCGTTGCAGATTTCTTCCGATATGGACACCGCATTATCCGGGGGCGAGCTGGTTATCGCGGCTGTCCCCGTTTCCGGCCTGCGCGGCCTATCGGAACAAGTCGCCAGCCTGACACGGCCGGTGGGGTTGATCTGGCTGTGCAAGGGTTTCGAGGTGGGCACCTCGCTGCTGCCGCACCAGATCGTGCAGCAGACCCTGCCCGCCGCTTTTGCGCGCGGCGCCCTGTCCGGTCCCAGCTTCGCCCAGGAAGTCGCGCGCGGACTGCCCACCGCGCTCACCCTGGCCTCTGCCGACAGCGGCTTCGCGCAAGGCATTGCCAAGGCGCTGCACCACCCCCGTTTGCGCATCTATTCCAGCACCGACGTGATCGGCGTCGAGATCGGTGGCGCGGTCAAGAACGTGCTGGCCATCGCCGCCGGCATCAGCGACGGCATGCAGATGGGCTACAACGCCCGCGCTGCTTTGCTGACGCGCGGGCTGGCGGAAATGACGCGCCTGGGTCTTCACCTGGGCGGGCGCGCCGAGACCCTGGGCGGGCTGTCAGGAGTGGGCGACCTTATCCTCACCTGCACCGGCGACCTGTCGCGCAACCGCCAGGTCGGCATGCTGCTGGCGCAGCACCGTTCCCTGTCCGCCATCCTCGGCGAACTCGGCCATGTGGCCGAAGGCGTCTATGCCGCGCGCGAAGTGCAACGCATCGCGCAGCAGGCGGGCGTGGAGATGCCGATCTGCCAGGCGGTGTATCGCGTGCTGTATGACAATCTGGCGGCAGACAAAGCGGTCGAGGCGCTGCTGAGCAGGCAGCCCGGAGAAGAGTTCACGGTCACGGGTTCACACCGTGTCCTGCAATAACGGCGCTGTTAGCGCGCCCCGGCGTAAGCGCACTGCCGCCAGGCTTCATACACCGCCACCGCCACCGTATTGGATAGATTCAGACTGCGATTGTCAGGCAGCATCGGCAGGCGCAAGCGCTGCTCCGGCGCGAGCGCAGCCAGCACCTCGGCGGGCAGTCCCCGGCTCTCCGGGCCGAACAGGAAAACATCCCCCGCGCGGTAACGCACCTCATGGAACGGGTGCGCGCCCTTGGTGGTGAAAGCGAACAGGCGTGGCGCACTGTTTGTTCCATCGGAGCTGATGCGGGAGAGGCTGTCCAGGCACTGCGCCAGACTGTCATGCACTTGCAGCGTCGCGTATTCGTGATAGTCCAGCCCCGCGCGGCGCAACTGCCTGTCGTCCAGGTCGAAGCCGAGCGGACGGATCAGGTGCAGGCGGCAGCCGGCATTGGCGCACAGGCGAATGATGTTGCCGGTATTGGGCGGGATTTCGGGCTGGTAAAGAACGACTTCGAACATGTGAAACACCTTGTCAGGTAACGGGAAAACGGCTAACTTCCGCTCCGTTTGTTGGATGGCTTGCAAAATACTCAGGGGGAATTATGGCGCGTCCGGAAAAAGTCCGCTTAGGCGACTTGCTGGTGCAGCAAAAACTCATCTCGCTCGATCAGCTGCAATTCGTGCTGGAGCAGCAGAAGCGCAGCGGGCGCAAGCTGGGGCGCGTGCTGGTGGACAACGGCTTCATCACCGAAGACCAGATCTCCGAAACCCTGGCCAAGCAGCTCAACATCCCCTACATCAACCTCAAGTACTACAACCCCAACCTGGAAGTGGTGCGCCGCCTGCCCGAGAACCAGGCGCGCCGTTTCCGCGCACTGGCGCTGGAAGAGCGCAACGGCATGATTCTCGTCGGCATGACCGACCCCACCGACCTGTTCGCCTTCGACGAGATCGCGCGCCTGCTCAAGCGCGACATCGATGTGGCCGTGGTCACCGAAGGGCAGTTGCTGGAAACCATAGACCGCGTGTACCGCCGCACCGACGAAATCAGCGGCCTGGCGCGGGAGATTTCCGAAGAGCTGGGCGACAACTACATCGACTTCGGCGCGCTGAGCGACACTGTGGGCGTGGAAGAAGCGCCGGTGGTCAAGCTGCTGCAAACCATGTTCGAGGATGCCACGCAGGTGGGCGCCTCCGACATCCATATCGAACCGCAGGAGACGCGCCTGCAGATACGCTTCCGCATTGACGGCGCGCTGCACCTGCAAACCGAGGCCGACAGCAAAATCGCCGGGGCCATCGCGCTCAGGCTGAAACTGATGTCCGGCCTCGACATCTCCGAAAAGCGCCTGCCGCAGGACGGACGTTTCAATGTGCGCGTGCGCGACCAGGCGGTGGACGTGCGTATCTCCACCATGCCCACGCAATACGGCGAATCGGTGGTCATGCGCCTGCTCCAGCAGAGCGGCAGCTTCCTCACGCTGGACAAGCTGGGCATGCCGCCGGACATGCTCAAGCGCTTCCGCGAGATCATCCGCCGCAGCAACGGCATGGTGCTGGTCACCGGCCCCACCGGTTCGGGCAAGACCACCACGCTGTATGCCGCGCTGGCCGAGATTAATACCATAGACCAGAAGATCATCACCGTGGAAGACCCGGTGGAATACCGCCTGCCCGGCATCAACCAGGTGCAGGTGAACGAAAAGATCGAACTGAGTTTCTCGCGCGTGCTGCGCTCCGCCTTGCGCCAGGATCCCGACGTGATCCTGGTCGGTGAGATGCGCGATGCCGAAACCGCGCAGATCGGCCTGCGCGCCGCCATGACCGGCCACCTGGTGTTCTCCACGCTGCACACGCGCGATTCCGCCAGCACGCTGTTCCGCCTGGTGGATATGGAGGTGCCGAAATACATGGTGGCCTCGTCGGTGCAGGCCGTGCTGGCGCAGCGCCTGCTGCGCCGCACCTGTGAAAGCTGCGGGGAGGCGCACCAGCCCACGCCGCAGGAAATCGAATGGCTGGAAGCCGAAGGCATCGCCAACGGCGAATGGGGCAATCTGCGCCATGGCCGCGGCTGCTCGCACTGCAACGGCACCGGCTACCACGGGCGCATGGGCGTCTATGAGATGCTGGAGATGACCCAGGACCTGGTGGATGCCGCCGCGCACGAAGACAACACCCATTTCATGCAGGCGTCCCGTTCCCATCTGAAAGGCCGCACCCTGCTCGATGCAGCCCTGCACGAGATGAAACAGGGACGCACCAGCGTGGCCGAAGTGATGCGCATCAGCAACCAGGTCGAGGATTGAGATGCCGGTCTTTGCCTACAAGGGACGCAGTTCCCGTGGCGAACTGGTGCAAGGCTCGCTGGAGGGGATGGACAGCGGCGTCATCGCCGACCAGTTGCTGAACACCGGCATTACCCCGACCGAGATCACTCTCATGCGCACGGCGCGCAGCAAGGCCGTGGGGCGCAACAGCCTGTGGCAACGCCTGACGCAGCCCGACAAGGTCGATCCGCAGGAACTGATGCTGTTCTCGCGCCAGATGTACACCCTGCTCAAGGCTGGCGTGCCGATCATGCGTGCACTGGCCGGCTTGCAGGAATCCACACAGAACCCGATCTTTGCCGCGATGCTGCAGGACCTGCGCGAAAGCCTGGACAGCGGGCGCGAACTTTCTTCTGCCATGCGCCGCCACCCCAGGATCTTCTCGCCCTTCTACCTGAGCATGGTGCAGGTCGGCGAGATGACCGGCATGCTGGACCAGACCTTCCTGCGCCTGTATGAGCATCTGGAATTCGAGAAGGACATGCGCGAACGCATCAAGTCCGCCGTGCGCTACCCCATGTTCGTGGTCATCGCCATGGCGGTCGCTCTGGTCATCGTCAACCTCTTCGTCATCCCGGCCTTCGCCAAGGTGTTCGAAGGTTTCCATACCGAGCTGCCGCTGATGACGCGCATCCTCATGGGGTTCTCCAGCTTCATGCTGTATTCCTGGCCGCTGCTGCTGGCCGGGGCGTTCGGCGCGGTGATCGCCTTCCGCGCCTGGATCCACACGGTGGAAGGCCGTTATAAGTGGGATCGCTACAAATTCCGCCTGCCCATCGCGGGCAAGATCATCTTCAAGGCCACGCTCGCGCGTTTCGCGCGCAGCCTGGCGCTGTCGTTCAAGAGCGGCATTCCCATCGTGCAGGCGCTCAACACCGTCGGCATGGTGGTGGACAACGAATACATGC
>JBBIIN010000059.1:0-8024 GCA_037446515.1 Gallionellaceae bacterium
GACCCGGCAAAATTCCTCGACGACTTCCTGCGTCGCCTGCACCTCGGCTCCGAGGTGTATTACGTCGGCCAGCTGTGCGATGCCTGGCACATGTCAACCGAAGGCGGCAGTGATGCCACCACCTTCCACCTGGTCTGTCACGGCGAAGCCTGGATACACATGCCGGACGCAACGCCCACGCACATGGCCGCAGGCGACATCGCTTTCTTCCCGCGCGATGCGGCGCATACCTTCAGCGCAGAACCCGCCATTCCCACGCAACCGTTCGATTATTCGCGTCCCGCACCGCTGGACAAGCACGCGCCGGGCACGGGACTGCTGTGCGGCCACCTGAAGCTGCCCGGCCATATCCGCCGCCTGCTGCTGGCCTCGTTCCCTGATTTCATGCTGATCCGGCCCGATTCCAGCCCGTCTGGTCGGCAGATACGCACCTTGATCGAGACGATGACGGAAGAGGCTACGCAGAACGACTTGGGCGTGGGCGCCATCCTCGACCGCTTGTCCGACACGCTATTCCTGTATGTGATCCGCCATGCACTGCATCACGACCCGAGACTGTCCCCGCTGCTGGCCGCGATGTCGGATGAACATCTGCGTTTCGCCGTCATGCCTTTCATCGACGCACCGGCCGGGGTGTGGACGGTGGAGCGCATGGCGGGCTTCGCCTGCCAGTCGCGCTCAGCCTTCTCGGAACGTTTCGCGCGACTCGTCCGCATCACGCCCATGGAATTCGTCACCCTCTGGCGCATGCAACTGGCCGCCGGCCTTCTCGCCGATGGGCGAGCTAATATGCTGGATGTGGCGATGAAGTGCGGTTACGAATCCGAGGCTGCTTTCCGCAAGGCATTCAAGCGAGTCATCGGCATCCCGCCTGGCAAGGCGCGCAGCTGAACTCCCCTCCAATCGTCCTAGTCTGGACGATTGGACATAAATCACCTGCTGGCAATCATGGAGGCCGCCCCTCCGAATCCCGAGAATGAGTCCCAGCAACAACATCGTTGCCAACCAATTCGGGAGGCTGTCATGAACAACTTCAAGCTGCATACCCTGCAAACCGCGCCGGTCGGCGCATTGCCCATCCTCGAAGCCGCCAACAAGGGGCTGGGATTCATCCCCAATCTCTATGCCCATCTGGCGGAAGCGCCGGTGGCGCTGGAAGCCTACAAGAATCTTGGCGCATTGCTGGAAAAGAGTTCGCTTACGCCGGAGGAACAACAGGTCGTGCTGATCACCGTCAGCGCCGAGAACCGTTGCGAATACTGCGTGGCAGCGCATTCTTTCATTGCACGCAACATGGTCAAGGTCGATGATGCACGCGTCGATGCGCTGCGCGGCAACAGTTGCCTGCAGGACGCCAAGCTGAACGCGCTGGCCGCCTTCGCACGTGCCGTGGTGCGCGAGCGCGGCTGGGTGCAGGGCAGCCAGGCGTTGAAGGATTTCTACGCCGCAGGCTACACGCCCCAGAATGCGCTGGAAGTATTGCTTGGCGTCAGCATGAAGACCCTGAGCAATTACACCAACCATCTCACCGATACGCCGCTGGATACGGCCTTCGCCGGTGAAGCATGGCGTGCCCCCGATGAATATGCCTGCGCCACGGAAAAATGAGCCGTGACTGGCACGCATTATGGTCGCGTGCCGGTCGCTTCTGCTGTAAGGTTTTACCCTGTGGGGACGACAGAGGTTCATCCCCACATCTCAACAGGAGTACATCATCATGCCCAAAGCCATCTGGAACGATCAGGTCATTGCCGAGGCTCCCTCCAATGCGATTCACCGTGTAGAGGGCAATGTGTATTTCCCGCTGTCCGCTGTGAAGCGGGAATTCCTCAAACCCAGCGCGACACACACCCATTGCGTGTGGAAAGGCGAAGCAAGCTACTATGATGTCGTAGTTGATGGCAAGGTGAACGAGGATGCCGCCTGGTACTACCCAGAGCCGTCCGCGATGGCTGCCCGCATCAAGGATCACGTGGCTTTCTGGCATGGCGTCAAGGTAGAGGAATAACGAGACGATGGATGAACTGATCGAGCGTTACCGAACGGTGCGCGCACGTTCCGAGACATTGTGCAGCCCGCTTGAGGTCGAGGACTACTGCGTCCAGGCGATGGAGAACGTAAGTCCGCCCAAGTGGCATCTGGCGCACGTCAGCTGGTTCTTCGAGATGTTCATCCTGGTGCCCTATGCTTCCGGCTATCGTATGTTTTGCGACGAGTTCGCGCACCTGTTCAATTCCTATTACGAGACCGCCGGCACCTTCTTCCCTCGACCGCAGCGCGGCATGCTTTCACGCCCCACGGTGGACGAAGTGTATCGCTACCGTCACCATGTCGATGCGGCGCTGCTCGACCTGCTGGCAAGCCCACCGCCACGACACGCAGCCGACATCCGGCAGCGGCTGCAACTGGGACTGGAACACGAGATCCAGCATCAGGAGTTGCTGCTGATGGATACACGCTACAACTTCTCCATCAATCCGTTACAACCGGCGTACCACCAGATCGAACTAACGCACGCCGCACCTGCTGTCGCGATGGACTGGCAGGCATACCCGGCGGGCATCGTCGAGATCGGCCACAGCGGCGATTTATTCGCCTACGATAACGAGCTTCCGCGACACAAGACTTACGTGCAGGATTTTCGTCTCGCCACGCGGCTGGTGAGCAACGCGGAATATCTGGCCTTCGTCGAGGACGGCGGTTATGGGCGCGTGGAACTCTGGCTGTCCGATGCATGGCGCACGATCAATGCGCACGCCTGGCAGGCGCCGCTGTACTGGTTCAAGCAAGGGGATGAATGGATGCACTTCGATCTGACCGGCGCACACCCCTTGCGCCCGCACGAACCGGTTGCGCATCTCTCTTATTACGAGGCCGATGCTTATGCGCGCTGGGCGGGCAAACGGTTGCCGACCGAAGCGGAATGGGAACATGCCGCCAGCATGCAGCCGGTCACGGGCAGCTTCCTGGATGCGGGACTGTATGTGCCGCAGGCCGCGTCGCAAGGCAGCATGACACAGCTCTTCGGCGAACTTTGGCAATGGACGCAGAGCGCCTATTTGCCCTATCCCGGATTCAAGCCGCTGCCCGGCACCCTGGGGGAATACAACGGGAAGTTCATGTGCAATCAGATGGTGCTGCGCGGCGGCTGTTGCGTTACCGCACGGGATCACGTGCGCGCCAGTTACCGCAACTTTTTCCGGGCTGAGGACCGCTGGATGTTCTCCGGTCTGCGTCTGGCGGAGGATGTATGAGAAGCACATCTCCCACCCCGTCGCACCCTCTCGACGAGGACGATTTCCTCATCAGCGTGCGCGAAGGGCTGCGTCGGCAGCCCAAAGCCATCCCGCCGAAATTCTTCTACGACGCACGGGGCTCCCACCTGTTCGACTTGATCTGCGAAACACCCGAATATTACCCCACGCGTACTGAAACTGGCATCCTGCGACAGCAGGGCAAGGAGATGGCCGAAATGATCGGTACTTCCTGTGTCCTGATTGAACTGGGCAGCGGCAGCGCCACCAAAACGCCGTTGATATTGAAACATCTGGACAACGATGCAGCATACATTCCAATCGACATCTGTGACTCCCATCTGCAACACAGCACGCAACGCCTGCAAGCGATGTTCCCGAAACTGAAGATGCAGTCCTTGTGTGCCGACTACCATCGACTAACCAGCCATGCGATCAAGCGGCATGTGGACAAGCGGCATGTGATCTTCTTTCCCGGCTCCACCATTGGCAACTGCACGCCCGACGAGGCTGTGCAGTTGCTGAAGACGGTTGCCGATCTGGTCGGCCCAGGCGGCGGGCTGTTGATCGGCGTGGACGCAAAAAAATCTATCGCGATCCTGAACGCCGCCTATAACGACGCCGCAGGACACACCGCCACCTTCAATCGCAACCTGCTGACGCGCATGCAGCGCGAACTGGGCGCGGAACTTGATGCCGGGCGGTTCACGCACCATGCCTACTACAACGAAGTGCATGGCCGAATCGAAATGCATCTCGTCAGCCAGTGCGAACAGGCGATACATCTTGACGGTGAGTCGTTCGGCTTCAAGGCGGGCGAAAGCATCCATACCGAGAACTCCTACAAATACACCGTCGCGGAATTCGAACACCTGGCACGTGCGGCGGGTTGGCATCTGCAATTCACCTGGCACGATGCTGACGAATATTTCAATGTGCATTACCTCGACCGGTCTGCTCGCGGACCGTTAAAGCTGGCATGCTGAATACGGGGCGTCATCCCGCCATGACCCCGCTACGCCTCGCCATTTTGACCACGCTGACCATGATCGCCTTCGCCGGCAATTCAGTGTTCTGCCGCATAGCGCTAAAGGAGACGGCGATTGATGCCGCCAGTTTCACCAGCGTGCGCCTGCTATCTGGCGCAGCCATGCTGTGGCTGTTGATGCACTGGCAACGACAGGCCGCGATGCAGCACGGAAGCTGGCGCAGTGCGACGGCACTATTCATCTATGCGGTCGCGCTCTCCTTCGCCTATCGCAGCATAGACACCGGCGACGGTGCGCTGATGCTGTTCGGCGCTGTGCAAGCAACCATGCTTATCGCCGGATTCATCGCGGGCGAGCGCATGACCGCCATCCAGACTGCGGGTTTTGTGGCGGCTGTGACCGGTCTGGTGATACTGGTGTCGCCCGGCGTGGAAGCGCCCTCGGTGCTGGATTCGCTATTGATGCTGGCGAGCGGTGTCGCCTGGGGGATGTATTCCATGTTCGGTCGTGGCCAACCAAATCCGGCTGCGGCGACTGCCGGCAACTTTCTGCGTGCCGCCCCGATGACGATCGCACTCTCACTGATCGCGTTGCCATGGCTACGACTGGATATGCAAGGCGTGTCGTATGCCGTGCTTTCGGGGGCTGTGACATCTGCCTTGGGCTATGTATTGTGGTATCGCGTGCTGCAACATATGCGTGGGATGACCGCCTCCACGGTGCAACTCTCCGCGCCGGTGATTGCCGCCATCGCCGGCATCCTGTTATTGGGCGAAGCTGTTACACGCGACTTGCTGGTGGCGTCCGTACTGATACTGGGCGGAATCTTGCTGGTGCTGCGCTTCGGCAAGCGCTGATTCAGTCGGGCATCGCTGCTGAGATGTTCTGCAGCGCCTGCATGATCACGCGGCGCGGCGCACCGATGTTCATGCGCATGTGGCCGCTGCCACCGCAACCGAACATCGCACCGGGACTCAGCCCGACGCCCGCCTGCTGCACGAAGAATTCCTTCAATCTCTTGTCGTCCATCGCCATCGCACGGCAATCCAGCCACAGCAGATAGGTCCCTTCCGGTTCGACCATACGAATATGCGGCAAATGCTGCTGAAGATAGTCGCGCACCATGTCACGCGTGCCGGCCAAGTATCCCATCAGCTCATCCAGCCAGCTGGCGCCCTCGCGGTAGGCTGCTTCGAACGCAGCGATGCTGAACGGATTGCTGGCACTGACGTGCAGCGTGGCGAATGCCTGGGTGATTGCCGCCCGGTCTGCCACGCGCGGTACGATAAGTGCGGACAGTCCGAGACCGGGGATGTTGAAGGTCTTGCTGGGGGCGACGGCGCTAACGACGTTCACCCGCTCGTTCAAGGTGGCCAGCGGCACATGCTGGTGGCCTGGATAAACGAGGTCGGCATGGATCTCGTCCGCCACCACGGTGATGTCGTATTTTTCGCATACCGCCAGCAAGGCCAGCAATTCATCCCGAAGCCACACACGCCCCACCGGGTTGTGCGGCGAACACAGAAGCAGCATGCGACCGCCATCACGGGCACAGCGCTCGAGATCATCCAGGTCGAAGGTGTAGCGACCGTCTGCCAGTTTAAGCGGATTCAGCAAAGGCCTGCGGCCGCAGGTTTCGGCGGCGGAAAGGAAGGGGGCATACACCGGCGGCTGCACGATCACGCCATCGCCGGGTCGTGTCAATCCCATGATGCAGGCGTGCAGCGATGGCACCACGCCGGGACAAAACAGGATGGACTCGTTGGGGACATGCCAGCGATAGCGCGTATCCAGCCAGTGGATCAGCGCTTCGTTCAGCGATTGCGGAAAGATGGTGTAACCGAACACCGGATGGGCGGCGCGTTGCGTCAGCGCACGTTGCACCGCCTCCGGCACCGCAAAATCCATATCAGCCACCCACAGCGGGATGACATCTTTTTTACCGAAGACTTCGCGACGCATATCGTATTTGAGGCTGGCAGTACCCATCCGATCGGGTGCGGAATCAAAGAGATCGTTCATGCTTGAAATATAGCCGCAAAATTAAGGCCGTCCTAGATCTGATTATTGCGGAATGCACAGCTATCGCGGTCGAGAAATGGGACTCTGAAAATCTCGAATTGAGAGATGAATCGCCTCCCTGACGCTAGACGCATTACAGCGTAATCGTCTGGAATGTACACCAACTCTGTCATTCGCGATGCGATTCTAGTTGTCCACTATGGCCGAGCAGCAGTCTTTTTCTCATTACGTCGCAGACGTTCAATATTGTCGGTGAATTTCAGCGTCAGTCTTTAACTTATCTAAATAGTCTGCCCACGCCTGCATCATGGCAGTTCGTTCCGGCTGATACATCCGCCAAGTATCGCGCTTGTATGCTGCCTTTACTTTGTTAGGCTCTTCATGGGCAAGCTGGCGCTCCAACCACTCTTGCTTGTAACCCATATTGTCTAGAATAGTGGATGCCATCGCACGAAAACCATGGGGCGTCATCTCTTCATTACTCCAGCCCATACGTCTTAGTGCAGACCGAACGGCATTGTCACTCATAGGCCGGTCTCGATCGCGCTCCCCTGGAAACACATACTTACCTCGCCCTGTCAGCGGGTATATCGCACGAAGAATTTCAACAGCCTGTTTAGATAAAGGCACAAGGTGATTAGTCTTCGTCTTCGTGACGAAATAGATCCATTCCGCCGCATCCAGATTCACATCTGTCCACTCCATCTTTCGCAACTCGCCTGGGCGTACGAAAATAAGCGGCGAAAGGCGGAATGCGCATTTGACAACAAATGTGCCTGAGTACATCTCGATGTCGCGCATCAGTTCTCCAACCTTCTTAGGATCAGTGATGGCGGCAAAGTGCTTGTCTCTTCGATAAGGCGGCAATGCCCCACGGAGGTCTGAGGATGGATCTCGTTTGGCGCGTCCGGTGGCCACTGCATATCGAAATACCTGCCCGCAGTTAGCAAGTGCTCGATGGGCTGTTTCCAGAGCGCCTCGATCTTCAATACGCCGCATCACCCCCAGCAGCTCCGGCGGCTCGATTTCGCCGACATTTCGATTGCCTAACCAAGGAATGACATCTACTTCGAGACGGCGGATGATTTTGCTGGAATGCGTTTCACTCCAGTTTGCGGCATGTTTTTCAAACCATTCACGCGCCACTTCCTCGAATGAATCTATTGCTGGCAACCCAGCTTCGACCCTCTGTTCAGCTTCGCGCTGTATAACCTGACGAGCTTTCTGTGCCTTGCGGGCTTCGCTTGGGTCTGTTCCAGCTGCAACTAGCGCTCGAGCTTCATCAGCCTTCTGGCGAACCAGCCCCAATGAAGTATCTGGATACACCCCAAGGGAGAGGGTCTTACGCTTTCCTGCAAAGGAATAATCGAAACGCCACCACTTAGCGCCGTCTGGTTTAACCAGAAGGTAAAGCGCATCTCCATCGCTAATACGAAGGGTTTTAGCTTGCGGCTTAATCCGTTTGAGGACCAGATCTGAGGAGATTAGATTGCGGGCCATGCAGTAACTCCCTCTCATGTAGTAACTGAAAATCCCTGTTACCGCACAAGTTACTGCAAAAAGAACTGAATTTCAATGAATGTTACTGCATGCTATCGGACAATAAAAATCCCGCAAAGCCTGTAACTGTGCGGGTTTTCGTACTTCTCAGGACTTCCTTAGAAGTGTATATGGTGGTGATAGGTGGACTTGAACCACCGACCCCAGCATTATGAGTGCTGTGCTCTAACCAACTGAGCTATATCACCAAAAACAGATT
>JBBIIN010000060.1:0-7689 GCA_037446515.1 Gallionellaceae bacterium
TCTCACGATGGAAACACACGTCCTAGTCCAGGCTCATGTCTCATTGGACAAGGCTTGGAGTTGACTAATTTCCCCATCTTTGCCAGACTTCTTAATATGAGTATTTCTTCCCGAAAATTCATCGCAGTGTTGATGCTGCTGTGGTTGCCGGTGTTCAACGGCAATGCGCTGGCTGCAACCGTGCTGATGCAGCATACAGCAAACGGCTGCGACGACGCGGCGGCCATGCAGGCGATGCCCGGCATGGATATGGAGATACACATGGATCACCAGCCTGCCAACTGCGGGCAGGACAACTCCTGCGAAAGTTGCGGCGTCTGCCACTTGGCCTGCACCGGCTACCTTACTGTTCCCCGCATGGAGATAGCTCACGAGCAGTCCCCGGTGCGTGAATTCACTCCCTATCTGGTCATCTTCGACTCCTTCGTCTCCGCCCCGCTGGTACCGCCGCCCCTCGTCCGCGCCTGACGCAGGACGAGTCCGTCTTTTTTTTTCATAGTTTGTTTCTCGTCCTGCACCGCACGGTAGCCGCTTGTGGCTGCCTGTCTAATTTGGAACAGGACGTGGGACATGAGACTTTTTCTACCGATATGTATCGCACTATGCGCATTCTGGCTCGCTCCAACCGATGCGGATGAATTGCTGGGCAGTGATCTCGACGCATTGCTGCAATATGCGCGCGAGCATAATCCCGAACTGGCAGCGGTTCGTTACGAAGCAGATGCCGCGTATCAGCGCGCAGAACCCGCCGGCGCGCTGCCCGACCCGGTGCTGCGCACCGAGCTGATGGATGTCACCAATCAGGGAACGAATAAGTCGCCCAGCCTACTGCCCTCGCAGGTCGGGAGCACGCGCTACACCCTGATGCAGAGCGTGCCATGGTTCGGCAAGCGCGACCTGAAGCAGGAAGCCGCAGCCGCCGGGACAAAAGCGGCAAAGGCAAAGGCCGATGTGGTCTGGGCGGAATTGTCGTCCCAGATCAAGTTAGCCTATGCGCAACATTACTTCGTTGCGGCCCGGCAACAGCTCGTTCGCGACCAGCTCGACCTAGTGACGCAAATGGAGCAGGTTGCCGAAGCGCGCTACGCCAACGGCCTGGCCGCGCAGCAGGATGTGGTGCGCGCACAGGTGGAGCAGACGGCAATCAGGACGGATCTGGTTGCGCTGGAGAGCGAACATTGGCAGTCGGAATCGCGGCTCAATGCTCTGCTGTCGCGCCCGGCGAACTTGCCGCTGGCCGAGCCGCAGGGCTTGCGTAGTATCCCTGCCATTGCAAAGCGGGAAAATTTCTCCGCACTAGAGCAACGTATACGCGAGCGCAACCCGGACTTGTTCGCGGACGAAGCCAGCATCATAGCCGGCGAGAAAAACCGCGACCTCGCCTACAAGAACCGTTATCCGGATCTGACGCTGGGTATCGCCCCAACCCAGATGGGCAGCGGGGTGCGCGAATGGGGGCTGATGGTCGAACTGAACATTCCGCTGCAACAGACATCGCGCCGCTCGCAGGAACACGAAGCGGAAGCCATGCTGGCCGCCGCGAAAGCGCGCAAGGAAGCGACCGCCAACCGTATCTTGTCTATCCTCGCTGAAAGCCTCGCCGGCATGGATGCGGCGCGGCGTAGCGAACAGTTGAGCGCAACCGGCTTGCTGCCGCAAGCCAGGATCACATTTGAGTCCGCGCTGACGGGCTACCAGAACGGCAAGGTGGATTTCGCGACGCTGCTGGATGCGGCGCGGCAAGTGCTGAATGCAAAACTTGAAATATTGAAGGCGCAGACCGATGCACAGATGCGCCTGGCCGAAATCGAACGACTGCTGGGAGAAACATTATGAAACAGGCAATGATCATCACGATGGCATTCGTGGCCCTGGTGGCTGCGGCGGGCGGCTACTGGCTGGGCGGCCAGCAGGCAGCACATACAGAGCAGGCAGCCCCACAAAAGGATGCCGCCCGCAAGATTCTTTACTACCGCAACCCGATGGGCCTGCCCGACACCTCGCCCGTGCCGAAGAAAGATGCGATGGGCATGGACTATGTGCCGGTGTATGAGGGCGAAGAAAAATCCACAGTCAATCCTGGTATGGGCGGTGTGCAGATCAGCATCCAAAAGGCACAGAAGCTGGGTGTGAAAACCGAGGCGGCCGCGATGCGCATGCTGGAGAACACGGTGCGCGCGACAGGCAGGGTGGAGGCCAATGAGCGGCACATCTACACCATCGCGCCCAAGTTCGAGGGCTGGATCGACAAACTGCATGTGAACGTCAGCGGCGAGCCGGTCATGAAAGGACAGGCGTTGTTCGATGCCTACAGCCCGGAACTGGTGTCCGCCCAGCGCGAATATGCGATTGCGGCGCAAGGCGTGACGAACCTGAAAGAAGCAGACAGCGATACGCGGCACAGCATGCAGAAGCTGGCTGATGCCAGCCTGCTGCGCCTGAAGAACTGGGACATCTCCGCGCAGCAGGTGCAGGAACTGGAAAAGTCCGGGGCCACCAGGCGCAGCCTGACCTTCCATTCCCCGGTGAACGGCATCGTGCTGGAAAAGAAAGCCGTGCAGGGCATGCGCTTCATGCCTGGCGAGATGCTGTACCAGATCGCCGACCTGTCATCAGTATGGGTGATCGCAGACATTCCCGAGCAAGATATTGCGCCGATCGGGAAGGGAAACAGAGCCAGGGTGAAAATCGACGCCTACCCCGACAAGCAGTTCGACGCGGCCATTACTTACGTTTACCCGACCCTGAATCCTGCCACCCGCACTGTTGCGGTGCGGCTGGAACTGGCCAATCCGCATGGCTTGCTCAAGCCAGCCATGTTCGCGCAGGTGGAAATCCCGGTGAGTGGAAAAGACAAAGTGCTGACCGTGCCAGTTTCGGCGGTGATAGACAGCGGTGTGCGACAGGTCGTGCTGGTGCAAACGGCAGCAGATCATTTCGAGCCGCGCGAGGTCAGGCTGGGCAAGCGCAGCGGCGATTATGCCGAGGTGCTGGAAGGCGTGGCCAATGGCGAACAGGTGGTAGTTGCCGCAAACTTCCTGATCGACGCGGAGAGCAATCTCAAGGCCGCGCTTGGCGGTTTCGGCCATGCGCACGGCGGAAACACACAAGGCAGCCCGGCTCCCGCCGCAGAACATGGCAGCCATGACGCGGCTGCAAAACCACAAGCCAAACCTGCCGTGGTGGGGCATCAGGGACGAGGCACGCTGAACGCGGTGAATGCGGACGGCAGCATCAACATCAGCCATGAAGCTATCGAATCGCTAGGTTGGGGCGCGATGACTATGGATTTCCCACTTGCCAATAGTTCGCTGGCGCGAGGCCTTAAATCCGGCACGACCATCACTTTCGATCTGGTTGAGCGCAAGCCGGGGGAATGGGTGATCACTGGAGTTCAGGCGGTAAAACCGATTTCCCACGAGGGTCACTGACATGCTGAACGCAATCATAGACTGGTCGGCGCGCAACCGTTTTCTGGTGCTGCTGGCGACGCTGTTCATCACGCTGGCGGGCATCTATGCGCTGGTGAAGACGCCGCTGGATGCGCTGCCGGATCTGTCGGACGTGCAGGTGATTGTCTTCACCGAATACCCCGGCCAGGCGCCGCAGGTGGTGGAAGACCAGGTCACCTACCCGCTGACCACTTCAATGATTTCGGTGCCGAAATCCAAGGTGGTGCGCGGCTTCTCGGTGTTCGGCGCGTCCTTCGTGTATGTCATTTTCGAGGACGGCACCGACCTGTACTGGGCGCGTTCGCGCGTGCTGGAGTACCTCAATTCCGCTTCCGGCAAATTGCCCAAGGGCGTGACGCCGCAGATCGGTCCGGATGCGACCGGCGTGGGTTGGGTGTATGAGTATGCGGTGATCGGCGTAAACAAAACGCTGGCCGAACTGCGCACCATCCAGGACTGGTTCCTGCGCTACCAGCTCACCAAGGCGCACGGCGTATCCGAAGTGGCTTCCGTCGGCGGCTTCGTGCAAACGTATCAGGTGACGGTGGATCCGGTGAAGCTGCGCGCCTATGGCATCCCCCTGATGAAGGTCTCGCAGGTGATCCGCGACTCTAACCGCGATGTGGGCGGGCGCGTGGTGGAAATGGCCGAGACCGAGTACATGGTGCGCGGCAGGGGTTACCTGCGCGGCAAGGACGATCTCGAGAAGCTGGTGGTGAAATCGGAGATGGGTACGCCGGTGCTGATCCGCGACATCGCGCGGGTCGAGCTCGGCCCGGACGAGCGTCGCGGCCTCACCGAACTGGACGGCGAAGGAGAAGTGGTGTCCGGCATCATCATGGCGCGCTATGGGCAAAACGCGCTGGAGGTGATCCACAACGTCAAGGCCAAGATCGCCGAGATCGCCCCGGGTTTGCCGGAGGGGGTAAGTATTCAATCGGTGTATGACCGTTCCGACCTGATCAATCGCGCCATCGCCAACCTCAAAGGCACGCTGCTGGAGGAAAGCGCCATCGTCGCGCTGGTGTGCATCGTGTTCCTGATGCATGTGCGCAGTGCGCTGGTGGCCATCGTGATGCTGCCCATTGGCGTGCTGATCGCCTTCATCGCCATGCGCTCGTTAGGGCTGAACTCCAATATCATGAGCCTGGGCGGGATTGCCATCGCGATCGGCGCGATGGTAGACGCGGCCATCGTGATGATCGAGAACGCGCACAAGCACCTGGAGCGATTGCAGGAAGGCGAGTCTCGCTTCGAGGCGATGCTGGCGGCCTGCAAGGAAGTTGGCCCGGCGTTGTTCTTCTCGCTACTCATCATCACCGTGTCCTTCCTGCCGGTATTCACGCTGGAGGCGCAGGAAGGCCGGATGTTCTCGCCGCTGGCCTACACCAAGACCTTTTCTATGGCCGGTGCGGCGCTGCTGTCCATCACACTGGTGCCGGTGTTGATGGGGTTGTTCATACGCGGCAAGCTGGTGCCAGAACACAAGAATCCGCTGAATCGCTTCCTGCTCTGGGCTTATCGCCCGCTCATTATGACAGTGTTGCAACGTCAAAAAACCACCATTGTCGTCGCTCTTGCATTACTGGCGTTGACCGTCTATCCAGCCATGCGCCTGGGCAGCGAATTCATGCCGACACTGAACGAGGGCACCCTGCTGTATATGCCCGCATCCTTGCCCGCGATGTCCATGACCAAGGCGGCAGAGCTGTTGCAGACGCAGGACAAGATCATCAAGAGCTTCCCCGAGGTCGCATCGGTGTACGGCAAGGCGGGGCGCGCGCAGACGGCCACCGACCCCGCGCCGCCCGAGATGTTCGAGACCGTCATCAACCTCAAGCCGCAGGAAGACTGGCGGCCAGGCATGACCACCGACAAGCTGATCGCGGAAATGGACAGGGCACTGCAATTCCCCGGTGTGGCCAACTCGTGGACGATGCCGATCAAGGCGCGCCTCGACATGCTGGCCACCGGCATCCGCACGCCCATCGGCGTCAAGGTATTCGGCAAGGATCTGGCAGGCATCGAGCGCGTCGCCAAGGAGATCGAGGTGGCAGTCAGGACGGTGCCGGGCACCACCAGCGCCTTTGCCGAGCGTATCACCGGCGGCTATTACCTCGACATCGTGCCGGATCGCGAAGCGCTGGCGCGCTACGGCATGGCTGTGGGCGACTTGCAGGACGTCATTTCCAGCGCCCTCGGCGGCGAGATGGTGACCACCACGGTGGAAGGACGCGAGCGCTTCGGCGTCAATGTGCGCTATCCGCGCGAGTTGCGCGGCGACCCGCAGCAGATTGCACGGGAGGTGCTGGTGCCAGCCATGGGCGGCACCATGATCCCGCTCGGGCAGTTAGCCCGCGTGGAGGTGGTCAAGGGCGCGCCCGCCATCCGCACCGAGAATGCGCTGCTGTCCGCCTACATCTTCGTGGATATCCGCGACCGCGACATCGGCTCCTACGTGGCCGATGCGCGCAAGGCCGTGGCGGAGCAGGTCAAATTCCCTCCCGGCTACTACGCGACCTGGAGCGGGCAGTTCGAGTACATGGAGCGCGCCGTTGCGAAGATGAAAATCGTCATCCCGGTCACCGTGCTGATCATCTTCCTGTTGTTGTACCTCAACTTCATGCGCATCACAGAGACGCTGATCGTGATGCTTTCGGTGCCGTTCGCAACAGTGGGTGGTGTTTGGCTGCTGTGGATACTGGGCTACAACCTGTCGGTTGCGGCAGCGGTCGGCTTCATTGCACTTTCCGGCGTGGCAGCGGAAATAGGTGTGATCATGCTGATCTACATGGATCATGCCTGGCAGGAGATCAAGACAAGGCGGGAGGCAAACGGTGAGGCACTCTCCGCTGCCGACCTGCACGAGGCGGTGGTACAGGGCGCACTACTGCGAGTACGCCCGATCATGATGACGGTATTCGCCATCACCGCCGGCCTGTTGCCCATCATGTGGGGCAGCGGCACCGGTTCCGAAGTGATGCGGCGTATTGCCGCACCGATGGTAGGCGGCATGGTGACGGCCACCGTGCTGACGTTGCTGGTGATTCCAGTCATCTATGCCTTTTTGAAACAAAAATCCTTAACAAAACAGGAGTAAGTCATGCCTGAAATCATCCCCAATCTGCATCCCTTGTTCGTGCATTTCCCCATCGCACTGCTAAGCGTATCGGCTTTCTTGCACTTGGCGACAAAGGCAATGCAGGGCAAACCGTATTACGCCCATCCCTGCGCCATCCTAGCCCATACCACGCTGTGGCTGGCAGCACTCACCGCTTTGCCCGCCGTCCTGTTCGGCTGGCAAGCGTTCAATAGCGTTAATCACGATGATGCTGGACATACCGTCATGCTGACGCACCGCGCCTGGGCATTAGCCACATTCGCTGTTATTGCAGTTGTGGCGGCCTGGGATGTCTGGCGCAACAAGGTGGATATTGCACCTAAATGGTCGTTTTCCCTCGCCGTGCTGGTTGCGTGGGTCATGCTCAGCATCACCGCCTGGCACGGCGGCGAACTGGTTTATCGTCATGGCTTGGGCGTAATGTCGCTGCCTGCTGCCGCAGAAGATTTGCATCCACACGGGGCAACTAGCGAGCCACATGAACATGCAGATCATTCCCACTGACCCCTTATACACACCCAAGGAGCGAAACATGAATATCCTGATACGTACCGCCATCATCGCTCTGGCGCTTGGCGCAAGCGCCGCCTGGGCGGGTACGCCCATCACCGTTCACAAGAGCCCCACTTGTGGCTGCTGTGAAAAGTACGTGGACTATTTGCGCGAAAACGGATTCGAGGTACAGGCGATCAACGAAGAGAACATGGATGCCATCAAGAAGCGTTATGGCAGCTCTCGAGTAGCCAGTTGCCACACCGCGCTGGTCGGCGGCTATGTGGTCGAGGGGCATGTGCCGGTCGCCGCCATCCGCAAGATGCTCAAGGAAAAGCCCGCAATCATCGGCATCAGTGCGCCCGGCATGCCACAGAACTCCCCGGCCATGGGCGAGATGCACAAGGGAACGCTGACGATCTATGCCATCCCTAAAGGACGTGAGGAGCCAAAAATCTTCTCGGTCGAGTGAACTCGATGGCTGGGGCAGAGATAGGAAGGTGAGCGCATGACTCTTTCATGTATGCAACGAGGAGCACGCAATGAGACAACGTCAAAAAGGTGAAGCGATACTGGCGATGATGGTGGTGATGCTTGCCATCTGGATGATCGCCGGGCGCGGAC
>JBBIIN010000061.1:0-7103 GCA_037446515.1 Gallionellaceae bacterium
TCATGCGCCCATGCCCAGCAGTGCGGCGACGAACTCCTCCGCCACGAAGGGCTTGAGGTCGTCCATGCCTTCGCCCACGCCGATGAAACGCACCGCGACGGGATGCGCCTTGGCGATGGCGGCGATGACGCCGCCCTTGGCGGTGCCGTCCAGCTTGGTCAGCACCAGCCCGCTTACGCCCAGCGCGGCATCGAAAGCCTTCACCTGCGACAGCGCGTTCTGCCCGGTGTTGGCGTCCAGCACCAGCAGCACTTCGTGCGGCGCGCCGGGCAGGGATTTGTCGATCACGCGCTTGACCTTCTTGATCTCTTCCATCAGGTGCGCCTGTGTGGTCAGGCGTCCGGCGGTGTCGGCCAGCACCACGTCGATGCCACGCGCCTGCGCCGCTTGCACCGCGTCGTAAATCACCGCAGCGGCATCGCCGCTCTGCTGCGCAATCACGGTGACGTTGTTGCGCCTGCCCCATTCCATCAGTTGCTCGCGCGCGGCGGCGCGGAAGGTGTCGCCCGCCGCCAGCAGTACCGACTTGCCTTGGCTCTGGAAATGCCGGGCCAATTTACCGATGGAGGTGGTCTTGCCGGCGCCGTTCACGCCGCACAGCAGGATGACGAAGGGTTTGTGCGGGGTCACATCCAGCGGCTGCGCCAGCGGCTGCAGCAGCTTGAGCAGCGCCAGCGCCAGCGCTTCCTTCAGTTGCGTGGCCTCGGTCAGGTGTTGCTCCTTCACCTGGCGGCGCACCTCGGCCAGCAGCCAGGCGGTGGCGTCCATGCCCACGTCGGCCGTGATCAGGATTGTTTCCAGTTCCTCGTAAAGCTCGTCATCGATGCGCGCACCGGGAACGAACAGTCCGGCGAGCTGCCCGCCGGTGCGGGCGAGGCCGGACTTGAGCCGCGACAGCCAGCCGCTGTCGGCGGGCGCAGCGCTGGACGGGGACTTTTTCAGAAAACTGAACATGAGGTCGGGAAATGTCGGGCGGAATGTCGCATAATGCGCGCGCATTTTAACGGTTCAGGATGGCAGCATGAAGAAAATTTTGGTTGTGCTGGCGGCGTTGCTGGCGGGCGTCGCGCATGCCGAGGTGTATGAAAAGACCTTGTCAAACGGGCTCAAGGTCGTCGTCAAGGAAGACCATCGCGCGCCCACCGTGGTGCAGCAGGTGTGGTACCGCGCCGGCAGCATGGATGAGAAGACCGGCACCACGGGCGTGGCGCATGTGCTGGAGCACATGATGTTCAAGGGTAGCAAGTCCGTTCCCGCAGGCGAATTCTCGCGGCGCATCGCTGCTGCGGGCGGGCGCGAGAATGCCTTCACCAGCTACGATTACACCGCCTATTTCCAGCAGCTGCACAAATCGAAACTGCCGCTGGCAATGCAGCTGGAGGCCGACCGCATGCACAACCTGGTGTTGAGCAAGCGGGAGTTCGACAAGGAGATCAAGGTGGTGATGGAGGAGCGGCGCTGGCGCACCGACGACGAGGCGCGCGCGCTGGTGGAGGAGCGCCTGATGGCGATGGCGTTCCAGGAGCACCCCTACCGCAACCCGGTGATCGGCTGGATGAACGATCTGGATCACATGACTTACACCGATGCACAGGACTGGTACAAGGCGTGGTATGCGCCCAACAACGCCACGCTGGTGGTGACGGGGGACGTCAAGGCGAACGAGGTGTTCGCGCTGGCGCAGCGCCATTACGGCGGCATCCCCGCTGCCAAACTGCCGCTGCGCAAGGCGGTGGGCGAAGCGCCGCAGCTCGGCATCAAGCGTCTTGTGGTCAAGGCGCCGGCGGAACTGCCGCAGCTCGTCATGGCCTGGCATGCCCCCTCCCTGCGCGACGTGGAGAAGGACTGGCAGCCCTATGCGCTGTCCATGCTGGCCGGTGTGCTGGACGGCAACGAATCGGCGCGGCTGAACAAATCTCTGGTGCGCGAGCAGCAGGTGGCCATCGGTGTGGGCGCAAGCTATGACCAAACCGCACGCGGCCCCGCGCTGTTCACGCTGGAAGGCACCCCGGCGGCAGGCAAGACGGTGGCGGACGTGGAAGCCGCGTTGCGCGCGCAGTTGCAGGCCGTGGTGCGCGACGGCGTGAGCGAGGATGAGATGAAGCGGGTGCGCGCCCAAGTCACGGCAGGCGAGGTGTACAAGCTGGATTCGGTGTTCTATCAAGCCATGCAGATCGGCCAGATGGAGAGCATAGGTCTGTCCCACCGCGACATCCCGCGCATGCTCAAGAAGCTGCAAGCCGTCACCGCGCAGCAGGTGCAGGACGTGGCGCGCGAACTGCTGGTGGACGACCAGTTGACCGTGGCCGTGCTCGACCCGCAACCGCTTAGCGACAAGCCAAAACATGCGGCGGGAGGCAACCATGTTCACTAAATCCATCTTTGCCGTTGCTTTGTCTTGTGTGGCGGCGTTTGCCCATGCCACCCCGCACATCCAGCACTGGCAGGCCGCCAGCGGGGCGCAGGTGTATTTCGTCGAGGACCATGACCTGCCCATGCTGGATGTGGCGGTCAATTTCCCAGCCGGCAGCGCGTTCGATGCGGCGGACAAGATCGGTGTGGCCGAGCTGACCCACGGTCTGCTGGATGCCGGGGCGCAGGGGCTGAGCGAGGACGACATCGCGCGCAAGCTGGCCGACATCGGTGCGCAACTGGGCGGCAGCCTCGATGCGGATCGTGCCGCGCTGACGTTGCGCACCTTGAGCAGCGCCGCCGAGCGTGATGCGGCGCTGGACATCCTGGCGCGCATGCTGCAACAGCCGCTGTTCCCGCAGGCGGTGCTGGCGCGCGAGCAGGCGCGCATGATCGCGGCATTGAAAGAGGCCGAGACCAAACCCGAGAGCATGGCCGCAAAAGCCTTCGGCAAGGCGGTGTTCGGCGCGCATCCCTACGGCTGGCACACCGAAGCCGCCGATGTGGAGCAGATTCAGCGCGCCGATCTGGAGGCGTTCTATCGTGCGCATTATGCCGCCACGCATGCAGTGGTCGCG
The DNA here is from genome assembly GCA_037446515.1 of Gallionellaceae bacterium. GTDB lineage: Bacteria > Pseudomonadota > Gammaproteobacteria > Burkholderiales > Gallionellaceae > Sideroxyarcus. The sequence continues at coordinate 2,991 of JBBIIN010000061.1, forward strand.
CTGATGGGCGATCTGACGCGGCAGCAGGCCGAAGTGGTGGTGCAGCAATTGACGGCGAACCTGCCGCCAGGCGGGGCGTCCGCCGCGCTGCCTGCGGTGACTCTCAGCATCTCTGCCAGCGAGCAGCGCATCGCGCATCCCGCCAGCCAGAGCCACATCCTCATCGGCGCGCCGGGCATCGCGCGCAACGATCCGGACTATTTTCCCTTGTATGTCGGCAACTACATTCTGGGCGGCGGCGGCTTCGTATCGCACCTGATGGAAGAGGTGCGCGAAAAGCGTGGCCTGGCCTATAGCGTGTACAGCTACTTCATTCCCATGCAGCAGCCGGGCGCGTTCCAGGTCGGCCTGCAAACCAAGAAGGAGCAGGCGGACGAGGCGCTGCAACTGGTGCGCGCAACGCTGCGCCAGTTCGTGGCCAAGGGAGTGACGCAGCAGGAGCTGCGCGCGGCCAAGGACAACATCGTCGGCGGTTTCCCGCTGCGCATCGACAGCAACAAGAAGATACTGGACTACCTCAGCGTGATTGGTTTCTACCGTTTGCCGCTGACCTATCTGGACGACTTCGCCGCGAAGGTGGAAGCGGTGAGCGCGGCGCAGGTGCATGAGGCGTTCCGGCGGCGCGTCGATCCGGCGGCGATGGCGACGGTGGTCGTGGGCGCGCCGGAAGGGGCAGGGAAATAAACCGCGTACGCATCATCGGTGGTACCCACCGCAGCCGCCACATCACCTTTCCCGATGCGGAAGGCTTGCGCCCCACGCCAGACCGTGTGCGCGAGACGCTGTTCAACTGGCTGGGGCAGACGCTGCACGGCAAGCGCTGCCTGGACCTGTTTGCGGGCAGCGGCGCGTTGGGCTTTGAAGCCGCCTCGCGCGGTGCCGGGCAGGTGGTGATGGTGGAAAGCAACCGTGCCGTATATAAGGCCTTGCAGGACAATGTGCAGAAGCTGGATCTGGCGGTGGTAGCGCTGCATTGCGAGGATGGGCTAAAATTCGCGGCGCAAAGCGGCGGGCAGTTCGATGTCATCTTCCTCGACCCCCCCTTCAACAGCGCTTACTTGCCCAGCCTGTGGCCCGTGCTGAGGAACATCCTGGCGCAGGATGGCGTGGTCTATGCCGAAAGCGGCAGCGAGATCGCGGCAGCGAAGGGATGGCAGGTGCTGAAGCAGGGGCGGGCCGGTGCGGTGCATTATCGGTTATTGGGGCGTGAGCAAGCATGATACGAGTCGTTTATCCCGGCACCTTCGATCCCATCACGCGCGGACATGAGGATGTGGTGCGCCGCGCTGCCGGGCTGTTCGGCGAGGTCATCGTGGCGGTGGCGGCCAGCCGCGCGGTCACACTGTTCACGCTGGAAGAGCGGGTGGCCATGGCGCGTGAAGCCTTTGCCGGTTTCGCCAACGTCAGGGTGGAAGGCTTCGACGAACTGCTGATGAGCTATGTGCGCAGGAAGGATGCGCGTGTGGTGTTGCGCGGATTGCGCGCCGTGTCGGATTTCGAATACGAATTCCAGATGGCCGGCATGAACCGCAGCCTGCATCCCGATGTGGAGACGGTGTTCCTCACGCCCGCCGAGCAATACACCTTCATCTCCGCCAGCATGGTGCGCGAAGTGGCGCGCTTCGGCGGCGATGTGGGCAAGTTCGTGTCGCCCGCAGTGGCGGCGAGATTGAAACACAAGAAAACAACTTAAGGAGAGTAGCTATGGCATTGATGATTACCGACGAATGTATCAACTGCGACGTGTGCGAGCCGGAGTGCCCGAACGACGCCATTTCGCAGGGTGACACCATTTATGTGATCGATCCGAACAAGTGCACCGAGTGCGTCGGCCATTACGATACGCCGCAGTGTGTGGAAGTCTGTCCGGTGGACTGCATCCCCAAGGATCCATCCCACGCCGAATCCAAGGAACAATTGCAGGTCAAGTACGACAAACTGATGGCCGCCAAGGGCAAGTGATGCCGTTCTGATTACGACAAACCCGCCCGAGTGGCGGGTTTTTGTTTGATGCGTCAAGTGTCATTGACAACAGAACGCCCGTTCTTTATGCTACGCAGCACGTTCGTTCTGTTCGGAGAATGCCATGGCTGACAGCGCCCCTACCCGCGATGCCGAATATCTGTCCAGGCTGCAAGATTATTACGCTGACTGGAAAAGCATCCCTTCCTATGCCTCGCTGTGCGAGGTGTTCGGTATTGCTTCAAAATCCTGGGTGAAGGCCATCCTCGACCGCTTGGGCAAATCCGGTTTCATCGAGCGCACGCCGGACGGCATGTGGGTGCCGACGCGGCAATTCTTCGCCCGCCCGTTGGCGGATGCCGCAGTGCCTGCGGGCATGCCGGTCACGGTGAGCGAGACGCAGGGCGACTACTTCATCATCGACGAGATGCTGATCGACACGCCTTCCAAGACTACGCTGGTGCCGGTGAAAGGCGATTCGATGGTGAATGCGGGCATCCACGATGGCGATGTGGCAGTGGTGGAGAAGCGCAATTTCGCCAACGCGGGCGACATCGTGGTGGCCATCGTGGACAACGAGTTCACCCTGAAGACGCTGGACAAGGAGCGCGGCAAGTTCATCCTGCGTCCGGAGAATCCCGCCTATCCGATCATTCGTCCGCAAGGCTCGCTGGAGGTCTTCGGCATCCTTGTCGGCCTCATCCGCAAATACAAACGCTAGTGGGCATAAGGCCGCTCTCGCACAAAGGGCGTGGCGCCACCTTGCAGGTCGAAGGCCGCTTCGAGCGAGTGGCGCGTGCGCAGTTCGACGATGGCTGGGGTTCGGCGGATGAGGTGCCGCCGCTGCTGAGAACCATGGTGACCGTGGAAAAAGCCAGGAGCATCCTGCAACGCCACGATACGCCCGACCTGCCCTTCGATTATTCGCTGAATGCCTATCGCGGCTGCGAGCATGGCTGCATCTATTGTTATGCGCGGCCCTCACATGGCTATCTCAATCTTTCACCGGGGCTGGATTTCGAGACCCGGTTGTTCGCCAAGCCCGAGGCGGCAAGCCTGCTGCGCCAGGAGCTGGCCAAACCAGGATACCGGTGCTCGCCGATCGCGCTCGGTTCCAACACCGATCCCTACCAGCCCATCGAGCGAGAATGGGGCATCACGCGCCAGATACTGGCGGTGCTGGCCGAGTGCAGGCATCCGCTTTCCATCGTGACCAAGTCGGCGCTCATCGAGCGCGACCTCGACCTGCTGGAGCAACTGGCGCGGAATGATTTGGTGCAAGTGTTCATCTCGGTCACGACACTGGATACGGAACTGGCGCGCAAGCTGGAGCCGCGCGCCGCCTCACCGCGCCGCCGCTTGCAGGCGATACGCACCTTGAATGAGGCGGGCGTGCCGTGCGGCGTGTTCGTCGCCCCGGTGATCCCCTTCCTGACCGATGCGGAACTGGAGAACGTGCTGCATGCCGCGCACGACCAGGGCGCGCGCAACGCGGGTTACACCCTGCTACGCTTGCCTTACGAACTGAAAGACCTGTTCAAGGATTGGCTGGCCACGCATTACCCGCTGAAGGCCAGGCATGTGATGAGCCGTTTGCGCGAGATGCGCGCGGGCAAAGAGAGCGACGCGGAATTCGGCGCGCGCTTCGTCGGCAGCGGGTTGTTCGCGCAACTGCTGGCAAAACGCTATCAGCTTGCCTGCGAGCGGCTGGGGATGGGGCGGCCCGAAGAAGGGCTGGATACGGGAAAGTTCGTGCGCCCCGATTTGAGCGGGCAGCAAAGCCTATTCTGATTGCTGTTGCAGGTGGCGTTGCAGGGCGTGCACCAGGTTTTGCGTCAGTTCAGCCTGCAATTCTTCCAGCGGCACGGTGATGCCTTGTTCCACACACTGGGTCACGCGCAGCCCCCGGTAGCCGCAGGGGTTGATGTGCTCGAACGGCGCGAGGTTCATGTCCACGTTGAACGACAGGCCGTGGTAGCAGCAGCCGTTCTTGATCTTCAATCCCAGCGCGGCGATCTTGGCATCGCCCACATACACACCGGGCGCATCCTCGCGCCCTTCTGCCTGGATGCCGTATCCGGCGAGCAGGGTGATGACGGCCTGTTCCATCAGGCGCACCAGTTCGCGCACGTTGATCTTCCAGCGGCGCAG
>JBBIIN010000062.1:0-7037 GCA_037446515.1 Gallionellaceae bacterium
GATTCTGCATATTGGTCAGATAGGTACATTGTTGGATAAATTTCTGGCGATTGATGCCCTGTTCTTTACGATTAGCGCGGCACTTTCGTATGTATCCATGCGCGGTGAAAAATGGGCACATCTGGAAAAATATGCTGACCAATGCTTTATGTTGGGTCTGGTCGAGTTAGGTGGCTGCGCCGTTTTGCTGGCATTTGAAATCATCTAAAACGAAACGTATCGGAGTGGATTTGTTTTAGCGGGCTGAGATGAAGTGGCCGCTCCGTATCACATTCCGAACAAATCATCCTCGAATCGCCAATCTGCTGGTGGTGTTTGTCGCGTGTAGGTTTGCAACCGTGTGATGAATTCCGTACGCGGTATCAAGCGTGCGCCGAGCGAGGCGAGGTGGCCGGTGTGCATCTGGCAGTCGATCATGTCGTAGCCCCAGATATCCAGTTGCCGGCACAGGTGCGCCAGCGCGATCTTGGAGGCGTTGGGCCTGCGGCTGAACATGGATTCGCCGTAGAACATGCGTCCTATGCTCACGCCATACAGTCCGCCCGCCAGTTCGCCGTCCATCCAGGTTTCCACCGAGTGCGCGTAGCCCATGCGCTGCAATGCGCTGTAGGCGGCGATCATGTCTTCATGTATCCAGGTGCCGTCCCGCCCCGCGCGCGGGGCGGCGCAGGCGCGCATGACGTGCTCGAAGGCGCTGTCAGTGCGCACTGCATACGCGCCTTTGCGCAGGGTCTTGCGCAGGGAGTGCGATAGTTTGAATTCGCGCGGGAACAGCACCATGCGCGGGTCGGGGCTCCACCACAGCAGGGGATCGTCGGCGCTGAACCAGGGGAAGATGCCGTGGCGGTAGGCGTCGAGCAGGCGCGCGGGGGACAGTCCGCCGCCTGCAGCGAGCAGGCCGTTGGGTTGGCGCAGTGCTTGTTCGACCGGCGGAAAGGGGCTGTGGGACGTGAGCAGGGGGATCATGTGCTGAGGGCGTTCGGTATTTCCTTATGCCTTTTGGCATATAGGAATATGCCTTGAATTATGTTTATATTATGCCCGACGCGACGGGGAGAGAGCGGAGGGGGCATGGTACTGGGGTTGTTCGGCAAAAAATCGGATCATCCATTGGCGGACATCAAGTCCGCGCAACAGTTATTGGAAGACATTCCCAAGGCCGATTCGCTCAAGGCGCTGCAGGAGTTGACCGAGTGGGTCGAAAATTTGCGCGAGCAGGCCGGCAGTTTCCGCGTGGATCATCAATGGGCGGTGTTGCGCTTGCTGGATCAGGCGGCGCAGCCGCATGTGCGCAAGCTGCTGCACGATTATTTTCCGGTGCAGCCGTTGTCGAAGTTCCAGGAGAACCGCCTGTGGGTGCTGCTGGATGCCTGGTTTACGCAAAGCGATCTGTGCCATCACGATGTGCTGGTGCGCTATACCCAGGGCGCGAAAGGCGCGGCGGCCATCAAGCCTGAATTGCCGCTGTTGTGCGCGCGCGGCATTGCGGCGATCACCGGGCGGTTGAAGCTGGCAGTGTCGCGCTATGCGCTGGTGGAGTCCGCATTGTGGCAGCGCCTGGCGCTGTATTACGGGTATGCCGAAGCGCAAGGGGTGCAGCTCGAATTGATGCTCATGTATCCCGGGGTGAATACTTCGGTGGCGCAGGAGTTCGCTGCGCTGATCGCCTGGTATGGTTCCAGCGCGGGCAACCTCAGCCCGTTGCAGGCGCATGTCAGCGAGCGCCTGTTCGCCTGTCTGGGCAAGTGGTTACAGGTGGCGCGTTCGTATAACGGCACCGGGCTGTTCGTGTTCGATACGGCACAGCCCACTCCGCCGATGCGCGCGACCGCCGAGGCGACCATCCATCCGGCGTTGCGCTTCATCGAGGCGGAGGGGATGCGGCAGCCTCTGGACAGCCTCATCAAGACGCTGGACAAGGGCATCCTGCCGGATTCGCTCAATCTGTATGGCGCAAAATATGACGCGGAACGGGTGCGCGACATCGCGCAGCATCTGATGCAGAGTCTGACTTTGCCGCCGCCCACGCGCCGCAACCAGCGGCGTCAGATCAGCGTGAGCCTGAAGGTGGCGAGCGGCTTCTACAAAATGCTGGAGCAGACCGATGTCGGGCTGAACTTCGGCGTGGACGAGAGCGAATCCTGGGAGGTCGAAGACATCAGCGCGACCGGGTTCCGCTGCGTGCTGCCGCTGGCGCGCGCGGAGGGGGTGAAGATCGGTTCGCTGATCGGCATCAAGCCGGCGAGCGTTTCGCAGTGGGGCGCGGGCGTGGTGCGTCGGCTGCGCCGGGATGATGCGGGCAATCTGCATATCGGCGTCGAAATGCTGAGCACGCAGATTGCTGGCGTGCCGCTGGTGGATATCACCTTGTCCGGGCCGGAGGCGCACCTGATGGGGCTGTACCTGCACCGGCCCAACGATACGAGCGGGGAGGCATGGCTGCTGATGAAGATGGAGAGCTTCTCGCCCAACCGCAGCATGAAGATGCAGCTCAACGACAAGGAGTATCTGTTGTTGCCCGTCGCCCTGGCCGAGCGCGGCGACGATTACGATCTGGCGCGTTACCGCATGATGGAGCAGGATGCGGGTGGCGAAGAGTAACGCCGCTCAACGCATCCGCTGCTGCAACCACCGCCCGATTTCCGCAATCTCTTCCATGCACACGCTGTGTGCCATCGCATATTCATGCCACGCCACCGTGCAGCCCAATCCCTGCAGCGTCTCCGCAGAGGCTTTGCCCAGCGCATAGGGCACGATGGTGTCGTGCGTGCCGTGCGCCATGAACAGCGGCATGGCGAGCCCCGCCGCCGAAGCTTCTTGCGGCAGGGTGTGCGCCAGCGGCAGGTAGGTGGAGAGCGCCAGCATGCCGCCCAGCGCGGTGTGCTGGCGCAGGCCGGTATGCAGCGCGATCGCACCGCCCTGCGAGAATCCCGCCAGAAAGATGCGGCCCGGTGCGATGCCGCGCCGCACCTCGCTTTCGATCAGGTCCGCAATCTGTTGCGCGGAGGCGCGGATGCCTGCGGCATCCTGCTGCGTGTCGAAATCCGCGCCGTAGATGTCGTACCAGGCGGGCATGATGAAGCCGCCATTGAGGGTGACCGGACGTTTGGGCGCATGCGGGAACAGGTAGCGCACTGCATGCGGCAGATGCAGCTCTTCGGCGATGGGTACGAAGTCGCTGCCGTCCGCGCCCAAGCCGTGCAGCCAGATGACGCTGTATTGTGGGTCGCGTCCGCGCTCCAGCGTGATATGCGGCAACAGCGTGTTCATGGTGCGGGCAGGATGTCGCGCAAGGCCTGGAAGATCTCGCGGTAACTCTTGGGCGGCTTCGCCAGTTCTTTCTCTTTCTTCGCGTTGCGGATCAGCGTGCGCAGATGCTGGGCATCGGCTTGCGGATGGGCGGCCAGCAGTTCGGTCAGGGCGTCCTCGCTTTCCAGCAGGCGGTCGCGCCACTGTTCCAGCTGGTGCAGCCAGACGGTGTGCTGGCGCGAGGTGCCGCTCCAGGCTTCCAGCTTGGTGATGATGGGGGCGGGCTCGATATGGCGCATCAGACGGCCGATGTATTGCAGCTGGCGCTTCTGTGCGCCGAACTTGTTGATGCGCTGATATTCGGCGAGCGCTTCCAGCAGGGTTTCCGGCAGGTCCAGCTCGCGCCATTTCTCCTTGGACAGTTTGGTCAGTTGTTCGCCCAGGTCCTGCAGGTCGTGCATCTGTTTCTTGACCTGGGTCTTGCTGGGCGGGAGTTCTTCCTGTTCTTCTTCGTGCGGCGGATGCGGTCTCATCTGCGTGTCTGTAAAGTCTGGCAATGTTGTTATGATAGCGCCCTTTCAGATCGTACCGAACGAACTATGCGTGCTTCATCTTCCCCCGCTGCCGATTCCAGCCTGCTGTGCCAGCTTGCCACCGAGGTGGTGGCGTATGCCGCCCAACGCGGTGCGTCCGCTTGCGCTGCCGATGTTTCGGAGGGATACGGCCTGGGGGTCAGCGTGCGCCAGGGCGCGGTGGAGAACATCGAATACAACCGCGACAAGGGCGCGAGCGTGACGGTGTATCTTGGGCAGCGGCGCGGTCATGCCAGCACCTCCGATTTCTCGCGGCAGGCGCTGCGCGACACGGTGGATGCGGCGCTGAATATCGCGCGCTTCACGGCGGAAGACGATTGTGCCGGGCTGCCCGAACAAGCGTTGCTGGCAACCGAGTTTCCCGACCTCGACCTCTATCATCCGTGGGCGCTGGACGTGGAGCAGGCCATCGCGCTGGCGCGCGAATGCGAAGGAGCCGCGTTCCGCACGGACAAACGCATCGTCAATTCGGAAGGGGCCACACTCAACGTGCATGAAGCGAACTTCGCGCATGCCAACAGTCTGGGGTTCGTCGGCGGTTTCCCCACCACGCGCCACAGCATGAGCTGTTCGGTGATCGCCGGGAAAGGCGCTGCCATGCAGCGCGATTACTGGTACAGCGTGGCGCGCGATGCGGGCGACATCCTGCGCGTGGAGGAGATCGGGCGCATCGCGGCGGAGCGCACGGTGCGCCGCCTGCATGCGCGCCGCGTGCCGACCATGCAATGTCCCGTGCTGTTCGAGGCGCCGGCGGCGGCCAGCCTGTTTGGTCATTTCGTGCAGGCGGCAAGCGGTGGCAGCCTGTACCGCAAATCCTCCTTCCTGCTCGACCGCCTGGAGCAGCCGGTGTTCTCCGATGTGGTGCATGTCGAGGACGCGCCGCACATCCCGCGCGGTCTGGGCAGCAGCGCCTTCGACGACGAGGGTGTGCGCACCCGGCGCAGGGTCATTGTGCAAGGCGGCGTGCTGCGCGGTTATTTCCTGGGCAGCTATTCGGCGCGCAAGCTTGGCATGCAGACCACCGGCAACGCCGGCGGCACGCACAACCTGATCGTGTGCGCTGGCGAGCAGGATTTCGCCGGGCTGCTGCGCAGCATGGGGCGCGGTCTGGTGGTGACCGAGCTGCTGGGGCATGGCGTCAATCCGGTGACCGGTGATTATTCGCGCGGCGCGGCGGGGTTCTGGGTGGAGCACGGCGAGATCCAGTATCCGGTGGAGGAGATCACCATCGCGGGCAATCTACGCGAGATGTATCGCGACATCATCGCCATCGGCAACGATGTGCTGGTGCAGGGTTCGCGCCAATGCGGCTCGGTACTGATCGGGCGCATGTCGGTGGCAGGCAAATGATTACGGGTTATGACATGACAGGGAGAAAAGGTATGAATCATCGTGGCATCGCATTGTTGCTGGCGCTGGCCGTGTGCAGCGGCGGCGCGTGCGCGGAGGCGGTAGAACCAGTCGCAAGCGACTATCTCTATGAGGTGAAACCGGGCGACACCTTGGGCAAGATCGCGCGCAGCCAGCTTGATGCGCCTACCCGCTGGCGCGATGTGGCGGCTTATAACGAATTGCCCGATCCTGACCGCATCGAGCCGGGCCAGACCTTGCGCATCCGCCAGCCGTGGTTGAAGGGAGAGTCAGGCAAGCTCAAGGTCGAGGCCGTGAGCGGCAGCGCGACGGCGGCAGGACGGGCATTGCGTCCCGGCGATGAAATCGCGGTGGGTACCAATGTGCGCACCGCGGCGGGCGGTGCGCTGCGGGTGCGTCTGCCGGACGGCTCAGTGATGAACATGATGGAAAACGGCGCGTTTCAGGTGGAGAAACTGGAGCGCCGCCCGGGCAACTGGTTCAACGCCCTGTTCAAGTTGATCAGCGGGCAGATCGAGACTTTCAAGCAGAAATACCCCGCAGGGCAAGCGGAACTTGCCATTCGTGCCAAGGGGGCGGTGCTGGGTGTGCGCGGCACGCATTTCCGCATGCGTCAGGAAGCGGTCAATACCTATGCCGAAATCGAACAGGGGCTGGTGAGCTTCGATGCGCAAAAGACCCCCGCTCCGCTGGCATTGAATGGTGGGGAAGGCTCGGTGGCGGATGGCGAACATCCCGCCGAGGTGATCCCGTTGCTGCCCGCGCCGCAGTTTCCGCACCTGCCAGAGGTGTTCGATGCGCCGTACATCCGGTGGCTGATGCCGCGCATGGAAGGCGCGACGGCCTATGTCGGCGAACTGGCGCGCGATGAGGAGTTCTCCGATCATCTGCTGCCGGTGCGCGGCCAGGGTGACAGCATCCGCCTGCCCGATCTGCCCAATGGCCGCTATTGGCTGCGCCTGCGCGCGGTGGACGGGCACGGTCTGCAGGGCATGGAAGGCAAGATCGCGTTCACGGTCAATGTCCCGCCGAGGAAGTTTGCCATGACCAAGGTTTACGTCGCGGGCAGTTCCATCCAGTTGCGCTGGGTGGCAGGCAAGGAAAGCACGGGCTATCAGGTGCAGGTGGCGGACAACCAATCGTTTGAGCATCCCGTACTGGATACCAGGACATCCGACAACTTGGTGGAGCTGCCCAAACCTAGAGCGGGTGCGTATTTTATGCGGGTGCGCCATCTGTATGCGGGCGGGCGGGGCGGCGAATGGGATGTACCGATGATGTTCGAAGTGCCCCGCTAGCGGCATGGGGCGGCGGTGGCCGCCCGTGATAAAATGCGCGCCTTTCCGATCCTGCATTTACTTTGAAAGGCTGCCATGTTCTCACGCAAAAACACCCTCGCCGTCACCGATCCCGAACTCTGGAGCGCCATTCAGGCCGAAACGCGCCGCCAGGAAGACCACATCGAGCTGATTGCTTCGGAGAACTACGCCAGCCCGGCGGTGATGGAAGCGCAGGGCACGCAGCTCACCAACAAATACGCCGAGGGCTATCCGGGCAAGCGCTACTACGGCGGTTGCGAACATGTGGACGTGGCCGAGCAACTGGCCATCGATCGCGCCAAGGCGCTGTTCGGTGCGGAGTATGCCAACGTGCAGCCGCACTCCGGTTCGCAGGCCAACCAGGGCGTGTATGTCTCGGTGCTGAAACCGGGCGATACCATCCTCGGCATGAGCCTGGCGCACGGTGGCCACCTGACCCACGGCGCTACCGTGAACATCAGCGGCAAGCTGTACAACGCCGTGCAGTACGGCCTGAACGACAAGG
>JBBIIN010000063.1:0-6796 GCA_037446515.1 Gallionellaceae bacterium
CGCTCGCCGACCTCTACGACCCGCTCACCATGCCGCCGGAACTGGTCAAGGCGCACGCCGCGCTCGACCGCGCCGTGGATGCCGCCTACAGCTACAAGGGCGGCAAGGACGATACCGCGCGCGTTGCCTTTCTGTTCGAGCGTTACCAACAGCTCACCAGCCTGCTGCCCGCCGTGCCCGCGAAAGCGAAGCGCGCAAGAAAGGCGACATGAACGGAGAGTTCGACCTGATTGCGCGTTACTTCACTCGCCCCACGCCGAGCGCAGCACTCGGGGTGGGCGACGATGCCGCATTGCTGCGCGTGACACCCGGCATGGAGTTGGTGGTGTCCACCGACATGCTGGTCAGTGGCACGCATTTTTTCCCCGATGTCCCTCCTTTTCAGCTTGGCCACAAGACGCTGGCGGTGAACTTGTCCGATCTGGCGGCGATGGGGGCGGTGCCGCGCTGGGCGACGCTGGCGCTGTCCTTGCCGCAAGTGGATGAACATTGGTTGCAGCGATACAGCGATGGATTTTTCGCACTGGCCGAGGCGCATGGCGTGGAACTGGTCGGTGGTGATACCACGCGCGGGCCGCTCAACCTGTGCGTGACCATCCTGGGCGAAGTGCCGCAGGGGCAGGCGTTGCGGCGCGATGGTGCAAAGAGCGGCGACGACATCTGGGTGTCTGGCACACTGGGGGCGGCGGCCCTGGGGCTGGCGCATTTGCAGGGCAAGGCTGTGTTGCCTGAGGAGGCGCGCGGCATCTGCCTGAAGGCTTTGCACCAGCCGCAGCCGCGCGTGGCGCTGGGGCTGGCGTTGCGCGGTATGGCGCACAGCGCGATCGATGTTTCGGATGGCTTGCTGGCCGATCTGGGGCATATCCTGGAGCGTTCCGGCGTGGGCGCTGAAGTGCTGGCGGAGTCGCTGCCCATGGTGGGCGATGGCGTGGCGCGCGCGGTGGCGCAGCGTTGCGCCCTGAGCGGCGGCGACGATTACGAGCTATGCTTCACTGCGCCGCCGCAGAGACGCGAGTCCTTGCTGGCGCTGGCGGGACAGTTGGGCTTGCCGTTGACGCGCATCGGCTTCATCCGCGCAGGGGCAGAGTGCATGGTGCGCGCGGCGGATGGCCGCGAGATCAGGATGGAGAAAGGCGGTTATGACCATTTCGCATGATTGGCATGATGAGTTGAAATTCAAGCCGGACTGGCGCTTCGTGCTGAACCACCCGGCGCATTTCCTGGCGTTCGGTTTCGGCGCGGGGCTGTTCCCGCGCTCGCCCGGCACGGCGGGCACGCTGGTGGCTTTCCCGTTGTATTGGTATGTCGCGCCGCGCCTGACCGAGGCGACGTTCATTCTGGCGCTGATCTGGGCGTTCGCCTTCGGCGTGTGGGTGTGCGAAAAGACCGGCAAGGCGCTGGGCGTGAGCGATTACGGCGGCATCGTGTGGGATGAGATCGTGGCCTTCATGCTGGTGCTGTTCTTCACGCCGGAGGGGTTGGTGTGGCAGGTGCTGGCGTTTTCGCTGTTCCGCTATTTCGACATCGTCAAGCCGCAGCCCATCCGCCATTTCGACAGCCATTGGCACGGCGGGCTGGGGGTGATGTTCGACGACATCATCGCCGCGGGCTATACCTTGCTGTGTCTGGCGCTCATCAAGAGCATCGTGGCATGAAGACGCTGTTTACATTGCTGGTCATGCTGGCCTGTCAGGCACAGGCGGAGACGTTCAGCGCGCAGGTCATCATGGTGATGGATGGCGATACGGTGATGGTGTTGCGCGGCGGGCAGAAGCTGAAGGTGCGCATGGCCAACATCGACGCGCCGGAGAAGGATCAGCCTTTCGGCATGGAAGCGCGCGCGTCCCTGCAACAGTTGGTGGGCAAGCGGCAGGTGCAGGTGGACACGCAGGCGGTGGACCAGTATGGCCGCATGGTGGGCACGTTGTTGCTGGACGGGCGCAACATCAACCAGGAGCAGGTGCGGCGCGGCATGGCGTGGGAGTATTCGCACTACCACACCGACCGCACCTTCATCGGCCTGCAAAGCGAGGCGCAAGGCGCGCGGCGCGGGTTGTGGCAGCAGGCCAGCCCGCAGGCGCCGTGGCAGTGGCGGAAATTGCACCCATCAACCGGGCCTGCCGCGCAGGCCAATGGGGGCGCGGCTTCCGGCCATGCTGCCGGCGCCCAGCTATATGACCTGCACTGCGGCAGGAAGCGCCATTGTGCGCAGATGGCTTCGTGCGACGAAGCCTATTTCTATCTGAACCGCTGCGGGGTGAAGACGCTGGACCGCAACAAGGACGGCGTGCCGTGCGAGAGCCTGTGTGTGGCGGCAGGAAAACGTTGAGTGGGTTATGACAGTTCTTGCGCCGTGATGCCGTCGCTGTCGCAACGCAGCGTTGCCGCCTTGCCGTTGTCCCAGTCGCCCAGCACCCAGCGTTCGCAGGCATGCCCGTCCACCGTGTGCAAGTGTTTTGCCGGGCGGTGGGTATGGCCGTGGATGAGGCGCGGGTAGCCGTGCCGGCGCAGCAGTTCGTCCACGGCGGCAGGGTTCACGTCCATGATGTCCATCGCCTTGATGCGTTTCGATAGTTCGCTTTGCATGCGCAGTTTTTCGATCTGTTCCTTGCGCGCGGCCAGCGTCTGCGCCAGGAATTGCTTGCGCCATTCCGCGCTGCGCACCAGCGCGCGGAACTGCTGGTAGGCGGCATCGTCGGTGCAGAGCGCGTCGCCGTGGGTGAGCAGGGTGTGCGTGCCATAAAGGTCGAGCAGGGTGGGGTCGGTGAGCAGGGTGGCGCCGCAGGCGTCGGCCAGCTTTTCGTCCATCAGGAAATCGCGGTTGCCGTGCATGATGTGGATGCGCGTGCCGCGCCGGGCCAGCGTGTGCAGCAGTCCGGTGATGTGATGGTGGAAGGGGGTGGCGAGGTCGTCATCGCCAGCCCAGTATTCGAACAGGTCGCCCAGGATATACAGCGCTTCCGCGCCGGGCGCGCTATCCGTGATGAAGCGCTCGAACAAGGTCGCGCTCTGCGCATGCTGTCCGCTCAGGTGCAGGTCGGAGATGAGAAGGGAATGGGACATGAGAAAACGGCGCCGCAGCGCCGTTTCTTTTATTGCACGGCTTCAGCTTTGGTGATGATGACATCTTCCACGGGCACATCCTGGTGGAAACCGCTGCGGCCGGTCTTCACCTTGGCGATGGCGTCCACCACGTCCATGCCTTCGACCACCTTGCCGAACACGCAATAGCCCCAGCCATCCTGGCCGGGATAGTCGAGGAAGCCGTTGTCCTTCACGTTGATGAAGAACTGCGCGGTGGCGGAATGCGGGTCGCCGGTGCGCGCCATGGCGATGGTGTAGGTGTCGTTCTTGAGGCCGTTGGCCGCTTCGTTCTTGATCGGCGCATTGGTCTTCTTCTGCTGCATGCCGGGCTCGAAGCCTCCGCCCTGGATCATGAAGTTGGGGATGACGCGGTGGAACACGGTGTTGCTGTAGAAGCCGGCATTCACATAGTCGAGAAAGTTCTTGACGGTGACGGGCGCCTTCGCGGCATCCAGTTGCAGGGTGATGATGCCTTTGTTGGTATGCAGCTTGACCATTTTCGATTTTCCTTTGCTTGCGTGGTTGGATGCGGCGTGTGCGGGCAGGATGCAGAGTCCCGCCAGCAACAGGGTGAGAATGATGCGGATAAATTTCATGGTGAACTTTCCTCGGTTAAGCCGCGCCTTCGTACACGATCTGCCATCTGTCGTTGCGCTTCATCCAGTACTGGCGCTTGTGCATGCGGTTGGACAGGTTGTTGCTGTCGTAATCCTGTTCGAAGCTGACCACCACCAGGCCGGGCTGGCTGGGGTAGGGGAAGATGCTGAGGCCGGATAGCTTGACCTTGATCCACGTCTTCCCCGCGTTGACCTGGCGCTTCTGCTGGGCGAATGCGGCGAACCCGGCGCTGCCGCTGGAGAAGTCGCCGGCGTAATGGGCGAGGTAGGCTGCGGTGTCGCGGCTCTCCCAATCGCTGCGCCACTGTTCGATGGACTTCATCAGGTCCGTGCGGTCGCGCTGGTCGGCTTCGTCGCTCCACTCCATGCGGCTGGTGATGATGACGGGCGTAACGCCGCTTTGCAGGTTCCTGCCGAGGCGGTCGAGGTCTTCATTGGCGAGCACCACGCAGCCGTTGCTGGCGCGCGGCGGGCGGCTGTAGGTGTCGGAGGGGGTGCCGTGCAGCCAGATGCCGTGGCCGTTGCGGCCCTGTTTGCGGTCCCATTCGTTCGGGTAGCTCAGCGGGTAAGCGCCGGAACCGTAAAAGTCGGTGAGCTGGTTGCGCGGGATATGGCCGTTCACGAAATACACGCCCAGCGGGGTCTTCTGGTCGCCTTCGCTGACCTTGTCCGCGCCTTTCTTGCCCACGCTGATGTAGTAATCCGCCGCGTAGCGCGGCTGGCCGTTCACGTTCTCGAACAGGTAGAGCGTAGAACGGCTGGTGTCCACCACGATGGCGTAGCGCTGCTGCGCGTCCAGTTGCCACAGGTAGTGGGGGGCGGTGAGGGGTTGCTGCTGCTGCGCCCTTTGCAGTCGCGCGCTGGCTTCCTCGCGCAGGTCCTGCACGCGCTCGCGCGGGGCGTTGGGCGCGTCCCCGAAATCGCCAAGCGGGCGCGCATGCGCCAGCAGGAGGTCGCCCTTGACCAGTTGCGCCAGCTTGAAATTGGGATTGGCCTTGAGCAGCGTGTCCACTTCGTTCAGCGCGACATCGAGCCGGTTGTTGCGCACGGCTTGCAGGCTCTTGGCCAGCGACGCTTCCATCTCGCGCGACACGGGCGCGGCCGCGCACGGTGTGGCGCAGGCGGCGATCAGCAGGATGGGCAGGGCGCGCCGTTTCATCGATTACTTGCCTGCGCGCTCTTCCACGATCTGCCAGTGACCGTCAGTCTTCGCCCACAGCAGTGTCTTGGCGGTCGAGGTCTTCAGGTGGCTGGCGCGATAGCTCTGCTTGAAGCTGACGCTGGCGTGCTGATCATCCTGCACGGCGACCTTGGCGTCGTTCACCTGGACGTGGATGGATTTCGGCTTGGCGATGCGTTCCTTGCGTTGGGTCTCCCAAGCTGAGCGGCTCTCGCCATCGGGCAGCTTGAATTCTTTGGCATAGAACGCGAGGTATTTTTTGCTGTTCTTGGACGACCAGGCGGCCGCCCAGTCGCGGGTCGCCTTCAGCACTTCAGCGTTCACGTCGGCGGAGAGTCTGGCGGGTGCGGCCACGACCGGCTTGGCGGCAGGGGCGGGGAGCACGGCAACGGCAACAGGCGCTGGGGCAGCGACTACAGCAGGTGGTGTAGCGACGACGGGAGCAGCAGAGGGAGCGGGAGCCAGTGGAGCGGCGGTCGCGACAGCAGAGGCGGCGGCAGGTTTGCTGCTGCGCGGGGTTTTGCTGAACAGGTCGCGGATCAGCGCCAGTTTGGTCTGCGTGCTGGTGTTGCTCTTGTCCAGTTGCAGTGCGCGGTCATAAGCCTGGCTGGCCATCTTGGCATAGATGTCGCCCAGATTCTCGTGCGCGGTGGCGTAGCTGGGGTGGGTGCGGATCGCCATTTCCAGCGCGACCTTGGCTTTCTCGTACTGTCCCTGGCTGGCGTACAGCACGGCGAGGTTGTTATAGGGCTCGGGCAGTTCGGGATAGTCTTCGGTGAGCGAGGTGAATATCTTGATGGCTTCGCCGGTGTTGCCCTGTTCGTTGATGATGAGGCCTTTGAGGAAACGCGCCTGTGCGTCCTTGGGCTTGCTGGCGAGGAAGGTGTTGACCTTCTCCAGCGCCTGCGCGCTGTGGCCCTGTTTGAACAGCAGGTTGGCGTCCTGGATGTCGTCCGCACGCGCAGACAGCGCGAAGGCGATCAAAGCGCAACACGCCATAACAAAGCTGATTTTTTTCAACATATCCATCGTATCTGTGGTCGGTCTGAATTGGATGGGCTGGCCATCGACAGGGCGCGATTCTACCAAATAAGACGGGGAGTTACACGGTCGGATAGCGCTTAAAGAGGCCGTCAGGCCGTTGCCGGTTTCGGGTAAAATCGCGCACCTTCATCGCTGTTTATTTTTGTGACCAACATGAGCGCAGACGCACCCGCACCCGTTTCCAATTTCATCCGCACCATCATTGATGGCGACCTCGCCAGCGGCAAGCACCAGAGCATCGTCACGCGCTTCCCGCCGGAGCCGAACGGCTACCTGCATGTGGGTCACGCCAAGTCCATCTGCCTCAACTTCGGTCTGGCGCAGGACTACAAGGGCACCTGCAACCTGCGCTTCGACGACACCAACCCGGAGAAGGAGAGCGAGGAATACGCGCAATCCATCCAGGACGACGTGCGCTGGCTGGGTTTCCAGTGGTCAGGTCCGGTGCATTGGGCGTCGGATTATTTCGATGCGCTGTACAACTACGCGGTCGAACTCATCAACAAGGGTCTGGCCTATGTGGACGACCTCACGCCGGAACAGATGCGCGAATATCGCGGCACGCTGAAGGAGCCGGGCAGGAACAGCCCCAACCGCGACCGCCCGGTGGCCGAGAATCTCGACCTGTTCACGCGCATGAAGAACGGCGAATTCACCGACGGTGCGATGGTGCTGCGCGCCAGGATCGACATGGCCTCGCCCAACATCAACTTGCGCGACCCGGTGATCTACCGCATCAAACGCGCGCACCACATCCGCACCGGCGACAAATGGTGCATCTACCCGATGTACGACTACACCCACTGCATCTCCGATGCGCTGGAAGGCATCACCCATTCCATCTGCACGCTGGAGTTCGAAGACCACCGCC
>JBBIIN010000064.1:0-6724 GCA_037446515.1 Gallionellaceae bacterium
GGACAAAACTCTTTCAATCAATCAATCCCAACAACGCGCCGCCTGAGCAAATCCTTGGGTGTGTAAAGTCACGATCATGCCTCCATGATCCCAACTTCCGCTCCGCCAGGCTCATCTCACGATGGAAACACACCCTCTCGTTCAGGCTCATTTGTCATTGGACAAGGCTACGCGTGGACTCGCGCGGCAAAAGCCGCTATCCTGCGCACCTCTTCAAAATGCGCCCGTAGCTCAGCTGGATAGAGTATTGGTTTCCGAAGCTTACGGTCATTCGGGCGTGGTAATGTAAAATGACCGTAGGTTCAAAATTGGCTGCTGTGCCTTTTAGCAGCCTGTCAAAACAACGCGCTCGTAGCTCAGTTGGATAGAGTATCGGTTTCCGAAGCCGAGGGTCGTGGGTTCGACTCCCGCCGAGCGCACCAATCGTATATGAATGTGGGCACTGAACTAGTGCCCATTTTCATTTGATGCAGGACGGCTGCGAGCGAAACATAGCCGGATACCCTTTCGTGCTGGTGGACGCGATGGTCATCAAGACGCGCGACGATGATCGGGTGGTCAGCCGGGCGGTGTTGATCGTTTCCGGCATCCGCAATGACGGGTATCGGGAAATACTGGGCATCCAACTGGGCGATACCGAGAGCTTAGCCACTTGGGAAGAAACGTTTCGCTGGCTCAAGGGGCGCGGTCTGCAAGGCGTGATGTTTCTGATCTCGGATCAGCACAGCGGACTGGTCGAAGCGGCGGCCAAACACCTCCAGGGGGCGAGCTGGCAACGTTGCCAGGTGCATTTGATGCGCAACATATTGGGACACTGCGCACCGCGCATCAGGAGCGAAGTGGCGGCGGCAGCCAAGCTGGTGTTGCAGGCTGCCGACATGCCGGAAGCACGCAGACGCCTGAAAGAGTTCGTCGAACGCTTCGAGACCAGCGCAGCCAAAGCGGTGGCGTGCCTGGAGGCGGGCTTCGATGACGCGATGGCGGTGATGAGTTTGCCGGAGAAATACCGCAAACGGCTCAGAACCACGAACATGCAGGAACGGTTGAACGAAGAAGTCAGAAGACGGGAACGGGTCATCCGCATCTTCCCGAACGACGAATCGGCGTTGCGTCTGATCGGGGCGCTACTGGCTGAACAAAATGAGGTCTGGCAGGAACGGCGCTACCTCGATATGGATGAGTTCGAGCAATGGAAAGCAGCAAGAGCAACACCCGCTGATGGAATGAATGTCGTCGCCATCAACGGCTAATGAAACGTCAATTTACCGGGGCGAATTTACAGCAAAAATTGGACTTGACCCGCGATTTTTTGAGATGAACCTTTGGATCGTCGTCTTCCACTAAAGTAGTATGGGGGCACAATCGGGGGCATATCTCAAAATCGAATCGCACGGATCAAGCAGTGGCGCGGCTCTACGCAATCAATGTGAATGACGCTGACAGAATTGTTGCTGGAAAAGGTTTCTGCTTTAAGCCCGATTCCTCCAAAATAGTTCGGTTAGGCAATTCAGTAGAACCAAGCTGGTATGGCGGAAGGTCAGCGGCTGCCATCAGATGCTGATCGCCAACCGTGAACGCTGGGGATTGCTGTGCGAGCCCCCCAAGCCGGATTGCCTGATCCCGTGATGCTGGCGGTCGGCTTCGATGAGGCAAGATTGCCCGGACTGGAAGGATTGTGTGCCGACAAACCCGACACACCGCTGTACCTGCGCGACCCCCTTGCTGCGATAATGGTATGGAACTTGCATCTGAACGCGGCACACTGAATCACTGACATCCATGACAGAGCGCATCATTCCCATCCCCGTTGCAACGCCGCACCAGCACGTGCCGGATTACCGGTCACTCGATGCGCCGCGCGATTATGCTTTGCCGCTGCGGGACGTGCTGCAACGCCCGCTGCGCGACCTCCGCATCTCGGTGACCGACCGCTGCAATTTGCGCTGCACCTACTGCATGCCGCGCGAGATTTTCGACGAGACCCACAGCTTCCTGCCACGTGCCGAACTGCTTACTTTCGAGGAAATCGAGCGCTTGGCGCGCGTCTTCATTCGGCTGGGCGTACACAAGATTCGCCTGACCGGGGGCGAGCCCCTGCTGCGACGCGGCATCGAACAGTTGGTCGAAAAACTCGCCCGTCTCAATACGGCAGAAGGCAAACTGGTCGAGCTTGCGCTCACCACCAATGCGGTTCTGCTGGCGCAAAAAGCGCGCGGCCTGAAGGATGCCGGGCTGGCCCGGGTCACCGTCAGCCTCGACGGCTTGAGCGATGACACTTTCAGGCGCATGACGGATTCCGACATCGCGGTCTCCACCGTGCTGGAAGGCATAGCCGCCGCGCAGGCCGCGGGCCTGGGGCCGGTCAAGGTCAACATGGTGGTCAAACGCGGTGTCAACGAGCATGAGATCGTGCCGATGGCCAAGCATTTCCGGCATAGCGGGGTGGCGTTGCGCTTCATCGAATTCATGGATGTCGGCACCACCAACGGCTGGCGCATGGATGATGTGGTGCCGGCGCGTACGGTTTTGCATCGCATCGATGCGCATCATCCGCTCGTCGCCATCGATCCCGATTATCCGGGAGAAGTGGCCGAGCGCTGGCGCTATGCCGATGGCGCGGGCGAGATCGGCGTCATCGCTTCCGTCACCCAAGCCTTTTGTCATGAATGCACCCGAGCCCGACTGTCCACCGACGGCAAGCTCTACACCTGTCTGTTCGCCGGGGAAGGCCTGGACCTGCGCGGGCCGCTGCGCGCGGGTGCTTCGGACCAAGGTCTAATCTACCTCATTGCGGGCGGTTGGGAGGCGCGCGACGACCGTTATTCGCAACTGCGCCACCAGATGACGGTGCGCACGCCTGCAAAAGTCGAGATGTCCTACATCGGTGGGTGAACCGTATGGGACGGCCACGGAAGTTGTGACCGTTCCGGTCATTTTCATGCCTAGTTCCCTTGGAGCCGGCAGTTTTCCTGCACAGGCAACGATCCACACACCGGGCACGCGAGATCCTTTCTGACCCGGGTCTGTAGCAGGCTCATATCAAGGGCGTTGAGGTGGAGCAGCCTGCCGTTCAGGCTGCGCCCAATATCCATCAGCAGTTTGAGCGCCTCGGCCGCTTGTAGCGCTCCGATGATGCCGACCAGCGGTGAGAACACGCCGGTGGTGGCGCAGCGCAATTCGGCGGCCTGCAAATCTTCTGGAAACAGGCAGTGATAGCAGGGGCCGTCGTCGCGGCGGAAATCGAAAACGGAAATCTGCCCATGGAATTGCACGGCGGCACCCGAGACCAGCGGCGTACGTGCCTGCAGGCATGCACGATTGACGGCGTAGCGCGTGTCGAAGTTGTCGCTGCAATCGAGCACTACATCCGCCTTGGCAACCAGAGTCAGCAATTGTTCTGGATCGGGGCGCTGCGCCAGCGCGATACATTCGACTTCCGGGTTGATGTCGCGCAGGACGGCGCGGGCGGAATTGACTTTGGTCTGCCCGACGGCGGAGGTGCGGTGGATGATTTGGCGCTGCAGGTTGCTGAAATCTACCGTGTCGTCGTCGCACAGGGTCAGCCGGCCGACACCGGAGGCGGCCAAGTAGAGCGCGGCAGGCGAACCGAGCCCGCCCACGCCGATGATCAGGGCGTTTGAATCGAGCAAACGCTGCTGGCCTTCGATGCCGATCTCATTCAGCAGGATATGGCGGCTGTAGCGGAGCAGTTGCTGGTCGTTCATGGATGTTGGAGGAGGCGTGTTGCGCTGCGGCAACTATACCACCCCCTGCGCAGCGGCATCACATTGGCTGACGATGCGTCAGGCCGGGCTGTAAAATCAGCAAGCACGAATATTGAAGGAGCCGTCATGAATGATCTTACTCACTTCTCCGACTCAGGCCGCGCGCGCATGGTGGATGTTTCCGCCAAGGCGGAGACGACGCGCGTCGCCATCGCCAGCGGCATCCTGCGCATGCAGCCCGCGACGCTGGAGCGCATCCGCTCCGGACAAGTGAGCAAGGGCGACGTGCTGACCGTGGCCGATGTGGGTGCGGTGATGGCGGCCAAGCACACGCCCGACATCATTCCGATGTGCCATTCCATCATGCTGACCGGCGTGGACATCGCCTTCAGCGAGATCACGGAAGCGGACGCGCAAGGTTGTGTCGCGATCAAGGTGGTCGCCACGGCGACATGCAGCGGCCAGACCGGGGTGGAGATGGAGGCGCTGACTGCCGCCAATGTGGCGCTGCTGACCATCTACGACATGTGCAAGGCCATCGACCGCGGCATGCGCATCGAGTGCGTGCAACTGGAAGAGAAGCGCGGCGGCAAGAGCGGCGTGTGGAAGCGAAAGGAGAGCCGATGATCAGGGTACTGTTCTTCGGCCCAGTGGCGGACCGTGTCGGCAGCCATGCCTTGCAGGTCGAGCATCGTCCCGGCATGACGTTGCAGAGCCTGCGCGACGAGCTGGCCGCGCAGCACGCGCGTGCGTTCGAGATCGTCAGCATGATGGCGGTGAACGGCGAACATGTGCGCGACCTGTCGTTGCCGCTGGCGGACAACAGTGAAGTGGCGTTCATGGCCAAGTTTTCCGGAGGTTGAGATGAAAGAAGCGGTGCGTATCCAGACGGAGGATTTCTCGCAGGACGAAGAGATCGCCGCACTCAAGGGCAGTTCGAAACGCATGGGCGGCATCGGCACCTTCCTCGGCTGCGCGCGCGACTTCTCGGAAGGGCGCGATGTAGAGCAGATCAGTTTTGACGCCTACGGCAGCATGGCACTGTCCGAGATGCAGAAGTTGCGCAGCGATGCGATAGAAAAATACGGCCTGCTCGATGCGCGCATCGTGCACCGCATCGGCACCGTGCAGGGCGGCGACAACATCGTGTTCATCGCCACCGGCGCGGAGCATCGGGTGGTTGCGCTGGAAGCCTGCCGCTGGATCATCGACGAGCTGAAGCAGCGCGTGCCGATCTGGAAGAAGGAGATCACGCCGCACGGGGACTCATGGGTGGTGCCGCATCCATGAACCCGAAAGTCGTCAGCATCGTCGGTCATTCCGGCGCAGGCAAAACCACGCTGGTGGAGAAGCTCATCCGCGAACTGAGCGCGCGCGGCGTGCGCGTCGCCACCATCAAGCACGCGCACCACAAGGTGGAGCTCGATACGCCGGGCAAGGACAGTTTTCGCTACAAGGAGGCCGGTGCGGTGATGAGCATGCTGCTCACCCGCGATGCCTTGCAACTGGTGGCGGATGCGAAGGAAGAACGCGAGCCGGAAAAACTGGCGCAACGCTTCATGGGCGAAGCCGACCTGGTGCTGGCAGAGGGATTCTCGCTGAGCGCCACGCACAAGATCGAAGTGCTGCGGCGCGCGTGCGGCAAGCCGCCGCGCTGCGCCGTCGAGGACGGCCTGATCGCCATCGTCACCGACATGGATGAGGTTTATCCTCAACTGCGGCATTTCGATCTGGAAGGCATCGGCGACATCGCCGACTTCATTCTTGCCCAGCCATGATCGGCGATTGCACGGGCATCATCCTTGCGGGCGGGGAATCCTCCCGCATGGGGAGCGACAAGGCGAACCTGAGACTAGGCGAGCAGACCTTGTTGCAAGAGGTCGCGGCGACCCTGCAACCGCTGTTTGCCGAGATCATGGTCAGCGTGCGCAGTCACCGGGGCGACATCGGATTGAGGCAGGTGCCCGACCATCCGGCATATCAGGGGCCGCTGGGGGGATTGCTGGCCGGGATGGAAGCGGCCGACACACCATGGGTGTTTCTCGTCGCCTGCGACATGCCTTTCATCATCCCGGCAGTCATCCATCATCTGGCACGGTTGCGCGACGGTCATCAGGCGGTAGTGCCCCGCGTGCACGGTCATCCGCAGCTGATGTTCGCCTTCTACCGGCGGGATGGCGTCGTGCCGGCACGTGAAATATTGCAGGACGCCGCAGCCAAACACAGTTTGCGCGGATTGCTGCAGCGACTGGACACGCGCTATGTCGAGCAGGCGGATTTGCAAGAGGCCGATCCGCAGTTGCAGAGTTTCTTCGATCTGGATACGCCGCAGGATTTTGCGGCGGCACAACAACGCTATAAGGAAGCATGAGCATGGAAAAACATCTGCGAGCCTCGGAAGCGCAAACTGTCATTCTCGATGCGGTGCGCGCCATGGATATGGAAACGGTGAAGCTGGAGCAGTCGCTCGGGCGCGTGCTGGCACAGGACATTCGCGCCAACCGCGATCTGCCGCCCTACGACGTGTCGGCAATGGACGGCTTCGCCATCCGCAGTGCGGATGTGGCGAACGCGCCGGCGACGCTGGAGATCATCGAAGACATCAAGGCCGGCGACATGCCCACCAAGACCGTCGCCGCCGGCCAGTGCGCGCGCATCATGACCGGTGCGCCGATGCCAGCAGGGGCGGACGCGGTGATCCGGGTCGAAGACACGCAGGAGGTCGCGGCAAACCGCGTGCAGATCAACAAACCGGTAAAACCGAAGAACGACGTGCGCCCGCAAGGCGAGAACATGCGGGAAGGCGAGGTGGTGCTGCAACCCGGCACCGAGATTACCCCCGGCGTGATCGGCGTGCTGGCGACCGCCAAGGCCGCGCAGTTCGCCGTGTTCCGCCGTCCGCGCGTGGCGATCCTGTCCACCGGCAACGAACTGGAAGGCATGGACGAGCCGGTCGATCCGAACAAGATCCCCAATTCCAACAGCTATGCGCTGATGGC
>JBBIIN010000065.1:0-6664 GCA_037446515.1 Gallionellaceae bacterium
ACATGGCCGCGATGCAGCACGTCGAAACAGCCGTTGGTGAACACCAGCGGGCGCGGCAATGCAGCCACCTTGGCCGCGAGGTTCTGCGCCATGCAGATTTTCTGTTCAAAAGCGGGGAGCGGGTAATTCATAGCACCTTGATGATCGGTGAAGGGTATGGAGCTTGTGAAGAGAGTCCGTCGCGAGCGCAAGCAGGCCGATCCCGACCGGAGCACAGCAACCGGAATGCATGCGGGGATGCATGAGGATTGCGAACACCGTACGCCATCGGGATGGTAAGCGCAGCAGGATTATTCACCCGTTCAGTCCATGTATTCAAACACGCGCACCACCTTCTGCACGCCCAACGTGGTGCTGGCGATCTCGGACGCCGCATCCGCCTCGGCATGGGTCACGATTCCCATCAGGTACACCACGCCCTCTTCGCTGAATATCCTGACATGGTCGCGATTGAAAGCCTTGCTGCCCATGAAGCGCCGGTATACATCATTGGACAGCCCGGAATCGCTGCGTTGCACGCCGCTGCCGGCCACACCGCCGCTTTGCAGTTCGTTGGCGATGCCCTTCACCGGCGGGATGCCGCCGACCATACGCTCAATATCCATCTTCGCCGCCTCATTGGGCACGCGCCCGGTCAGCAGCACGAAGCGGTTGAAGCTGGTCACATGCACTGCGGTGCTGGCAGGATATTTCTGCGCGATACGCTGGGACGCCTTGCTTTCGATGTTCTGGTCGTCCAGCACCGTGCCTTGCGTACGGCGCTCGACGCCACCCGCCACCCCGCCACCCTGGGCGCAGGCGGTCAACAGCCCTGCCAGAATTATTGCCATCCAGACATTGCGCATCATTCCCCTCCGAGCAATAAATAATCGATCACATCGCACAGGCAATGCAGCGTGAGCAGATGCACTTCCTGCACTCGCGCCGTGCGTTCCGCCGGGACGCACAGGTTGAAGTCGCCCTCTTTCAACATCGCCGCCATCTTGCCGCCATCGCGCCCGGTCAGCGCCACCACCCCCATGTTGCGGCTGTGCGCCGCATTAATGGCTTCGATCACATTGGGCGAGTTACCGCTGGTGGAGATGGCCAGCAGCACGTCACCTTCCATGCCCAGTGCACTCACCTGCTTGGAGAATATCTGGCGGTAGTCGTAATCGTTGGCGATGGAGGTCAGTACCGAACTATCGGTGGTGAGCGCGATGGCGGGCAAGCCCGGGCGCTCGACCTCGAAACGGTTGATAAGCTCAGCCGCAAAATGCTGCGCGTCGGCCGCCGAGCCGCCGTTGCCGCAGGCCAGTATCTTGCGGTCGCGCATCAGACAGTTGACCATGGCCTGTGCGGCCTCCGCGATGGGCTGCGCCATCACCTTCTTGCTGTGCTGCTTGGTCACTATGCTGTCGTCAAAATGTTTGCTGACGCGTTTGATGAGTGTCATGTCGTTCCGATGTGGTGAGCCATATGCGGATTTTACCTCAAGGCACGCCAGGCAGGCCGGGCTTGAACAGGGCGATCAGACCGCAAAGGCATCGCGTATCCACTCCATGCCTGCGGAGCCGTCGGCGGAGACCAGCAGCAGCGCATCGAAACGGCATGGCGGCATATCTGTGCGTCCCGCGAGATAGTGTTGCGCCGTGCGGATCAATTTGGCCTGCTTGCGCCTATCGATACTGGCCGCCGCTCCGCCAAAATCGCTGCGGCTGCGCAGGCGCACCTCGGCGAACACCAGTGTATCGCCATCGCGCAGGATCAGGTCGATCTCGCCGAAGCGGCAGCGGTAATTGCTTGCGACCAGCCGCAAACCCTGTTGCTGCAAGAATTGCGCGGCGGTCTGCTCGGCCAGCGCGCCCGGCTTCATCAGCGCGGCTGGCTTTCAGCAGGCAGTTTTGCCTCGCCGGTGGAAAGCGTTTTGGGGTCGACTGGCGGTTTGTAATCCATCGCCAGACCCTGCCCTTCGCGCATCACTGACAATACCGCCTCACGCTCCACCACATGGCCGTTCAGGCGCAGCTTGCCGGTCACGCCATCCAGCGGCAGTGCATTTGACATGTCGTGCTGATACAACACCTGCAGCAGGCGGTAGGCATCCACCCCCAGCGCATACAGGCGTTCCATGTCGTGCGGCAAGGGCGGGGAGGCGTGCGCATAGATCATCACCGCCGGATGATCCGGCTGCACCACCCAGGGCATATCAACGAAACGCACTTCGGCCAGATCGTAATTCACCAGATTGCTGCCATTGCCCGCAAACGCCTGCGAAGTGGCATAGATCGGCAACGCCATGTTGATATAGGGACGGATCAGCCGCGCTTGGGCCGATTCCGCTGCCAGGAACACCATATTGCCGGGATCAGCCGGGATCAGGCGCAGCGGCAGAGGATCACCGCCATATACGATCTCGGACTGCACGATGCCGCCGGCGCGTTTCCAGCTATCGGCAAACGCCTGGGCCAAGCGCTTGGACAGGACGCTATCCGTGCGCACGATGGTGGCGCTCAGCAAACCCTGCCGGGTGGACCATTGCGCCACCTGGCGCGCCTCGCTTTCCGGCGGCAGTCCAAAAAAATACAGCGCGTCGGAGCGCGGCATCTCGACGACATTCAAGGCCAGGGTCGTGACTGGCATATCCTGGATTGCCACCAGCGCCGCCACGCCGGGCTGGGTGAGCGGCCCGGCCACGGCCACTGCACCTGCCTTCAGCGCCTGTTGGTAGAGCGCGGCAACCTCGTATTTCTCGTTGTTGCAAGGATAGGTGCGCACCGGCAAACCGTTGGCCTGCACCGCCGCCGCCATGAAACCCTGCTGGACAGCTTCCGCCGCTTTGCCGAAGACCGGTGATTGTAGCGGCAGGATAAGCGCGATGTGCTGCCCCACCGCGCCGGGCACAGCGGCAGGCGCTGCCACGACTACCGGCGCGGGTTCGGCTACCACTCCGGTAACCACCGGCGCTGCCGCCACACTGGATGCCGGCGCAATTCCCGCAGCAACGACAGGCGTCGCCGTGACTGCTTTCGCCGCTGCCTGTACCGTTTCGGGTGCAGGTTTGGGCGGAGTGGCGCAGCCAGATAGGCTCACGTATAGTGCCAGCAGCAATCCACCCAGCCATTTCGAATCAAACCCGATACCGTGCATACCACCATCCTTCAAAAACTGGAGTGCGCATTATATGTAGTCGCCACGCCGATTGGAAACCTGGGCGACATCACGCTGCGCGCGCTGGAGGTGCTGGGTGCGGCTGATGTCATCGCCGCCGAGGACACGCGCAACACACGCCACCTGCTGCTACACTATGGGATCAACAACACGCGCCTGCTCGCCCTCCACCAGCACAACGAACGCGGCACGGTAGAGAAGGTCATCACGCTATTGGCCCAAGGTCTTGGCGTGGCGCTGGTCACCGATGCCGGCACCCCGGCGGTTAGCGATCCCGGCGCGCTGCTGGTGGCGGCGGTGCGCGGCGCCGGCCATCGCGTCATCCCCATCCCCGGTGCCAATGCCGCCATCACCGCACTCTCCGCTTCCGGATTGATCGCACCACACTTCCTGTTCTACGGCTTCCTGCCGAACAAGTCTGCCGCGCGCCGCAAGGAGCTGGCGCAACTGGCGCAGCATCCCTGCACGCTGGTGTTCTACGAAGCGCCGCACCGCATCGCCGATTGCGTGGATGACTTGCTGGCGGAGTTCGGCGGTGAGCGCGATATCGTATTCGCGCGCGAGCTTACCAAGCTGTTCGAGAGCATCCATCGCTGCAAGTTGGTCGACGCGCCGTCCTGGCTGGCCCGCGACGAGAACAACCAGCGCGGCGAGTTCGTCGTGCTCGTATCCGGCGCAGCGGCGCACGAGGGGCTGGATGCCGAAGCCGCACGCACCCTGTCGCTGCTGCTGGAAGAGCTGCCGCTAAAGCAGGCCGTGCAACTGGCCGTGAAGATCACCGGCGCAAACAAGAACGAGCTGTACCAGCGCGCCTTGCAGCAAAAAGGGTGAGCCTTGAACGTGGTTGTTATCCGCCGTTGCTTTGCTACACTGACTGCCCTGCATACTGCACGGATCGCCGCATGACGCTTTCACCCAAATTGCTGCCCTGCCTGCTTTTGCTGCTGAGCGCCTGCAGTGGCGGTGACAAGCCTGCCGCCCCCGGCGCATCCCCGGCTGCCGCACCTCCCCCTGCCGAAGTCGAAGTCATCACCGTCACCGCGAGTGATGCGACTTACACCCGTGATCTGCCGGGGCGGGTGCAAGCCTACCGCTCGGCACAGGTGCGCGCCCGCGTGGATGGCGTGGTCGAACAGCGCCGGTTCCAGGAAGGCAGCGAAGTGAAGGAAGGTGCATCGCTGTACCGCATCGACCCCCGCATCTACCGCACCGCACTCGATTCCGCCAAAGCCGACGCGGCGCTCGCCGCGCAGACCGCGGAACGCTACAAGCGCCTGTTGGAGATCAAGGGCGTCAGCCAGCAGGACTATGAGATCGCGCAGGGCAAGGCCAAGCAGGCCGCCGCCGCGCTGGAACGCGCCGAAGAGGACATGGAGAACGCCAATGTGCCCGCGCCTATCTCCGGCTACATCGGGCGCACCCAGGTCACCGAAGGCGCGCTGGTCAGCAAGAGCGCGGCTACCTTGCTGGCGACCATCGAACAGCTCGATCCGGTTTACGTCAACTTCACGCAGTCCGGCACCGACCTGTTGCGCCTGCGCCAGGCCGTGGCGACTGGCGTGCTGAAACAGGCCGAGACTGCCAAGGTCGAGCTGCTGTTCGAGGATGGCAGCACCTACGCGCGCACTGGCAAGATTTTCTTCACCGACATGGCGGTCGATCCTTTCACCGGCGCGGTGTCGCTGCGTGCCGAGTTCCCCAACCCCAAACATGAACTGCTGCCCGGCATGTTCGTGACGCTGCGCTTCCCCGAGGCCATCGCCGAGAACGCCATCCGCATCCCGCAGCGCGCGGTGCAGTCCAACGCGCAGGGCCAGTTCGTGCTGGTGGTCGGCACCGACGGCAAGGTCGCGCCGCAGCCGGTCACCACCAGCGGCATGGCCGGCGTCGATTTCGTCATCGCCGGCGGACTGAAAGGCGGTGAGCAGGTCATCGTCAACGGCCTGCAGAAGGCTCGTCCCGGCGCGGTGGTGAAACCCGTGCCGCTGGTGCAGGCCATGAAATTGGACGGCCAGATGAGCGCGCCTGCCAAATAGCCCATCATGTTCGCCAAGTTCTTCATCGACCGCCCCATTTTCGCCTGGGTCATCGCGCTCATCATCCTGCTCGGCGGCGTGCTCGCGCTGCGCGGACTGCCGGTAACGCAGTATCCTTCGGTCGCGCCGCCCGCGCTGTCCATCTCCATCACCTATCCCGGCGCTTCGGCGCAGGTCGTGGAGGAGACCGCCGTCGCCCTGCTGGAGCAGGAGATGAGCGGCATCGACAATCTGCTCTATATGGAATCTTCTGCCGAACTGGGCGGCGGCAGCATCACGCTCACCTTCCAGACGGGCACCAACCTCGATTTGGCCTCGGTGGAAGCGCAGAACCGCGTCAAGCGCGTGGAGGCGCGCCTGCCGGACGAGGTGCGCAGGCTGGGCATCACGGTCAACAAATCCGCGCGCAACTATGTGATGTTCGTGTCGCTGGTGTCGCCGGACAAGAGCATGAGCGATGTGGCGCTGGGCAGCTATGCTGCCGCCAGCGTGCTGGACAGCCTCAAGCGCGTGCCCGGCGTGGGCGAAGCGCTGATGTTCGGCACCGAATATTCCATGCGCCTGTGGCTGAAGCCGGACCGGTTGCAAGCCTACGGCCTGTCGCCTGTAGACGTGTCGCGCGCGGTGAGCGCGCAGAACACGCAACTGGCCGTGGGCGAACTGGGCCAGCTCCCCGCGCCCGCCGGGCAAGAGACCAGCGCGGCGATCGTGGTGCACAGCCGCCTGTCCTCGGTCGAGGAATTCGGCAACATCCTGGTGCGCACCAACGCGGACGGTTCCGCGCTGCGCGTGAAGGATGTGGCCCGAGTCGAACTGGGCGCGCAGGATTACACGCGCAGCGCGCGGCTGGACGGCCAGCCCACTGCCGCCATCGCCATCCGCCTGTCGCCCGGCGCGAATGCGCTACAAACTGTGGCCGCCGTACGGGCGCGCATGGCCGAGCTGGCGCAGTTCTTCCCCAAGGGCGTAAGTTGGCTGGTGCCGTATGACACTTCCGAATTCATCGACATCTCCATCAAGGAAGTGCTGAAGAGCCTGGCCGAAGCGCTGGCGCTGGTGGTGCTGGTGATGTACGTATTCCTCGGCAACCTGCGCGCCACGCTGATCCCCGCCATCGTCATCCCGGTGGCGCTGGTCGGCGCGCTGGTCGGCCTCTATCTGCTCGGCTATTCCATCAACGTGCTGACGCTGTTCGCCATGGTGCTGGCCATCGGCATCGTGGTGGACGACGCCATCGTGGTGGTGGAGAACGTGGAGCGCATCATGGCCACGGAAGGACTGCCGCCGCGCGAGGCGACGCGCAAGGCGATGGAGCAGATCATCGGCGCCATCATCGCCATCACGCTGGTGCTGTCGGCGGTGTTCATCCCGATGGCGTTCTTTTCCGGCTCCACCGGCGCGATCTATCGCCAGTTCGCGGTGACGCTGGTACTCACCATGGCATTCTCCGCGCTGATGGCACTGACCCTGACGCCCGC
>JBBIIN010000066.1:0-6565 GCA_037446515.1 Gallionellaceae bacterium
GCCACCGCCGGGCAATGATATTTCCAGTGATTGTCCTTGCCTGCCGCGCTGCCGGGATCCAGGCTGGCATCGCCGCCAAACACTTCGGTGTTATTGACGATGCCGGCAAGCGGCATGTTGGCGGTCAGCTTGAACGAGATATGCACGGAAAACAGCTCGCCCACCGTTACCTTGCCCGCCGCGAAGCGCACGGCAGTGGTGTTGACCGGCAAAGGATTCGCGGGCGACAGGCTCCAGCCCGCCGAAGTCGGCACGCCGCCGATACAGGCATTGGTCAGCCCGTAAGCAGCCACGCCGGTATTGGTGCCTTTGTACGATCCGGGATAGGCGATGCGCTGCCACGGCCCCACCGCACCGGTGGAGTCCTTGGTCAAATAGGCATCCGGCCCCGCCACCGGAGACAGGCCGTCAATTGCCGTCAGCGCGTTGTAGGTGCCAACCGGCGGCGCGGCGCAGGTGCCCGCCGCATTACGCGCCGCCGCCACATACTTGGTCTGCATCGCGCTATCCCAGGCATTATGCGTGGTGCTGGGCAGGGAAATTCCCTTACAACCAGTGCCCGCAGCCAGAGCGAAACCATTGGCCGACGTGATGGGGGCATTGGCAGGCGTGGGAGCCGTGCGCGGGTCGGTGGAATAGAAAATGCCTGTGTCGGAATAAAAGGGAACGTAGTAGGGCAACACCGCCGCTGGCGAGGGCGGGGCGATCTGGG
The DNA here is from genome assembly GCA_037446515.1 of Gallionellaceae bacterium. Lineage (GTDB taxonomy): Bacteria > Pseudomonadota > Gammaproteobacteria > Burkholderiales > Gallionellaceae > Sideroxyarcus. The sequence continues at coordinate 713 of JBBIIN010000066.1, forward strand.
TGTAAGTGCCATCGCCGTTCAGGCGCACGAACTGCGCATCCACCACCTGCATGCCGGCGGGGACGTAGTCGGTGACGAAGCCGCCGCCGCCCACCATGCCGCCGTTGTTGGTCGGCGTGAACTGGATGAAGTAAGACACCACGTCGCCGGCCAGCAGACCCTGTCCGGCCGCGATGCGCGACTGAATCAGCGCAATGGTGGCATCGTCAAAATACTTGGTGGTCTCCAGCTCGCCCACATAGTCGGCGCGCGCCGGCTGCATGGCCGCCACGGCAAACAGCGCAGCGCAGGCCAGCCCGCGCAACCATTTCCAGTTTTTCATTCCGTTCATTTTTTTAACGTTCACTTGCTTAATTTCATTCCGTTCGTATTCGCCTTGCCGGAAAGGCTACCCGGCACAGCTTTTTATTGTAACCGAATCAACCGCGCTCAATACCCTTCGCGCATATAGATGAGTTCGTTGCTGCCCTTGTACACGCCGAAGGTGGCGCGCGCGGTGTTGCCCGGCAAGTAAGCGGGCGCAATGGCCGATACATCCACGCTGCCCTGGTTGCCCGCCCCCGGCGCGGACAACCGCACCTGCCCTGCGCCGCCCGCGATGACGGGTTGCGTCAACACAGTCTCTCCCGCATTCAGGTTGCCCAGATAGTTGGCCAACCCGACCGTGACCGGCGATTCATTGTCGTCCGCGCAGAGGGTGTATGCGCTGCCGTTCCAGTACTCCACCTTCACGGGCAGCGACAGGCCGAGCAGTTCGCTGCCATAGGCCCCGCCTATGCGCAGACGGCCATACCGCACTTCCGTGTCGGCCACATTGACCCGGGTGTGATCGAAATTGGTGTCATTGTTGGTGTCGAGGTCCTTCACCGTGGTCACGCCATCACTGTCCAGCGGCGCGATGCCGATGTCGAGCGCGGCGTAAGGGCCATCCGCTGCCGCACCGCGCGTGATGGCGAGCGGCACGGACATGATGGCGCTGCCATTGCTGAAAGCGCCGCTGCCATTGAGCGCCACCAGTGAGGTGTCGAGGCGCGCCGTCAATGGCGTCGGAGCCGTGGTGTCCACCGCGCCGAATGCCAGCGTGGCATCACTCGCCAGCGGATTGAGCTTGGCATATGCCCCCGTATAGTTCTGCGTAGTGGCATTGGCAGAGTTCGCTGCGCTCAACGTGAAGTTGACGTTGAACGGTTCGCCCATGTAGGTAAAGGCGGGGGAAATGCATGGCGTCACCCCATCCGCCACCAGTATCCCCTGATCGCACCAATCGGCACGATTGTCTATGCCGCCCGGCACCACGCCGAAATGGTCCGGCACGAAACGCCCGAAATAAGCGCTGGCCGCCGCGTTGCCGAACTTGCAGCCATATTTCCCGCCCACCAAGGTGTTGGAAAAATCATTCGTGCAATCCCCCGCCGCCGCATCGATGGCGGTATAAGCATCGTCATAGACGCCATTCACATCGGCCTTGAAATAGCCGACTTCGCTGTAACTGAAACTGCTGCCCGTGGCCAGCCCGGTCGCTGGATTGGCCGCACCGAACACGCCCGCGACATTGCCCGTGGCAACTGCGCCGGCATGCACCAGCAACTTGGTGTTATCCACTTTGGGCGTACCGTCATACCCCAACGCATTGGCCGTCGCATTCAACGTGAATGCGCTGCCCGCCCTCACCGTCGGAGTGGCGCCTGCATTGCTTCCGGTCGCATCCGCATTCGCCGAGCCGGTGATGGCAAGTGAAGCCGGGCGGATGACGAAGCGCCCTGAAGAACAACTGGAACTGGCCAGCCCCGTGATGCGCACCTTCACCTCTCTGGCGGCAGAGGCGTAGCTGAAACTCAGCGTCTTCCGGATCTGGCTGGTGAAGGTCGTACTCTGCGTGCTCAGGTTCGGATAGGTTGAACAGATCCCGCTGGCCGCGTTGACCAGCTCCACCTGCAACGTCCCGCTATAGGTGGAAGAGGCCGTGATATCCAGCGAGAAGGCCGTTCCGGCCAGCTTGGTGTAGAGCGGTGTCAACGTCGCCCCCACCTCCACGGCATCGAAACAGCTCGTGGCGCTGGTGAAGGTCATGCTGCAAGCCGCCCCGCCGCCGGCATTGACGCAGGTGCTGGGCGGATTGGTCTGCGCCGGGGAGATGGCGCTGGTCCCCAGCGTTACCGTCTGCGCAGTCGTGACCGGCAACAACACCGTGGTCTGCCCGGTCCCGCCGCTGGCGATGGTGAACGGCAAGCTGCCGCCGGGGCTGCCCGCCCAAGTCACGTTGCCGGTTACCGTGGCGGCGGTGAAGTGCGGCGCGGTACAGGATGCATTCGCACAGGCGGTCACCGTCAACGTTTCCGCGCGGCAGGTCTGGCCTGCCCCATCGTGGTCGATCTGGATGTGGTGCGGCGCGGTCGCTGCGGGAGTGTAGGTCACGGTGATCGGCATGTGATCCACGCTCACCGTCCTGGCGTTGGCGCGGGTGGTGGTCACATTGGCGGAGAAGGCCGCGCCGAACGTGGCAGCATTGATGTCGGCAGGCGTCCAAATCTGCCCCCACAGGTCGGCTGCGCCGCCATGCACTTCGGCGACATCCGCCGCCGTATAAAGGGTCGCCGTCGAACGGTCTGTCGTCCCGATGGCCCCCGCCTTGACGATGCGCATGGCATTGTCTTTGGCGGTGGTGCGGGTAGTGCTGCTGATCTTGCGCTCGACCCTGACGGCGATGCCATTGATCGTTGCCCCGGCCGGGATGGCGAAGCTGTAATTGGTGCACTTCAGATAGTTGGTCAACTGCGTGCCGGTCAAGGCCAGCGTATTGGAGGTGGCATACAGATTGTCGCTCAAGCCCACGTTCGCCAGCCCCGCCGCCCACGCTCTTGTTCCCACTGTGGCATCGTTCACGCAAGCGCCCGGGTTCATGGTCACGGAAACCGTACCGCCGCCACCGCAGGGATCACTGCCCAGCACGGTGAAGCCGTGCGGGCATACCACCCCCGTGCCGGCCAGGTTGTAATAGGTATTGTTGTAAGGCACGGTGGGCGCGGCGGGCGACGTGTAGGTCACCGTGTTCCCCGTTGCGGTGGCGATCAGACCGGTGGTGGCGCTGGCCGAGCCGAAGGTGGATGAAGCCGTTACCGTCAAGCTCGAATTGGCTCCTTGAGTCCACGCATTCGTCGTCGCATTTTGCGTGACGACATTGACGCTCACGCTGCCGTTGTTGGTCACCTTCGCCGTGGCGGTGTTGTAAGTTACCGCAGACACGCTGGCATTGATGACCCCGCTGGAGCCGATCACCGTGCTGTTGGCATACAGGCGCAGGAAGGTGGTCGTCGCGGTGGGGACGGTGGAGCCGATCGTGCCGTTGATGGTCAGCACCGAACCGGCCACGGTGGCGCCGCCCTGCGTGCGACCGGTGTAGAAGCGCGATGAGCCGGCGAAGTTGAGTGTGGAACCCGCCGCGATGCTGGGAGCCGTGCCGGAAGTATAGAGACGCACTCCCGTCAAAGTAGCCGTGCCCGAAATGACGGAGGTATTGCCGGTGATGTTCAAACTGACCCGGCCGCCGCCATTGTTGACCGGGCCGTTGAGCGTGGCATTGCCGGTGATGGTCAGCACGCGGTTGCTGCCATCGTCCACCAGCGAGCCGCCCGCATTGAGGGTGAGATCGGTAATCGTGCTGCTGGTGTTCAGTGTGATGGCATGGGCAAGCACCACGCTGTCCGCCGCCGCCGGCACATGGCCGCACGACCAGCGCCCTGCCGTGTTCCAGGCGCCCGCCGAAAGGCTGGTGCAAATCGCAGCCGCAGCCTCGCCTGCAAACATGACCAACGCCATACCTGCCAGCAAGAGATTGAATGTTCGTTTCTTCAGCATCATGCACTGTCTTTTTTCCAGCCTGCACTCTTCTGCAAACACCGTGCCACTGCCGGTATAGCTTATTAACGGCCTTGGTATGCGCTTTACTCCCCAGCCTGTCGCAAATCCGGCGCGGGCTGTGGCAAATGCGTCACCCGCGCCGGACCACCATCACTTGCCCAGCCTGACGTTCAACTGGCGCTCGATATAACCCGGACTGCCCACCGGCCCGCCCAGCGTGGCCGTGGAACTGACGTCGTAGATCCACACCGTGGAAACGCCCTCCACATGCGGCACCGCGCTGCAATTCACCGTTACGGTGAATTGCGCCAGATCGCCGGCCAGCGTGATCGGTGTGGCGGGTGCGCATCCCGCCCAGGCCGCAGGCGCGCTGGCCGGACTCTGCACCACATAATAGGCCGCCCACTCCACCCCCGCCCGCGCTGCCTGATAGGCGCGCGAGCCCAGCACATCCATCGCCTCGCTCTGATGCTGGTTGGTGGAGAACGTCACCATCGCCACCCCCAGAAAGGACAGCACCACCAGCAGGAAGATGGCGGAGATGACACTGAAACCGCGTTGCAATCTGCTCATCATGGCGCGTTGTTCACATGGATTTCGTTGTACAGACTCACACTCTCTCCGCCGCTGCTGAGGGTGAGACGCACCGCCAGCAAGCCGAAGCGCTGGTTGGGCACGTCATAATCTATGGTGCAGGCGCTCACCTTGTCCGCCAGCACACTGCTTTGCCCGCCCGCCGGCGGAAACGCCTGCGCGGCGTTGTAGCCGTACGCCCAGTAGCGCATCAACTGCCCCGTGCCGTTGCCGCTCGCATCGGTGCCCACGTTCACGCAACCGAAGGTAACCGCCTGCTGCGCACCATCCACCACATCGAAACGCTGCGAAGGCAGTTCGGCAGAGGCAGGCAGCTTGACCGTGGAGGTCATGCGCACCACCTGCATGGCCGGCCCCACCCCCGCCGCAGCCACTGGCCGCCGGATGCTGGTAGCCGGATTAAACGCTGGGTCTTGGTAAGGCGGGTTGCCATCCGACTGCGTGCTGCCCACCACGATCTGATCGTTCGCCGCGAGGGCAATGGGCGTGCCGATGATTTCAAAACAGGTGTCGGCTGCGGCGAAATCCAGATCGTCACCGCTGGCGCCGCACCCCCCCGCCCCGCCTGTCGGATCGGCGCGGTAGCGGCTGCCGGTCTTGGTCGGCAGGAACTCGGCGCAAACTCCGGCGCACGCGGCGATGCGCATGCTGTTGGGCACCGCCGTGCGCACGTCGCGCGCCATGCGCCGCACCGCCGTATCGGCGACATCGGTCAACTCCGCGCGGCGCGCACTGTCCACATAGCCCTGTACCGGCGCACGCAAGAAGATCGCCACCACTCCGGCGATGATGCCGGTGATGACGATCACCACGATCATCTCCACCAGCGTGAAACCCCGTTGTCCTCTGCGCAGCATGTCCATCAGTAAGCCGTCCTGTAACCCATGGCGGTCAAGGCATTGCCCGCCGGATCCGCCACCGTCACCGTGATGCGCACCGCACTCCCGGCAGCGATGCCATTCCAGGCCGCCGCTTCGGGTGTCACCGCCACGCTGGCGTTGTACCCGGACAGCCCGGCGATGGGCATTGCCCCGTTCACCGGAAAAATGCCGGTGGTGGCAAAGCCGTTGTAATCACTGATGATGTGATATTCGGCCGCACGGTTGGCCTGCGTTACCGCATTGGTCACCCCGGATTGCGAAATGAAATCCTGCAACTCAATCTCTTCCAGCAAGGATTCCGCCGCCGCCAGCGCCTGCTTGTGCAGCAACGGATCGGCGCTGTTGCGCGTCACCGTGTTCATCACCAGCAGGATGCCAGTCAGCGCCACGCTGATGATAACGATGAAGATGATGAGCTCGATCAGGCTGATGCCGCGCTGCGATCTTGCGGGCTGTGTCGCATTATCATTCTGCCGAAGCGAGAAAAGTTCGCGAATGCGCGGCTCGGCCGTCTTCAGCA
>JBBIIN010000067.1:0-6370 GCA_037446515.1 Gallionellaceae bacterium
CAGATCGGCAAGAACGTGCACCTGTCCGGCGGCGTCGGCATCGGCGGCGTGCTGGAGCCGGTGCAGGCCAATCCCACCATCATCGAGGACAACTGCTTCATCGGCGCGCGCTCCGAGGTGGTTGAGGGCGTGATCGTCGAGGAAGGCTCGGTCATCTCCATGGGAGTGTTCATCGGCCAGAGCACCAAGATCCTCGACCGCGAGACCGGAGAAATCACCTATGGTCGCATCCCCGCCGGTTCCGTGGTGGTCAGCGGCAGCCTGCCTTCCAAGGACGGCAAATACAGCCTGTATTGCGCGGTGATCGTTAAGAAAGTGGATGCCAAGACACTGGGCAAAGTGGGCATCAACGAACTCTTGCGCGGCATCTAATCCTACTCCACTCGGGAGAAGAACATGATCGTGACCCCGCTGTTGCAACTCGCTGCTGACAAGCTGGCTTCCGACCTGTTCTTCTCGGTCGGCGCACCCATCAACATCAAGATCAACGGCGTGGTGATGCCGGTGAACGCACAGCCCCTCGATGCCGACAACATCAAACAGATCGCCTACGAGATGATGTCGCCAGAGCAGATCGCCGATTTCGAGATGCACATGGAAATGAACTTCTCCATGCGCGTAGCCAGTATCGGCAACTTCCGCGTCAACATCTTCCGCCAACGCGGCAGTGTTGCCATCGTCATCCGCTACGTGCGCGGCAAGATTCTCGACGTGGAATCGCTGCACCTCCCCACGGTGCTGAAAGACCTCATCATGGAAAAGCGCGGCCTGGTGCTGGTCGTCGGCGCGACCGGCTCCGGCAAGTCCACCACGATGGCCGCCATGATGGAACACCGCAACAACTCGCAGACCGGCCACATCCTGACCATCGAGGACCCGATCGAATACCTGTTCCACCACAAGAAGTGCCTGGTCAATCAGCGCGAGATCGGCACCGACACGGCGGAATACGGCGCGGCGCTGATCAGCGCCATGCGCGAAGCCCCGGATGTGCTGATGATAGGCGAGATCCGCGACCGCGACACGCTGAAGCACGCGCTGATCTTCGCGCAGACCGGCCACCTGTGCCTGTCCACGCTGCACGCCAACAACAGCTACCACGCGCTGAACCGCATCGTGAACTTCTTCCCCTATGACGCACGCAACAGCGTTTTGTCCGACTTGGCGATGTGTTTGCGCGCCGTCATCTCGCAACGGCTGGTGCGCAACACGCAAGGGCAACTGGTGCCCGCCGTGGAGGTCCTGCTCAACTCCGCACTCATCGCCGATCTCATCAAGAACGACCAGATCGAAAAGGTGCGCGAAGCCATCGAACAAAGCGTCTCACCCGGCTCCCAAACCTTCGAGCAGGCGCTGTACAAACTGTTCAAGGCAGGACAGATCACCAAGGATGAGGCGCTGAAGAACGCCGATTCCGCCAGCAACCTGTCCTCGCTCATCGACTATTCGCAAACCTCCAAGGTCAAGGCATACGACCCGAACGCCGCGCAGCCTGCCGCTGCCCAGCCCTCTGCCGATTTCGGCACCATCAAGCTCAACATCGAAATGCCGGATGCCAAGCCATGAAGTTGTATGGCATCCCCAACTGCGACACGGTGAAAAAGGCGCGCGCTGCACTGGCCGTGCGCGGCATCGCCTATGAATTCCACGACTTCAAGAAACAGGGCGTGAACGAGGCGATGGTTTCCAGCTGGATCAAGCAAGTGGGCTGGCAAAAACTGCTGAAGAAGAGCGGCCCCACCTGGAGCAAGCTTGCGCCTGAAATCAAAGCTTCCATACGCGACGACGCCTCGGCGCTGCCCGTGCTATTGGCTCACCCCAACGTCATCAAGCGACCAGTGCTGGTTCAGGACGGCAAGGTGCTGGCCACCGGATTCAACGAACAGGAATATGCAGAACTGGATTTATGAGTACAACGCTGACACTCACCCAACAACTCATCGCACGCCGTTCGCTCACCCCGGAGGACGCAGGCTGTCTCGACATCATCGGCGCGCGCCTTGCCCCGCTCGATTTCAATCTGGAGAAGATGCGCCACAGCGAAGTGGACAATCTTTGGGCTCGGCGCGGCGAAACCGCACCACTTGTCTGTTTTGCCGGGCACACCGACGTGGTGCCGACCGGCCCGGTGAACAAATGGGACAGCGATCCGTTCATGCCGACCGTGCGCGATGGCATGCTGTTCGGGCGCGGCGCGGCCGACATGAAAGGCTCTATTGCCGCCTTTGTCACGGCGACGGAAAAGTTTGTCGCCGAATTTCCACGGCATCGCGGTTCCATCGCGCTGTTGCTCACCTCGGACGAAGAGGGCGTCGCAGTGGATGGCACGGTGCGCGTGGTGGAAGCATTGCGCGAACGCGATGAACGGCTCGATTACTGCATCGTCGGCGAGCCAACCTGCGTCGGAAAACTTGGCGACACCGTCAAGAATGGGCGGCGCGGTTCGCTTTCCGGCACCCTGATCGTGAAAGGCGTGCAAGGTCACATCGCCTACCCGCATCTGGTCAAGAACCCCATCCATCTGGCCGCGCCTGCCATCGCCGAAATGGCCGCCACCGTGTGGGATGCAGGAAACGAGTACTTTCCGCCGACTTCCTGGCAGATTTCCAACATCAAGGGCGGCACCGGTGCGACCAATGTGGTGCCGGGCACGGTGGAGATCCTTTTCAACTTCCGCCACTCGACCGCCAGCACCACCGAATCATTGAAGTCCAGAGTGCATGCCATCCTCGACAAACACGGACTTGAATACGACTTGCAATGGGAGATGTCCGGCAAACCCTATCTCACCCCGCGCGGCGATCTGGTTGATGCCGTTGCAGCAGCCATCAGGCAAGTAACCGGCATCGAGACCGAACTCTCCACCAGCGGCGGCACCTCGGACGGTCGATTCATCGCCGACATCTGCCCGCAGATCATTGAGCTCGGCCCGCTCAACGCGACCATTCACAAACTCAACGAATGTGTGGCGGTAGCCGATCTGGATGCGCTGTCCGAGATCTATTACCTGACCCTGGTCAAACTGCTGGCCGCATAGGAGCCCCCCGCCATGAGCCTCAACGCCTTCAGCGAAGCCAGCGGCCAACTCAAGACCGTGCGCGATTGCCTGCGCTTCACGGTAAGCCGCTTCAACGAAGCCAAACTGTTCTTCGGCCACGGCAGCAGCGATGCCTATGACGAAGCCGCCTACCTCATCCTGCACACACTGCACCTGCCGCTCGACCGGCTGGAACCTTTCCTCGATGCCGCCCTCACCCACCAAGAAATGCTGGGGGTGCTCAACGTCATCGAACAGCGCGTGGAAAAACGCATTCCCGCCGCTTACCTCACGCACCAGGCTTTTCTCGGCGACTTCAGCTTCTATGTGGACGAGCGCGTCATCGTACCGCGCTCCTTCATCGCCGAGTTGCTGCGCGAACAGCTCGCACCGTGGGTGGATGACCCCGAGATGGTAGCCTCCGTGCTCGACCTGTGCACCGGCAGCGGCTGCCTCGCCATCCTCGCCGCGCATGCCTTCCCCAACGCACTGGTGGAAGGCGCGGACATTTCACCCGATGCGCTGGATGTGGCCCGCCGCAACGTGGATGACTATGGCCTGCAAAATCAGGTCGAACTGATAGCGTCCGACCTGTTCGGCAATCTGCAAGGCCGCACCTACGACCTCATCATCAGCAACCCGCCTTATGTGGATGCTCCCTCCGTCGCCGCACTGCCGCAGGAATATCTGCACGAACCCAAGCTGGCGCTGGGCAGCGGCGCAGACGGCCTCGACGCCACGCGCGTCATCCTCGAACAGGCCGCGCAACACCTCAACCCCGGCGGCCTGCTGGTGGTCGAGATCGGGCACAACCGCGACGCACTCGAGGTCGCCTACCCCGACCTGCCCTTCACCTGGCTGGAGGTCAGTGCGGGCGACCAGTTCGTGTTCCTGCTGCGGCGCGAAGACTTGCTGTAAGCGCATGGCCGTCGAGCATTACGAAAACTTCCCCGTCGCCTCCATCCTGCTCCCGCGCCGACTGCGCCGCGCGGTTGAGGTTATCTACCACTTCGCGCGACAGGCCGATGATTTCGCCGACGAGGGCGATCTGTCCAACGCTGAACGTCTGTCCAAACTGGATGGATTCCGGGCCGAACTGGATCGCATAGCCCAGAACGAAACGCCGCACACGCCCTTGTTCCGCGACCTGCAAGCCGTCATCGTGCAACACCAGTTGCCGCTGCAACTGTTCCACGACCTGCTCGATGCGTTCGCTCAGGACGTGGTGAAAAAGCGCTACGCCAACTTCGACGAGGTGCTGGACTATTGCCGCCGCTCGGCCAATCCGGTCGGCCGCATCCTGCTGCACCTGTATGGCGAAGTCAGCGAGGTCAACCTCCAATACAGCGATGCCATCTGCACCGCGCTGCAACTCATCAACTTCTGGCAGGACGTGGCAAAAGACTGGCGAATCAACCGCGTCTATCTGCCGCAAGATGAGATGACTCGCTTCGGTGTGAGCGAAATGCAAATCGCCGAACAACGCTGTGACGACCGCTGGCGCGCGCTGATGCAATTCGAAGTGGAGCGAGCCCGCACGCTGATGCTGCAAGGCAAACCGCTGGGCAGCATCCTCACCGGACGCATCGGACTGGAGATGCGTCTCATCATCGCGGGCGGCCTGCGCATACTCGACAAGCTGGAAGCCGCCGACTACGACGTGTTCCACAAACGCCCGGTTTTGCGGCCTTACGACTGGGTTATCATGCTGGCGAAAAGCGCACCGTTTTAGCGGGGGAACCCATGCCAGAAAGCGCGGAAGTTATTTTCGGGAAAGAGTGTCAATGAGTCTCTACAGTCAGCTGCAACAAGTCCGCAGTGAGGAAGACGTCAAAGACGCCTACATCAAAGCGCTCGGCTTAAAGGGCTACACCAAAGGCTTGATCGACATCCAGACCGACGAGATCTGGTTTGAAGCCAAAGACACCGCCAAACATTCCAGCTACGCCATGTTCACGCAGTTGCTGCATTACGTGCAGATCGCGCTGAACAAAGGCGAGGCCGTGCCGCCTTCCCGCCCGTGGATTTCACCCCGTTCGAGCAAGCCTACAAAGCCTTGGGCGACAAGCTGCGCCCACAGGTGTTTGAGTTGGGTTTTTTACGATGAATTCGGGCTGGAATTAAGGACTGAAGGAGAAAACGATGAGCGAGTCATCCGAAAATCATCTGGTGGTTTTTCAGGAAAAAAACATCCGCCGCGCATGGCATGAAAATGCGTGGTGGTTCGCCATTGTTGATGTGGTGGCAGTATTGACAGATTCGGTGCAGCCGGATGGATATGTGAAGGATTTACGCCGCCGCGACAAAGAGTTAGCCAAAGGGTGGGGGCAAATTGCCACCCCCCTTAGGGTGACAACCGAAGGGGGCGCGCAGCGCGTGAACTGCGCCAACACCGAAGGATTGTTCCGCATCATCCAGTCAATCCCCTCGCCCAAGGCGGAGCCGTTCAAGCGTTGGCTGGCGCAAGTAGGCTATGAGCGTGTGCAGGAAATCGAAAACCCTGAACTGGCCAGCGCACGGGCGCGCGAGCTGTATCAAGCCAAGGGTTATCCGCAGGCGTGGATAGAAAAGCGGCTGCGCTCGATTGCGATACGCGGCGAGCTGACGGATGAATGGAAGGCGCGCGGCGTGCAGGAGGGCAAGGAGTATTCCATCCTCACCGCCGAGATCGCCAAGGCGACATTTGGCGTAACGCCCGGTGCGCACAAGCGCATCAAGGAATTGAACAAGGTAAAGACCGGCAACAATCTGCGCGACCATATGACCGATCTGGAACTGATTTTTACCATGTTGGGTGAAGCCAGCACCACGGAGATTGCGCGGCGCAAGGAGCTAGAAGCCAAGAGTGGGCGGCGCGTGGTGAGCCGCAACAATTTCCTCGCCCTGCCCGGCAATGCCGAACCGAAAACTGCCGCACGCCCCTTACCCCCTCACCCTAACGCTCTCCCCCAAGGGGGCGAGGGGAAGATTAAAAAGCCACGCAAGAAATGAATTCCCTCTCCTACTGCCAGGACAAATGCCGCGAGAGCGGCTCCAGTTTCACCGCCAGTTTCCGCTTTTTGCCACGCGAGAAGCGCGAGGCGATGACGGTGCTATACGCCTTTTGTCGTGAGGTGGACGACGTGGTGGACGAGTGTTCGGATGCCAACGTGGCGCGCGCCACGCTCAACTGGTGGCGTGGTGAAGTGGCCGCCGTGTACGGAGGTCAGCCCACGCACCCGGTATGCCAGGCGCTCGTGCCCGTGGTGCAACGCTACAACCTGGCGCAGGAACATCTACTGGAGATCATCGACGGCATGGAGATGGACCTCGACCAGCCGCGCTATGCCGACT
>JBBIIN010000068.1:0-5317 GCA_037446515.1 Gallionellaceae bacterium
ATTGGATATGAGCTTAGGCTAATGAAAATTCACAGTGAATATGTTGAAGAACCAAATTCTGAAAATGAAGGGGAGGGAACATGCTGAACGTGGATCGTTTCATCATCGAATTCGATAAAGGCATGCGCACCTTGTTCGCCAAGGCGCCGACCGCGCGCCCATACCCCGATGCGGACATCGCCGACTCTGCGATGAGCGATGCGGAGAAGAGGCATGCTGCGGCGCTGATGCGCATCAACCATACCGGCGAGATCTGCGCGCAGGCCCTGTATCAGGGGCAGGCATTGACTGCCCGCGACCTGGTGGTGCAGGAGAAGCTGCAACACGCTGCCTGGGAAGAGACCGAACATCTGGCATGGACCTCGCATCGCGTGCATGAGCTCGGCGGGCGTCTAAGCCTGCTCAATTCGTTCTGGTATACCGGTTCGCTGGCCATCGGCGCGCTGGCGGGCGCGCTGGGCGACAAGTGGAACTTGGGTTTCCTGGCCGAGACCGAGCGCCAGGTCGGCGCGCATCTGCAACATCACCTCAATACGCTGCCACCGCAGGATGCCAAGAGCCGCGCCGTGGCACAGCAGATGTATGTGGACGAGGTCGGGCATTCCGATATGGCGGTGGAGCTGGGCGCGGCGGAATTGCCGCTGCCGGTGAAGCTGACGATGCGCGGGATGTCGAAGGTGATGACGAAGACGGTGTACTGGGTTTGATCTGACCTGCCCTCACCCTCGGTCCCTCTCCCGGAGGGAGAGGGAAGCAAAACCCCTCTTCTGTTGGGAGAAGGGGAGGATGAGGGGCTGGTTACTCTTGCACTACCTCAAAATCGTGCGTCATCTGCGCTGTCGCGCCCAGCATGATGGAAGCGGAGCAGTATTTTTCGGCGGAAAGTTTCACCGCGCGCTCCACCGCTTCCGGTTTGATGTCCTTGCCCTTGACCACGAAGTGCATGTGTATCTTCGTGAATACCTTGGGGTCCACCTCGGCGCGTTCCGCCTCCAGTTCCACGTAGCAGTCGCGCACATCCTGGCGGCTTTTCTTCAGCATCATGATGACGTCTATGCTGCTGCAACCGCCGGCGCCGATCAGCAGCATCTCCATCGGGCGCGCGCCGAGGTTGCGTCCGCCCACGGAGGGTGCGGCGTCCATCACGATGCCGTGGCCGCTCTCCGCCTCACCCACGAAGGCCATGCCGTCTATCCATTTGACGCGCGCTTTCATTGTCACTCCTTTTCTTTTATCAACTGGCGGATTTTAACCGATACCACAGCATGCCTATCCATTCATGCAGGAAGCGCCGACTGTCTCGCAAGGCCAAGGCGTTTGGCAGAAAAGCCAACACGTCGGTGCGATAGCGCGTGGTATAGGCGGTGGGGGCGGGTATCACTTGCAGGCCAGCGCGCTCGAAGGCATGGCGGGCGCGCCGCATGTGATAGGCATGGGTTACGAGCAGAATGCGCCCGATAGGTTGGCTGGAAAAAATGGCGGCGCTATGGCGGGCATTCTGTTCGGTATTGTCCGACGCGTCTTCCCGCCAACGCACGGGAATCTGGAACTCCTGTTCCAGCACCTCCTGCATTTGCTGTGCCTCAGAGCGTTCATTGCCCTGTGGTGTGCCGCCGCTGACCAGAATGGGCAGGCCGGTCTTGCGATGCAGTGTTGCTGCATAGCGCAGGCGCTCCAGGGTTTCCGGGCCGACCGTGTGCGTGCCATATTCAGGCGCGTGGAAATAGCTGCCGCCACCCAGGACGACGATGGCCTGTGCTGTGCCAATCGCGGTGGCAATCGGTGGCGGCTGATCTTCAAGCCGGTGCAGCAAGGCTTCTGCGAAAAAAGGGGTGGAGAGCAGCCAGAGCCCGGCAAACGAAATAATGAGCAGGAAATGAGCGATGTGTGGACGTTTGTGCCAAAGAAAAAGCCCGATGGCCGCCACGCTGAGCAGATTGAACGGGGGCAGCAGGAAGGCGCTGATGAAGTTGGTGATGAGCCAGGACATGGCGCGCATTATCGCAGAAGGCGGGGGAGCCGTTCCGCGCTGTCACAATAAAATCACGCCGCCGTCATCAAAGTTTCGCGTGCCGCGCCGACACTGCGAGGCATGAGAGACCTGTTCAAACATTGGCGCTGGTTAATACCGCTGCTGTTATGGAGCGCCGATGCACATGCCTGGGGACTTTACACCCACGTCTATTTCGCGCAATTGCTGCTGTGGGCGGTGCCGCTCACCGACCCGCGTTACCGCCGCGCAGTGCGCGCTTTCCCGCGCCTAGTGCTGGCTGGCGCCTGCCTGCCCGACTTGGCCTTGCTGAGCGAGCATGCATGGGGCGAGCCCTTCGCCAGCACGCACCAATGGCAGCGTGCGCGCCAGTTGCTGGATCATGCGCAGAGCGACGAGGAATACGCGCTGTCGCTGGGCTTCGTCAGCCACCTGCTGGTGGATGTCATTGCGCACAATCACTTCGTCCCGGCGCACGAGAAGATGTGGGGCAACGTCCCGGTGCTAACCCATGCCGCCTGCGAATGGGCGATGGACATGCATGTGCGTCCCCACCTGTTCGTGCCGCCTGGCGCACTGATGGCCGCGCACCGCAACGAACTCGCGCTGTATGTGGCGCAGCACTTCTCCTGTCCGCAACCTTTGGCACACCGTGGTGTGTCGGTGCTGGCGGGCGCGGAGAACCTGCTGCGCGCCAGCCGTCTGGCGCACTTGTGCTATCACGGCGCGTGCCGCTTCGATCCCGGCATCCAGCGGCGTTTCAATTATTACCTGAGCGAAACCAGCATGCGCCTGACACATATCGACCGCATCCTGCTGGGCGAGGAACCGGTGTGGGAGGCGGATCCCGACACCGGCGCGGCGGATGTCAGGCAGCGCATCGAGGGCATCGCGCCGCAGCAACTGCGCCATCGCATGCCGCTGCCGCAGGATGTGTTCAGTCAGGCTTGAGAATCAGATGACCAGCACGAAGCTGGCGATGAGCGCGCCCAGCGCTGCGCCGGCCAGCACATCGCTGGGATAATGCAGGCCGAGGATGGGGCGCGACAGCGCGACCAGCACGGCGAACGGCACCACCAGCCAGAACAGCGCAGGGTAGTAGGTCACGCTCAGGATGCTGAACGCGGTGGCGTGCAGCGTGTGGCCGGACGGGAAGCTGAACTGGTCCAGCGTCTTGCCGGTGCAGACGATGGCCGGATAGACGTTGAACGGGCGCGGGCGCAGGGTCCTGCCCTTGATGAGCTTGTACAGGGCGGTGCCGATGGCCCCGGCGGCGAGCATGTGCAGCACCGCAGGCAGCGCATCGTCCTGCTCGTTGAGCAGCAGCGCGATCATCAGCGTGTACCAGAACACGCCGTCGCCCAGGCGGCTGGCGAGGCGGAACAGGTTGCGCACCGACCAGCTGCGGCTCAGCCGGTTGCACAGCAGACACAACTCGGCGTCGTAGCGGTTAATCCGTTGCAGCGGAGAGTTCGGTTGATTCACGGCAGCCTCCTTGTTTGCGCAGCGTGTCGTACAGCACGGCTTCCATCTGCCCCATGATGTGTTCCCAGGTCAGTGTTTCCACGGTGCGGCGCGCGGCCAGGCGCAGGCGCTGCACGCGCTCGATGTCGGTGGCGAGCAGCCTGGCCTGCGCGACGAAGATGCTGGTGTCGCCGAACGGTGCGAGCAGACCGTTCACGTCGTGGCGGATGTGCTGCTGCGCGGCGGCATAGTTGTAGGCGAGAGTGGCCAGGCCGCTGGCCATCGCCTCGACGGTGACGTTGCCGTAAGTCTCGGTCAGGCTGGGGTAGAGGAAGATGTCGCCGGATGCGTAATGCTGCGCCAGCGCTTCGCCGGTCTGCATGCCGGCGAAGATCACGTCTGGATGTTGCTGTTCCAGCGCGGCGCGTGCCGGGCCGTCACCCACCATCACCAGCTTCGCCAGCGGATTCACCTGGCGCATGTGCTCGAAGGCATCGATCACCACATGCAGATTCTTCTCCGGCGCCAGGCGGCTTACCAGCATCACCACCGGCGTGTCCGCGTCAGCCCCCCAGACGGCGCGCAACTCTGCGCTGCGCTTGGCGGGGTGGAACAGTGCGGTGTCCACCCCGCGCGCGACCACGGCCACATCCTTGTAGCCTTCCGCTTCCAGTTGCTGCTGCAGCGCGGCGGTGGGCACCAACGTGCAGGAGGCCTTGTTGTGGAAGTGGCGCAGGTAGGCGGCGATGGGTTTCTGCAACAGACCGATGCCGTAGTGCTGCGTGTAGTTGTGGAAATTGGTGTGGAAGTCGGTGCTGACCGGGATGTCCAGCTTGCGCGCCGCCGACAGCGCCGACCAGCCGAGCGGACCTTCGGTGGCGATGTGCACCACGTCCGGGCGCTGCTGGCGCCACAGTTTGAGCAGCGCGCCCTTGGCGGGCAGGCCGGCCTTCAACTCCGGATAACCGGGAATGGGCATGCCGCGCAGCAGCGTTTCCTGAAAACCCTCGCCGCATGCAGGCTCGTCCTGCTTGCCCTGGCGCGGGCGGATCAGGTGGATGTTGTGCTGCCGCCTGAGCAGGCCCTCCACCATGCGGCCGATGGTGATGGCAACGCCGTTCACCTCGGGCAGGTAGGTTTCAGTGACCAGCGCGATGTTGAGTGGCGCCGGGGAAAGTGTGGTGGTGGTCGGTGTATTCATGCCGCGCATCCTGCGGCGCGTGCATGAAAGTTTGATTAAGATTGCTTGAAGAGTTTATGACGGCGGGTGTCTGTCGCAGGCTGCGCTGTGCAGCGGCTTCAATTCTTCCGCCAGCTTGGCCATTTCGCCGAAGCGCTGCCCCAGGTCATGCTCGGCGAAATGGTCGATGATGAATAGCGGGAGCAGCGGGTCAGGTTCCCAGGTGCCGCTAAAGCGCAGCGTGCTGCCCTGCTCAACAGGCTGGATCAGCCATTCCCCCCGGAATGAGCGCGAATCTCCGGCAAGCTGGCTAAAAGCGAGTTTGCTGGTGGGGAACTCGGTGTATTCCAGCACCGAATGCAGGCGCACATGGAAAAACAGAATGCGCTCCTCGGCGATGCGATCCACTTTCACCTTGTTGGCGCTTTCGCGCTGGGCGCTGGAGCTGACGACGCCGGGCAATTTTGTCGCCGCAGCGTAATCGGTGAGATAGCGCCAGGCCGCGCATTCGGAAAGCGTGGTGTCGAAGCTGGCGCTCAGGTGGTACAAGCCGCCTTCGCGTTGCACGCCGACATGCAGAGCATTGCCGCGCATCGCGGGCGTGGCTGCGGTGGCCAGGGTCATGGCGCTGATGAACAGAAGGATACGTGTCATGGGGCGCAGTTATAAGCGCCCTCGATGAA
>JBBIIN010000069.1:0-5294 GCA_037446515.1 Gallionellaceae bacterium
ACTCCGCACGGCGAGATTGCCGTGCGGTTGCACGGAAAACAAGTCCGGAAATCGTTGAGGAAGTATCGAGTGAACCCGCCCCGCATCCTCCGTCCATCGTGCCTCCGTTGCACTGCCGAGTTTTCTTTTATCTCTGATTGGGCAACGCTGCGATGTCTTCACCCCTGATTTCGTTCCTGCTGCGCCTGCAAGGGTCGCGACTGATCGTCCTCGTTTCGGTCGCGGTCCTGCTGGCGGTGCAACTCATCGTCGCCGCGATGAGCTTCCTGTTGCATGGCAGGGTCACCGGCGATTTCCTGCTCACCGGCTTAGTGGCCGCCGCACTGGTGGCACCGTCCAGCCTGTGGCTGATCCATTCGTTATTGCGCGAACTGGCACGGGCCGAGCGGGATCAGCTGCAAAACAGCATCTGGCATGCCGAGAGCCGTCTCTACACGGCGGTCGAGGCGGCGCAGATGCTGTTCTGGGAACTGGATTTGGTCCAGCGTCGGCTGAACTATGAGGATGCCGACCTGAACTACCTGGGCATGGCGACTGAAGGGGCTGCACACGACCTGCAGTCCTGGATCGCAACCATCCATCCGGACGATCGAGAATCCTTTGTGCAGCAATTCCTTGCCAGCGTGGAAGCAGACGGGCCGGATTTCGATCTGGAATACCGGGTCGTCCTGCGATCCGGCGGGTGGGGGTGGATCCACACTCGCGGCAAGGTGGTCCAGCGCAGCGCCGAAGGCACAGCCCTGTGGGCGGCCGGCGGCAGCATCAATGTCGACAGGCGCAAGCAAGTTGAAAATGACCTGCGGTCGACCAAGCAGACCTACTACAGCATCTTCAACACTCTGACCGAGGCGATCTATATCCTGGACGAGGCATTCACCTTCATTGAAGTGAATGCCGGCGCCGAGAAGATGTACGGGTACAGTCATGACGAATTGGTCGGCATGACCGCGCTCGATGTGGCCGCGCCGGGCTTGAACCGCATGAACGAGATCACGGCGCAGATGACAGAGAACGCGCGCACAGGCGTCCAGGCGGCATTCGAGTTTTGGGGGGTGCGCAAGAACGGGCAGATCTTCCCCAAGAGTGTGATCGTCACCCGGGGGACATTTTTTGACCGGACAGTGCTGATTGCGACCGCGCGCGACATTACCGAACAGAAGCAGATTGAAATGGAATTGTTGCACAACCAGAATCGTCTGAAGGACGCACAGCGTATCGCCCGCGTCGGCAGTTGGGAACTCGATCTGCTCACCAATACGCTGGCCTGGTCGGATGAAGTCTTCCGCCTGTTCGAAATTGATCAGACACGGTTTGGCGCGACCTATGAAGCGTTTCTGAATGCCATCCATCCCGAAGACCGCGCCGAGGTCGGCGACGCTTACACCCGCTCACTCAAAACCGGCGCGCCCTATTCCATCACCCACCGTCTGTTGATGCCTGACGGGCGGATCAAATATGTGGAAGAACAGTGCACGTCTTACTTCAGTGCCGAGGGCGTACCCATCCGTTCGGTCGGCACGGTGCAGGACATCACCGAGCGCAAGGTAGCGGAAATAGCCCTTGCCAACTCGCACAATCTGCTCAAGAGCGTCATCGATACCATGCCGGCACGCGTGTTCTGGAAAGACACGGAATTGCGCTATCTGGGCTGCAATTCCATCTTCAGCCGCGATGCAGGCCGGTCCAGCCCGGACGAGTTGGTCGGCAAAGACGACTTCCAGATGCCGTGGAAAAACCAGGCCGCACAGTATCGTGCGGACGACCTGCAGGTGATGAGATCGGGTATCGCCAGGCTTAACTACGAGGAACCGCAAACCACCCCGGACGGGCATGAATTATGGTTGCGCACCTCCAAGGTACCGCTGCGCGATGAGGGGGGTGAAATCGTCGGAATATTGGGCCTCTATGAGGATATCACAGCACAAAAAACCGCTGCCGAAAAACTGCGCCTGTCCGCGCTCGTGCTGGAAAACAGCAGTGAGGCGGTTCTGATCACGGACGAACAGAACCGGATTGTGGAGATCAACCCGGCCTTCACTAAACTGACTGGATACACGCGCGACGAGGTGCTCGGCGAGGATCCGGCCCTGCTCCGCTCGGGGCGGCACGAATCCGCGTTCTATCGCGGAATGTGGCAGGAAATTGACGCGCACGGCTTCTGGCAGGGCGAGGTCTGGAACCGGCGCAAAAATGGCGAAATCTTCGCCGAATGGCTGACCATCAACACCATCCGCAATCCCGACGGTTCAGTCCATCGCTACGTGGGACTGTTCTCCGATATCACCGAAAAGAAAAAATCCGAAGAATTGATCTGGACCCAGGCCAACTTCGATCCGCTCACCCGTCTGCCCAACCGGCGCATGTTCAACGACCGCCTGGCCCAGGACATCAAAAAGGCACACCGCGCCGGGTCGAAACTGGCGCTGCTGTTCCTCGATCTCGACCGCTTCAAGGAAGTGAACGACTCGCTGGGTCATGATGCCGGCGATGGGCTGCTGATCGAAGCGGCGCAACGCATCGCCAGCTGTGTCAGAGAATCCGACACGGTCGCACGCCTGGGTGGCGACGAATTCATCGTCATCTTGTCCGAACTGGGAGATCGCTCCAGTGTCGAGCGCATCGCGACCGCCATATTGAACGCGCTGGCGCAACCCTTCGCGCTGGGCAGCGAAGTCGCGCATGTCTCCGCCAGTCTCGGCATCACCCTGTATCCGGACGACGCCACCACCCCGGGGGCCATACTGAAAAACGCCGACCAGGCGATGTATGCCGCCAAGAACTCCGGACGCAATCGATTCAGCTACTTCACCAGCGTCATGCAGGAGGAAGCCCTGCATCGTCTCCGCCTGCTGAACGACCTGCACGGCGCGCTGAAGGCGGGGGAGCTCCAGTTGTATTACCAGCCCATTGTGGAGATAAGCAGCGGCAGGATATTCAAGGCGGAAGCGTTGCTGCGCTGGTTCCATCCCAAACGCGGCCTGATCAATCCGGCCCAGTTCATTCCGCTGGCCGAGGAATCCGGGCTCATCCACGAGATCGGCGATTGGGTGTTCGGGCAGGCGGCAAATCAGGCCCGGGAATGGGCCTCCCGCTATGCCGCGGATTTCCAGATCAGTGTGAACAAATCGCCGCTGCAGATCCAGTCCCAACGAGAATGCTGCAAATGGCGGGAAAGAATGCTCAGCGGCAAGGTTCAAGGCCGCAACCTGGTCATCGAGATTACCGAGCGTCTCCTGCTGGACAATTCACCCGGTGTCACGGCAGAACTGCTGGCCTTCCGCGATGCCGGCATCCAGCTCGCCATTGACGACTTCGGCACCGGTTATTCCGCATTATCCTACCTGAAGAAGCTGGACATCGATTACATCAAGCTGGATCAGTCTTTCATTTGCAATCTGGAAACCGACCGCAGCGACAAGGCGCTGTCCGAGGCCATCGTGGTGATGGCCCACAAACTGGGATTGCAGGTGATCGCCGAGGGAGTGGAGACTCAAGCGCAACTCGACCTGCTGGCTGGCATGGGCTGCGATTTTGCACAGGGTTTTCTGTATTCGCGGGCGATCCCGGCACAGGAATTCGAACAACTGCTGCTCGACAACTACTTCGGAAACATGGAACGCTGATCATTCGCCTTCCACGCACAGGCCTATCTGCCGGCGCGGTGTTCCAGCCCCAGCGTGCCCAAGGTCCGATTGCGCACCGCGTGCAGCAGCGCCACATCGTGGTCCAGCGATTCACCGTAGGACGGGATCATCTCCTTCATCTTTCTTTTCCATTCCGCGCTCTTCATGCGCGCCTTGAAACAGCGCTCGATCACTTCGACCATCGCCTGCACCGAGGTCGAAGCGCCCGGCGAGGCGCCGAGCAAAGTAGCCAGCGTGCCGTCCTTGCTGGAAACGATCTCGGTACCGAATTCCAGCTTGCCGCCATTCTTGTCGCAGCCCTTGATGATCTGCACACGCTGTCCGGCGGTGGCAAGTTCCCACTGTTTATCATGCGCGTCGGCATAGAACTCGCGCAGGGAGGCAACCCGTTCCTTGTGCGACTTGAACGCCTCGCCCACCAGATAACGGGTAAGGTCCAGGTTGTCGCGCGCGACAGACAACATTGGTTTCAGGTTGGCAGACTTCAGCGACGAGAACAGATCGAGCACCGATCCCTCCTTGAGGAACTTGGTGGTGATGCTCGCGAACGGGCCGAACAGCAGCACCGACTCGCCGCCGATGATTCGCGCGTCCAGATGCGGCACCGACATCGGCGGTGCGCCGACAGCGGCACGGCCATACACTTTGGTGGTGTGCCGGCGTACGATCTTCGGATCGTGGCAGATCAGCCACTGCCCGCTGATGGGAAAGCCGCCGTAGCCTTTGGCCTCCGGGATGCCCGATTTTTGCAGCAGGGGCAAGGCCCCGCCGCCCGCGCCGAGGAACACAAACCCCGCGTCGACGGTCTTGATCCTGTCGGTGTGATTGTCCTTTACCCGAACATGCCACCGCCCGTCGTCGTGTTGCTTCATACCGGCGATGGTGTGGCTCAATTTCAATTCGAAGTTGTCCAGCTTGAGCAAGGCGCGCACCAGCTTGCGCGTGAGAAAACCGAAGTCGATATCCGTGCCGTGTTTCACCTGGGTCGCGGCAACTTTTTCCCCCGCATCGCGGTGACGCATCACCAGCGGCATCCATTCGTGCAGAACGGCATGGTCCTCGCTGTATTCCATCTCCTCGAACAGATGGTGTTTATGCAATGCCTGGTAGCGCTTGCGCAGAAAGGCGACGTTCTCCGCGCCGCGCACAAAGCTCTGGTGATAGACCGGATTGATGAATTTCTCCGGCATCGGCAACACGCCCTGCTCCACCAGATAAGCCCAGAATTGCAACGACATCTCGAACGCGGCGTTGATCTCCAGCGCGCGCCTGATGTCGATGCTGCCATCCGCCCGTTGCGGCGTGTAGTTCAGCTCGCAATAACCGGCGTGGCCGGTGCCCGCATTGTTCAACCCGTGCGAACTCTCGTTGGCCACTTTTGCCTGGCGCTCGACCATCAGTATCCTGAGCGAGGGATCAAGTCGCGCCAGCAACTTGCCCAGCGTCGCGCTCATCACCCCGGCACCAACCAGCAACACATCCACTTTTTTCGCTGACATTTTTATTTTCCAAATCAAAATCTGCCGGACTGAAGTCCGACCCGCCTATTCTACCGGCTCATCTCCGCCAGCATCCTCTCCAGTCGTTTGACGGAGACGATCACCGGCGTCTTCAATTCCTGCGCGAATAAAGATACGCGCAACTCCTGCA
>JBBIIN010000070.1:0-5217 GCA_037446515.1 Gallionellaceae bacterium
CAACCATGAATATATACAACCGCCTTTGTAGGGGCGGCGGCGTGCTGCTATTTATGATGGCCTGTTTATGGCCGTTCGCATTGTTTGCGGCGCCGGCTTGCGTCGAAGAACAGGCAATGAATGCCGGTGGCACAGGCGGCACTGGAATGCTGGCTGAAGGTGGCATCGGTGGCACGGGTGACCGCGCCGAGGGTGGCATTGGTGGTACCGGCATCGTCGGCACGGTGACCGGCTTTGCCAGCGTGTGCATCAACGGGTTGGAAGTGCATTACGAACCTGAAACGCCAGTGACCCGCAACGGTGTTACTGCCGATGTGGCTGCGTTGGCGCTCGGTCAGGTTGTCGCCATTGATGCGGCTAACACCGCGCGGGGGTTGGTCGCGCGGCAGATCAGCATACTCAATGCGCTGGAAGGGCCGGTAACAGCCATCCAGCCGGAGCGCGGCGAGTTACGGGTGATGGGGCAGGCTGTGCATGTGGAGGCCGCAACCCGTTTGGATGGGGTGTCTGCGTTGACCGGGGTGCGTGCTGGCATGGCGTTGCGTGTTGCCGGGTTCCGTGGTGGTGACGGTGCAATTTTTGCGACACGCATTGAAGCGGCATCCCGCATGGCTGAGGTCAGCGCCATCGGCATATTGGAGAAGTCAAATGCAGGGCAGCACAGTCTGGAAGGTTTGCCAGTACAGACAGTGGCGATGACTCCCGCCACGGGCAGCGAAGTCTTGCTCAGAGGTGCCTGGGATGGCCAGCGTCTGATTGCGCAAACGGTGCAAGTCCGTCCTTCCCTGTTCTTTGCAGGGCATGTCGGCCATGTTGTCGCAGAAGGCATCGCCTTTGGCGGCGTGGAGCATGGGCATTTGCACATGTCGGGTTTCGATGTCGACTTGTCTCGTATGGCGCAAGAGACCCATGTCAGTGTGGGGCAGCGTATCCGCGTGGCGGGGCGTCTGGAGGAAGGCAACCGCATCGTGGCGCATGACCTCCACATTGGCATCATGCCTGGACTGCACGCGCCGCTCTCTGCGCCTATGTCAGGCTGCAAGGGCTGTCAGCCAAGTGGTGCAATGATGCAGCGTATGGGGATGCCGCCACAGGTGCAGCAAGCACCCATGCCTATGGGCGGGAGCATGCAGAAATCGCCGAGATGAAATTTCTAACCTTGGAGAAACTTATGAAACAACCATCCTGTTTTTTGTTGGCTGCCATACCGGCCTTGCTCGTTTCGACAATGGCAATAGGTGGCGAAATGTCTCCGACTGACGATACGGCCAGGTTCAGCCTATCCAGCAACCCGGAATACAGCACCGGAAAATATGGCGGTACGAGCTCGACCGACTTTCTGTATGTGCCGCTGACGGCTGCTTATACGTCTGGGGCATACATATTCAATGTAACCGTCCCTTATATCAGCGTGACGAGTGCAGATCACAATGTATTGCCTAATGTGGGGCGCATGGGGAGTGGCTCTGCAGCAGGTGCGGGCGCTGGAATGGGAGGCGCGGGTATGGGGGGCGGGATGGGAAATGGCGCGTCTACGCAAACCACCCAAGCTGGCTTGGGCGATGTCATGGCATCGATGGGTTATGATTTTTATAGGGGTCAAAATTTGGGGCTGACGCTTTTCGGCGGAGTCAAATTCGGCACGGCAAACAGCAACAAAGGCCTGGGCACAGGACGCAACGATTATTCGGCGGAAATCGACAGCGCTTATGCAATGCATGACACCACGCTGCTGGCTGCGATCGGCTACAAGGTCGTGGGCAAAACAGCCGCTTATGTGTTGAACAACATTGCTTACGCCTCTCTTGGAATCAATCAGCGCATCGGGGCGCAGCAGCGTGCCAGTTTGATGCTGAGCGGTGCGCAACGCAGCAATCCTTTTGGGGCTAACCGTTTAGCACTGGCGGCAGGCTGGTCACACCAGTTTGGTGAGGCTGCCACTTGGTCGGTAAGCCTGAGCAAGGGGCTTGCTTCCGGTAGCCCGGATTGGGGGGGGGCGCTGGGCATATCCAGCAATTTCTGAGCGCTTCTTTTATCGCGCCTGCGCCACCTTGGCCCATTCGGCCACGCCATCGCGCAGATGCAGCGCGGTATAGCCTTCTTCCTTGAGCAGCGCCACGGCATCGGGCGCCATCAGGCAATACGGCCCGCGGCAGTAGGCGACGATGGGTCTGTTCCTGGGCAGTTCATCCAGCCGCTGGCGCAGCTCGTTCAGCGGGATGGAGCGCGCGAAGGGCAGATGCGCATTCAGGTATTCCTCGGTCGGGCGCACGTCCAGCACCACCACCTCGCCCTTGCGCGCTGCCTTCATCAGGCTGTCGCGATCGCTGGGCAGCAGTCCTCCCGGCTGGGCCGCCATCTTCTGCAATTCCAGTTGCAACTCGACCAAGCGCTCCTCGGCCAGCGTATGCACCTGTACCCACAGGTCGGCCACTGACTTGTCCGCCAAGCGATAGACGACATTCTTGCCCTGCCGCTCGGTCTCGACGAGGCGCGCCATGCGCAGCTCGCGCAGGTGCGAACTGGCCAGCTTCAGGCTGATGTTGGCCTCGGCTGCCAGCGTCTCGACAGTCTTGTTCCCTTGGCATAGCAACTCGATCAGTTCCAGCCGCTTGGGGCTGGAGAACACTTTGCCGATGCGGGCGACCTGCTCATACAGCAGGTCTTTTATCTTGCGTCCGTTCTTCACTCTCAATCCAATCGATACTGGATGGTCACGACCGGAATGTAATCCATGTTGACATGCCGGCGCAAGCAATGCTCTAATCATTCCAGCGGTTACTAGATTGATAATGAAAAAGGAGGCGGCCATGAAAACCCTGTTCATCCTCAACGATGCGCCCTACGGCAGCGAGCGCACCTACAACGGCCTGCGGCTGGCCGGCTCTCTTTCCAAGATTGATGGGAATGAGGTGTGCGTATTCCTGATTGGCGATGGCGTCCTGGCAGCGCACAAAGGACAGAAGGTCCCGCAGGGGTTCTATAACGTCGAGGTCATGCTGGGCAACGTGATACGCCACGGCGGCGTGGCCGGCCTTTGCAGCACTTGCATGGATGCACGCGGCATGACGGAGACGGAGATCGCCGAAGGTGCACACCGCAGCACGCTGGCAGAGCTGACCGAATGGACGGCGTGGGCCGACAAGGTGCTGGTTTTCTAAAGAAGGGGGTCACGATGTTCTTCAAACAACTGGCAACAAAAGAATCTTCACTGTCGTATTTCTTCGGTTGCGGCACCAAGGGCAAATCCATGGCGGTGGACGTGGTCGCGGGCGACGAGGAATGGTTCATCGATGAGGCGAAGAAAGCCAATGTCACCATCAACTACGTGATCGACACGCATGTCCATGCCGACCACTATTCAGGCGGCAGGAAGCTCGCGCAGATGATCGGCGCGCCTTACTGTCTGCACGAATCGGACCAAGGCCGCGTGAAGTTCGAGTTCGAGCCGCTGCGCGACGGCCAGTCGCTCAATCTCGGCAACGTCGAGGTGGAAGTGCTGCATACGCCCGGCCATACGCTGGACAGCATCTGCCTGCTGGTGACAGACCGGCGGCGCGGAGAATTGCCATGGTTCGTGGTCACCGGCGACACCCTTTTCGTCGGCGCCATCGGCAGGTCCGATCTGCTCGGGCGCGAGCGCGAGATGGCCGGGCAACTCTATGACAGCCTGCATAACAAACTGCTGCATCTGCCGAACGAGATCGAGTTGTTCCCCGGCCACCAGGCAGGCAGTGTGTGTGGTGCGGGTCTGTCCGGCAAACCCAGCTCGACCATAGGCTTCGAGAAACGCTGGAACCCAGGGCTGGGCCTGGACAGGGAAGCTTTCATCGCCAACCTGCTCAAGGACATTCCGCCGCGTCCAGCCGGAATAGATGCCATCGTTGCCGCAAACATCGCCGCATGAGCACAACGGTCTCGCTATCTCACGGGATAAGGGTCAACCTCGGCCAGTTTCTGCACCAGTTGCTGCAAGTCATGCTGGTGGGCTTCACCATCGGCATGATGCGCACGGTGGTGCCCGCGCTGGCCGAGCACGAGTTCGGTGTGCCAAAGAATTCCTTCATGCTGCTCACGGCCTTCGTGGTGGCGTTCGGCTTCGTCAAGGGCACGCTGAATTTCGTGGCAGGCCGCCTGTCCGAACGCATCGGCCGCAAGCAGGTGCTGCTGCTCGGTTGGGTCGCGGCCATCCCTATCCCGCTGCTGATCTACTTCGCCTCGTCGTGGAACTGGATCGTGGCGGCCACTGTGCTGCTCGGTGTGAATCAGGGGCTGACCTGGTCGATGACGCAAACTGCCAAGCTGGACATCACGCGCGCCGACCAACGCGGGCTGACCATCGGCCTCAACGAGTTCTCCGGTTATGTCGGACTGGCGCTGGCGGGCATCATCACCGCCTATCTCGCCACATCGATTGGCGCGCGCGCGGCGCTGCTCGTCTTCGGCCTCACCACCATCCTGCTCGCCCTCGTGCTCACGTTGTTGTGGGTGAAGGATACTCTGCCCTGGGCGAAGATCGAGGCCGCGAAGCACAAGGCCGGTGTCGCCACCGGCCCGAAGCCGCGCTACCCGGTCAACATCAACGAACACCCGACGACACGGAAAGTGTTCACTTTGATGTCATGGCGCGACAAGCGCCTCGCCGCCATATGCCAGGCCGGGTTGGTGGAGAAGTTCGTGGATGCACTGATCTGGGTGTTCTACCCGGTATTCCTGTACCAACGCGGCGTGAGCCTGCCCGACATCGGTTGGATCGTCGGCGTCTATGGTTTTGTGTGGGGTGGCTCGCAGTTTTTCACCGGCAAACTGTCCGACCACATCGGTCGCCACAAGCCCAACGTCTGGGGCATGTGGATCTGCGGCGCGGGCGTGGCGATGATGATGCTGGGCGACGGCAAGGCCTGGTGGTCGTTCTCCGCCGCCGTCTCCGGTTTCGGTATGGCCCTGCTCTATCCCAATCTTTCTGCTGCCGTGGCCGACATCGCGCACCCGAACTGGCGCGGCTCTGCTGTCGGCATCTACCGCTTCTGGCGCGACTTGGGCTACGGCATAGGCGCGCTGGGGCTAGGCATCGCCGCGCACTTCAGCGGCTCGGTGGAGGCGGCGTTCTGGTTCGTCGCCATTTCAATGTTCATCTCCGGCGCGCTGCTGTGGCTGTTTGGCGAGGAGACGCATCCGCGATTGGATCCGACCGGAGCTGGGCGCAGCGAAGTTGGC
>JBBIIN010000071.1:0-5156 GCA_037446515.1 Gallionellaceae bacterium
CCGATCACCGCGAACTTCCGCGAAGGCCTGAACATGCTGCAGTACTTCATTTCGACGCACGGCGCCCGCAAGGGGTTGGCCGACACCGCGTTGAAAACCGCAAACTCCGGCTACCTGACGCGCCGCCTGGTCGATGTGACGCAGGACCTGGTGATCACCGAAGAGGACTGTGGTACGACCAACGGCCGTTCGATGAAGGCGCTGGTCGAGGGCGGTGAAGTGATCGAGGCATTGCGCGAGCGCATCCTGGGCCGCGTGGCCGCAGCGGACGTGGTCAATCCGGAGACAGGCGAGACCGTCTATGAGGCGGGCACCCTGCTCGGCGAAGACATAGTCGAGACCATCGAGTCGCTTGGCATCGATGAGGTGCGTGTGCGCACCCCGCTGACCTGCGACACCCGTTATGGCCTGTGCTCCAAGTGCTATGGACGCGACTTGGGGCGTGGCGGCTTGGTCAACGTGGGTGAAGCGGTCGGGGTGATTGCAGCACAGTCCATCGGCGAACCCGGCACACAGCTGACCATGCGTACTTTCCACATCGGTGGCGCGGCATCGCGTACCGTGGTGGCCAGCCAGGTCGAGAGCAAATCCAGCGGTGTCATCAAGTACAGCCCGAACATGCGCACCGTGACCACGGCACGCGGCGAACTGGTGGTGGTGGCGCGTTCCGGCGAAGTGCTGGTGACCGACGACCATGGACGCGAGCGCGAGCGCCACAAGGTGCCGTATGGCGCCAACCTGGCTGCGCGCGAAGGTGCAGCGGTCAAGGCAGGCGTGGTGCTGGCGACCTGGGATCCGCATACCCGGCCCATCATCACCGAATACGCCGGTCGTGTGCGATTCGAGCACGTGGAAGAGGGAGTTACCGTCGCCAAGCAGATTGATGAGGTGACCGGTTTGTCCACGCTGGTGGTCATCGATCCCAAGCGCGCCACCAGCGGCAAGGGAGTCCGTCCGCTGGTGCGCCTGCTGGACGAGAAGGGGCGCGAGATCAAACTGGCTGGTACGGATACGCCGATCTCGGTGACCTTCCAGGTTGGTTCCATCATCACCGTGGAAGACGGTCAGCAAGTGGGCGTGGGCGATGTGCTGGCGCGCATCCCGCAGGAAAGTTCCAAGACGCGCGACATCACCGGTGGTCTGCCGCGCGTGG
Organism: Gallionellaceae bacterium; assembly: GCA_037446515.1. GTDB lineage: Bacteria > Pseudomonadota > Gammaproteobacteria > Burkholderiales > Gallionellaceae > Sideroxyarcus. Next base: position 1,154 of record JBBIIN010000071.1, read on the forward strand.
CGGAATTGTTCGAAGCGCGTTCGCCCAAGGATGCCGGCATGCTGGCCGAGGTGACCGGCACCGCTTCGTTCGGCAAGGAGACCAAGGGCAAGCAGCGTCTGGTCATCACCGACACCGATGGCGTGGCGCACGAGTTCCTCATCCCGAAGGACAAGCATGTGCTGGTGCACGACGGCCAGGTGGTGAACCAGGGCGAGATGATTGTGGACGGCCCGGCCGATCCGCACGACATCCTGCGTCTGCTGGGTATCGAAGCGCTGGCCCGTTACATCACCGACGAAGTGCAGGACGTGTACCGTCTGCAAGGTGTGAAGATCAACGACAAGCACATTGAGGTGATTGTGCGCCAGATGCTGCGCCGCGTGACCGTCGTCGATCCGGGCGACACCAGCTTCATCCCGAATGAACAGGTGGAGCGTGCCGAGCTGTTGAACGAGAACGAGCGCGTGATGGAACTTGGCAAGCGCCCGTCCAGCTTCCAGTACATGCTGCTGGGCATCACCAAGGCTTCGCTTTCCACCGATTCGTTCATCTCCGCCGCCTCCTTCCAGGAGACCACGCGCGTACTGACCGAAGCGGCCATCATGGGCAAGAAGGACGAGCTGCGCGGTCTGAAGGAGAACGTGATCGTGGGCCGCCTGATTCCGGCGGGCACCGGTCTGGCCTATCACACCACGCGGCGCAAGCAGCGTATGGGCATCGACATCGCCGCAGGTGCTGGTTTGGCCGAAGCGGAAAGCAGTGCAGAGGCCCAGGAAGGCGCGTAGCCGCCTTGACAGGGTGCTGTCACGTCAATAGAATGCGCGGTCTTTTTAGGCCGCGCATTTCTGTTGAGGTGGGTGCGGCAGCCGTTTTCGGGCGGCATGTGATTGAAGTGTAGTGTTTTTTACAACCAGAGTTTTCAGGAAGCGAAGATAAACAATGCCAACCATCAACCAGTTAGTGCGCAAGTCCCGTACGACGGAAGTCATCAAGAGCAAGGTGCCTGCGCTTGCCGGAAGCCCGCAGAAGCGCGGCGTATGTACCCGTGTCTATACCACGACTCCGAAGAAGCCGAACTCGGCGCTGCGCAAGGTCGCCAAGGTGCGCCTGACTAACGGGTTTGAGGTCATTTCCTACATCGGCGGCGAAGGCCACAACCTGCAGGAGCACAGTGTGGTGCTGATCCGCGGCGGTCGTGTCAAGGACTTGCCCGGCGTGCGTTACCACATGGTGCGCGGCAGCCTGGATACGGCGGGCGTGAAGGATCGCAAGCAGTCCCGTTCCAAGTACGGCGCGAAGCGTCCCAAGAAAGCCTAATTTAAGAATTTCAGACAGAGGTATCGAATATGCCAAGACGTAGAGAAGTCCCCAAGCGCGAAGTCCTGCCCGATCCAAAATTCGGCAACCAGGATCTTTCCAAGTTCGTCAACGTGCTGATGACCGCAGGCAAGAAGTCGGTGGCCGAGCGCATTCTATATGGCGCGCTGGAGCAGGTCGGCAAGAAGAGCGGCAAGGATCCGATCGAGGTGTTCAACCAGGCGCTGAACAACGCCAAGCCGCAGGTGGAGGTGAAGAGCCGCCGCGTTGGTGGCGCCAACTACCAAGTGCCCGTCGAGGTACGTCCCTCGCGCCGTATGGCGCTGGCGATGCGCTGGCTCAAGGAGTTTGCACGCAAGCGCGGCGAAAAGTCCATGGGCATGCGCCTGGCGGGTGAGCTGATCGATGCGTCTGAGGGTCGCGGTGGCGCGGTCAAGAAGCGCGAGGAAGTGCACCGCATGGCAGAGGCCAACAAGGCGTTCTCGCATTTCCGTTTCTAACAAATATCCAGGACTTTCAGGTAATCTATCGTGGCACGCAAAACACCCATCGAACGCTATCGCAACATCGGCATCAGTGCGCATATTGATGCCGGCAAGACTACCACAACCGAGCGCATCCTGTATTACACCGGGGTGAACCACAAGATCGGCGAGGTGCATGATGGCGCGGCCACCATGGACTGGATGGAGCAGGAGCAGGAGCGTGGCATCACCATCACTTCCGCGGCGACGACCTGTTTCTGGAAGGGGATGGAAAATCAATTCCAGCAACACCGCTTCAACATCATCGATACCCCGGGGCACGTCGATTTCACCATTGAGGTGGAGCGCTCCATGCGTGTGTTGGATGGCGCCTGCATGGTGTATTGCGCGGTGGGCGGCGTACAGCCGCAGTCCGAGACGGTGTGGCGCCAGGCCAACAAGTATCAGGTGCCGCGTCTTGCCTTCGTCAACAAGATGGACCGTACCGGCGCCAACTTTTTCAAGGTGGTCGAGCAGATGAAGACGCGTCTGCGCGCGAACCCTGTGCCCATCGTTATCCCCATCGGGGCGGAAGAGGGTTTCGCGGGCGTGGTGGATCTCATCAAGATGAAGGCGATCCTGTGGGATGAGGCATCCCAGGGCATGAAGTTCGACTATAAGGACATTCCGACCGATCTGCTGGCGACCGCCAAGGAGTGGCGCGAGAAGATGGTGGAGAGCGCTGCCGAAGCTTCCGAGGATATGATGAACGAGTACCTTGAGAACGGCGATCTGTCCGAAGAGCAGATTGTCGAGGGTATCCGTCAGCGCACCATCGCGGGCGAGATTCAGCCGATGTTGTGCGGCTCCGCGTTCAAGAACAAGGGCGTGCAGCGCATGCTGGATGCTGTGATCCAGTTCCTGCCTTCGCCGGTCGATATTCCCGATGTGAAGGGCGAAACCGAGGCCGGCGAGCCGGACAGCCGCAAGGCAGATGACAAGGAGCCGTTCTCCGCATTGGCGTTCAAGCTGATGACCGACCCCTTCGTCGGCCAGTTGACCTTTGTGCGCGTGTATTCCGGCGTGCTGAAGAAGGGCGACACCGTATATAACTCAGTGCGCGGCAAGAAAGAGCGTATCGGTCGGATCGTGCAGATGCACGCCAACAACCGCGAAGAGATCGACGAGATTTTGGCGGGCGACATTGCTGCCTGTATCGGCCTGAAGGAAGTGACTACCGGTGAATCGCTGTGCGATCCTGACAAGCCGATCATCCTCGAGCGTATGGTGTTCCCGGAGCCAGTGATCCACGTTGCAGTAGAGCCGAAGACCAAGGCTGACCAGGAAAAGATGGGCATCGCGCTGGGGCGTCTGGCTCAGGAAGACCCGTCGTTCCGCGTGCGCACCGACGAAGAATCCGGCCAGACCATCATCTCTGGCATGGGCGAGCTGCACTTGGAGATCATCGTTGATCGCATGAAGCGCGAGTTCGGCGTGGAAGCCAACGTCGGCGCACCGCAGGTGGCCTACCGCGAAGCGATTCGCAAACCGGTGGAAATCGAAGGCAAGTATGCCAAGCAGACCGGTGGCCGTGGCCAGTATGGCCACGTGTGGATCAAGATGGAACCAAACGAGACCGGCAAGGGCTTTGAGTTTGTCGATGCGATCAAGGGCGGCACGGTGCCACGCGAATTTATCCCGGCGGTGGAAAAAGGGTTGCGCGAAACCTTGCCGAGTGGCGTACTGGCGGGCTTCCCGGTGGTGGACGTCAAGGTCACGCTGTTCGACGGTTCCTACCACGACGTGGACTCCAACGAAAACGCGTTCAAGATGGCCGCTTCGATGGCGTTCAAGGATGGCATGCGCAAGGCCAGCCCGGTGCTGCTGGAGCCGATGATGTCGGTGGAGGTGGAAACGCCGGAGGATTACACCGGCACCGTGATGGGCGACCTGTCGTCCCGCCGCGGCATGGTGCAGGGCATGGAAGACATGCCTGGCGGAAGCAAGGCCGTGCGCGCCGAAGTGCCTCTGTCCGAGATGTTCGGTTACTCGACCGCACTGCGTTCCGCGACGCAGGGCCGTGCGACCTATACCATGGAATTCAAGCATTACAGCGAAGCACCTAAGAACGTCGCCGAAGCGGTGATGAGCAGCAAGAAATAATTCAGACTAGTCGGAGAGAATCATCATGGCAAAGAGCAAATTTGAACGTACGAAGCCGCACGTGAACGTTGGTACGA
>JBBIIN010000072.1:0-4744 GCA_037446515.1 Gallionellaceae bacterium
TTATTTTTTCACGCGCGGATTTCCGGCAGGGTGAGCAGGGCTTTTGTCACGGGGTTGGGCGAGTAGAAAGCGTTCGAATTCAATTGCCGACAGGGATGGGCGTTTGTCTTTCCGTTGCACGATATGCCAGTGGCGCAGGATGGGGAATCCTTCGACATCGAGCACGATGAGACGACCGGTCTCCAGCTCAAGTTCGATGGCGTGGCGCGAAATGATGCCGATACCCATTCCCGCCTGAACCGATTGCTTGATTGCTTCGTTGGTGTCCATTTCCATATGATTCGGCAACGGCAGCACGTGGCTGTCGAAGAACCGCTCCACCACCGCGCGTGTGCCGGAGCCTTTTTCGCGCAACAGAAATACCTCTTTGGCCAATCGGTTGGGTTTGATCCTTTTGGCATGTGCCAGAGGGTGGACAGGAGCAGCGATCGCCACCAGCGGATTGGCCAGAAAAGGTTCGGCCGACATGTCGGCACCCTGTGGCGGCTGGCCCATGATGGCAAGGTCGGCGACATTGTCGGCCAACTGGCGAATGACGGCATCACGATTGGCGACGGACAACCCAACCTGGATTTTCGGATGAGCCTGAATAAATTTTGCCAGCAGGTGCGGCATGAAGTAATTCGCGGTGCTGACCACCGTGATGTTCAGGCGACCATGCTCCAGACCTTTCATGGCATCAAAGACGTTTCCCATTTCCTGCATAAGCTGCAGCACGGAACGCGCGTAATGCAACATCTCGCGCCCGGCTTCGGTCAGGAAAAGTTTTTTGCCGGCTTGCTCGAACAAGGGCAATCCGATAGTCTGTTCGGCCTGTCTGATCTGCATTGAAACGGCTGGCTGCGAAAGAAACAATTCCGCCGCCGCACGCGAATGATTTAGATGGCGGGCGACACTCTCAAAAACCTGTAGTTGGCGCAAGCTTAAGGGCAACATGACGGGCGGATTGTAAATCATAAATAACACTTATGGTTTTGATAAAAACATTTGACTGTTATTTATAGTTCGCAAGCCGTAAAGTTCACAACGTAGTCACTCAATTCAACAACAAGAGGAGAACACAATGGATCAATCGAATCGTTATGCAAATCTGAATCTGAAAGAAGCGGATTTGATCGCTGGCGGCAAGCACTTTCTGGTTGCTTACAAGCTTATTCCGGCCAAAGGCCACGGTTTCCTGGAAGTCGCTGCTCACGTGGCTGCCGAATCCTCTACCGGCACCAACGTTGAAGTATCCACCACTGACGACTTCACGCGTGGTGTAGATGCACTGGTGTATGAAGTTGACGAGACGGCTTTTGGCGATGATCCAGTCAAGGGCGGCGGTTTGATGAAGATCGCTTACCCCGTCGAATTGTTCGATCCGAATCTGACCGATGGCACCTACAACATCTCCCACATGTGGTCTCTTATCCTGGGCAACAATCAGGGCATGAGTGACCATCAAGGTTTGCGCATGCTGGACTTCCTGGTGCCAGAGCGCATGATGAGGCATTTCGATGGGCCTTCGGCCAACATCAGCAACCTGTGGAAAGTGCTGGGCCGGCCAGAAGTGAATGGCGGCTACATCGCCGGTACCATCATCAAGCCCAAGCTGGGTCTGCGTCCCGAGCCATTTGCTAAGGCCTGCTATGACTTCTGGCTGGGCGGCGACTTCATCAAGAACGACGAGCCACAAGCTAATCAACCGTTCTGTCCGATGGAAGTGGTCATGCCGAAAGTGGCAGAAGCCATGGATCGTGCACAACAGGCAACTGGTCAAGCTAAGCTGTTCTCGGCCAACATTACCGCCGATTACTACAAAGAAATGATCCATCGTGGCGACTTCGTCCTGAATACATTTGCCAAATACAACTCAGCTAGTCATGTAGCATTCCTTGTTGACGGATTCGTGACCGGCCCCGCCGGCGTGACCACCTGCCGCCGCGAGTTCCCGGATACCTTCCTGCACTTCCACCGCGCCGGCCACGGTGCCGTCACTTCCTACAAGTCGCCGATGGGGATGGATCCGCTGTGCTACATGAAGTTTGTGCGTCTGATGGGTGCATCCGGTATGCACACCGGCACCATGGGCTACGGCAAGATGGAAGGCCACGGCAAGGAAACCGTGCTGGCCTACATGCTGGAGCGCGACGAGTGCCAAGGACCTTACTTCTACCAGAAGTGGTACGGCATGAAGGCAACCACACCGATCATCTCCGGCGGTATGAATGCGCTGCGCTTGCCAGGTTTCTTCCAGAACCTGGGCCACGGCAACGTGATCAACACCTGCGGCGGCGGCTCCTTCGGCCACATCGACAGCCCGGCAGCCGGCGGCATCTCCCTCGGCCAGGCTTACGAGTGCTGGAAGTCCGGTGCGGATCCGATCGCATACGCCAAAACTCACAAGGAATTCGCCCGCGCGTTCGAATCGTTCCCGAAAGACGGCGACAAGCTGTTCCCGGGGTGGCGTGAAAAGCTGGGCGTACACAAGTAAGCGTTGTTCGGCTGTATCGAAGCAACAAAAAATGCGCCCCCACACGATGGGGGCGTTTTTTTCCAAGATTTAATACCGTTTTGCGTGTGAGGACACACGCGGGACAGGAGTTTCAAAATGACAAACAAGAGCCAATACACCGTCAGCAAAGAGCCGTTCTACCAAGCACAAGGTGATGAGGTGAAGCTGTATCAAGCCGCTTACGCCGCGCGTTTACCCGTGATGGTGAAAGGTCCGACCGGATGCGGCAAATCGCGCTTCATCGAATACATGGCATGGAAGCTGAACAAACCACTTGTCACCGTGGCTTGTAACGAAGATATGACGGCAAGCGACCTCGTCGGGCGCTACCTGCTGGATGCCAACGGCACGCGTTGGTTGGATGGTCCGCTCACCACCGCCGCGCGTATAGGTGCGATCTGCTACCTTGATGAGGTTGTCGAGGCGCGCCAGGACACCACCGTGGTGATCCACCCGTTGACCGACCACCGGCGCACGTTGCCGCTGGATAAAAAAGGAGAGCTGATCGAAGCGCATCCCGATTTCCAGCTGGTGATTTCGTACAACCCCGGTTATCAAAGTCTGATGAAGGACCTGAAACAATCGACCAAGCAGCGCTTCACTGCGTTCGAATTCGATTATCCGGCTGCCGCGCTGGAAACAGAGATTCTGACCAAGGAAACGGGGCTGGATATTTCAGTATGCGGCAAGCTGGTACAGATCGGCGAAGCCGCGCGCAACCTCAAAGGTCACGGTCTGGATGAAGGTATCTCCACACGCCTGCTGGTCTATGCAGCGACACTGATCAAGAACGGTGTGGATGCCAAGGCCGCCTGTCGTATGGCCATGGTGCGCCCCATCACCGATGACGCAGATATCCGCGATACCCTCGATCACGCGATCGATGCATCGTTTGCCTGAGCAGGCGTGCGGATAAGCAAAGAGGCCTGAGCGATGATGGATACCGTGACGGAAAGAACGGAAGAGACAGCAGCGTACTGGGAAAAACTCGGCTGCCGATTCGCCCAAGTTGATGCCGTCTTTGATGAGTGCATGAACGAGGCCAAGGTGCTGCTATCCAGAGCTGGCTTGGAGACCTACATCGAGAATTCTCGCATCATCGGCAAGATGGGTCGCGGCGCAGAACCTCTGCTGATCTATCTGGAAGAAGCACCAGGGGTGGCCAGCGTTGTTGGGGAACACGCGCTAATCAAACTGCGAGAATTCTCCGAATACTTATCCACGCATACCAACTTCAAGGCGATCGTGCCGTTCCTGCAGACCAGCGGTGCGGTCGCCCGCCGTCTGAACAATGATAAGATGTTCTGGTGCTACATCGAGTTGGTGCGCGACATGCTGGATCGCACCTCGGGTTCGATTCACGGCCACCACACGACCTTTGCCAGCCCAGGCTTGCCAGAATTGCTCAAGCATGCACCCAAGTTGCTGGACGTTCTGTCGCTGCAAGGCTTGCAAAACTGGGTCGAATACGGCATCAAGTATTACAACCATCATCCCGAGCGGCAGGAAGAATATTTCCGATTGGAATCCGCCGATGCCATCGCGGTCATGCAGCGCGAGCGGCATGGCACCTTGCTGGTGGACAACGAGCGCAAGCTGGATAGTTACATCCGCGCGTTATGGAATGATAGCGACTATCTCATTCCATATTCAGTGGCTTTCAGTGATCTGCGCAAGCCGATGCCATATTTCACCGATGACGGCATCCGTCTGCCCGATGTTTATGACGACTTCAACGGTGTGTCAGGCATCGACCGCTATCGCGCCGCGCTGGCACATATGTCAGCACATCGCCACTGGTCGCAACAGATGATCGTGGATAACTGGAGTCCTTTTCAGCGCGCTAGCGTTGAAATATTCGAAGACTCGCGCGTGGATTATCTGGCCTGTCAGAAATATCCGGGCTTACGCAAACTATTCCTTGCACTGCACCCGATTCCCAGAGAAGAAGACCTTCAGCTTGAAGAGCAAGGCATCTCGGTATTCAGACTCCGGCTAGCCATGGTGTCGCGTGCCATTCTCGATCCCGATTACACCTGCAGCAATGAGCATGTCCGGGAATTCGTTAAGCGCTTTCATGAACAGATGGCTGGTGGCGAATCGACCAGTGCCGCGATGGCGACCGTTGCACTCGCTTTCATCGCGCGCACGCGCGGCCAACGAGATCTGTCGGCCAAGATGTATTTCGACAATACCGAGGTGGACTACCGCGACGACAACCGGCATCTGTGGATATACATCGAGGAG
>JBBIIN010000073.1:0-4715 GCA_037446515.1 Gallionellaceae bacterium
CGAGCCGATGTTCAGTACGCCCGCGTTGTTCAGCGTGCCACCGCTCAGGGTCAATGCAGCCAGTGTCGAAGCCGCAGTTCCGTTTAGGTTCAGCGCCCCCCCTGACACTCCTAATGTGTTCGCGGCGAATGTTCCCGTGAGTGTTGTAGTCCCTGCGGTGACGTTAAGCGTTCCAGTACCCGTCACCCCAGCCTTTTGCACATCCACGTTGCCCCCCAGCAAGCTGAGGCTATTGGCCAAAGTAGCGCTGCCTGCTGTGCCGTGATTCAGTGTTAGATTGAGTGCGCCAACGGTAGAGCTGATGGGTTGGTTGATGGCAATGTTGTTGCTGGCATTGAACGTCAATGTGGCAGCAGCACCTCCTGTCTTGGCTATTGCTGCGTTGACGGTGATGTTGCCCAATTCTGCCAGTGCGCCAGTGGTATTGATGGTGACGCTAGTGCCAGCATTCAATGCTGTTTGTATCGTGGTGGCTGTGATGGTGGATCCTGTTGCACTGGGTGTCCATGTGCCTGTGGCAAAAGTACCCCCGGCATCCGCAGTGGCAGTGATAGTGACGTTGATCGGGTCGAGCAGCCAACTTCCTGCATTGCCATTCGGTGCGGAAGCATCAACTCTGATACCGGCTATATCAAGATAATGAGCTGAAGTCTCGACGAACCCACCATTGCCGCCTTTCGCTCCTCCTCTGGCGCTGATATTACCGTACATCAATGTGGTGTCGTTCGCCCACACGATAGCCTTGCCGCCATTCCCCCACCCTACCCCTCCCCCGGCGGGAGAGGGAATTCCTCCGTCGGCATGGATCTGCGCAGTCGATGCTACAAAGGTGTTGGTGGCGTTCTGTATGTTCGGATTGGCGCCATGCGCATCGCCTCCGATCAAGATTGTGCCGCCGCCTGTGGTGCCGTTCGCGTTGATGTTGGCACCATCAAGTAAGGTAACCTGTGTTCCAAGCACGTTTACATTTCCGCCAGCCCCCTGGGTGCCGTTGGCGCTGACGTTGCCCTGCACTTGGGTCGTGCCATTGGTGGTTTGCAGGGTAATGTCGCCACCCGTCGCACCGCTGGCAGTAATGGAGCTGGCGCTGCTGGTAGTAATGCTGTCGCGCGCCTTGAGGATGATCTGCCCATTCGCGCCAAGCACGGCGCTGTTGGCATTCAACGTGCCGGTATTGCCGATGCTTGCGCCATAGATGCCGATGCGGCGCGCGATCACTTGCCCCAGATTCAACGCCTGATTGACGGATGCCGTTACTTCGAAACTGATGGCGGGATTGGCGCTATCAACGATGCTGACGCTCTTGCCCGCCGCCAGCAGCACTTGCCCGTTGCCGCTCTGGATGATGCCGCTGTTCTGGATGTTGGGCGCCACCAGGAGGATGTCACCGCCAGCACGCAGGACGCCTTGGTTGCTGATGTTGCCCGCCCCGGCCTGCGCGGCAAAATTCAACCGGCCCGCGAGAAAATCGGCATTGCTCAGGTTAAGGGTGGACACGGCCAGCCCGGCCACATCCACCTGCGCGTTGGCGCCGAAGGCGATGCCGCTGGGGTTGATGAGGAACACGTGTCCGTTGGATTGCAAACTGCCCAGAATCTCGGAGGGAAGGCCGCCGGTGATGCGGTTCAGCACCTGGCTGGCAACGGAGGGCTGGTTGAAGCGGGTGACTTCGTTCTGCGCGATGGAAAACGCCTGCCAGTTGATGATGGCGTTGTTGCTGTTGGTAACGGTGAGCGCGTTGCCTTGCTGGTTGAAAACCGCCTGGCCATTGACCACGGTAGGGTTGAGCGGATTGGCCCATGCCTGCACCAATGCCTGCATCAGCACGCTGGCCAGCAATAAACGGATGGTATGTGTGTTGTGCTTCATATCGCCTCCACTACATCCTGTGCGGTGCACCTAGAACAGATAGATGATGCCCATGTGCACGCGCCATTTCCCGCGCTGCCGCACACCGCCGCCATCGATCACGTCGGCCAAGTCCAGTCTGGCGGTCCCTTGCCTGGAAAAACCGGAACGTAGTCCGAACCCCACGCTGGAGATATGCGTGGTTGCCGCCTCGCCGGGCAAGGGTTTGTTCCTGCTCAGCCCCGCGCCATCAATGAATTCCACTCCCCTGACGCGCCCCCAGAAACTTTCTTCCTGCTCATACAGCACCGGCGTCTGCGCTTCCAGCGAGATGCGGTAGCCGCTGTCGTTGGAAACCTCGCGCTCGTCGAAACCGCGCACCGATTCGGCGCCGCCCGCGCCGAACTGTTCACCCGCCACCAGCGCATCCCTGCTCATCTGTCCATTCAGAGATACACGAAAGAGCCATTCCTCCTCCGTGTTGATGTTCAAAGCAGCGTTGTAGCGCAGAACGGTGTAATCGGGATTGGCACCGGAACGTTGCCCCCCCAGTTTGAAGGCCGCTTTGCCGCCCGGGTCGTTCGGGCTGTTGCCCAAGGGGATGTTGCGCACCAGCGTTACCGCCGCATTCCAGGAGAGCGCTTCCCCTTGGGTGTTGGCCTGATACGACAGCGACAAAGGATGCAGCTCAATGCCGGGAACCAGCGAATTGGCAATGCCGACGAATTTCACGTTGTTGTGGAAACGGCGGTTCTCGAACCCCAGGTTGATGCGCTGATCCAGATTCCCGCTCTTGGCCAACAGCTTGATGACATGCCAAGTGAGGCTGGAGCCGCTACCGGATACGGTGTAATTGCCGGCCGCCGTGTTGATGGTACCCGAATCGACATTGGAATAACCTGCGCCGATTTCGACAAATGCGCCATGCTCGTAAAGCGGCAAGCGGTACTGCACATTCAGGATGGAGACTTGGCTGGGCTTGGTTGGCGAGGTCTGGTACAGCAGGGTCATCTGATCATCCAGGTCGAACAAGTTCGCATGCTGGAACACCAGACCCAGACGGTAACGGCCAGTGAGTGCCGTACCGGTATTGTCCAGCATCGCAAAATAGCGCTTGGGATCGCGGTCCACCACGCGCACCACACCTTCCGCCCTGCCTTCCTGCTCCAGCGGGCGGAAGGTGATCTGTGTCTGTTTGGCGAAACTTTCGTTGGCCAGCCGCAGGTTCTCACCGATCGCCTTGGCATCCGGCACGTGCCCCACCCCGGCGGCAGGCAGTGAACGCATGATGTTCGCCTCGCTGAAGTATTTGTTGCCCTGCACGCGCAGCTGCTCCAGCGCGCTTTCGACGATCTGTATCCTGACGACACCATCCTGCACCGACTGCTCGGGGATGACCACCTTGACGGTTTGATACCCCGCGCCGGCATAGGCCTCGTAGATGGCGCTCACCGCATTCTGGATGCTTTCGAAATCGCGGCCCGCACCGATGAACGCCAGCACGGCCTGCTGCAAACGGGCGCTATCGACCAGCGTATTGCCTTCGATCTGGAAACGGGAGATGGTGAAATGCAGCGGGTCAGACGGGACAGGTTCCGGGGGCGCAGATACAGGCTCTGGAGAGGGGGACGGGGAAGCAGTTGTAGCGGATACCGACTCGGTCGCAGGCGCCTCCGGCACTTCCGCCGCATAAGCTGCGCATGCCACCGAAAACAACGCCACCCATCCTGCAACACGAAAGAACATCAGCGCCCCCACTCCCCCTTCTTTCCCGTGCAGTCTTTTATCATGTATCCGAGCTGAAAACTATGGGAAAAAATATCTATACCTTGATTTCCGAGTAAATTATTGAGGAATTACAGCGGGGATTGAAACACGCTCTCGCGCAACTTCTTCAACTGGTCGCGCAGTTGCGCGGCCTTCTCAAACTCCAGGTTCTTCGCTGCGGCCAGCATCTCCTTCTCCAGTCGCGCCAGTTCTTTGGACACTTCCTTCTCGCTCATCGCCAGGTATTTAGCCCGCGTCTGCGCCGCCTTCAGTTGTGTGCGTTCCGAGTCCATGTCGTATTCGGTGGCTATGATGTCCTTGATGCGCTTCACCACGGACTGCGGGGTAATGCCGTTCGCCTCGTTGTAGGCCACCTGCTTGGCACGGCGGCGTTCGGTCTCGCCGATGGCCTTCTTCATCGAATCGGTGATGCGGTCGGCGTACAGGATGGCGGTGCCGTGCAGGTGGCGCGCCGCGCGACCGATGGTCTGAATCAGCGAGCGCTCGGAACGCAGGAAGCCTTCCTTGTCCGCATCCAAAATCGCGACCAGCGACACCTCGGGGATGTCCAGCCCCTCGCGTAGCAGGTTGATGCCCACCAGCACGTTGAACACGCCCAGGCGCAGGTCGCGGATGATCTCCACGCGCTCCACCGTCTCCACGTCGGAGTGCAGGTAACGCACCTTGATGCCGTGCTCGGTGAAGTATTCGGTCAGGTCTTCGGCCATGCGCTTGGTCAATGTGGTGACCAGCACGCGCTCGCCCTGCTTGATGCGCTCGTTGGCTTCGCTCATCAGGTCATCCACCTGATGCGTGGCGGGACGCACCTCGATGGTGGGATCGATCAGACCGGTCGGGCGCACCACCTGCTCCACCACCTGCCCGGTATGTTCGGCCTCGTAGATGGCCGGGGTGGCAGAGACAAAGATGGTCTGGCGCATCACCTTCTCGAATTCGTCGAAACGCAAGGGGCGGTTGTCCAGCGCCGACGGCAGACGGAAGCCGTAGTTGACTAGGTTTTCTTTCCTTGCGCGGTCGCCCTTGTACATGCCGCCGATCTGCGGGATGGTGACGTGGCTCTCGTCGATGATCATCAGCGC
>JBBIIN010000074.1:0-4595 GCA_037446515.1 Gallionellaceae bacterium
CGGCCTGTTCCATCAGGCGCACCAGTTCGCGCACGTTGATCTTCCAGCGGCGCAGATCGAGCAGCAGGTATGCCACGATCTGGCCGGGGCCATGGTAGGTGACCTGCCCGCCGCGGTCTATCTTCACCACCGGGATGTCGCCCGGGTTCAGCACATGTTCTGGCTTGCCGGCCTGCCCCTGCGTGTAGGTGGGTGGATGCTGCACCAGCCAGATCTCGTCCACCGTGTCGGCAGTGCGTTCGGTGGTGAAGCGCTGCATGGCGCGCCAGGTCGGCTCGTATTCGACGAGGCCGAGTGCGCGGATGTGAATGGGAGGTTGGGTCATAGCACCATCTTGACCATCGGGTGCGAGGTGAGATCGCGATACAGGTTGTCGAGCTGTTCGCGCGAAGTGGCGCGGATGGTGCAGGTGAGGCTGAGGTATTTCGCGTTGCTGCTGCTGCGCATTGCTATGGTGGCGGCATCGAAATCCGGCGCGTGCACGACGACGACGGCAGCCACGGCCTGCGCGAAGCCCTGCTGCGCCGTGCCGAACACCTTGATCGGGAAGTCGCAGGGGTATTCGATGAGGGACTCTGTCGGTTCGGTCATTTGCGCATCACCTCGCGCTTGAATGTTTGGTAAAGCGCATGCAATCTGGCGAACATTGGTCCCGGTTTGCCATTGCCCACAGGCTTGCCGTCCAGCGTGGTGATGGCGAGCACTTCCTTGGTGCTGGAAGTCAGCAGCAGTTCATCGGCATCCAGCACCTCCGCTTTCGATATGCGCCGCACCTCATGTGGGATGCCATTGGCGGCAGCCAGTTCCAGCACCACATCATAAGTGATGCCCGGCAGCATCAGGTGGTCCTTGGGCGAAGCGAGCAGCTTGCCGCCCTGCACCACGAAGATGTTGCTGGCCGCGCCTTCGGTGAGGAAGGCGTCGTCGCGGATCATCACTGTCTCGGCGCAGCCCGCATCGATGGCGGCTTGGCGCAGCAGCACATTGGGCAGCAGCGAGATGGCCTTGATGTCGCAGCGCAGCCAGCGGTTGTCCGGCGCCGTGATGGCGCTGATGCCGTGCTGCAGCAGGTCGGATGCAGGTGCCGTGAGTGGCTTGCTCATGGCGAATACGGTGGGCGGCACCGGCGGGTTGGGGAAGGCATGGTCGCGCGGCGCCACACCACGCGTGATGTGCAGGTAGAGGTACTGGTCATCCGGCGCATTGCGTTCGATCAGCGCACCCAGGATGGCTGTCCACTCGGCATCGGAGTGCGGGTTCGACAGTTGAATGCCATCCAGGCTGTGTTGCAGGCGCTTGAGATGTTCCATCAGGCGGAAAGGGCGGCGCGAATACACCGGGATGACTTCGTACACGCCGTCGCCGAAGATGAAGCCGCGATCCAGCACGGAGACCTGGGCTTGTTCGAGCGGCAGGAAGTTTCCGTTCAGGTAGATGATCATCGCGTCCTCCTCATTGGAACAGCAGGCGTATTGTATCCACTCCGCGCGAGAACACGTTGGCCAGTTGCACGCTTTCCAGCGCGACGACCGGCAGGTCGAGGTAGGGCGCGTCGCCCAGCATCAGGTGCAGCGTGCCCAAGGGCTGGCTTTCGTTGACCGGAGCCACCATGGGCTGGCGCGTTTCCAGGCGCGCGCGCAACTGGCCGCGCATACCCTGCGGGATGGTGACATAGCGGTCCTCACGGAAGCCTGCCTCCACCGCATGCTCGGTGCCCTTCCACAAGCGCAGCGAGGTGACCGCCTCGTTCTTGCGGTAGAGCAGGAAGGCTTCATATTCTTTGAAGCCGAAATTCAGCAGGCGCTGGCTTTCCGTGCTGCGCAGGCTCTCCTTGTCCGCGCCGATCACCACCGAGATCAGGCGGCGGTTGTCGCGCTTGGCCGAAGCCACCAGCGAGAATCCCGCTTCGTCCGCGTAGGCGGTCTGCATGCCATCCACGTAAGGGTCTAGCCACAGCAGGCGGTTGCGGTTGAACTGGTTGATGCCGTTGTATTTGAATTCGCGCACGGCATACAGCGCATAGTGCTCGGGGAAATCGCGGATCAGCGCGGCGGCCAGCAGCGCCAAGTCGTGCGCGCTGCTGTAATGCTGTTCCTCTTCGACGCCGGTGGCGTTGACGAAGTGTGTGTTGCGCAGGCCAAGGCGCTGTGCTTCGCGGTTCATCAAATCGGCAAAGGCAAGCTCGTGATTGGCGACGGCCTGCGCCAGTACGCGCGCCGCATCGTTGGCCGACTGCACCACCAGCCCGCGCAGCAGGTCTTCCACGCGTACCTCCTTGTCCGCTTCCAGGAACATGCGTGGCTCCTCGTTTTGCAGGCGCAGCGCATAGGGTACGGGCATCAGCGCCTGGCGCAGCGACAGTTTGCCTTCCCTGAGCGCGCCGAAGACCACATAGGCGGTCATCAGTTTGGTCAGCGAACCGGGCGCGATGCGCTCGTTGCTCTCCTGCTCGGCCAGCATCTGCTGGCTGGTCAGGTCGTAGAGCGCGTAATGGTGCGCCGCTAGTTGCGGGACGGGCGGCGAGGGTTGGGCGAGCGCCAGCAGGGACAGCGCGGACAGCAGCAGGAACAGGGCGATTCTCATGGGTGTGGCATTTCTTGGACGGGCGCGATTATACAGGCGCAAGCCGAAGGGCCGCGCAAAAGAAACCCCCTGCGTTATTGCAGGGGGAAGGGGGTGCCTTAATCAGAACGCGTTGGCGACTTGCCTGGCCTGCTCGGCCTGTTCGAGCACGGTGGCGGCGAGTTCTTCTGCGCGTGCCGGGTCTATCCCCAGCGAGAGCCAGTCTTCCGGCGTGAGGTCGGCGGGGACGTGCTCTTCGATGCCGAAGGAGGGAAGCAGCTTTTCCGCGAGATTGACCAGGGTGACCAGCGGCTGGCCTGCGGCTGCTTCCTCGGCGTCCGGGGTGTGGTGATGGCGCAGCACGGCGATGATACGTTCCGGCAGATCCCAGCGCCGTGCCAGTTCGGCGCCCAATTCGGCATGGCCGGTGTCCAATACTTCGGCTTCGATTTCCTGCACGGAGCGGTCCGGGGTGGCGGCCAGCCTGGCGTGCAGGGCGTCGCTCAGGCCGGTGTCGAGGTAGTTCAGCACGACGAAACCGATGTCATGCAGCAGGCCGGCCAGGAAAATCTCGTCATCCAGCGGACGGGTGCGGCTGGGCATGGCGCGCGCCAGGGTGCGCATGGCCACGGCGATGCCCAGGCTGTGCAGCCAGAGTTTTTTCAGGTCGAGCAGGCCGGTGGGATGGCGGGCCAGCGCGGACATGACGGCGATGCCCATCGCCACCGATTTCACGCGCGTCAGGCCGAGCAACATGGCGGCGTCTTGCACCGAGGTGATGCGTCTGGAAGCGCCGAACAACGGGGTGTTGGCGAGGCCGATGATGCGTGCGGAGATCTGTGGGTCTTTCTCGATCAGCTTGAGTAACTGACTTTCGCCTTCGCTGGTGTCGAGCGACAGGGTCAGTATCTTCTGCGCTACCACCGGCATGGCCGGCAGGCTGTCCAGATTCTGAATGGCGAGTTTCAGGTTGGGGTGTTGGGCATTCATGGGGCGATCCTCCGTCGGGTGGGTTAGTGTTGTTTGGAGTATTTACGGTAAGTGCGCCATTTTCTTTAGTCCGCTGCCTCTTAAGGAACCCGCCACCTCTGATTACTCACAAGTCAGAAATAAAGCCTACAATTCCGGAACAAAATGTCGTCACATAAACTCCACCCGCGCGCAGAAGTCGCAAGTGTTCCGCTGGGTCAACGGCAAGAATTCGATGCAGTACGGTTTTGACTTTGCCTTATGGACGCGGGATGTCGTGCGCGAACTGATTCTCAAAAAGTTCAACATCAGCTTGAGCGTGACTTCGGTAGGAAGCTGCTCGCCGAACTCAACCTCACGCCGCAAAAGCCTTTGCAGCGCGCCTATCAGCGCGCCCCCGAGGCGATCGAATGCTGGCAGCGCAATACTTTCCCTGCCATTGCCAGGCAGACCAAGGCGGAGGACGCGGAAATCTATTTCTGGAACGAGTCGGGCTTCCGTGCCGATGCGGTGCAAGGCAAGACTTGGGTCTCCGGGGCAAGACGCCGGTCGTTAATCGGCCCGGTCAACGCCAAAGCGTCAGCGCGGCCTCTGCGGTCTCGGCCCGTGGCGCATTCTGGTTTGCCACCTACCAAGGCGGGCTGACCGGATAGCTGTTCGTCGAGTTGCTCAAACAACTGATGCATCGGCGCAAGAAACCGCTGCATCTGGTGATTGACGGTTTGCCCGCATACAAGAAATCGGTGGTCAAAAAATATGAGACCAGCACAGAAGGACGGCTCTCCCTGCACTTTCTGCCCGGTTACGCGCCAGACCTCAACCCGGACGAACTCGTGTGGAGTCACGCCAAGCGTACCGGTGTAGCCAGAAGGCCTTTGCTGAAAGGCGAAAAACTGCAAGACCGCGTGCATGGGCGGTTGCAGGAGATCGGAAATAATCTGAAGCTTGTGCGTTCGTTTTTTGGTTCTTCATCAATTCCACTGTGAAGATTTATTCAATGCGGCAGAATTTACTCATAAGTCAGAAATATAGGCGACACTAGGATGTTTGAAAAACGAGCGCAC
>JBBIIN010000075.1:0-4060 GCA_037446515.1 Gallionellaceae bacterium
TATTTTTTGCGGCTGCGTTGCTGCGCTTCTAGTATTTCGCGGTATTGACGCAGTTCCCCTTCGATGGTGGAGAGCTGGTAGTAGTCGTTCCCTGTTTGCTGCGCCAGTTCGAGCTGTTCGATCGCGCCGCGCAGATCGCCATGCAGGATAAGATAATAGGACAGTGCGTGATGCGCTTCCTGATGGCGGCCCAGCGCGGCATAGGCGCGTGCCTGCAAGTCGTAGATCTTGGGGTCGTTGCCGTTCAGATTGACCTGTTCGTCCAGCAGCTTGACAGCGTCCCCATATTGCCGCTGTTGAAGCAGCAGTTCGGCATAGTCGTAGATGAGGGCATGGTGGCCGGGATGTTGCTTGAGTGCCTTGCGGTAAAAAGCCATCACATCCCTGTCATGATTCATGCGCTTGATCTGTCCGGCCAGCGCCTCGATGATGGCATTATGCGGTGCGGTGCGGTAGAGCGTGGCGAATTCCTGGTTCGCCTGTGCGGGCTGCGTGTCGCGCAGCAATGCCAGCACCAGGCCATAACGCTGGGCGACAGGGTTGCCATAACGCTGTTCGCCCAGCGCTGATTTGAAGAAGGCTACTGCCTCGGCGGGCGCTTTCTGCATGGCGTTCAGGCGTGCGCGGATCAACTGGAAATCCAGGCTGTCCGGCACCAAATGGAAAGGCAGTTGATGTACGCGGTTGTCCACATCGGCGATGCGTTCCAGGGTGAGTGGGTGGGTACGCAGGTAGGAAGGTGCGTCGCCCTCGGCCAGTTGCGTGCTTTTCTGCATCCGTTCAAAAAACGCCGGCATGGCGCGCGTATCGAAGCCGGACTTCTCCAGCAGGCCGAGACCGATGCGGTCGGCTTCCTTTTCATGCTCGCGTGTGAAATTGAGCTGTCTCTGCATCGCGCCGCCTTGCACGCCCACGATGGCTGCGGTGGCAGCCTGGGGATTGTTGCGTGCAGCCAGGATGGCCACGGCCATGGTGGCCATGGCGGCCAGCGAATCGTATTTCTGGCCGGAGATCATGCGCGCCAAGTGGTGTTGCGTGACGTGCGAGATCTCGTGGCTTAGCACAGATGCCAGCTCAGACTCATTTTCGGCCAGCAGGATCAATCCGCTGTTGATGCCGATGAATCCGCCGGGCAATGCGAACGCGTTGATGGCGCTGTCATTGATTGCAAAGAACTCGAAAGGCTGGCTGGGTTCGCTGCTGTTGGCGACCAGGCGATCCCCCAGCCGATTTACATAGTCATAGGTTTCGGGGTCGTCCAGGTAATGGTTGCTGGCGCGAATCTGCAACATGCTTTGTTCGCCGATCTGCCGCTCCATCTGCGGCGAGACCGCAGCCTGCGACTCATCTCCCAGATCGGGCAGACCTTCCGCATGGAGTGGCAGGGGCAGCAACAGGAGGCAGATGAGCAGTTCCAGCATGGGCGGTATGATAGCACCCACTGCTTCCCCGCAACTGGACAGCATGACGGGTAAGCCCCACAATGCCCCGCGCTATGCAGCGCATTTGCATATATGGATGCCATCGGTAAATATCAAATCGTCAAAGAACTTGGGCATGGTGCCACCAGCACCGTGTACCTTGCGCTCGACTCTTTCAACAACCAGCAAGTGGCGCTCAAAGTTTTCAACGACGAAGTCATGCACGCTAGCGCGAGCGGCAAGGCTTTCCGCAAGCTGTTGCTGACCGAGGCCTCGCTCGCCGGCAAGCTGTCGCATCCGCATATCGTGAAGATCTACGACGCCGTGCTGGAAGGCGACGTGAACTACATGGTGATGGAATACATCGAGGGCGAGACGCTGGAAAAATACGGCGAAGTCGATCATCTGCTGCCGCTGGGGCGCGTCGCCGAGATCATTTACAAATCCTGCAAAGCGCTGGAATATGCGCAGTACCAAGGCGTCATCCACCGCGACATCAAGCCGGCCAACATCCTGCTGCGGGGCGATTCGGACATCAAGATCTCCGATTTCGGCGCAGCGGTGATCGAGACGCAGCAGACCACCCAAGTGAGCGGTGTGGGATCGCCGGCTTATATGTCCCCGGAGCAGATCAAAGAGCAGACGCTGTCGCACCAGACCGACATCTATTCGCTGGGCGTGACCATGTACCGCCTGCTCACCGGCAAGCTGCCGTTCGATGCGGCCAATAATTACAGCATGATCTACCAGATCATCAACATCGATCCGCAACCGCCCAGCACGTTCCGTCCGGAGATACCGCCCGCGCTGGACGCCATCGTGACTCGGGCGATGTGCAAGGATACGCAGCACCGCTACCAGACCTGGGACGAATTCGCGCGCGACCTGGTGTCGTTCATCAGCTACGAAGTGCCGCAGCAGGATCAGATCTTCGATACGGAAAAGTTCGATACGGTGCGCGCGTTGCCGTTCTTCAGCCAGTTCAGCGATGTCGAGCTGTGGGAAGTGCTGCGCATTAGTGAATGGCACAAAATTGCCAAGGAAAAAAAGATCATCAGCGAAGGCGAACCGGGACAAAAGTTCTACATCGTCGCCAAGGGCTCGGTGCGGGTGGTCAAGCAGGGACGCTTGCTGAGCCTGTTGCATGCCGGGGATTGTTTTGGCGAGATGGCCCATCTGTCCGGAAAAGACGCGAAACGCAGCACGGATGTCTATGCCAAGACCGACGTGAAGTTGATAGAGATGGATCCGGATGTGCTGGCGCTGGCGTCGCCGGGCTGCCGCTTCCAGTTCAGTGAGGCTTTCCTGCGCATTCTGGTGAAGAGGCTGGCGGTGGCGAACACGCGCATCTCGCGCCTGTTGAGCGACCATGGGGACGAACAGTAAGGGAAAGGGATAAGGATATGGGCGCTGTTGATGTGGACAACGAGGTCGATGTGCGTGGACTGGCGTGTCCGTTGCCGATCCTGCGTGCCAAGAAGGCCCTGGCCGGCATGGCTGCCGGCCAGGTGCTGCGCGTGGTAGCGACTGACACGGGCGCGATGAAGGATTTCCCGGAATTCTGCGGCAAGACGGGTAATGAACTCTTGTCGGCAAAAACGCAGGGTGATGAGTTTGTCTTCCTTATCCGCCGCAAGACATGAATTTTCGGGGATGCCCTTATCCCAACTTTTTGCGCTGAGTCTGTAGTTGTACCAGCGTCGCACCGAAATCGGCCAGGCGTCTCTTTTCCTGCTCCACTACCGCCGCGGGCGCGCGTGCCACGAAACTTTCATTGCCCAGCTTGGCATTGGCCTTGGCGATCTCGTTGGTCAGGCGCGCGATCTCCTTGTCTAGGCGCTCGCACTCGGCAGCCACGTCGATCTCCACCTTCAACATCAGCTTGAAATTGCCAATGACGGAAACGGGCGCGTCTCCCTCCGGCAACTCCGCCACCACATTCACTTCGCTCAACTTGGCAAGGATGCTGATGTAGGGCGCGAGTTCGTTCAGCACAGTTGCATCACCGGCGGCAATCAGCGGCACGCGAGCGGCGGGCGACAAATTCATCTCGCTGCGCAGGCTTCGGGTGGCGTTGATGAGTTCCTGCAGCAGGGCGATCTGCGCGATGGCATCGTTGTCGATCTTGCTGCTGTCGGCTTGCGGATAGGCTTGCAGCATGATGCTGTCGCCCTTGGCATTCGCCAGCGGTGCGACCGAGTGCCACAGCTCTTCGGCGATGAAGGGGATGATGGGGTGCGCCAGGCGCAGGATGGTCTCCAGCACGCGCACCAGCGTGCGGCGCGTGGCGCGCTGCTGTGCCTCGCTGCCGTTCGCCATCTGCACCTTGGCTAGCTCCACATACCAGTCGCAGTAGTTGTCCCACACCAGCACATAGATGGCTCTGGCGGCGAGGTCGAAGCGGTAGTCGGCGAAGTGTTGCGCCATCTCGGCTTCAGCCTTCTGCAATTCGCTGACGATCCACTTGTCGGCGGCGGAGTATGCCAGCGGCAGGCTCTCGTCCTGTCCCACATCCTTGCCGTCGCAGTTCATCAGCACGAAGCGCGTGGCGTTCCACAGCTTGTTGCAGAAGTTGCGGTAGCCCTCGCAGCGCTGCATGTCGAACTTGATGTCGCGGCCGGGCGAGGCGAGCGAGGCGA
>JBBIIN010000076.1:0-3984 GCA_037446515.1 Gallionellaceae bacterium
TGCCGCGATCAACACGACCATGCCCAGCATCATCTTCTCGTGTATGCACATGCCGGGGGTGGCCTCGCAACTGCCGTTCATTTTGCACATCATGGACATTTCAGCCTCCTGTTGGTTGTGGGTGGATGTCACGTTTGCTGCGGTGACGCCCGTTGGTCGCGCTGGTGCAGCAATCCTTACAGATTAAACTGCGTGTAAGGAATTCCCGGCTCGCGCGACCAACCGTTACCCCTTAACCACGACGAGGAGAGTCCCATGAAAACCGTTCGGAGATTGTTGTCATTGCTGTTGTTGGCCGTCCCCCTGTTCGCCCATGCCGTCGGCGAACCCTATACCCAGGACAAGCTGGACGCACTCAACAAGGCAGGCAAACCAGTGCTGGTGTTCATCCATGCCGACTGGTGCCCGACCTGCCGCGCACAGGATGCCGTGCTGGAAAAGCTGCTGCCTGCGGGTGAATTCAAGTCCATCATCACGCTCAAGGTCGATTTCGACACGCAGAAGTCCGTGGTCAAAGCCTTCGGCGTGCAGTACCAGAGCACGCTCATCGTGTTCAAGGGCGGCAAGGAAATGGCGCGCGCGACCGGCGAGACTGACCGTGAGAAGATCGCGCAATTGCTGCGTAAAGCACTGTAGTTCACCATGGAACTGAGCCTCTCCAGCTACGGCCTTTCCTTCCTCGCAGGCGTGCTATCCACGCTGTCGCCCTGCGTCTTGCCGCTTGTTCCCATCCTGATGGGATCGGCGAGTGCGACACACCGGCTTGGGCCGTTCGCGCTGGTGGTCGGGCTGATGCTGTCATTCACCGTGATCGGCGTGGCGCTGGGTTCGCTTGGGGGCGTGTTTGGATTGGATGCGCAAGTCTTGCGTAGCGCGGGCGGCGGGCTGCTGATCCTGTTTGGTGTGGTGCTGGTATCCAGCCGATTGCAGGACAAACTGAGCGCGGCAGTGAGCCGCCTGGGCATGGGTCAAGGCTGGCTTGCTCGGTTCAACCTGAATGGCCTGCACGGGCAGTTCATGTTGGGCCTGTTGCTCGGTATCGCATGGAGTCCCTGCGTCGGCCCCACGCTGGGCGTGGCAGTTACACTCGCCAGCCAGGGGCAGGCACTGGCGCAGGTCGGCGCGGTGATGCTGCTGTTCAGCCTAGGTGCCGGATTGCCACTGCTGGCGCTCGGCCTGTTGTCGCAGCGGGCGATGATGCGCTGGCGCGGGCATATGATGAAAGCTGGGCAACGCAGCAAGAAAGTCTTCGGTGCCGCCCTGTTGCTGATCGGTCTGCTGGTGCTGTCCGGTGCGGACAAGGGTTTCGAGAGGTGGGCGTTGAATGTCATGCCCGACTGGATGGTGAATCTCACCACACGCTATTGAGGAAGGAATCTGCCATGTCCGAAAAAGAATCGCTGCTCAACACGCTGCTTGGCTTGTCTATGATCGTCGAGGCACGCGATCCCTACACTGGTGGCCACCTGTGGCGCGTGTCGCAGTTCTCCAAGCTGCTGGCACAGGAAGCCGGGCTATCGCGGCGAGATGTCGGGCTGTGCGAGATCGGCGGCTTCCTGCACGACCTCGGCAAGGTCGGCGTGCCCGATGCCATCCTCAACAAACCGGATCGCCTTACCGATGGCGAATACGATGTCATCAAGACGCATCCGGCGGTCGGCGGCAAACTGCTGAGCAACCATCCGCTCGCCAATCTGGCCTTCGATGCGGTGGTAGGTCACCACGAGCGGCCGGACGGCAAGGGTTACCCGCACGGGATCGCGGGCGATGTCATTCCGGAAGTCGCGCGCATCGTCAGCATCGCCGACGCCTTCGACGCGATGACCAGCACGCGCGCCTATCGCAAAGGCATGCCGGTGGACAAGGCACTGAACATCATCGGCAACGAACTGGGCAGCCAGTTCGATATCAGGCTGGCGCAACATTTCTTGACGCTGAGCGGTACCGATCACCTTGCGCACATTGTCGGGCACAGCGAACCTGGGCTGCCGATGTTCCAGTGCGGCTGCGGCGCACCACTAGCGATACGCGCCAGCCTGCGCGACGGCGAGCATGTTTATTGCCATTGCTGTGGAGGTGAATCGCGACTCAGTAAGCACGGTGAGGAGCGCAAGCTGGAGATGACCGGCCAGCGCGGTGGCGCATCTGAACTTGCACCCGATAGCGATCCCGAGTTGATCGGTGCGATGGTGCAGGAGATCGCACCGCACGTGCTGTGAGAGGAGAACGCGATGATCTCGAATACTGGACAGATCAACGGCAGGGACGTGTCGGTGGAATGGGGCCGTTCCGCCGAGCACGAGATGGCGCCGGATCGCAACCTCATCAGCGTCAGCGACAAGCTTGCGATCTTTTTCCGTCCAGTCACTTCCGCGGCCTGCTCCTTTGAGATAGCCGACAGATTAGGGCGCCAGCCGGAGATCAAGCTCGAAACGCCGCAATCGAAACGAATCGGCCCGCGCTTTGTCAGCATCGACTATGTGCGTGGCCAGTGGCGCGGGAATTTCTGGATCTGATTGACGCGCAGCTTTAGCAGCAGGCACCTTTGCCATGCTGTTGAACCGGCGGACAGGGCATGCTGCCGTAGGAGCAGAACACGCAGCAGTCTCCGGGTTTCGGTTTCAGCATTGCATGACATTGGCTGCACTCATAGAACCACTGGCATGCATCCTCCGGCATGGTTTCCAGTTTGCTGTACCCGCAATGCGGGCAGGTGAGCAGGGATTCCAGAACAGGTTTGGGTGAGCGCATGATCAGCTTCGATATGGTGATGGACAGCCAGATTCTACCCAATGTTTGATTGCCCGCGCGGGAACGAGGTCATCCTGGTCGTCCGGCAAGCGCCAGTTCCACCAGCCACAGCGTGTCATCGACCGAGATTTCCATCTGGCTGGTGATGTCCAACTCACGGTCCTCGAACACATCCGTGTCGGGACGCGCTGCCGTCCAAGCCCACACGACCTCGTCCCGTTTTCTCAGCAGGGCCTCGATGTGCGGACGGTACAGCACGAACATGGCGCTGATCCAGCGGTTCACCGGCCAGGAGGGAAAGGCGTGGTCGATGACGAAACGGTCAAGCATGCGCATCACCTGATCGGCCGGATACCAAGCTTCGGCGGTCACCCAGCGGTTGGTGGTGAACAGGCCGGTGGGGAAGCCGTAGCCATCCATCGCGATGGCTACGAGGTGAGACAGTGCTTCATCGCCCTGCGGCCACGGGTCGGTGGCGGGGTAAACGATGGGGGCGACACCCGCAGGCATCCCCTTGGGGCGCAGGAAACAGTGGAAGTGGCCATGCTCTCCGGTCTCGCTGCGATGCGCGTGGTAGTAATACTGCGCATGCGTCTCGCGGTCGTACACATCATCATCGGGATAGTGGTTGAACTCGTAGAACGTGTCGCCCCGGTTCAGGTTGTCGCGCAGCACTTCCCCCACGATGTTCAACCCGGACTTGCTCAACACGCGATAGCACTCGGTGATCTCCCGCCCCGCCTGCCGCATGGCGTGCAACTGTTCCAGCGGCAAGCGGGAGAGATCGGGCGCTGCGACAGTCCGGGCATCCGGACTGGCAGCAGCCGGGCGCGTGCCTAGTGCGCTGCGCATGGATTCCTGGCGCCGCAGGGATTCTTTGCCGCGCAGGGGTTTTTCGCGGCACAGGGATTGGCCTTTTTCTTTGTCTTCGCCATGCACGGATGTTTGCCTGCGCAGGGATTCCTGCTGGCACATGGGTTGGCTGAAGCCTCCTTGCGAGAGCGTGCCCCGCATGGATTGGCTGCGCCACAGGGGGCGGCAAGCGCGGTCCCGGTCATAGCCGCGGCCAAGGCACCGGACGAGAGGAGGGTCTTGGTGAGGGTACTGAGGTTCATGGTGTTCTCCTTAAGTGATTGCATGGCCGAAATGGCGGATGCGATCCTTAGTCGCGGAGGGATGTCCTTCCTTACATCTCAGGAGGGGTACACAAAAATACGCAGGAGGCCCAGCATG
>JBBIIN010000077.1:0-3457 GCA_037446515.1 Gallionellaceae bacterium
CGAGCACTTCCTGGTGGACAAGGCGCAATTGCTCACGCTTACCGCGCCGGAGATGACGGTGCTGGTCGGCGGCCTGCGCGCCCTGGGGGCCAACTTCGGCGGCAGCAAGCACGGCGTGTTCACCGACCGCCCCGGTGCGTTGACGAATGACTTCTTCGTGAACCTGCTCGACATGAACAACGAGTGGAAACCGGTCAACGACGAGAAGAGCGAGTTCGAGGTGCGCGACCGCAGGAGCAGCAAGGCAAAGTGGACCGCCACCCGTGCCGATCTGGTATTCGGCTCCAACTCGCAACTGCGTGCCTTGGCGGAGGTGTATGCGGCTGCCGATGCCAGGGAAAAATTCGTGCACGACTTCGTGGCGGCGTGGGTCAAGGTGATGAACCTGGACCGTTTCGATCTCAACTAAACCATGGGCCGCCTGCGTGGGGCGGGCGGCCTCAGAAAAGGAGGAGGTAATCATGGAAACGCTCATTCATCACACGCACCATATCGCAGCAGCGTGGCAACTGTGTATAGCCGCACTGGCCATGCTGGGCATGGGGCTGGCCGGGGAGTCGGCGGAACTGGACGACGTGTTCGGCAAACCGGTTGCGTGAGCGGACTTTGCCGCAAACCACGGCGACGGCATAAAATCCCCCGGACCAACGCGGCATTCGATATTTTCTGGCTATGAAAGGAGACGCATCATGGGCAAGACATCCAGCATCAACATCGGCATCGCGGAAAAAGACCGCAAGAAAATCGCGGACGGCCTGAGCCGCATGCTGGCCGACACTTACACGCTGTATCTCAAGACGCACAACTTTCACTGGAACGTCACCGGTCCGATGTTCCAGACCCTGCACCTGATGTTCATGACGCAGTACACCGAGACCTGGAACGCGGTCGATCTGGTGGCTGAACGCATCCGTGCGCTGGGCTATCCCGCGCCGGGCAGCTACCAGGAATTCGCCGCACTCACCTCGATCCGCGACAGCAGCGGCAGCGTGGGCGCGAAAGAAATGATCAAGCAACTCGTCGCCGGACAGGAAGCCGTGGTGCGCACCGCGCGCGAAGTGCTGCCGGTGGCCGAGCAAGCGGGCGACCAGCCGACCGTTGATCTCTTATCCGCGAGGATGGAGGTTCACGAGAAAAATGCGTGGATGCTGCGTAGCTTGCTGGAAGAGTAAATACGGACAGGGGTTGTTCTAACGCGAAGACAGTGCAGGCGCAGACCGGATCATCGCTGCGTCTGTGCTGACACTTTGGTTCTATAGGAAGAAGTCCACCACGCCGCGCAGAGCAGGCCGATCAGGCAACCGGTGAGCACGGCGGAAATGGTGTGGGCGTCGAGCATGTAGCGCGCCGCCATGGTGAGCAGGGTGATGGGTGCGAGATAGAGCAGGTGCCACCAGCCATAGCGCCGCGCCACGAAATAGGCGGCGCAGGATGCCATCGAGGAGTGGCCGGAAGGCATGTTGTTCTCGCTGTCCGGCGAGTAGGGCCGCTCGCCCAGGCGAGTCCCGGCGATGGTCACATCGTTCAGCATCCACTTCAGGCCATGGGTGGCGATGGTGGTGGTGACGGCGACATAGGCTAACTGCACCAGGCCCGCTTTGTCCTGCAACAGCAATGGCAGGCCGGCCTGCGCAATGGTGTTGATGAAGCGCGCCTGCGTGTCGGTCACTTCGACCCATGCCGGCAGCGGTCGCGCATGGCCGGGACGGTAGCTGGCCAAATCGCTCGGATACAGCGCGAACACCAAGATGCCGATCAGGCAGGCGGCGATGAACTGCATCGGGCGTTGCTTCGGCAGATAGTCGCGCAGTTTGCTCAAGTGGGTTTCCTATCGTTTTTTGTCGGTGAAGATGTCCAGTTGCGGTTGGTAGATGGCGCTGCGCATATCGAAAGCGCCCATGACGCTGTGGAACACCGTCTCATGCGCATGGTGCGCCTTGCCCAGCGCTGCTTCTGCCGCCAAGGTCTTGCGCAGCTTGAAGGCATCCGACATCCACACGATGTAGGGGATGTCCTTCTGCACATCCGGTGCCAGCGCATACGGCGTGCCGTGCAAGTATAAGCCATGCTCGCCGAGCGATTCGCCGTGATCCGACACATACATCATCAGCGTGGCGGCGTCAGGTATGGCGTGCAGGGCCTGGATGACCCTGGACAGGAAGCGGTCGGTGTACAGGATGGTGTTGTCATAGGCATTGACGACCGATTCCGGCGTGCAATCCTGCAACTGCACCGAGTGGCAAACGGGGGTGAATTGTTCGCCCCCCGCAGGATAGTGGTTGTAGTAGTCGGGGCCGTGGCTGCCGGACTGGTGCAATACCACGAAGATGCGCTCGCTGTGCGAACTGGCGATGCGTTGCGCCAATCTGGTCAACAGCACCTCATCGTAGTTGCAGCCGTCGCCCTGGCAACTGCCGCGCAGTTCTGTGGAACGCTGGTAGGTCTGTACCTTCAACGGCGGCTCACCCCAGTTGTTGCTGAGCCATATGGTGTCTATGCCCTGCCGTTGCAAGTAGCTGGGCAGCGCCTCGTAACCGTGGCTCAGGCTGTTGCTGGTGTCCACGTGGGCCAGCATGCATTGCAGCGAGGCCGTGGTGTAGGTGGAGCAGGAATGTGCGTTGCGCAAGGCGATGGCGCCTGCCTCAGCAAGTTGCGGGTTGGTCGGGCGGGCGTAGCCATACAGCGAAAAGTTCGCCGCACGCGCCGATTCGCCGATCACCAGTACAACCACGGTCTTGCCTTGCGCGGTGAAATGCGCCTCGGGCAAGGGCGCCAGTTCGCGCGATTGCATCATCTTGTCCGCCTGGTAGCGCGCGGCGTTGATGGTGTAAGACCACGGCAGGATCATGCCGCCCAGCTTGCGCGCATGCTTGTCTATCCACAGCCAGGTCTGCGCATTGGCATACAGCCAGCCCACGCCCAGCAGCAGCGTGAGCAACAGCGCCGCGCCGATGCGCAGCCGCGAGACATGGCGCAGCGTGATGCGCGTCAACAGCCAGGCGGGCAACACCCCGAACAGCAACAGATGCGTGAGCATGCTGGGATGCAGATAACTGCCCGCCTCGCCGGAATTGGTGTTGAACACGTTGCCCATCATGGCCTTGTCCAGCACCACCTGATAGGCCAGGATGAAATGCAGCGCGAGAGAATTGCCCAGCACGATGCAGATGGCCAGCGGTTTCAGCAGGCGCTGCCAGAACAGCGCGGCCACGAACAGCGCCAATGCAGTCAACAGCATGACCATCACGAACAGCGTCAGCAGGGTGAGCGCAGCAGGGAAAGAGAATGGGGCGAATTCCCGCACGGCGTAGGAATACAGCGGCAGGTGATACAACAGCGCGTTGAGCGCCGCGAAGCTGAGGATGAACGCCGTGCCGCCCAGCCCAAAATGCAAGCGTGCCAGCAATGGCTGCAAGCGGCGGGAAAGCGTTGCGCGCAGGCTCATGACTGTGCCGGG
>JBBIIN010000078.1:0-3020 GCA_037446515.1 Gallionellaceae bacterium
ATTCCCGACAGTTCGCGTACCTGATCCGCGCCCAGTTTTTTGAGGCGCGCGATGACTTGCCGCACCAGCACTTCCGGCGCGGAAGCGCCCGCGCTGATGCCAACGTGGCGCTTGCCCTGCAACCATGCGGCCTGCACCTCATCGGCGTTGTCCACCAGATAGGCCGGAATATTCAAGTTGTGCGCCACTTCGCGCAGGCGGTTGGAGTTGGAACTGTTGGGCGAACCGACCACGATCACCAGATCGCTCTGCTGCGCCAGCGCCTTCACCGCATCCTGGCGGTTCTGCGTGGCATAGCAGATGTCGTCCTTCTTGGGCCCGGTGATGAACGGAAAGCGGGTCTTCAGCGCGGCAACGATGCTGGCGGCATCGTCCACCGACAGGGTGGTCTGCGTAACGTAAGCCAGGTTCTGCTCGTCGCGCACATGCAGCTTCGCAACGTCAGCCACCGATTCCACCAGATACATGCCGCCCTCGCTTTGCCCCATCGTGCCTTCCACTTCGGGATGCCCTTTGTGGCCGATCATCACGATCTCCATACCCTGCCCGCGCATGCGCGAGACCTCGATATGCACCTTGGTCACCAGCGGGCAGGTGGCGTCGAACACGGTGAGGCTGCGCGCCTCGGCCTCGCGCCGCACCGACTGCGGCACGCCGTGCGCGCTGAAGATGAGGATGCTGCCGGGCGGCACGTCCTTCAGATCTTCGATGAAGATGGCGCCCTTGGCACGCAGCCCCTCGACCACGAATTTGTTGTGCACCACCTCGTGGCGCACATAGATCGGCGCGCCATGCAGCGCTAGCGCGCGCTCCACGATCTCGATGGCGCGGTCCACCCCGGCGCAGAAGCCGCGCGGGTTAGCCAGTAACAGTTCCATGATGTTTCCCTCTGAAGCTATCCAGTATCAACAATCCCGCGCCACAGGTGATGGCAGAATCGGCCAGGTTGAACGCGGCGAAATGGTAGGTCTCCCAATGGAAATCAAGGAAGTCCACCACATAGCCATACATGATGCGGTCGATCAGATTGCCCAGCGCGCCACCCAGGATGAAAGCCAGCGCAAAGCTGAACAGTTTTTCGTTCTGGTGCTTGCGCAGCAGCCATACGATCCATATCGAAGCCGCGATGGCGACGGCGGAGAACAGCCAGCGCTGCATGCCGCCAGCATCATGCAGGAAGCTGAAGGCGGCGCCCGTGTTATGCGCCAGCACCAGGTTGAAGAATGGGGTCACCACCAGGCTCTCGCCGAACATGAAATGGCTGCTGATGGCCGCCTTGCTCCACTGGTCGAGCACGATGACGCTGATGGCTGCCAGCAGCCAGCGTTTAAGCATAGCGGCGCGCCTCGCCACTACCGAACAGATTGCTCACGCAGCGCCCGCACAGGGCCGGATGTTCCGCATTCACCCCCACATCGGCGCGGTAGTGCCAGCAACGCTCGCACTTCGCGTGTGCAGACGGCGTTACCTTGATCTCCAGTTCACCCTCGCGCAGATGCACGGTTGCACGCGAGGTAATGAACACCAGACGAAGGTCATCACCCAGCCGCGCCAACAGTTCATGGGTTTCCCTGGGCGCTTGCACATCCACTTCCGCCTGCAAGGCGGAGCCGATGGCACCGGTGGCACGTTGCTCTTCCAGCCTCTTGTTCACCTGCTCGCGCACGGCGCGAATGTCCGCCCAAGCACTGAGTAATTCGCCGCTCAGGCCTGCTTCCGGTAGCGCATACCACTGCTGTTCGAACACGCTCACTTCCTGCTTGCCTGTCAGCGCCGCCCACACTTCCTCGCCGGTGAAGCTCAGGATGGGCGCGATCAGACGGGCCAATGAATGCGTGATGTGGAACAGCGCGTTCTGCGCCGAGCGGCGTGCCTTGGAGTTCTCACCCGCGGTGTAGAGGCGGTCTTTCAGGATGTCGAGGTAGAAGCCGCCCAGGTCTTCCGAGCAGAAAGTAAGCAGATGCTGCACCGCAACATGGAACTGATATTTCTCATACTCATCCGCCACCTTGCGCTGCAACTCCTGCGTGAGCAGCAGTGCATAGCGGTCTATCTCCAACCACTGCTCCACTGGCAGCGCGTGCCGTGCAGGGTCGTAGTCCGCGATGTTCGCCAGCAGGAAGCGCAGCGTGTTGCGGATGCGGCGGTAGCTCTCCACCACGCGCTTGAGGATCTCATCGGAGATGGTCAGCTCGCCGGAATAGTCGGTGGAAGCCACCCACAGGCGCAGGATGTCCGCCCCCAGCGTGTCGATCACCTTCTGCGGCGCAATCACATTCCCCTTGGACTTGGACATCTTCATGCCCTTGCCGTCCACCACGAAGCCATGCGTGAGCAGCGCATCATAGGGCGCGCGGCCATTGATGGCGCAGCCGGTGAGCAGCGAGCTCTGGAACCAGCCTCTATGCTGGTCGGAGCCTTCCAGGTAAAGATCGGCAGGCGAACGCAATCCTGCGCGCTTGGCCAGCACCGCATAATGCGTCGCGCCGGAATCGAACCACACGTCCAGCGTGTCGCTCAGTTTGCGGTAATGCGCAGCATCCTCGCCCAGCAGCTCTGCGCTGTTCAGCGAGAACCAGGCTTCGATGCCGGACTGCTCGACGCGCTGGGCCACCTGTTCCAGCAGCTCATCCGTGCGCGGATGCAAGGCGCCGGTCTCGCGGTGCACAAAAAAGGGCATGGGCACGCCCCAGTTGCGCTGGCGCGACACGCACCAGTCGGGACGATTCCCGATCATCGCTTCCAGGCGCGCGCGTCCCCACGACGGGAAGAACCGGGTGTCCGCCACCGCATCATTGGCAAGCTGGCGCAGCGTCGCGCCCTCCTCCCCCTGCTCCATGCCGATGAACCATTGCGGCGTGGCGCGGAAGATGATGGGCGTCTTGTGCCGCCAGCAATGCGGGTAGCTGTGTTTGGTCTTTTCCTGGCACAGCAGATGGCCGCTCGCGCGCAAGGCCTCCAGCAGGATGTCGTTGGCCTTCCACACGAACACCCCGGCCAGCGGGACGCTGCCGACTGGA
>JBBIIN010000079.1:0-2678 GCA_037446515.1 Gallionellaceae bacterium
GATTTGGCCGAGGCCATCGCAAAACATCAGGTGGTCATCGTGTGCGGCGAGACCGGTTCCGGCAAGACCACGCAACTGCCCAAGATCTGCCTGTCCATCGGGCGCGGGGTGAACGGGGTCATCGGTCACACCCAGCCGCGCCGCGTCGCCGCACGTTCGGTGGCGGCGCGCATCGCGCATGAGTTGAAGAGCGAGCTCGGCGGCTTGGTCGGCTACAAGGTGCGTTTCAACGACAAGGTATCCCCCGATTCCGCCATCAAGCTGATGACCGACGGCATCCTGTTGGCCGAGATTCACAGCGACCCGCTGCTCAGGCAATACGACACGCTCATCATCGACGAGGCGCATGAGCGTTCGCTGAACATCGACTTCCTGCTGGGTTATTTCAAGCAACTGCTACCGAAGCGGCCAGACCTCAAGCTCGTCATCACCTCGGCCACGCTGGATGCGGAGCGTTTCTCCAAGCATTTTGGCAATGCGCCAGTGCTGCAAGTCTTCGGTCGCAGCTATCCGGTGGAGATACGCTACCGCGCACCGCAGCAGGATGAAGAGGGTGAGATTGAAGATGTGCCGCAGGCGATCTGTGCCGCGCTGGATGAATTGAGCATAGGTGGGCTCAAGGGCGACGTGCTGGTGTTCCTGCCCGGCGAGCGCGAGATACGCGAAGCTGCCGAGGCGCTGCGCAAGCACCAGCACAAGGGCATCGAGATATTGCCGTTGTTCTCGCGCCTTTCGACGGCGGAACAGGATCGCGTGTTCAAGCCAGGTCAGCAGCGTCGTGTGGTGCTGGCGACCAATGTGGCTGAAACCTCGCTCACCGTGCCCAACATCGGCTATGTGATCGACCCCGGCTTGGCGCGCATCAACCGTTACAGCATCCGCCAGAAGGTGGAGCAGCTGCATATCGAAAAGATTTCGCGCGCGGCAGCCAACCAGCGCGCCGGGCGTTGC
The DNA here is from genome assembly GCA_037446515.1 of Gallionellaceae bacterium. Classification (GTDB taxonomy): domain Bacteria; phylum Pseudomonadota; class Gammaproteobacteria; order Burkholderiales; family Gallionellaceae; genus Sideroxyarcus. The sequence goes on from JBBIIN010000079.1 coordinate 952, forward strand.
GGTCGCGTGATGAGCGGCATCTGCATCCGCCTATATGACGAGCAGGAGTTCCTGCAACGTCCCGAGTTCACCGACCCGGAGATATTCCACGTGTCGTTGGCGACGGTCATCCTGCGCATGAGTGCGCTGGGGCTGGGCGAGGTGGGCGAGTTTCCCTTCATCGAGCCGCCCGGCTCACGCGCCATCGCGGACGGCTACCAGTTGCTGCACGAGCTGAATGCCATCGACGAGAAACGCCAGTTGACCCGGCTTGGGCATGAGCTTGCCAAACTGCCGCTCGACCCCAAGATCGCGCGTCTGTTGCTGGCCGGCAAGCAGTACCAGTGCCTGACCGAGATCGGCATCATCGCCAGCGCCTTGGCCTTGCAAGACCCGCGCGACCGCCCGGCGGAGCGGCGCGAGGCGGCCGATGCCGCGCACCAGCGCTTCAACGACGAGCGTTCGGATTTCCTCGCCTATCCGAAGCTGTGGGCCTGGTTCCAGAACGGCATCAAGCACAAGAAGAGCAACAAGCAATGGGCGAACGAATGCCGCGACCATTTCCTGTCGCCGCTGCGCCTGCGCGAATGGCACGAGCTGCATCAGCAACTGCATGCGCAGCTTGCCGAGATGGGCGCGCGTTTCAACGAGCAGCCAGCGAGCTACGAGCAGATCCACAAGGCGTTGCTGTGCGGGTTGATCGGCAACATTGGCACGCGCGCGGTGAACGAGCCGCATTACCTCGGCGCGCGCGAAACGAAATTCTTCATCGCGCCCAACTCGGTGCTGGCGAAGAAAGGCGCGAAGTGGGTGCTGGCCGCAGAGCTGGTGGAGACCACGCGCCTGTATGCGCGCTGCGTGGCGCGTATCGAGCCGGAGTGGCTGGAAGAAGTCGGCGCGCATCTCATCAAGCGCAGCCATTACGACCCGCACTGGGAGAAAAAAGCAGCGCAGGTGGCAGCGTGGGAGCGCAGCACGCTGTTCGGCCTGCTCATCAACCCGAAGAAGCGTGTGCATTACGGGGCGATGAATCCGCAGGAGTCGCGCGAGGTGTTCATCCGCACCGCGCTGGTGGAGGGCGAGTTCAATACGCAGGCGCCGTTCTTCGCGCACAACCGCAAGCTCATCGCCGATATCGAAGCGCTGGAACACAAGGCGCGCCGCCCGGATGTGCTGGTGGACGACGAACTCATCTTTGCCTTCTACGATGGGCGCATCCCGCCCGGCATGCACAACGGCGCGGACTTCGAGAAGTGGCGCAAGGAAGCCGAGCGCGACAATCCCAAGCTGCTGTTCCTGAAGAAGGATGACCTGATGCGCCATGAGGCGGCGGGCATCACCACCGACCAGTTCCCGCCGCAACTGCTGATGAATGGCGTCAGCTATGCGCTGGGCTACAACTTCGCGCCTGGCAAAAGCGACGACGGCATGACGCTGACCGTGCCGCAGGCGCTCATCAACCAGGTGTCGGCAGCGCGCTGTGAATGGCTGGTGCCGGGTTTGCTGGCAGAGAAGGTGGCGCAATTGCTGAAATCGCTGCCGCAGCGAGTGCGCCGCCACTTGGTGCCGGTGCCGGAATTCGCGGCGGCGTTCTGCACGGCGGTGCCGCCATCGGATACGCCGCTGCTGCAGGCGCTGGCGCGCTATATCCGCGAACAAAAGCAGCTCGACGTGCCGCTGGATGCTTTCCGTTTGGAGCAGTTGCCGTTACATCTTGCAATGAACTTCCGCGTGGTGGATGAGCATGG
>JBBIIN010000080.1:0-2606 GCA_037446515.1 Gallionellaceae bacterium
CACTGCCTTCACACGGCAGGGGTCACTGGTTCGAACCCAGTATCGCCCACCAATCGAACAATGACTTAGCGTCACTCTGCATCATGTTGCGGTGCACTGAAAACTGACCCACCCAGACAGGGATTGTGCATCGAAAATTGACCCACGTGTGAAACTGTCCTGCTCAAGAAATGAGCGGGAGTGACAGGAGTGATCAACGTGGCGATATTGAGTAGCATCAGGCGCTGGCATGTGCGCGACAACATGCCGATCCGGGAGATCGAAAGAAGGACCGGCCTCTCCCGCAACACCATCCGGAAGTATCTCTCCAACAAGGTAGTCGAGCCGAAGTACCCCGCCCGCAAGACCCCCAGCAAGCTGGACGACTACGCTCCTAAACTGGCTGCGTGGCTCAAGACCGAGGCGGGCCGGAACCGCAAGCAGAAGCGCAGCCTGAAACAACTTTATGGCGATCTGGTGCAGCTGGGTTACACCGGCTCCTATGATCGGGTGACCGCCTTTGCGCGGCGCTGGCGTCGTGAACAGCAGGAACTGGCCCGGACGGCCGGGCGCGGCACCTTCATTCCGCTCGCCTTCGCGCCCGGCGAAGCCTTCCAGTTCGACTGGAGCGAAGACTGGGCCATGATTGGCGGGGAGCGCACCCGGCTCATGGTCGCGCAGTTCAAGCTCAGTCACAGCCGGGTCTTCACGCTGCGGGCCTATCCGACACAGACGCACGAGATGCTGTTCGATGCGCACAACCACGCCTTTGCGGTATTCGGCGGCGTGCCGGCACGCGGCATCTACGACAACATGAAGACCGCCGTGGACCGGGTACACAAGGGCAAGGAGCGCGACGTCAACCTCCGGTTCCAGGCGATGGTCGGCCACTACCTGTTCGACGCCGACTTCTGCAACCCGGCATCCGGCTGGGAGAAGGGGCAAATCGAAAAAAACGTGCAGGACTCCCGACACCGCATCTGGAACCGGCTGCCCGCATTCGGCAGTCTGGATGAGTTGAATGACTGGCTGGAGCAACGCTGCATCGAGTTATGGGGTGAGATCGCCCACCCCGAACAGCCCGAGCGGACCATCGCCGAGGTGTTTGCAGCCGAGCGCGCGCACCTGATGCCGCTGCCCTGTCCGTTCGACGGCTTCGTCGAGCACATCAAGCGCGTGTCGCCGACCTGCCTGGTCACCTTCGAGCGCAACCGCTACAGCGTACCGGCCTCGTACGCCAACCGCCCGATCAGCCTGCGGGTCTATGCAGACCGGCTGCTGTTCGTGGCTGAAGGTCAGATCATTGCCGAGCACCCGAGGCTGATGGAGCGCACGCCCAAGATCGGGCGCACCGTGTACGACTGGCGCCATTACCTGAGCGTGCTGCAACGCAAGCCCGGCGCCTTGCGCAACGGCGCACCGTTCGCCGACCTGCCGGAAGGCTTCAAGCGGCTGCAAGCCATCCTGATGAAGCGCATGGGCGGCGACCGCGAGATGGTGGAGATCCTGTCGCTGGTGCTGCAACACGATGAAGAGGCGGTGCTGGCTGCCGTCGAACTGGCGCTGGAGAACGGCGCCCCCTCCAAGCAGCATGTGCTGAACCTGCTCAAGCGCCTGATCGAGCCCGCATCACCGGCCCCGGTCGATACACCCAGCCGCCTGACGCTGGTGGTCGAGCCGGAAGCCAACACCTGCCGTTATGACCAGCTGCGGGAGGTGCGCCATGCAGCATGAGGCGATGATCACCCTGTTCAAGAGCATCAAGCTGTATGGCATGGCACAGGCCGTGGATGAACTGGCCAGCCAGGGTTCTCCCGCGTATCAGGGCGCGCAGGAACTGCTGGGCACCTTGCTCAAGGCCGAGATGGCGGAACGCGAGGTGCGCTCCATCGCCTACCAGATGAAGGCGGCCCGCTTCCCGGCCTACCGCGACCTGGCCAGCTTCGACTTCAGCCAGAGCGTGGTGAACGAGGCATTGATCAGGCAACTGCACCGTTGCGAGTTTCTGGACCAGGCGCAGAACGTGGTGCTGGTCGGCGGCCCCGGCACGGGCAAGACGCATCTGGCCACGGCCCTCGGGGTGCAGGCGGTGCAGCACCAGCACCGCCGTGTGCGCTACTTCTCGACCATCGAACTGGTGAATCTGCTGGAGTTGGAGAAGGCGGCAGGCAAACAAGGCCAGCTCGCATCACGCATGATGTACGCCGACCTAGTGGTGCTGGATGAACTCGGCTACCTGCCGTTCAGCCAGGCTGGCGGCGCATTGCTGTTCCACTTCATCGGCAAACTCTACGAGCGCACCAGCATCGTGATCACCACCAACCTGAGCTTCTCGGAATGGGGCGGCGTGTTCGGGGATGCGAAGATGACGACGGCACTGCTAGACCGCCTCACTCATCACTGCCACATCGTGGAGACCGGCAACGACAGCTACCGCTTCAGAAACAGTTCAACTCAAACCGGGAAAGGGGGCAAATCCAGAAAACTATCCACAACCTGAGAGGTTCGGAGATAATTCAAGGGTGGGTCAAATTTAGATGCACATCCCGGGTCAGTTTTACATGCACATCAACATGCTGGGCCTCCTGCGTATTTTTGTGTACCCCTCCTGAGATGTAAGGAAGGAC
>JBBIIN010000081.1:0-2441 GCA_037446515.1 Gallionellaceae bacterium
CTCAAGGCCGCGATGGTCAACATGCGCGAAGGCAACTTCATTTCTGAGCACGACTACAACATCGGCTGCCGTGTGGCCGACACCATCTGCGGCGGCGACGTGGAAGCGGGCAGCTATGTGGACGAGCAATGGCTGCTTGATTTGGAGCGCAAGCACTTCATGGAGCTGCTCGCAACCGAGAAGACGCAGGCACGCATCGAGCACATGCTGAAGAACGGGAAGCCGTTGCGGAATTAATTGGAATAGCAACCTTGGAAAGAATTGTATATGGGTAAAGGAATAACGAGAGAGCGAACAGGATTATTACTTCAAACTTTGTTCGGGGTTTTGGCCGAACATCCGGAAGGTGTTGCTGCTCGTAATGCACTAGATTCCGTAGCTAGTCGTATTCAACTTACATCTCATGAGGAGGGCGAATACGAAAAAGGAGGAAGACGTTTCGATAAGATTTTACGCTTTGCCACCGTTGACGCAGTGAAAGCTGGTTGGATGACTAAATCCAAGGGGACATGGGCAGTTACCGCAGTAGGGTTAGACGCACTTAAATCTTTTCCAAAGCCTGATGATTTTTACCGAGAAGCGTCCCGACTTTATTGGAAATGGCGCCGAGCCAACCCAGTTGAGGCAGAGCCAGAAGATGCTGCAGAGGAGAGGGAGGCAACGATTACTTTTGAAGAGGCTGGTGAGCAGGCGTGGAACGAAATTTCGAACTTTCTAGAAATTATTGACCCATATGTTTTGCAGGATCTTGTTGCTGCACTTCTTGAGGCAATGGGGTATCACGTAAATTGGGTTTCGCCACCGGGAAAAGATGGTGGGTTAGATATTGTTGCGTATTCAGATCCTTTGGGTACAAAGCCGCCTCGAATCAAAGTCCAAGTGAAGCGTCGAAAAGATGCGATTAGGGTAGAGGAGCTCCGGTCGTTCTTAGCCTTGATAAATGAGGATGATGTTGGAATTTTTGTAACTACCGGTAGTTTTACTAAAGATGCCAGCGAGCTTGCTAGGCATCAAGAGCGCAGGAGAATTACTCTGATAGATTGTGAGCGATTGGTTGATTTGTGGATCGAATATCAGGAAAAAGTGGCACTTGATAAACGCGATGCTCTGCCACTAAAACCAATATATTTTCTTGCTCCAGAAGAATGAATCCAACATAACTAATCACGTTTTCTTAAAGAGGTGAACGCTATGACCAAACAAGTGCAGGAAGCCTATATCGTCGCCGCAACTCGTACGCCAGTCGGCAAGGCGCCGCGCGGCATGTTCCGCAACACGCGTCCCGACGATCTGCTGGCGCATGTGTTGAAGTCTGTGCTCGCGCAGGCGCCGTCGCTCGACCCGGCCAGCATCGGCGACGTGATCGTCGGCTGCGCGATGCCGGAGGCGGAGCAGGGCACCAATGTGGCGCGCATCGCGCTACTGCTGGCCGGGTTGCCGAACACGGTGCCGGGGATGACGGTGAATCGCTTCTGTTCCTCCGGGGTGCAGTCGGTGGCGCTGGCGGCGGATCGCATCCGTCTCGGCGAGGCGGAGGTGATGCTGGCGGGAGGGGTGGAGAGCATGAGCATGGTGCCGATGATGGGCAACAAGGTGGCGTTCAACCCGGTCATCTTCGAGCGTGACGAACGCTACGGTATCGCCTACGGCATGGGGCTGACGGCGGAGAAGGTGGCGGAGCGCTGGAAGGTTTCGCGCGAGGCACAGGATGTTTTCGCCTTGCAGAGCCACCAGCGTGCGCTCGCCGCCATCAATAACGGCGAGTTCGCGGACGAGATCACGCCTTACACCATTACCGAGCACGTACCGGACATGGCAACACACGGGGTCAAGGTGAAGACACGCGAGGCGGCGCAGGACGAAGGGCCGCGCGCGGATACCTCGCTCGAAGCGCTGGGCAAACTGAAGACGGTGTTCGCCCAGAAAGGCTCGGTCACGGCGGGCAACAGTTCGCAGATGTCGGACGGCGCGGGTGCGGTACTGCTGTGCTCCGAGTCTGCATTGAAGCGCTACAACCTCACGCCCATCGGCAAGTTCCTTGGCTTCAGCGTGGCGGGCGTGCCGCCGGAGATCATGGGCATCGGCCCCAAGGAAGCGATCCCGCGCGTGTTGAAGCAGGTCGGCTTGAGCCTCAACGACATGAGCTGGATCGAGCTCAACGAGGCCTTCGCCGCGCAGTCGCTGGCGGTGATCGGCGATGTCGGGCTGAATCCGGAGATCGTCAATCCGCTGGGCGGTGCGATCGCCTTGGGCCATCCGCTGGGCGCGACCGGCGCGATCCGCACCGCGACGCTGCTGCACGGCCTGCGCCGGCGCAAGCAGAAGTACGGTATGGTGACGATGTGCATCGGGACGGGCATGGGCGCGGCAGGTATTTTCGAAGCGTTGTGATCAATCCCTGTCCTGCGTTCCCAGCAGGACGAGCACTGCACCGCCGCCGC
>JBBIIN010000082.1:0-2294 GCA_037446515.1 Gallionellaceae bacterium
CGCTGGTACTCACCATGGCATTCTCCGCGCTGATGGCACTGACCCTGACGCCCGCGCTGTGCGCGTCCCTGCTCAGGCGGAACGAGGCGCAGTCACATGGCTGGTTCGGCGCTTTCTTCGCGCGCTTGACGCAACGCTACAGCAACAGTGTGGCGCGCGTGCTGCGCAAGGCCGCGCGTTACCTGCTGGTCTATGCCGCCATCGTCGCCGCGATGGGCTGGCTGTTCACCAAGCTGCCGGGCAGCTTCCTTCCGGAAGAAGATCAGGGTTACTTCATCACCGTCATCCAGTTGCCGCCCGGCGCCACGCAAGCGCGCACGCTGGAAGTGCTGTCGCAGGTGGAGCAGTACTACCTCAAGCAGCCCGAAGTGGAACACGTGGTCGGCGTAGCCGGCTTCTCCTTCTTCGGACGCGGGCAGAACGCCGCCATCGCCTTCACCCGCCTGAAGGACTGGGGCGACAGGCCCGGTGCGGACAGCGCCGCGCCTGCGCTGGCGCGCAAGGCCAGCATGATGCTATTCCGCATCAAGCAGGCGATGATCTTCGCCATCAATCCGCCGCCCATCCCGGAACTCTCCGCTGTGGGCGGCTTCGATTTCCGCCTGCAGGACTTGGGTGGACAAGGACGCGACAAGTTGCTGGAAGCGCGCAACATGCTGCTCGGCATGGCCATGCAGAATCCGGTGCTGGCCGGCGTGCGCCCGGAAGGTCAGGAAGCCGGGCCGCAAATGTTGCTCGACATCGACCACCTGAAGGCCGAAGCGTATGGCGTCTCCAATGCCGACCTCAATGCCACGCTGCAATCCATGCTGGGCACGGCCTACATCAACGACTTCGTGCGCCAGGGGCGCATCCTGCGCGTGCAGATGCAGGCCGAGCCCGACACGCGCCGCACGCCGGAAGACATCCTGAAGATCACCGTGCGCAACAACAAGGGCGGCATGGTGCCGCTGTCCGAACTGGCCACCTTGCGCTGGATCGTCGGCTCGCCCAAGCTGGACCGCTACAACGGCATCCCGGCAATGAAGATCAGCGGCAGCCCCGCGCCTGGACGCAGCACCGGCGAAGCCATGGCCGCCATGGAAGAGATCGCCAGAAAACTGCCGCCGGGCCTGGGCTACGAATGGTCGGCCACCTCGCGCGAGGAACTGCAATCGGGCTCGCAGGCGCCCATGCTGTTCGCCATCTCCATCATCGTGGTGTTCCTGTGCCTCGCCGCGCTGTATGAAAGCTGGTCCATCCCCTTCGCGGTGATGCTGGTGGTGCCGCTGGGCATCTTCGGTGCCGTGCTCGGCGTGATGCTGCGCGGCCTGCCCAACGACATCTATTTCAAGGTCGGTCTCATCGCCATCATCGGCCTGTCGTCGAAAAACGCCATCCTGATCATCGAATTCGCGCGCAAGCTGCAGGACGAAGGCATGAGCCTGCTCGACGCTACGCTGGAAGCCTGCCGCCTGCGCTTCCGCCCCATCCTGATGACCTCCATCGCCTTCATCGCGGGCGTCATCCCGCTGGCGCTCTCTACCGGCGCGGGCGCACAGAGCCGGCACGCCATCGGCACCGGCGTCATGGGCGGCATGATCGCCGCCACCCTGCTCGCCGTGTTCCTGGTGCCGGTATTCTTCGTGGTGATGCGCCGCTTCTTTCCCGGCCACGCGCGCAAGCATGTCGAAGCGCAAGAGCCGGAATACGAGGACACCTAGGCAAACGCGCTACAATCCTGGCCACACACATAGCTGGGACCTTTTCATGCAACAACTCACCCTCACTCGCCCCGACGATTGGCACCTGCACCTGCGCGACAACGCGCTGATGGCCTCGGTGTTGCCCGACACCGCCAGACAATTCGCCCGTGCCATCGTCATGCCCAACCTGCGCCCGCCCGTCACCACCACTGAGCAAGCCGTGGCCTACCGCGAACGTATTTTGAAAGCGCTGCCGCAAGGCATGAAGTTCGAGCCGCTGATGACGCTCTACCTCACCGACATCACCAGCGCCGAAGAGATCAAAAAGGCCAGGCAGAGCGGCGTGGTGCATGCCGTGAAGCTGTATCCGGCGGGAGCGACCACCAACTCCGACGCGGGCGTCACTGACCTGCGCAAGGCCTACGCCGCACTAGAAGAGATGCAACGCTGCGGCATGCCGCTGCTAGTACACGGCGAAGTCACCAGCGCCGACATCGACATCTTCGACCGCGAGGCGGTGTTCATCGAGCGCGTGATGCAGCCGCTACTGAAAGACATGCCCGCCTTGCGCGTGGTGTTCGAACACATCACCACCAAGGATGCCGCGCA